>JBBDXN010000146.1:0-19346 GCA_040902305.1 Candidatus Rokuibacteriota bacterium | reverse complement strand
CCCCCCCCCCCCGCCACCCTCCCTACTCGGTCAGCCAGACGGTGTCGAGCTGGTTGTTGAGATAGTGACTCGGCGTGATCGTCCAGCCCTTCACCTTCGAGCTGTGCGGGATGATCCGATTCCACTGGAGCGTGTAGAAGACGTGCACCTCTTCGTCGAGCAGGCGCTTCTCGAAGGCGCGGACGTACTTCTTGCGCTCCTCCGGATCCGCGGCCCGCGCTTGCTTCAGGTACAGCTCGTCGATGACCTTGTCCTTGTGCTTGCCGTAGTTGGCGTCCGAGGTGCTGACGAACCGACCGAGGTCGAGGTCGGGCTCGACGATGAAGCCGCAGGCGAAGTCCATGGCCACGTCGAAATCACCCCGCTTCAGCATCGGGTGGTAGGCGGAGGACTCGATGACCTCTTGCTTGACGTTGAGCCCGATCTGGCGCCACTGGTCGATGAGCCAGATGGAGACCGGCTCGTACGGCATCGGCGTTCCGCGGTTCTTGAAGGTGAAGGAGAAGCCCTCCGGGACACCGGCCTCCTTGAGCAGCTTGCGCGCCTCGGCCCGCTGGGCGTTGATGTCCTTGGAGTAGCCCGCCAGCTTGGCCAGCTCCTCGGGCGGCGTGGCGTACGGCGTGCCCGGCACCTGGACGCCCGCGACGTCACGGACGATGGCGATCCGGGAGAGGTTCTTCGAGCCCTCGTAACGGTCGAGGGCCAGGGTCATGGCGCGTCGCACGCGCTTGTCGTCGAACGGCTTCTTGTCGTGGTGCATGGCCACCATGAGCACGCAGTCCCACGGGCTCTCCTGCACCGTGATCTTGGGGCCGAGCGCGGACACGAGCTGGTCCCGCTCCGCCGGGCTGAAGCCCCGGAACTGGATGTGCGCCCGCTCGCCCCGGACCGCCGCCACCTGCGCCGACGAGGACTTGATGAAGAGGGCGCGATAGCCGTCGAGGTAGGGCTTGCCCTTGTCCCAGTAGTCGGCGTTCTTCTTGCCCACCCAGTGCGAGCCCCGTACGTGCTCGACGAACTTGAAGGGCCCCGTGCCCATGACGTTCTTCTCGTGCCAGTGCGGGTCCTTGGCGATCAGCTCCGCCTTGTAGATCCAGTTCCACGGCGAGGAGAGGTTCAGCAGGAAGGAAGACTCCTGCCACTTGAGCCGGAATCGCACCGTGTGGGGATCGGGAGCTTCCACGACCTCCACCGACTGGTAGGTGGTACGCCGCGAGGACTTGACGCCCTGGGGCGGGAAGATGATCTTGTCATACGAGGCCTTGACGTCCTTCGAGGTCATCTCCGCGCCGTCGTGGAACTTCACCCCGTGACGCAGCTTGAACGTGTAGACCAGGCCATCCTTGGAGATCACCCACGACTCGGCGAGATCCCCGACCGGCTTGGTCCCGGTCTTGTCGAACGGATCAACTTTCAGGAGGGTGCTGTAGTGGGGCGCCATCGGATGGATGACCCCGAACGTCTCCTCCTGGTGGGCGTCGTAGGAGGGCGGCTCGGAAGGCACCGCGAAGACCAGCTCTCCGCCGTGCCGGGGCTTGTCCTGCGCGGCCGCGGGAGAGACCGCCGCCAGCAGCAAACCCACGGATAGAACTCCGAGGAACCGTCGGGCTCGATGACTCATACGCTACCTCCTCGTCGATGAGAGTACGGCTGGGTCACTTTCGATCTCAACTCGCCCGGATGGGAAAGAGTTCCTAGGGAGTTAGCGTACACTAAGCGACTCGCCGGGCTAGTGTCAAGGGTGGCCGGCTACCCTACACCCTGATGCAGGCCACCCGGTGCTCCGGCTTGGTCTCCCGGAGTTCCGGCACCCCCTTGCGGCACTCGTCGATCGCGATGGGACAGCGGGGGTGGAAGACGCAGCCGGCCGGGGGGTTGAGCGGGCTCGGTACCTCCCCGCCCAGGACCACGTGCTCCCGCCCGGCCTCCACGGCCGGGTCCGGGATGGGGACCGCCGAGAGCAGGGCCTTGGTATAGGGGTGCTGGGGGTCCTCGTAGAGCGACTTCCGGTCGGTGATCTCGACGATCTTGCCGAGATACATGACGGCCACCCGGTCGGAGATGTGGCGCACCACCGAGAGGTCGTGGGCCACGAACAGGTAGGTCAGCCCGAACTCGGCCTGCAGCTCCTCCAGCAGGTTGATGATCTGGGCCTGGATCGAGACGTCCAGCGCCGAGACCGGCTCGTCGCAGATGATCAGGCTCGGCTCCATGGCCAGCGCCCGGGCGATGCCGACCCGCTGGCGCTGGCCCCCCGACAGCTCGTGCGGATACCGCCGGGCCATGGCGGGCAGCAGGCCGGCGTGGCGCAGCAGGTCCTGGACGCGGGCGTCGCGGGCGGCGCGGTCCGGCACGATCCGGTGGACGCTGAGCGGCTCCGCGATGATCTGACCTACGGTCATCCGAGGGTTCAGCGAGCTGTACGGGTCCTGGAAGATGACCTGCATCCGCCGGCGCAGGCCGCGCAGCTCGGCGTCGGAGAGCGTCGACATGTCGCGCCCCTCGAAGATCACCTCGCCGCTGGTCGGCGGATCCAGCCGGAGGATGGCGCGCCCGGTCGTGGTCTTGCCGCAGCCCGACTCTCCGACCAGCCCCAGGGTCTCTCCCCGGCGGATCGAGAAGCTGACCCCGTCCACCGCCTTCACGACCGCCGCCGGGCCTCCGAAGAGCCCGCCGCCCACCTCGAAGTGCTTCACGAGGTTTCTGACTTCGAGAATTGTCTCCTGATTTGCTTCTTCGGCTTTCAGATTTGCTTCTTCGCCCTTCGGGCTCATCGCGCGTCCAGCTCGGCCGGCGTCAGGGCGTGGAGGTCCTTGGCGAGCCAGCAGGCGGAGAGGTGGTCCGCGGCGGCTTCGTCCAGCGGGGGGACCTGCTCGCGGCAGCGGTCGATCACGTAGAAGCAGCGGGGCGCGAAGGAGCAGCCCGCGGGCAGGCGCGAGAGGTCGGGGGGCTGGCCGGGTATCGGCTGCAGGCGGGCCCGGCGCGGCTCGTCCAGGCGCGGCACCGAGCGGAGCAGCCCGAGGGTGTAGGGGTGCCGCGGATTACCGTAGAGCTCGCGCGCGGTCGCCCGCTCCACGATCTTGCCCGCGTACATCACGTTGACCCGGTCGGCGTAGCGCGCCACCACCCCCAGGTTGTGCGTGATCATCAGGATCGCCACGCCCAGCCGCCGCGAGAGACTCTTCATGAGCTCGAGGATCTGGGCCTGGATCGTCACGTCGAGCGCGGTGGTCGGCTCGTCGGCCAGGATGAGGGCCGGATCGCAGGACAGCGCCATCGCGATCATGATCCGCTGCCGCATCCCGCCGCTGAACTGGTGGGGGAACTGGCGGAGCCGGCGCGCGCCGTCCGGAATGCCCACGAGCGAGAGCAGCTCCACCGCCCGCGCCTGCGCCTGGGCCCGCGTCATGCCCAGATGGATCTCGAGCGTCTCGGTGACCTGACGCCCGATGCTGAGCACCGGGTTCAGCGAGGTCATGGGCTCCTGGAAGATCATGCCGATCTCCCGCCCGCGCACTTTTCGCATCTCCTCCTCGGACAGGGCGAGGAGGTTCCGCCCCTTGAACACGATCTCGCCGTCCACGATGCGCCCGGCGGGCGCGGACACGAGCCGCATCACCGACAGCGCGCTCACCGACTTGCCGCAGCCCGACTCGCCGACGAGCGCCACCGTCTCGCCCTTGCGGACGCTCCACGACACGCCGTCCACCGCGCGGACCACGCCCGCCCGGGTGTGGAACTGGGTGCGGAGACCCCGCACGTCGAGGAGGACCTCCATCGGCGGGGAGTCTACCACAGCCTCCGCCGCGCTCCGCTCAGCGAGAGCGCAGCGGCGCCCGGTCCTCGACCCCCGGCAGCGCGGTACGGAACGTGTCGCAGTCCTGCACCCGGCCCGACTCGAGGCCGCGCCGGAACCAGCCGGCGCGCTGCCGGGCCGAGCCGTGGGTCCAGGTCTCGGGGGTGACCCGGCCCCCGGCCTGCTTCTGGATGCGGTCGTCGCCCACGGCGGAGGCCGCCCCGAGAGCTTCCTCGATATCTCCCTCCTCGAGAAGCCGCCGCTCGTTGGTGGAGCGGGCCCAGATGCCGGACAGGCAATCGGCCTGCAGCTCGAGCCGCACGGACAGCGCGGCCGCGCGGGCGGGCCGGGCCTGCTGGCCCTCGCGGACCTGCCCGGTGAGGCCCAGCAGGTGCTGCACATGGTGGCCGATCTCGTGGGCCAGCACGTAGGCCTGGGCGAAATCGCCCGGGGCCCCGAACCGGTTCTTCAGATCGTTGTAGAAGCCGAGGTCGATGTAGACCTTCCGGTCCTCGGGGCAATAGAAGGGTCCGGTCGCCGCGTCGGCGGCGCCGCAGCCGGAGCGGACCGCGTCGGTGAACAGCACGAGCTTGGCCCGCTCGTACTCGCGGCCCAGCTGGATGAACTCGCGGGCCCAGGTGTTCTGGACGTCGTCGAGCACGAATGACATGAAGTCCGCCGCCTCGTCCTCCGCGGGCGAGGCCTTCCGGGGCGGCGCCGAGGGGGACCCGTCGCCCGGCGAGCCGGTCAAGTCCCCGCCGCCGTCGAGCAGGGCGAAGAAGTTCTGGCCGAAGACCAGGCTCAGGACCAGGAGGACGACCGCGCCGCCCAGCCCGATCCCACCCCCCACGCGCATGCCCATCCCGCGCCCGGGCGACTCCCCCCGCCGATCCTCGACGTCCGAGCTGCGCGGCCCTCGTGTCCAACGCATGACCGTTCTCCTAAGGCTGCCCGCTGGCCGCGGTCAACCGTCAGCGTCCCTTCTTGTATTCGCTCGGCTCGCCTTCGGCTGCACCTCGCCCGGCCGCTCGCCGGCGCGGGAGCCGCCCGCGGTGCCACCCATCCGGTCTCGGTCGAGGGCCGTCCATTGATGGTCCGGATTAGTTCTGGGCCGGGGCGCAGGAGGCGACCCCCAGCTCGGCGGTGACTTCGCGGATGGCCTGGAGGACCCCGCGCATCTCGGCCTCGCCGAGGGCGCCGATGCAGCCGATGCGGAAGCTGTCGGCCACCGTGAGCTTGCCGGGATAGATCACGAAGCCGCGCCGGCCGAGCCGCTCGTAGAACGTCTCGAAGTGGAACCGGGGATCGGCGGGCATGCGCACCGTGACGATGATGGGGGCCTGCAACCGGTCGGGCAGGAGCGTCACGAACCCCATGCCGCGGAGACCCTCGACGAGCAGCGCGCAGTTGCGGCGATACCGCGCCCCCCGTCCCGCCACCCCGCCCTCGGCCGCGTGCTGATCCAGCGCCCGAGGTCCCGTCGATGGCCGTCCGGTCCTTTCGCCTCAACTCTTCACCCGCAGGGCCCGGGGATCGTAGGGCGCCGCGAAGCCGGCGCGCGCCGGGATGCGGTCGCCCGCGATGTCAAGCTCGAAGCGGCCGCTCGCGACCATCGCGGCGTCGACGCCCTCGGGGTGCCGGACGTAGCCCATCGCCACCGCCCGGCCCAGGGTGTGCCCGAACGCCGCCGAGGTCACCGAGCCGACCACCTGGCCGTCGCGCAGGATGGGCTCGTCGCCCCACGGCAGGGCCGCCTCGTCCTCGAGCACGAAGGTCACCAGCCGCTTCGTCAGCGTCCGCTCTCGCTGCTCGAGCAGGGCCGCTCGGCCCAGGAACGGTACCGGCTTGTCGAGTCGCACGGCCGCCCCCAGGCCCGCTTCCCACGGCGTGTCGTCGATGGTGACCTCCCGTCCCCACGCCCGGTACGCCTTCTCCAGGCGCAGCGAGTCGAGCGCATAGTAGCCCGCGTCGCGCAGGCCCAGGTCCCGGCCCGCCCGCTCGAGCTCATCGTACACGAGCCCCGCCTGCTCCACCGGCACGTAGAGCTCCCAGCCGAGCTCGCCGACGTAGGTGATGCGCGAGGCGCGCGCCGTCGCCGGCCCGATCGCGATGTCCCGGGACGTCGCGAACGGGAAGGCGTCGGGGCCGAGGTCGGCGTCGCTCACGCGCCCGAGCAGCTCGCGCGAGCGCGGGCCCATCAGGCCGAGCACCGCGTAGGCGCCCGTCACGTCGGTCAGCGCGGCGCGGGCGCCCGGCGGGGTGTTCCGCCGGATCCAGTCGTGATCGCGGGTACCCTGGGCGGAGCCGGTCACGATCAGATAGGCGTCGTCGGTCAGCCGGGTGACCGTCAGATCGCTCTCGAAGCCGCCGCGCTCGTTGAGCATGGCGGTGTAGACCACGCGCCCGGGCGGCACCGCCACGTCGTTGGCGCAGAGCCGCTGGAGCACCGCCTCCGCGTCCGCGCCCTGCAGGCGGAGCTTGGCGAACGAGGTCTGGTCGAAGACCGCGACCGCCTCGCGGGCGGCCCGGTGCTCGGCCGCCGAGTAGCCGAACCAGTTCTGGCGGCCGAAGGAGTACGCGGTCTCCGGCTCGATCCCCTCGGGGGCGAACCAGTTGGCCCGCTCCCAGCCCATCCTGGCCCCGAAGCAGGCGCGGCGATCCCGCAGGCGCTCGAAGAGGGGGGAGCGGCGCAGCCCGCGCCCGCTGGTGAGCTCGCGGTTCGGGAACGCGATATTGTAGTGCACGCCCACGATCTCGCTCACGCGCTCGCGCAGGAAGCGCCGGTTGCCGTGGAACGGCGCGAAGCGCCGGATATCGGCCGGCCAGAGATCCATGGGGGCCCGGTCCTCGACGATCCATTCCGCGAGGGCCTTTCCCGCCCCGCCCGCCGCCGCGATGCCGCCCGAGCAGAACCCGGCGCCCACGTAGTAGCGGCGCACCTCGGGTGCCTCGCCCAGGATGAAGTAGTTGTCGGGCGTGAAGGACTCGGGCCCGTTGAGGAAGGTGCGCACCTCCGCGGTCTCGAGCGCGGGCAGCCGCACGAGCGCATTGCGCATCAGGATATCGAACTTGTCCCAGTCCTCCTTGAGCGTCCCGAACGAGAAGCCCTCCGGGATACCCTCGGTGCCCCACGGCTTGGCCCACGGGTCGAACCCGCCCATCACGAGGCCACCCACTTCCTCCTTGACGTAGATGTGGCCGTCGGGGTCGCGCAGCACCGGCAGGTCGGAGGCGACACCCGCGATGGGCTGGGTGACGATGTACATGTGCTCGCAGGCATGCAGCGGGATCGTCACGCCGCTCAGGCGCCCGAGCTCGCGCGCCCACATGCCGGCGCAGTTGACCAGGATCTCGGTGGCGATCGGCCCCGCCGAGGTCTCGACGCCGGCCACCGCGCCCCGCGCCACGTTGACCCCGGTGACCTTGACGCCTTCCATCAGCCGCGCGCCGCCCGCCCGGGCCCCGCGGGCCAGCGCCTGGGTGACGTCGGCCGGATTGGCCTTGCCGTCGCCGGGAATCCACACCGCGCCGACCAGGTCGTCGGTCCGCATCAGCGGATAGCGGGCCGCCGCCTCCTCGAGGCTGATCACGTGGGCCTCGACGCCGTAGGCGGTGGCCATCGCGGCATTGCGCTTCAACTGGACCATTCGCTCCGCGGTGCGGGCGACGCTCACGCTGCCGCAGCGCTTCCAACCGGTGGCTTGCCCGGTGAGGGCCTCGAGGCGGCCGTAGAGATCCGCGCTGTAGCGGATCAGCCGGGTGAGGTTGCTGGACGACCGGAGCTGACCGACCAGTCCGGCGGCGTGCCAGGTGGTCCCGCCGGAGAGGCTCCCCTGCTCGAGCAGCACCACGTCGCGCCAGCCGAGCTGGGTGAGGTGATACGCGACGCTGGCCCCGACGATGCCGCCGCCGACGATGACGACGCGCGCCTGATCTGGCACGGAGTTACAGGACGTGGTTGAGGGCGAGGTCGAAGATGTCGAAGTTGCGGAGGCGCCGGGCCGGCGGCAGGCTCCTGGTCGGGCGGTTCAGGAGCAGGGGCACGGTCTGCTCGCTGATGCCGCCGTGGGAGCGGAGCGGGGCGTCCAGGCCCGAGAGGTCGTGGCGGGCCAGGTTGGTGCCCAGCACCACGTGGCGCTCGGACACCGCGACCAGATCGCCCACCCGGTCGGGCGGCAGCTCGAACCGGCGACACGCGGCGGCGCGATCCAGCACCACCTCCATCCCGGCCAGGCCGGCGAGACGCTGGCGCACGGCCTCGGCGTCCGCGCCCTCCGGCAGGTACACGGTGGCGAAGGAGCCGAGGGCGCCGTGGTGCACGACATAGGGGTCGGTGATGGGAAGGATGACCCGCGCGCGCCCGGCGCCCACCCAGCCGTCGAGGTAGTCCTGAAGGTAGATGACCCGCGGCTTCCCCGCCGCGTCGGTCTTGGCGTTCATGCCGTGGTCGGCGGTGATCGCGAGCGTGGCGCCGAGCCCGGCCAGCTTGGCGTAGTAGCCGTCCATCATCCCGTAGAACTCGTTGGCGTCCGCGGTGCCCGGGGCGTGCTTGTGCTGCACGTAGTCGGTGGTGGAGAGGTACATGATGTCGGGACGCGCCGACTCCATCAGCTTGACGCCGGCCGCGAACACGAACTCCGAGAGATCGGCGCTGTACACCGACGGCAGCGGCATCCCGACCAGCCCGAGCCCGTCCGCGATGCCGTGCTCCGCCACGGTGGTCTCGTTCGCCTTCTCGGCCGAGAAGCAGATCCCGCGCATCTCGTGGCCCAGCAGGCGCCGCAGCTTGTCCTTGGCGGTCACCACCGCCAGTCGCGCACCCTCCCGGGAGAAGGCGGCGAGGATGGTCCCGCAGCGCAGGTAGCGGGGGTCGTTCATCATGACCTCCGTCCCCGCCTCACGGTCGAAGAAGTAGTTGCCGCAGATGCCGTGCGTCGACGGCGGCACACCGGTCACGATGGACAGGTTGTTGGGATTCGTGAAGCTCGGGACCACGCAGTCGGCCAACCGCTCGGTCCCGTTCGCCAATGCGGCGGCCAGATACGGCATGGCCCCCGCCGCGACGGCCTGCCGGACATAGTCCGGCTCGCTGCCGTCGACGCACACCACCACCAGGGCGCGGTCCGGCCAGGCGTAGCGCCGGCCGTTCACGGTCACGGGTGCTCGACCTGCCGTCGTCATAGCCAGCTCCTGCACGGCGCGTGAGAGAGATGTTGCTCGGCGACGGGGCGCAGCGTGGAGTAGAGGCGGCACACCGCCTCGGCCACGCACGGCCAGCGGTGCTCGGCGGCCCAGCGCGTGGCCTGCTGGCCGAGCCGGCGGCCCTCCGCGCTGCCGAGCAAGGGCGTCAGCGCGGCGGCCAGCGCGGCGGCATCGCCCTCCGGCACGAGGCGCCCGGTCACCCCATCCTGGATCGTGGTGGTCAGCCCGCCGACCCGCGAGGCGACGACCGGGCTGCCGCAGGCCATGGCCTCCAGCGCCACCATGCCGAACGACTCGTAGTAGGACGGCATCACGGTGGCGTCCGCGGCGGCGTAGAACAGCCGGAGGCGCCGCTGCGGCTGCGCGCGCAGGAAGCGCACGCGCTTGTCGAGACCCAGCGCGGCCACGCGCGCGCGGAGCGCGGCACCGTGCCCGTCCTCCGGCTCGTCCTGCTCGCCACCCACCACGAGCAGGCAGGCGGGCTCGGGCACCGCGGCCATGGCTTCCAGCAGCGTGTCGAGGCCCTTGATGGGCTGGAGCCGCCCGACGTAGAGCAGCATGGGATCCGGCGGCAGCTCGAGCAGGTCCTTGGCCTTGGCCGGGTCCATGGGCTGGAACAGGTCCGTGTCGACGCCGCACGGGATCACCGCGACCCGCTCGCTGCGCGCGCCGTAGTACCAGACCAGGTGCGCCCGCTCCACCACGTTGGCCGCGACGATGCGGTCGGCCGCGGCCACGATGCGGGCTTCCTCGTCGATGCGGAGCGCGGGCTCCATCTCGGCCGGGGTCTGGGCCACCTCGTTCTTGAGGCGGCCCAGGGTGTGGAACATCTGGACCAGCGGCGTGCCCCAGCGCTCGCGCAGCCGCAGCCCGGCCACGCCGGACAGCCAGTAGTGCGAGTGGATGAGGTCGTAGCGGATGCCCTGCTCTCGCGCGAACTCCTCGACGCCGGCCGCGAACTGGTCGAGATGGCGGTGGAGCGCCTCGCGCGGCATCGGCGCCTCGGGCCCCGTGGGCAGATGCACGACGCGGGCCCCCGGGCCCAGCTCGACGATACGGGGAATCGTGGCGTTCTGCGAGCGGGTGAAGACGTCCACGTGCACGCCCATCCGGCCCAGCTCGCGCGCGGTCTGCCGCACGTACACGTTCATGCCGCCCGTCTCCTTGCCGCCGAGGGCGGCCAGGGGGCAGGTGTGCACCGAGAGGATGGCGACGGAGAGATTCACGGGGCGACCCGCCCAGTGATCCGAACATTGAAGACGTCCTCCGGCGATGGGCCGAAGCCGTACTTGTACGGCTCCTCCCCGCGCAGGAAGTCGAAGGTGGGGACGCCGCGCTCGATGGCGTCCCGGATGACGTGGGCGAGCAGCACGATGCCCGGCGCGAGCTGGGCGCGCGCGGGGTCGAAGCCCGAGTTGTAGAGGCCGACGCTGCCCGCGTATTCGATGCAGAGAAACGCGGCCACCGCCGCGCCTTCGTGGTCGAGGAACCAGAGCCGCGCCCATCCCTTGCCCGCCAGCGTGGCGGTGACGGAGCGGAAGAAGCGCTCCATCCGCTCGTCCATGAAACGCGCCTTGCCCACCTTCGAGAGGCGGTGCAGCGTGAGGAAGCGGGTCATGGCCTCGTCCCAGCCGGCCGGGTCTTCGTGGGCGCGCGCGGTCACGCCCGGCAGCTCGCGCTCGAGCCGCCGCATCTTGCGCCGCAGCTCGTGCCGGTCCTTGCCGGAGAGCCGCGCGAGGTACTCGTCCCAGGTCTTCGGCAGCGCCAGCACCGGGCAGCGATCCTGGCGCTCCACCGTGACCCGGAGACCGTGGGCGGGCCCGAGCACGGGCAGGATCGTCGTGGTGGACGACGCCCCGCGGATCCCGTGCAGATCCCACTCCCCGGGCCGGCCGGCCCGGTGCTGGAGCAGCGCCTGCCAGACCTCCTCTTCCCGGCCCGCCACCGCGATCAGGTCGAGATAGTCGGACACGTCCACGCCGCCGATGATGCGCTGGCGCGCGGGCCCGTCCTCGTAGAGCGGGAGCACACCGACCAGGGTGCCGTCGGAGTCCGTGGCGGTGAGGATCTGCTGGGGCCGGTCCGCCGCGAAGGCCTCGCTCCACGCGGTCTGCCACTGCCAGGTGAGGAAGAGCGCGGGCAGGCGCGAGCGGTCGAGCAGCGCGTTCCATCGCCCCTCGTCCAGGGCCGCGAGCCCGGACCACGAATCAATCTTCACGCCGGCAACTCCCCGGCCCCGGCGTCGTCCCCGCCGCCCGGATCCATGAGCGCCCCGTCGTCGCCCCCGGGGCCGTCGCCGTCACCCTCGCCCATCGCCTCGTCCATGGCCGCGTCGAGATCCTCGCCGAGGTCCTCCCCCATCTCGTGGCCCATCTTCTTGACGAACTGGGCCACGCTGCGGGGATCGTTCTCGTCGAGGTCGCCGAAGCTTGCGGGGTCGGAGAGGGAGTCGAGGCGGGCGTCTTCGGACTTGACGGTGGCGAACCGGGACATCAGGCGGGATAGCGCGGCACTGCCGCATCGTGGACATCGGGGGGCCTCGGCCGCGGACAGGGTGCGGATCAGCAGGCTGACCCGTCGGCGACACCCCTGGCACTCGTACTCGTAAATCGGCACGCGCCTGCCCTCCGCCACGTTTGGATGCGCCATTCTACCACGCAGATTCAGGGCCTTCAGGGGGAGGCCGGGCGCGCGCGGCGGCGGCTCCGCCACTCCCGCTCCACCGTCGCGCGGTCGGCGGTCTCGAGCCCCAGGAGCGCCTTGATATCCTCGCCGTTGATGGCGGGTGCGTCCCCCACGTTGTTGTTGAGCTTGAAGTAGACGCGGCGCGCCTGCCCCTCGAGGGCCCGGCCGCCCGCCACGATCCCGGCCAGCTCGTCACGGTTGTAGAGATACCCGTACTTCTCGGCCACGCTCGGCGCCCGCCCCTGGAGCTGCTTCATGAAGCCCTCCCGGTTGCGTCCGTGCAGCCGGATGATGGCGGTCGGCGCGGTCAGGGCCACCGTCCTGTCCACGGAGGCGGGCGTGCGGGGAGCGTCCACCGAGACGTAGGCGATCCCGTGCCGGGCCAGCTGGTCAAGCGTCTCCTCCGCATGCCGCGGCAGCCAGGAGGCGTCGCGGAACTCGACCGCGAGTGTGGTGCCGGGCAGGCGCGCGGGCAGCGACGCCAGGTACTCGAGCGCCCGCTCCCCGTACCGCACCCACGGCGCCATCTGGAACAGCACGTAGCCGAGCTTCCCCGCGTCCGCGAGCGGCTGCAGCCCCTCCCGGAAGGCGGCGAAGGCCCATTCGCGTGCCTCCTCCCCGAACACCTCGTTCTCGAGCTGGCCCCGCGCATTGGGCCGGGCCGAGGCGGGCCGCATCGCGACCAGCGGGGGCGGCAGGCGGTCTGCGTCCAGGTGATGCCCGGTGAGCAGCGCGTAGGCCTTCACGCTGAAGAGGAAGCCGGGGGGCGTCCGCTTCGTCCAGAGCACCGCGTTCTGGGCGGAGAGCGGCGCGTAGAAGGTGGAGTTGACCTCGACGGCGTCGAAGAAGCGGCTGTACCACCAGAGCCGCTCCTCCGCCTTCATGCTCTTGATCGGATAGAACGACCCGTCCTCCACCATGCTCTTGTCCTGCCACGCGCAGAGCCCCACCCGATACTCGGTCGTGACGGGCCCGTCGGGGTGATAGCGGATCAGTGGGGACCGCGGCCGCGAGCTAGGTGTCTGATCCGGTAACACCGGACGACCCGCGGGCCGCGGCCTGGTCCACGTTCGAGCGCGGGCTCCGTCCGCGCCTCCCGTCTCCGGGGGGAGGTTCGGAAGGGGAGCGTAGCCCCCCTCCGAGTTCCCAGCTGCGCTCGGCCAGCCCCAGGCGGCGGTAGAGCGACGCCAGCGGGGCGGGGGCCCACCAGTTCCACCGCCCCATGAGGCGCATGGTGGCGGGGACCAGCAGCGCGCGCACGATGGTGGCGTCGATCACCACCGCGAGCCCGATGCCGATGCCCACCGCCTGGATGATCACGGAGCGCGCGGTGGCGAAGCCGAAGAAGACCGCGGCCATGATGGCGGCGGCCCCGGTGATGAGCCGGCCGGTGGACTCCAGGGCCTCGGCCACCGCGCGGGTGGTGTCCCCGGTGCGCTCGTACTCCTCGCGCACCCGGCTCAGCAGCAGGACCTCGTAGTCCATGGACAGCCCGAACACGAAGCAGAACATGATGAGCGGCGTGGCGGTCTGGATCGGGCCCGGGGTGAAGTGCAGCCAGCTCGAGAGATGCCCCTCCTGGAAGATCCACACCAGCGCACCGTAGGAGGCGCTGATCGACAGGAGGTTCATGATCACCGCCTTGAGCGGCAGCAGCACCGAGCCGAGCAGCAGGAACAGCACCACGTACGTGGCGAGCATGACGAGCCCGATGGTCAGCGGGGCGTGCCGCGTCACCAGGCCGATGATGTCGAGATCGAAGGCGGTCTGGCCGGTGACGAGGACCTCGCCCTCCAGGGCCGGATGCGAGCCGCGGATCTCTTCCACCAGGGCGCGCGCCTCCCCGCTCGACGGCTTGAGCGGCGTGGACACCACCAGGAGCGCCAGGCGGCCCCCGACGGTCTGCCGCAGCACCTGGTCGACGCCGGGCGGGCGCATGGCCGCGGGGGCGGTGGCGAGCTGCTGGTACTGCTCGCGCGTGACGCTCGGATCGAGATCCACCAGGCTCTCGACCCGCGCCACGCTGGGCCGCGCCGCGAGCCACCGGCTCAGGTCGTAGAGGCCGCCCACGCGCGCCGCGGTCAGCGGCGAGCCGTCCGGGTAGCGCACCACCACCAGGATGCGGTTGCTGTCCGCGCCCGGAAAATGCTCGCGCAGGGCCTCGTCGCCGCGCCGCGAGACCGCCTCCGGCGGCAGCGCGTTGACGTCGCCCGAGCCCACCTTCAAGTGCAGGAACGGCAGGCCCAGGAGCAGCAGCAGCGCGGAGACCGACACGAACACCGCCCAGGGATGGGCCATGACCGTGACGGCCAGGCGGTGCCAGATCCCGCGGCCGGTCACCCGGCGCTCGGGATGAATGAACGGCAGCCGGAGCGAATCCACCCGCGGCCCCAGGACCGCGAGCAGCGCGGGCAGGAGCGTCAGCGCGTAGAGCACGGCCAGCGAGACCACCACGGTGCCGGCCCAGCCGATCGAGCCGATGTTGCCGAGCCCGAGGAACACCATGCCGAGGAGCCCGATCGCGACGGTCAGCCCGGAGAAGAGGATGGCCCGTCCCGCGGTGGCCATCGTGCGCGCCAGGGCCTCCGGACCGTCGAGGACACGGATCTCCTCGCGGAACCGGCTCACGATGAAGAGCGAGTAGTCGATGGCCACGCCGAGGCCGATCATGGTCACGATGTTCGGGGCGTACACCGAGACCGAGGTGTAGCGGGCCATGAGCAGGGTGGCCGCGATGGCGCCGGCCATCGACAGCGCCCCCACCGCCAGCGGCAGGAGCGCGGCCACCACCGAGCCGAACACGAGCAGGAGCAGGACCACCACCACGGGCAGGATCACCAGCTCCGCGCGCCGCAGGTCGGTGCGTGTCACCTCGGTGAAGTCGTGGTTGAGCGGGATGTTGCCGACCGGCAGCACCTCGAGCGTCTCGGTCCGCACCTTGGCGCGGAGCGACGGGTACACGTCGGGCGGGAGCACCGAGAACTCGAGCGAGGAGAACGCGGCCGCCTCGCCCTCGAGCTCCACCACCACCAGGGCCCGCCGGCCGTCGCGGGAGATGAGCTGCGCGGCGGGCACCGAGAGATCGTAGACCGGCGGATCGTACGCGGTCACGACGCGCGCGACGCGCTCGTCGGCGCGCAGGGGGGCCACCGCCCGCTCGACTTCTTGACGGAACGCGGGATCCTTCGCGGAGCGCGTGGGGCTGCTGAAGATGAAGCTGAACGACGGCGGGCGACCGGGCAGCTCGCGCCCGATCAGCTCGAGCGCGCGGCCGGACTCCGTGGTGGTGGGGATGTCGGTGGTGGCGAGCCGGCCGCCGTGCGCGATCAGCCACAGCGACGGGGCCAGGCTCAGCAGGGACAGGGCGATGATCGCGACCCGGAAGCGATGAACGAACCGGCCCCATCCACCGAGCATAGGACCTTATCGTACCGCGAACCGGCAATGAGGTCGGCGGTTTACCCTCCGCGGGCGGCGGCGGGCGCCCGCGCCTCGCGCGCCACCACCGCGACCACCGCGCCCACCACGACCAGCGCGCCGGCCAGGGTCCAGAACACCGGGCGATAGCCGCCGAACGCCAGGTAGAGCAGCGAGGCGCCGAGCGGCCCGGCCGCCCGCGCGCCGTTGGCGCCCAGCGCCACCGCGCCGCCGATGCTCGCGTAGTGCGCGGCGCCGAACACCTCCGCGAGCGTGGTGGCGCGCGCGAGCGTGCCCATGCCGTTGGCGGCGCCCAGCACCACGATCATCAGGAGCAGGCCGCCCGGCAGCGAGGGCGCGAGCGCGACGAGCGCCAGGCCCACCGCCTGCGCCAGGAACACCGCCATCGTGACCCCGAGGGCGCCGAAGCGCCCGCTCACCGCCACGAAGAGCAGGCGCCCCGGGATCTGCATGGCCCCGATCCAGCCGATCGCGGCGGCCATCATGACCGCCGACCAGCCGTGCGCCACCATGTACGGGATCAGGTGCAGGGTGACCGCGGTCGTCGCGAAGTTGGCGACCGCGAACGCCACCGCCAGCGCCCAGAAGATCGGCGTCCGGCGGGCCGCGCTCAAGGTGGCGCCGGGGCCACGCGGCGCGCGCCTCTGCGCGGGATCGAAGTGCGGCGGCTGGCGTCGGAGCACGATCGCGTGCAGGGGAATGGTCAGAATCGCCAGGATGACGGCCAGCTCGAGCAGCGCCTGCCGCCAGCCCCCGTGCACCACCAACCAGGCCGCGATCGGCATGAAGATGGTGCTGGCGAGCGCCCCCGCCAGCGTCACGGTGGTGAGCGCGCGGTCGCGGTTCTCGGTGGGGAACCAGCGCACCACCGCCCCGAACGCGGGCTCGTAGAGCGTGGCGGCCAGCGCCAGGCCCATCAGGGCCCAGATCACGTAGAGCCCGGTGAGACTCTCCACGTGAGCCCAGGCGATCAGCAGCGCGGTGCCCAGGCACGAGCCCATGGTCATCAGCTTCCACGGCCCATGGCGGTCGAGCCAGCGGCCGACCGGCAGGGCGGCGAGCGCCGCGATGCCCATGCCGATTGTGAAGGCGCCGGTGACCGCGGCGCGGGAGGCGCCCAGGTCGCGCTCCATCGAGGCGAGGAAGACGGGGAACCCGTAGTAGAGGATGCCCCAGGAGACGGTCTCGGTGACGGAGAGCGTCGCGACGACGCGCCAGCCGTGGGTCAGAGGATCTGCTCCATGATCAGGACGTCCACCCAGCGGCCATCGAGCCGGCCCTGCTCGTGGTAGACGCCGACCGGAGAGAAGCCGAGGCGCCGGTAGAGCGCGAGGCCAGCGTCATTGTAGGGAAAGGTGGCCAGCACCATCTTGTGATACCCGATCTGGCGCGCGAGGCCCAGCACATGCGGCAGGAGCGCCTTCCCCACTCCGCGGCCCCGCCAGGCCCGCTCGACGTAGACCGAGAGATCCACCACGTGGTCGTAGGCGGGGCGCGCGTTGAACGCGTTGAGGCTGCCCCACCCGACGACCTGACCGTCGGTGGTCGCGACGACCACCGGATGACGCAGGCCGCGCGCCGCCATCCACTGCCGCCGCTCCTCCGGGGTGCGTAGCTCGGTCTCGAGCGTGGCGATGCGGTCCTCGATGCCCTGGTTGTAGATCGTGCAGATGGCCGCGGCGTCGTCCGGCGTCGCGGGGCGTACCGAGACGTCCCCCATGAGCGTGTCCTCCCTCGCCCGTAGCTCGGCCAGTTCTGCTGGACCCGGGCGGCGCTTCAGCAGCGCCGTGCCGAGGCCTTCGAGCTCCCGGTCCGTCGGCAGCCAGCAGTAGTTCGCGTCAGCCTCGACCTGCTCGATCAGCGCCTGTGCCTCTGCCCCGAAGCCGGGCCCGAGAAGATCCAATCGCTTCACCGCCAGCTGCATGGCCGCGCTGGCGTCGAGCTTGCCGACCTCGAGGAACCTCAACTCGCTCCCCACCCGGTTCGCGGGCAGCGCCTCGTCTTTGGAAAACCACCGCTGGTATCGTGAGCGGCCACGCGCGTGATCGGGCCATCGGGTTCGGCAACGAAGTAGCGAACGCGGAGGCCCATCGGGCCTATCTTAGCGCGGCGCCGGGGCTGAGGCCCGCCGCTCGCACTGTATCCGGCTGGATGCAGACCTCGGGTCCTCACGACGGCGGCTGGATTTCTCTTGTGCGCTTCCCAGCGGTCGACTACCTTCGAAGTCCACGAACAAGAGGGAGTGGCGGGCATGAACGCGGTCGCCCTTCGGTCGAGCAGCGGGTGGTCTTATCCGGTGTTGCCGGCGCGTGCGCGCTCGGGGGTGCCCGGCGTCCATGAAGCCGGCCCGGCCGGCGCCCCGAAGCCCCGGCTCCTCGACCGCGTGCGGGAGGCGGTCCGCACCCGCCACTACAGCCGCCGCACCGAGAAGGCGTACGTCCACTGGGTCAAGCGGTACATCTTCTTCCACGGCAAGCGCCACCCGGCCGAGATGGGCGCCCCCGAAGTCAGCGCGTTCCTGACGTCGCTCGCCGTTCAGAGCAAGGTCGCGCCGTCCACTCAGAACCAGGCTCTGAGCGCCCTGCTCTTTCTCTACCGCGAGGTGTTCGCGGTCGAGCTTCCGTGGCTCGACGATGTCGTTCGCGCCAAGCGGCCCCTGCACCTCCCCGTCGTGCTCACGCGGGACGAGGTCCGCGCCGTCCTGCAGGGGCTCGACGGCGTGCCACGGCTCATGGCGCTCTTGCTGTACGGCGCGGGACTTCGCCTGCTGGAGTGCTGCCGCCTGCGCGTGAAGGACGTCGACTTCGCCACGAACCAGATCGTCATCCGCGACGGCAAGGGCCACAAGGACCGGGTGACGATGCTGCCGGCCGCGGTCAAGGCCGCGCTGACCGCCCACCTCCAGGGCACTCACGAGCAACACCAAGCCGACCTCCGTCACGGCGCCGGCTGGGTCGAACTGCCCGGCGCGCTGCTGCGCAAGTACCCGCACGCCGGCCGCGAATGGGGCTGGCAATGGGTCTTCCCCGCCACGCGTCTCTACGTGGAGCCCGTCACCGGCCAGAGACGCCGGCACCACCTTCACGAATCCGTGCTTCAGCGAGCGGTGAAGGATGCCGTCCGTGCCGCCAGGATCGCCAAGCCGGCGACGTGCCACACCTTCCGTCACTCGTTTGCCACCCACCTGCTGGAGGAGAGCCACGACATCCGCACCGTCCAGGAGCTTCTGGGCCACCAGGACGTGAGCACGACGATGATCTATACCCATGTTCTCAACCGGGGCCCGGCCGGGGTCCAAAGCCCCGCCGACCGGATGTTTCTGTGATCAGCCTCGGCCCTGAGCAGCGATATCAGATATCCAAGCGGGATATCCGGCAGCGCTTCGCGGTCTATCACGGGACGCGCAGTGGGGGGGCTGCGCAAGGTTGCAAGAAGTCGGGCATCCCTTCGGCGTCGGCGGACCGTTCCCCGTGATATACGGACCTACGCAGTCGTGTAACGCAGTTCAGGCGACTTCACGTTATGCGCACCGCGAGAGAGCAACGGGCTGAAGGCAGCTACGGTGGATGCGGCTCATAGAACGGGTGTGACGAGCAGGGCACGGAGCGGCGCGGCGCCGACTCCGTGGCGTGGTCGCTCGCCGCTGGGCCCGAGTAGTCACCGCGCGAGGTTAGCGACTCAACGGTGCGGTCGCGCGACGGGGCCCATAACTCCCCGCTGCAGCGGACCGGAGCTCGCAGAGCTCGCCCCGGCCGCTGAGCGGGCACGTTAGAAGGACAAGGCGACCGAGATCTCGGTATGGCGAACAGACGCATAGCCAGCCTGAGGCCGAAGTTCACCGACCTCCAAGGGCAGTACTTGGCGTTCATGCAGGCATACATCGCGCTTCATGGTGTGGCTCCGGCCGAGGCCGACCTGCAGCGCTTCTTTCGCGTGACGCCACCTGCAGTCCATCGTATGGTCCTGGCGCTAGAACAGCGGGAACTGCTTGAGCGAGTTCCTGGCCGGAGCAGGAGCGTAAGGCTGTTGCTGCCTGCGAACGAGATTCCGAAGCTTGAGCGGCGCGGCAACGACGGTGCCTTCTAACCCCGCGTTGGAGCGGACCGCTGGCTCGCATTCGCTCGCCGCGGCCGCTCACCGCGAGCGTTAGACCCAGCGAGGAAGGTTGTAGAGAGGTGACCGACATGGGAGGATCAGGCATGCTGTCGAACACCCTCGCCGCCCT
>JBBDXN010000145.1:71980-73699 GCA_040902305.1 Candidatus Rokuibacteriota bacterium | reverse complement strand
GGTGCCGGGCAGCGAGATGCCGATGTCGGCGTGCTTGGACTCGCCCGGGCCGTTGACCACGCAGCCCATCACCGCGACCTTCAGCTCCTCCACCCCCGTGAATCGGCCCTTCCACACCGGCATCTGGTCGCGCAGGTAGGTCTGGATCTGCTCGGCCATCTCCTGGAAGAAGGTCGAGGTGGTGCGCCCGCAGCCGGGGCAGGCGGTCACCAGGGGTAGGAAGCTCCGGATCCCCAGCGATTGCAAGATCAGCTGGGCGACCTGCACCTCCTCGGTGCGATCGCCGTTGGGCTTGGGGGTCAGCGAGACGCGGATCGTGTCGCCGATGCCCTCCTGCAGCAGGATCGCGAGCCCCGCGGTGCTCGCCACGATGCCCTTGGCGCCCATGCCCGCTTCGGTGAGGCCGAGGTGCAGCGGGTAGTCGGAGCGCGGCGCGAGCTTGCGGTAGACGTCCACCAGGTCCTGCACGCCCGAGACCTTCGCGGAGAGGATGATGCGGTCGTGGCCGAGGCCGGTCTGCTCGGCCAGCTCGGCGGACTGGATCGCGCTCTCCACCATCGCGTTCATGGTGACGTCGCGCGCGTCGAGCGGCTCCGCGCTCCTGGCGTTGGCGTCCATCATCTGGGTGAGCAGGTTCTGGTCGAGGCTCCCCCAGTTCACGCCGATGCGCACCGGCTTGGCGTTGTCGACCGCGACCTTGACGATGGCCCGGAAGTTGTCGTCGTGATGCTTGCCGCCGACGTTGCCGGGATTGATGCGGTACTTGGCGAGCGCCTTGGCGCAGGCGGGATACTTGGTCAGCAGCACGTGGCCGTTGTAGTGGAAGTCGCCGATCACCGGCACCGCGACCTGCTCGACGATCGCGGGCACCGCCCGGGCCGCGGCCTCGGTGTTCACGGTGACCCGCACGAGCTCGCTACCCGCCGCGTGGAGCGCATTGACCTGGGACACGGTGGCCGCGACGTCGGCGGTATCGGTGTTGGTCATGGACTGGACGATGATCGGCCGGGGTCCGCCCACCTTGACCCCGCCCACGTCCACCGCGACCGTTTTCCGGCGCTGAGGGGCACTCATGGCGTCGGGGCTCATGATAGCACTCCCACCCCCGGAGTATGATGTCGGCCATGTCCACTTCCGACGAGGCCGCCGTGGCTCGCGCGACCGCCCCGGTAGAGGTGCCGGCGGCAGCCCTGGACGCCATCGCGCGCGATTTCACCCGGCAGATGGCGCGCGGGCTGGTCGGCGAGCCCAGCTCGCTCCGGATGTTACGGACCTTCACCCGGCAGCCGTCGGGCCGTGAGCGGGGGCGAGTCGTGGCGGTGGACTGGGGCGGGACCAAGGGCCGCGCCAGCCTGGTCGAGCTGGCCGGTGACGGGGCCGTCCGCGCGGGGACGGAGGACGCGTTCACCTTCTCCGAGGCTCTGAAGCGGGGCCCGGCCGAGCGCGTCTTCGACGCCCTCGCGGCCGCGGTCGGCCGGATCGTCGACGCGCAGCCGCCGGCGGAGTACCCGCTCGGCCTCGCCTACTCCTATCCGGCCCGGATCGAGCGGCTGGATCGCGCGCTGGCCTTGCCGCTGACCAAGGGCTGGAACCTGACGGGTCTCGAGGGCCAGGACGTGGCCGCGCTGCTGAACGACGCGCTCGAGCGGCGCGGCCTCGGCCGCCTCGGGGTGCGCGCGGTGGCCAACGACACGGTCGCCGCGCTCGTGCTGGCGACCT
>JBBDXN010000145.1:0-71970 GCA_040902305.1 Candidatus Rokuibacteriota bacterium | reverse complement strand
GGGGGGGGGGGGGGGTAGGGGGGGGGGCCCCCGGCCGAAATCGGGCTCGTCCTGGGGACCGGGACCAATCTCGCCGCGGATCTGGGGCCGGCGGGCATCCGCAATCTCGAATCGGGCAACTTCGACGGCGTGGTGGCGATCGAGACGCCCTACGACGCCGCGCTCGACCGGGCGCTGACCGATCCCGATCCGGGCGCGCAGCGCTTCGAGAAGATGGTGTCGGGGCAGTACCTGGGCGAGCTCCTCCGTCGCGTCGTGGAAGACCTCGCCCGCGGCACGTCGATGTTTAGCGGGGCCGCGGCGCCGTTCCGCGGGGCCGCGGCGCCCGCCTTCGCCACGCCCTTCGGCCTCGACAGCGCGCACCTCTCCGGCATCGCGGCGGACGAGACGCCCGACGGCGCCGACATCGCGGTGCGGCTGCGCGACCTGGGCGTCGCGAGCGACGAGGCCGACCGGCGCGCGCTGCGCGGTCTCGCCCGCGCGATCGGGCGCCGCGCGGCCCGGCTGGTCGCGACGGGCCTGCTCGGCACCCTGCGCTTCCTCGACCCCGAGCTGGGGGACCGGCGCACCATCGCGGTGGACGGAAGCCTCTGGGATGGATATCCGGGCTTCGAGGGACTGGTGGCCGAGACGCTCGCCGAGCTGATCGGCGCGGAACGGGCGGCCCGGATCGAGATGGTCTTCGTGAAAGATTCGACCAGCGCCGGCGTGGCGGTCATCGCGGCCGTGGCGGCGGAGCAAAGGAGCGCGTGATGCAGCTCGGCATGATCGGACTGGGGCGCATGGGCGCCAACATGGTGCGGCGGCTGCGGAAGGCGGGCCACGACTGCGTGGTCTACGACCTCCACGCGGACGCGGTGCAGGCGCTCGCGCGCGAGGGGGCCACCGGCGCCGGGTCGCTCGCGGCCTTCGCGCAGGCCCTCGCCCGGCCGCGCACCGTCTGGGTGATGGTGCCGGCGGCGGCGGTGGACCAGACGCTGCAGTCGCTGGGGCCGCTCCTCGAGGGCGACGACGTGATCATTGACGGCGGCAACTCGCACTATCACGACGACATCCGCCGGGCCGGCGAGCTGGGCGCCCGCGGCCTCCACTACGTGGACGTGGGGACCAGCGGCGGGGTGTGGGGGCTCGAGCGCGGCTTCTGTCTCATGATCGGCGGCGAGGCGGCGGTGGTGAAGCGCCTCGATCCGATCTTCGCCGCGCTGGCGCCGGGCCGGGGCTCCATCCCCCGCACGTCGGGCCGCGAGCGGATCGGCGGCACCGCCGAGCAGGGCTATCTCCACTGCGGGCCCAACGGGGCCGGCCACTTCGTGAAGATGGTCCACAACGGCATCGAGTACGGGCTGATGGCGGCCTACGCGGAGGGGCTCAACGTGCTGCGCCACGCCAACGTGGGGGCGGCGATCCATGCCGCCGACGCGGAGACCTCGCCGCTGCGGAGTCCGGAGCACTACCGCTACGACCTCGATCTGCGCGACATCGCCGAGGTGTGGCGGCGTGGGAGCGTGGTGGCCTCGTGGCTTCTCGATCTCACCGCGAGCGCGCTCACCAAGAGCGGGGACCTCGCCGGCTTCTCCGGCCGCGTGTCCGACTCGGGGGAGGGCCGCTGGACTCTCGCGGCCGCCATCGACGAGGGCGTGCCGGTGCCGGTGCTGGCTGCCGCGCTCTACGAGCGGTTCAGCTCCCGCGGCAACGCCGAGTTCGCGGGCAAGGTGCTCTCCGCGCTGCGCTTCGAGTTCGGCGGGCACCAGGAGAAGCCCCCGGAGGAAGGTCGCCGCGCGTGATCCAGGCGGCCTGGGCGGCCCTCGCGGCGCATCATCTCGAGACGCGCGACGTCCATCTCCGCACGCTCTTCGCGGAGGACCCCGGGCGCGGCGAGCGGCTCGCCCTCGACGCGGCGGGACTCTGCCTCGACTACTCGAAGAACCGCGTCACCGACGAGACGCTGCGCCGGCTGCGGGCGCTCGCGGAGGCCGCCGGGCTGCGCGCCCGCATCGACGCCATGTTCTCGGGCGAGAAGATCAACGTGACCGAGCGGCGCGCCGCGCTCCACGTGGCGCTGCGCGCCCCCCGGGGCCGGCGGATCCTGGTGGACGGTCAGGACGTGGTGCCGGGCGTGCACGCGGTGCTCGACCGGATGGCGGCGTTCTCGACGCGCGTCCGGAGCGGCGCCTGGACCGGCTTCACCGGGCGGCCCATCCGCAACGTGGTCAATATCGGGATCGGCGGCTCGGACCTGGGCCCGGTCATGGCCTACGAGGCCCTCCGCCACTACAGCGACCGGCGCCTCACGCTGCGGTTCGTCTCCAACGTGGACGGCGCCGACTTCGTCGAGGCCATCCGGGACCTGGACGCCGGGGATACGCTCTTCGTCGTCTCCTCCAAGACCTTCACCACCCAGGAGACGCTGGCCAATGCCCACGCGGCGCGCGACTGGTGCCTGCGCGCGCTCGGCGACCGCCAGGCGGTGGCGCGGCACTTTGTCGCGGTGTCCACCAACGCGGCCGAGGTGGCCGCGTTCGGCATCGACCCCGCCAACATGTTCGAGTTCTGGGACTGGGTGGGCGGCCGCTACTCGGTGGACTCGGCCATCGGGCTCTCGCTGATGATCGCGGTCGGCCCCGAGCACTTCCGCGCCATGTTGGCCGGGCTCCACGAGATGGACGAGCACTTCCGCACCGCGCCGTTCGAGCGGAACATGCCGGTGCTGCTGGGCCTGCTCGGCATCTGGTACGTGAACGGCTTCGGAGCCGAGAGCCACGCGGTGCTGCCGTACAGCCACTACCTGGCCCGCCTGCCGTTCTACCTGCAGCAGCTCGACATGGAGTCGAACGGCAAGTCGGTCGATCTGGACGGCCGCCGCGTGGCCTACCAGACCGGCCCGATCATCTGGGGCACGCCGGGCACCAACGGCCAACACGCGTACTACCAGCTCATGCATCAGGGCACGCGCCTGATTCCCTGCGACTTCATCGGCTTCGGCCGGGCGCTCACGCCCCTCGGCCGTCACCAGGATCTGCTCACCGCCAACCTGATCGCCCAGAGCGAGGCGCTCGCCTTCGGCAAGACCGCGGCCGAGGTGGCCCGCGAGGGGGTGCCGGCCGTCCAGGTGCCGCACCGGACGTTCGAGGGCAATCGCCCGAGCAATACCATCCTGGCCGCCGAGCTCACTCCGGCCACGCTCGGCCGCCTGATCGCGCTCTACGAACACAAGGTGTTCGTGCAGGGCTCGATCTGGCGCGTCAACTCGTTCGACCAGTGGGGCGTGGAGCTGGGCAAGGCGTTGGCCGGGCGGATCGCGCCGGAGCTCGAGAGTCGCGAGGAGCCGGCGCTCCAGCACGACGGCTCCACCAACGCCCTGATCCGTCGCTACCGGCGGCTGCGCGACGGTCGAGCCTGAGCCGCCTCCCCCGCCGCGCTTGCGGAAACCGGGGGCATGTGACACGATCCCGGCCGGCCTCGGCGGGCGAGCGGGCGAGGGCTCGGCCGGGACTAGCGGAGCGGTTTGGCCCTTGTGTTATCCTTACTTGGCCTGATCCTCCCCGCACCGAGATACCCGCGACCCGTCGTGCGAGAGTGGCGGAACTGGCAGACGCGCTGGACTTAGGATCCAGAGGGGCAACCCGTGGGGGTTCAACTCCCCCCTCTCGCACCAGAACCCTGGGAGTCGTCATGAAAGCGGAACGGCCATGAAGGTGGACATCGAAGAGCTGGGGGCGTGCAAGCGCCGACTACAAGTCGAGGAAGCCCCCGAGGTCGTCATCAAGGCGTGGGAGCAGGCGTTCGACCGCGTGCAGCGCGAGGCGAAGCTGCCCGGCTTCCGCAAGGGCAAGGTCCCGCGGAGCATGATCAAGCTCCACTTCGCCGACGACGTGCGGCAGGAAGTGGCCCGCCACCTCATCCCGGACGTCTACCGCCAGGCCCTCGCCGAGACCCGCATCGAGCCGGTGGAGGAGCCCGACCTGCAGGAGGTCACCCTCGAGGAGAACGCGGCGCTGAAGTTCGCCGCGGTGGTCGAGGTCAAGCCCGCCATCACCCTCGCGGCCTACACCGGCCTCGCGGTCGAGCACACCCCCACGCCGTTCAAGGAGACCGACGTGGACGAGGCGCTCGGCGCGCTGCAGGAGCAGCACGTCGAGTACCGCGCGGTCGAGCGGACCGCCGAGCCGGGCGACCTGGTGATCGTGGACTACACGCTCACGCCGGAGGGGCAGGAGCCGCGCTCCGAGACCGGCTACGGGTTCGTCATCGGGGGCGGCAGCGTGCTGCCCGAGATGGAAGAAGCGGTGATCGGGTTGGCCGCGGGCGGCTCGCGCCAGACCCGGGTGCGCTTCGGCGACGACCATCGCAACGAGGCGCTGCGGGGCAAGTCGGCCGAGGCCTCCGTCACGGTGTCCGAGGTGAAGGAGAAGATCCTGCCCGCGCTCGACGACGAGTTCGCCAAGAGCGTGGGCGGCACCTTCGAGACGCTGGAGGCCCTCAAGGGCGAGGTTCGCACCGGGCTCGCGGCGCGGCGCGACGCGGACAACCGCCGCGCGCTGGAGACCGCGGTGCTCGACGCGGTGATGGCCGGGCACGCCTTCGAGGTCCCGGAGGCGCTCATCCTGCGCCAGGTGGGTCACCAGATCGAGCACGCCCGGGAGCACATGCGGCGGCAGGGCGTGGACCCCGACCGCGTGCCGTGGGACTACAAGAAGCTCCTGGAAGACCTCCGCCCGGGGGCCGAGAAGGCGGTCAAGCGCGCGTTGTTGATCGAGGCCATCGCCGAGAAGGAGGGCCTGGCCGCGGCCGACGCGGACGTGGACGCCGAGGTGGAGCGCGTGGCCCAGGCCAGCCAGCGGCCGGCGCCCGCCGTCCGCCGGATGCTCGAGCAGAGCGGGGACCTGGGGGGGATCCGTCACTCCCTGGGCGAGCGCCGGACCATCGATTTCCTCATCGAAAAGAATCAGGCAAACACCGCCTGAGGTACACTACCAGCATGGCAAGGAGGCGCCCGATGGGATTGGTCCCGATGGTGGTCGAGCAGACCCCGCGCGGCGAGCGGGCGTTCGACATCTTCTCGCGGCTCCTCAAGGAGCGGATCATCTTCCTTCCGACCTACATCGAGGATGAGATCGCCAACCTGGTCATCGCCCAGATGCTGTTCCTGGAGGCCGAGGACCCGGACAAGGACATCCACCTCTATATCAACTCCCCGGGCGGCTCGGTGACCGCGGGCATGGCCATCTACGACACGATGCAGTACGTGAAGCCGGCCATCTCCACCATCTGCATGGGGCAGGCCGCCTCGATGGGCGCGCTCCTGCTGACCGCGGGCACCAAGGGCAAGCGCTTCGCCCTGCCGCACGCGCGCATCATGATCCACCAGCCGCTGGGCGGCGTGCAGGGGCAGGCCACCGACATCGACATCCAGGCCCGGGAAATCCTGAGAATGCGGGAGGAGCTCAACCGCATCCTGGTACACCACACCGGGCAGTCCATGGAGAAGATCCAGCGGGACACCGACCGCGACTTCTTCATGACCGCCGAGCAGGCCAAGGAGTACCGGATCGTGGACGAGGTCATCTCCTCCAAGCCGACCACGCGGCCCGTCTCCGAAGTGGTCGTCACCACCAAGTAGGACTGGACATGGCCCGCACGCGTGAAGGCGGGGGCGCGCTCAAGTGCTCGTTCTGCGGCAAGAGCCAGAACGACGTGCGCAAGCTCATCGCGGGACCCACCGTCTACATCTGCGACGAGTGCATCGAGCTCTGCAACGACATCATCGCGGAGGAGTGGGAGGAGGAGAAGAGCCGGGAGCTGCGGAGCCTCCCCAAGCCCGCCGAGATCAAGAACGTGCTGGACCAGTACGTGGTCGGCCAGGAGCGCGCCAAGAAGGTCCTCGCGGTCGCGGTCCACAACCACTACAAGCGCATCGAGGCCGGCACCGAGACCGGCGACGTGGAGCTGCAGAAGGCCAATATCCTCCTGATCGGCCCCACCGGCTCCGGCAAGACCCTCCTCGCCCAGACCCTCGCCAAGATGCTCCACGTGCCGTTCACCATCGCCGACGCGACGACTCTGACCGAGGCGGGCTACGTCGGCGAGGACGTCGAGAACATCATCTTGCGGCTTCTGCAGGCGGCGGACTACGATGTCGAGCGGGCGCAGCGCGGCATCGTCTACATTGACGAGATCGACAAGATCGCCCGCAAGTCCGAGAACCCGTCGATCACGCGCGATGTCTCGGGCGAGGGCGTGCAGCAGGCCCTGCTCAAGATCCTGGAGGGCACGGTGGCCAACGTCCCGCCCCAGGGCGGGCGCAAGCATCCCCACCAGGAGTTCATCCAGGTGGACACCACCAACGTCCTCTTCATCTGCGGCGGCGCCTTCGTGGGCGTCGAGAAGCTGGTGGAGGGACGGGTGGGCAAGACCGGCATCGGCTTCGGGGCCGAGATCAAGAGCCGCGAGGACCGCCGGGTGGGCGACCTGCTCGCCCTGATCCAGCCCGAGGACCTGCTCAAGTACGGGCTCATCCCCGAGTTCGTGGGCCGCCTCCCGGTGGTGGCCACGCTCCACGACCTGGACGAGCCGGCGCTGGTGCGCATCCTGCGCGAGCCCAAGAACGCGATCATCAAGCAGTACCAGAAGTACTTCGAGCTGGAGAAGGTGCGGCTCAAGTTCACCGACGACGCGATCGCCGCGGTCGCCCGCGAGGCGATGAAGCGCGGCACCGGGGCGCGCGGGCTGCGGGCGGTGCTGGAGGAGGTGATGCTCGAGGTGATGTACGAGCTGCCCTCGCTGCCCGGGCTCAAGGAGTGCATCATGACCCGGGAAGTCATCCTCAACAAGGATCGCCCCATCCTCATCTCCGAGCAGAAAGAACAGTCCGCCTAGGTCTCTTCACCCTCTTCCCGTCGGGGAGAGGGCAGGGTGAGGGGTCCCCCTCCCATGTCCGGCACCCTCTACGTGGTCGCGACCCCCCTCGGCAACCTCGAGGACATCACGCTGCGCGCGCTCCGCGTCCTGAAGGAGGTGGCCCTCGTCGCCTGCGAGGACACGCGGCGCACCCGCATCCTCCTCACCCATTTCGGCATCCACGTCCCGGTCACGAGCTACTTCGAGCACAACAAGCTGCGCAAGGGGACCCGCCTGCTCGCGACGCTCCAGGCCGGCCAGGCCGTGGCCCTGGTCACCGACGCGGGTACTCCCGGCATCTCGGACCCGGGCTTCCTGCTGGTCAAGCAGGCGCGGGAAGCCGGCGTCGCGGTGGTGCCGGTGCCGGGGCCCTCGGCGGTGGCAGCGGCCGTGTCCGCGGCGGGCGTGCCGGCCGACCGCTTCGTCTTCGACGGCTTCCTGCCCGTGAAGCCGGGCCGGCGCGTCCACCGCCTGGAGGCGCTGCGCGACCTCGAGATGACGGTGGTCTGCTACGAGTCCCCGCATCGCATCCTGGGCGCGCTGGAGGCGATCGCCCAGGTGTTCGGCGAGCGCGAGATCGTGGTGGCCCGCGAGATGACCAAGCAGTTCGAGGAGATCGTCCGCGGCTCCGCGGCGGCCCTCCGGGAGCGCTTCGGCGCGGGGACCGCGCGGGGCGAGTTCACCGTGATCATTCCCTCGCCGCGTTTCGAGTAGCGCGGGCCGGACGCGGTGGTAGAGTGACGCCATGATCAGGCGCTCGGTGCTCGGGTGGACGCTGCTGGTCGCGGGGCTGGCGAGTGCGGGGTTCGGCAGCCGTCCCGCCTCCGCGGAGTGGTTCGCCGACCTCTACGCCGGCTCGAGCTTCACGCAGAACAGCGATCTCAAGCTCAACGATCAGGGCATCGGGCCGGGGACCTTCGAGGGCGTGGAGTTCGACAAGGCCCTGGCCTGGGGCGGCCGCGCCGGCCGTTACTTCGACTCGCTGCCCTTCCTCGGGCTCGGGCTCGACTTCTTCCGGTTCTCCCCGTACATCGGCCCGCAGTCCGTCAATCTCCGGGGCTGCTTCTACCCCGGCGGCTGCGGCAGCGGGCGCGGAGGCACCGGCTCCTTCGACGTGGAGACCACCGCGGTGTCGGTGGACCTGATGCTCCGCCTGCCGCTCTTGAAGACGGCCGACGCGCCGCACGGTCGGGTGCAGCCCTACGTGGCGGTGGGCCCGCCGCTCTTCATGACCACCATCACGCCGCGGCATACGCGGAATTTCCGGAACCACGAGTCCGACACCGAGTTCTCCTTCGGCTACAAGCTCGCGGGCGGGGTCGCGGTCCAGATCTTCAGCAACCTGTCGCTGTTCGGCGAGTACCGGTTCACCCACGTCTCGCCGGAAGTGGAGCTGCGCGACGCCTCCAACCGCAAGACCACGCTGCGGACCGAGCTCGACACCCATTCGGCCCTCCTCGGCATCTCCGCGCGCTGGTAGCCGCGAGGCCGGGGCGGGCAGGTTCTTCCCGCCGTCTCGGACGTATCCCGTATACTAAGTGGCCATGTTGATCCCCAAGGCCCTGACCATCGCCGGCTCCGATTCCGGCGGCGGGGCGGGTATCCAGGCTGATCTCAAGACGTTCTCGGCGTTCCGGGTGTTCGGCATGTCGGTGATCACCGCGGTGACGGCGCAGAATTCCCTCGGGGTCCAGGGTGTGGAGAACCTGCCGCCCGCCTTCGTGGCGCAGCAGCTCCGCTCCGTCCTGGACGACTTCGGCGCCGACGCGGCCAAGTGCGGGATGCTCTCCACCGCGCCGATCATCGAAGCGGTGGCCGCGACGCTGGCCGAGCGCCGGGTCGAGAAGCTGGTGGTGGACCCGGTCATGGTGGCGAAGTCCGGCGACCGGCTGCTCGAGCCCGCGGCCCGCGCGGCACTCGCCGATCGTATCCTGCCGCTCGCCCTGGTCGTCACCCCCAACCTGCCGGAGGCGGAGGTGCTGGCCGGGATGCAGATCAGCGAACCCGAGGACATGGAGGAAGCGGCGCGGCGCATCCACACCATGGGGCCGCGATACGTGCTGGTGAAGGGCGGGCACCTGAAGGGCGACGCCACCGATCTGCTCTGGAACGGGCGCGACTTCACCCGATTCTCGACCGCTCGAATAGACTCGGGGAACACCCACGGCACCGGCTGCACGTTCTCCGCCGCCATCGCGGCGGAGCTGGCCCGTGGCCAGGCGCTCGGCGACGCGATCCGGGCGGCCAAGGCGTACGTGACGCGGGCGATCCGCGAGGGCTTCGCGGCGGGCCGGGGCGTGGGCCAGCTCCGCCACTTCATTCCGGACTGGTGATGAGCGAGCCCGAGCCGAACGCCAGCCCCGACGCGGCGGGGCTCGATGAGCCCGGCAAGATGTCGTTCTTCGATCACCTGACCGAGCTGCGCACCCGTATCGTCTGGAGCCTCGTCCCCGCCGGCGTCGGTCTCCTCGTCTCGCTGTACTTCACCAGCAGCGTGATGCGCGCGCTGTCCGGTCATCTCAAGACCGAGCTCGTCTTCACCACCCCCACCGAGGCGTTCTGGACCTACATGAAGGTGGCCATGATCATGGGCCTCTTCATCGCGATGCCGATCATCCTCTGGAACGTGTGGGCCTTCGTGGCCCCGGGCCTGCACAAGCGCGAGCGCAAGTACGCGGCGCCCTTCGTCATCGTCGGCTCGCTGCTCTTTCTCGGCGGCGGGGCCTTTGCCCTCTTCGTCGTCGTGCCCTTCGCGATCAGCTTCCTGGTGAGCTTCGGGCAGGACCAGGGGCTTCGCCCCATGATCACGATCTCGAGCTACATCGACTTCATCCTGAAGTTCACGCTGGCCTTCGGGCTGGTGTTCGAGATGCCGGTGGTGATCACGCTGCTGTCCCTGCTCGGGATCGTGACGCCGCAGTTCCTGTCCAAGAACCGCAAGTACGCGATCCTGATCAACTTCGTCATCGCGGCCATGCTGACGCCGACGCCCGACATCGTGAACCAGTTGCTGATGGCGGGCCCGCTCATCATCCTGTACGAGGTGGGCATCATCTGCGCGCGAGTGTTCGGCCGGAAGAAGGCGAAGCCGGTCGCCACCGAGGAGGCCGTGAAGTGAGCCCGCTCGAGTTCACCTCGCTCGACCTGCCCGGGCCGGTGCGCCGCGGGATCGAGGACGCGGGCTTCGCCGCCACTACCGCCATCCAGGAGGCGGCGCTGCCGCTCGCCCTCCGGGGCAAGGACGTGGCCGGGCAGTCGCAGACCGGCACCGGCAAGACCGCCGCCTTCCTCATCGCGGCCTTCACCCGCTGCCTGACCCACCCCGCACCCGCGCGCAGCGGGCCGACCGCGCCCCGCGTGCTCATCATCGCCCCCACCCGCGAGCTGGTGGTGCAGATCGAAGCCGACGCGCACCTCCTCGGCGCGCACACCGGCCTGCGCATCCTCTCGGTCTACGGCGGCATCGACTACAACAAGCAGCGCGAGGAGCTGCGCGAGGGCTGCGACGTGCTGGTCGGCACGCCGGGCCGGCTCATCGACTACCTGAAGCAGCACGTGTGGTCGCCCGGGCGGGTCGAGGTGCTGGTCATCGACGAGGCCGACCGGATGTTCGACATGGGCTTCATCGCCGACCTGCGCTTCATCCTGCGCCGGCTGCCCAAGCCGGAGAAGCGCCAGTCCTTCCTGTTTTCGGCCACGCTGTCGTTCCGGGTGCTGGAGCTGACCTGGGAGTTCATGAACAATCCGACCCAGATCAGCATCACCCCGCAACAGAAGACGGTGGAGAAGGCGGAGCAGGTGCTCTATCACGTCGGCCGCGAGGAGAAGTTCAATCTCCTGCTGGGACTGCTGAAGCGCGAGGGCGGTAGCCGCATCCTGATCTTCTCGAACACGCGCGAGGAGGCGCGGCGCCTCGAGGATCGGCTGGGGCGCAACGGCTGGCAGGCGCGCGCCCTCACCGGCGACGTGGACCAGAAGAAGCGGCTCAAGATCCTCAACGACTTCAAGGACGGGCAACTTCCGATCCTCGTCGCGACCGACGTGGCCTCGCGGGGGCTGCACATCGAGGGCGTGAGTCACGTGGTCAACTGGGACATGCCGCAGGACGCCGAGGACTACGTGCACCGGATCGGGCGCACCGCGCGCGCGGGCGCCGCCGGCAAGGCGATCAGCCTCGTGGACGAGGCGGGGGCGCTCGCGCTCGAGCCCATCGAAAAGTTCATCAGCCAGAAGATCCAGGTGGACTGGGCCGAGGACGCGCTGTACCTGCCCGAGATCAAGCCGACCAGCGAGGAGCGGCGCCGCTACGCCGAGGAGAAGCGGCAGCGCATGGCCGCCCGCGGCGGGCGCGGCGGCGCGGGTGGCGGCCGTCGCGACGGCCGTAGCCCCGGCCGGGGTCCCCGCCGCTAGGTCCACCCCCCAAACCCCTCTCCCTTTGGGGAGAGGGCAGGGTGAGGGGCTGGAGGGTGAGGGGCCGGGGGGGCGAGGAGGGCAAGGGGCTCATCCGATGGTCGTTCCCAGTGTCGACCTCCACCTCCCCGCCGGCGAGCGTCGGCTCGCGGCCGGACTGGCCGGTGCGTGGCGCGACGTGCTCTATGCTCCCGGTCCCGGCTTCACCTCGCCCCTCGATCCGGGAGCCTACCGGTCGAGCTTCGTGATCGTGCCCGTCGAGGGCGCCGCCGTGCGTCTGTCGTCCCTCGTCACGCCGGCCTTCGGTGGCGAGCTCTGCCGTCTTCGCCTCGAGCCGCTCGATCACTATCGGCCCGAGACCTTCGGCTCCTTCTTCAAGCCGTCGCGCGCCGGCACCGTGTACGCGTTCACGCCCGACCGCTCGGGCGGCGCGGCCCGCGCCCCGGCACGGCCGGACTGGCGCTATGACGGGCCGCCGCTCGGGGACCGGCTCGGACGGGTTCACGACGTGCGCGTGCTTCGGGAGCGGGGCCGGCACGGGGAGTATTCCTGGGAAGCGGATCGCGGCATCGCGGTCACCGCCGGCGCCGGCGGCGCGTGCCTGCTTCTCAGCGTGGCGGACTCGCCGGACGCCGCGCTCTTCGTGCCCGGGCCCGGCCTCTACCGTACCCTGCTCGATCCGGCGGCGCCGGGGGCGCCCGGCGCGACGGTGCGCGAGCTGCTGGGCTACGGCGAATGGCCCGCCGATCTCGATCTCACCGTGGAGCTGCTTCCGGTCCGGACCAGTGGCACGCTCGGCCGGGGAGGTGTACGGTGACCGAAACGCCCTACTCGACAAGGAGGGAGCCATGACGACCAAGACGACGAGCAAGCCGGCCAAGGTGAAGGCGATCCCGGATGGCTACCACTCGGCCACCCCGTACCTGATCATCGACGGCGCCGCCCGCGCCATCGAGTATTACAAGCGGGCCTTCGACGCGAAGGAGCTGATGCGCATTCCATCGCCCGGCGACAAGATCGGCCACGCCGAGATCAAGATCGGCAATTCCGTGATCATGCTGGCCGACGAGCACCCCGAGATGGACGCGCGGAGCCCGAAGCACTACGGGGGCTCGCCGATCAGCATCATGATCTATTTGGAGGACGTGGATAAGCAGTTCAAGCAGGCCATCGCGGCCGGCGGCACCGAGGTGCGCCCGCTGACCGACCAGTTCTACGGCGACCGCTCCGGCACCCTCAAGGACCCCTTCGGCCATAGCTGGCACCTCTCCACCCACAAAGAAGACGTGAGCATGGAGGAGATGAACCGCCGCATGGCCGCGATGAAGAAATAGGGGTCAGGTCTTACATCCCGACATTTTCTCGGTTCCCGGGTGTGTCCTAACCGTCACACTTGAGCGCGTGGAGGTCGGAGCGGTAGCGTGGGCGCATGGCCCGACCGCTCCGCCTCCAGTTTCCGGGCGGGATCTACCACGTCACCGCGCGTGGGAATGACCGACGCCCGATCTTTGAAGACGACGACGACCGCGCTCGCTTTCTCGTCGTGCTCGCAGCCACTGTCGCCCGCTATCGCGTGGTCTGTCACGCCTACTGCCTCATGGGCAATCACTATCACGTGTTGCTCCAAACGCCCGAAGCGAACCTTTCTACCACGATGCGACAGCTCAACGGTGTGTACACGCAGCGCTTCAATCGCCGGCACGAGCGATGCGGCCATCTCCTGCAAGGGCGGTTCGGCGCCCAGCTCGTGGATGGCGAGGCCTACCTGCGCGAGGTGTGCCGCTACATCGTGCTCAATCCGGTGCGAGCCGGTCTCGTCGCGCATCCAGCCGATTGGAGATGGAGCAGCTTCCGCGCTACCGCCGGCGGAGCGGTCGTGCCTGGATTCTTGACGGTGGACTGGGTGCGGGCCCTCGCTGGAGCGAGGACTCGTGGCGAGGGTGTGAAGCGCTACACGTCGTTCGTGGAGGCGGGCATCGGAGAGCCCGAGTCCTCCCTGGACCGATTCAGGTCAAAGCCGGTGATGAGCGAGGGTCTCGCTGACCAGTGCCGCGAGGCGATGCAGTGCGCGGAGTTTCCGCGCGCTCAACGGTTCGCCTCGAGGCCACCGCTCGGAGAGGTCTTTGCGGGCGTGACCTCCCGGGCCGACCGGAATGCCCGTGCCGTCGTGGCCGTTCGAGACCACGGATACACCATGAGAGAGGTCGGAGACTTCTTGGGCCGCCACTACATCACGGTGAGCCGTGCCCTGGCTGAAGCGGACGCACATCACGCCATCGAAAATGTCGGAATGTAAGACCTGACCCCGGGCCTAGAAGCGGCGGCGGCCGGTGAGGGACTTCTTGCGGAGGCGGATCGACTTCGGGGTGATCTCGATCAGCTCGTCCTCGCGAATCCACTCGAGCGACTGCTCGAGGTTCATGAGGCGCGGGGGAGTGAGGCGCACCGCCTCGTCCGAGGTGGACGAGCGCACGTTGGTGAGCTTCTTCTCCTTGGTGATGTTGACGTCGAGATCGTTGTCGCGCGCGTTCTCGCCCACCACCTGGCCCTCGTAGACCGGCTCGCCCGGACCCAGGAACAGCACCCCGCGCGGCTGCAGGTGATCGATCGCGTACGCCGTGGTCTTGCCGGTGCGGTCGGCCACCAGGGCCCCGTTGGCCCGGTGGGGGATGTCGCCCTGCCACTCCGCCCAGCCGTCGAAGAGATGGTTCAGCAGGCCGGTGCCGCGCGTATCGGTGAGGAACTCCGACCGATAGCCGATCAACCCGCGGGACGGGATGCGGTACTCGAGCCGCACCCGGCCGGTGCCGTGGTTGATCATCTTCACCATCTGGCCCTTGCGCGGCCCGAGCTTCTGGGTGACCGCGCCGATGAAGTCGTCGGGCACGTCCACCACCAGGTGCTCCATCGGCTCGAGCGTCTTGCCGTCCTCCTCGTGGGTGATGATCTGGGGCTTGGAGACCTCCATCTCGAAGCCCTCGCGCCGCATCATCTCGATGAGGATCGCGAGCTGCAGCTCGCCGCGCCCGGCCACGTTGAAGGTGTCGGGCGAGTCGGTCTCCTCCACCCGCAGGGCCACGTTGCTGCGCTTCTCCCGCCAGAGCCGCTCGCGGAGCTGGGTGGAGGTGACGAACTTGCCCTCCTTGCCCGCGAACGGCGAGATGTTGGAGGAGAACAGCATGGACACGGTGGGCTCGTCGATGTGCATCACGGGCAGGGCCACCGGCTTGTCGGGGTCCGCGATGGTCTCGCCGATCTCCATGGCCTCGATGCCCGCCACCGCCACGATGTCGCCCGCGGAGGCCTCGGGAATCTCCACGCGCTTGAGGCCCTCGTAGCCGTAGAGCACGGTGATCTTGGCGTGGTCGACTGCGCCGTCGCGATGCACCACCGCCACCCGGTCGTACTGGCGGACCCGGCCGTTGACGATACGGCCGATGATGAGGCGGCCCACGTAGTCGTCCCAGTCCAGCGAGGCGGCCCGGAGCTGCAGCCCGTGCCCCTCCTCGAAATGGGGCGCGGGGATCATCTCGATCAGGGTGTCGAAGAGCGGGGCGAGGGTCTTCCCGTCGTCGGTGAGCGCCCGCTTGGCGATGCCTTTGCGGGCGTCGGTGTAGAGCACCGGGAACTCGAGCTGTTCCACCGCCGCGTCCAGGTCGATGAAGAGGTCGTAGACCTCGTCGAGCACTTCGGCCGCGCGGGCGTCCTGCCGGTCGATCTTGTTGATGACCACCACCGGGGTCAGGTTCGCTTCCAGCGCCTTCTTCAGCACGAAGCGCGTCTGGGGCAGGGGGCCCTCCGCGGCGTCCACCAGGAGGAGCACGCCGTCCACCAGCGTCAGCGTCCGCTCCACCTCGCCCCCGAAGTCGGCGTGGCCGGGCGTGTCCACGATATTGATCTTCACGCCCTGGTAGTAGATGGCGGTGTTCTTGGCCATGATCGTGATGCCCTTCTCCCGCTCCAGGTCGATCGAATCCATGACTCGCTCGGCCACGTGCTCGTTGGCGCGGAAGATGCCGGACTGCCAGAGCATGGCGTCGACCAGAGTGGTCTTGCCGTGGTCGACGTGCGCGATGATGGCAACGTTACGGACATCGGGGCGCTGCGGCATGGTTCTCACTGTACCACGGATGGAGTGGCGAACCAGCGGGGCGGTGGGGCATAATGACGCGTCCAACCCGGCATTCCACGTGAAGGAGGCTCTTTCGTGAAGGCTCGCATCGCCATCATCGCGCTCGTCGCGCTGCTCGCCGCAGTCGTCCTGCCCGCGCCCGGCCCGATCCATCCGGCCGGGGCGCAGTCGCCCACGACCCCCGCGCCCAAAGAGGCGCCCGCCAAGGCGGCACCCACCAAAGCGGCACCCACCAACGCGGCACCCAAGGGAGGCAAGAAGGTGAGACAGACGGCCGTCATCACCATGGAGAAGGGCGGCGAGATCGCCATCGAGTTCTTCCCGGAGGACGCCCCCAAGACGGTGGAGAACTTCGTCACGCTGGCCAAGAAGGGCTACTACGACGGGGTCACCTTCCATCGGGTGGAGCCGGGCTTCGTCGTCCAGGGCGGCGACCCCAAGGGCAACGGCACCGGCGGTCCCGGCTACACCATCAAGGACGAGTTCAACAAGCAGAAGCACGTCCGCGGCGTGGTCGCGATGGCGCGCACCCAGGCCCCGAACTCGGCGGGCAGCCAGTTCTACTTCACGCTGGCCCCCGCCCACTTCCTGGACGGGCAGTACACCGTCTTCGGCCGGGTCACCTCCGGCATGGAGGTGGTGGACAAGATCAAGGTCGGCGACAAGATGAAGTCGGTGAAGATCAACGAGGCCGCCCAGTAGCGCCATGGCCTGGTCGCTCCTGATTCGGAACGGCACGGTGGTGGACGGCAGCGGCGCGCCCGCGCGCGCCGCCGACGTGGCGGTGGAGGGCGATCGCATCGCCGCGGTGGGGCCGGGCCTGGCCGGCGAGGCCGCGCGGGTGATCGAGGCCAAGGGTCTGATGGTCGCGCCCGGGTTCATCGACATCCACTCGCACTCGGACCTGGTCTACGACAAGTGCCCGTCCGCCGAGTCCAAGGTGCGCCAGGGCGTGACCACCGAGGTCGTCGGCATGTGCAGCTTCTCCCCGGCGCCCGTCGCCCCGGGCCGCGCGGATCTGGTGCAGGAGTGGGCGGGCGGCATCGGCGGCAAGCTGCCGATCACCTGGAACACCTTCGGCGAGTACCTCGATCACCTCCGCGGGCTCGGGCCCTCGGTGAACATCGTGCAGTTCGTCGGTCACGGCGCGCTGCGTCTGGCCGCGGTCGGGCCCTCCGCGCGCCCGGCCACGCCCGAGGAACAGCAGGGCATGGAGCGGCTCCTCGCGGAGGCGCTCGACGCGGGCGCCTTCGGCTTCTCCACCGGCCTCGTCTACGCCCCCAGCGTCTACGGCAACACCGAGGAGCTGGTGGGGCTGGCCCGCAGCATGGCGAGCCGGCGCGGACTCTACTTTTCACACATCCGCGGCGAGGCGGCCACGCTCGAGCAGGCCGCCGAGGAGGCGATCCGGATCGGCGAGCAGGGCGGCGTGCCGGTGCAGATCGCCCACGTGAAAGCCTCGGGACGCGAGAACTGGGGCAAGATGGACCGCGTCCTGCGCATGATCGACGGCGCTCGGGCCCGCGGGGTGGACGTGACCGGCGACGTCTATCCGTATCCGGCCGGCAGCACCAAGATGGACAACCTGCTCCCCGCGTGGATGCACGACGGTGGCATCTCGAAGCTGCTCGAGCGCCTGACCGACCCGAAGGCGCGGCAGCGCGCGATCGCGGACTGCCTGGTGGACGGCGAGCGCTGGCGCACCGGCTCGGGCGGCATGGGCTGGGACGAGATCATGATCGCCACCTGCTCGAAGCCGGAGCTGGCCGGCATCCACATCGCGGAGCTGGCGCGGCGCACCGGCAAGGAGCCGGCCCAGGCCATGATGGACCTGGTGATGGAGGAGCGCGCCGGCGTCTCGATGGTGGTGTTCTCCCAGAGCGAGGAGAACGTGGGCGTAGCACTGGGCTACGCCCACACCATGGTGGGCTCGGACTCGCTCTCCCTCCACGCGGGGACCGGCCCGCATCCGGGCAAGCCCCACCCGCGCAGCTATGGGACGTTCCCCCGCGTGCTCGGCGTCTACTGCCGAGAGAAGCGGCTCTTCTCGTGGGAGACCGCGGTGCATAAGATGACTGGGATGGCCGCGACCAAGCTCGGCCTCAAGGACCGCGGGCTGGTGCAGGGCGGCCGCGCCGCCGATCTCACGGTCTTCGATCCGGCCACGGTGCGCGACCAGGCCACCTTCCCGGATCCGCACCGCCACCCGGTCGGCATTCCCTACGTCATCGTCAACGGCCAGGTGGTGGTGGACGGCGCCCGCTACCACGCGGTGCCCGCCGGCAGGGTGCTGACGCCTCAGTAGCTCACGCAGGGGCTGCCGTCGGCGAGGAACTCGACGAGCTTGACCCCGCCCGCGATGACGGCGCCGGCCACCAGGCTGCTCTCGTCGAGCTTGCGCTCCTTGAGCGGCGCAAAGCCCTCTTCACGGATATCGTCGGCGTACCCTTCTGGGCGAGGCGGACGCCCTCGATGCTGAGAAAGACCAGCGTCTCCTAGACCGGGTGGTGCCGGCCGACCAGGGTCTGGCCGGTCAGCCGGCACCACGCCGGGATATCGGCCGGCGCGCCGGGATCCCGCGCCGTCAGCTTCAGGACTTGCCCGGGCCTCAAGACGCCGAGGCGTGATCGCAGCTCCAGCGCCAGCTCGCCACCGCCCATGTCGCCCGCATCCCATTCGGCGTCCGGCGCGGGCCCGGCGGCCGGCACCGATCGTTAGCCGATCTGTTTCAGCATCGAATCGGCGTCGCTCACCTCGAACTTGCCGGGCTGCTCCACGTTCAGCGACTTGACCACGCCGTTGTCCACCAGCATCGAGTAGCGCTGGGAGCGCACCCCCATCCCGCGAGCGGTGAGATCCATCTCGAGGCCCATCGCCTTGGTGAGCGCGGCGCTGCCGTCGGCCATCAAGCGGACCTTGCCGGCACTCTTCTGGTCCTTGGCCCACGCGCCCATAACGAAGGCGTCGTTGACGGACACGCACCAGACCTCGTCGATGCCCTTGCCCTTGAGCTTGTCGACGTTCGCCACGTAGCCCGGCACGTGCTTGGCCGAGCAGGTGGGGGTGAAGGCGCCGGGCAGGCCGAAGACGACGATCTTCTTGCCCTTGGTCAGGTCGGCCACCTGGAACGCGTTGGGGCCGACGGTGCAGCCCGGGGTTTCCTGCTCGATGAACTCCGTGAGCGTGCCGTCCGGCACGCGATCACCAACTTTGATCGGCATGGGTTTCTCCTCCTCGAGGTGGTTTGAGCGCGGCGTGCTTGGCTCGCGCGATTCAGCGAGCGGCGGCTAGGGTACCACAGCCGGCCCCGGGGTGGGGCGCCGGCCCCGTCGTCGGGACTGCCTCCTGCGCCGGGCGCCGCCCGGCCGAGGCGGGGCTCATGTAACCCCCCGTTTCGGCTGGCGACGAGGCCGTCGACCCCGGCGCGCGCCGGCCGCGGCGAAGAAAGCAAGCAGGCGCAGCCTGGTGGTGCGGGAGATCGTGCCCCGCCCGGCTCGCAGGAGCACGCTCCGGCGGACCCCGGCCCGGCTCGCCTTCTCCTCGAGGGAGCCGCCGGGCTCGGCCACATAGGCTTGGACCAGGCACGCGAGCTGGAGGCTGGAGAGGGGCATCTCAGGCGGATCGTAACGGCTTCTCGACGCCTACGGGCGGGGAATCTGGGACCCGCGGCGGGCGATGACGCGCCGGGAGATCCAGCGGACCCCGCGCGCCCGCTGGGATCGGCGCGACGGATCGGGACGCTTCACCGCCGAGTCCACCGCCGCCGACGCTTGAGCGCGGCCCCTCCCCGCGACTGGCCGAAGCCCTCTCCCTTGAGTAAGATGCGCGGTGATGAAGCCCAAGCTGCGCGTCTGGGTGATGTTCGGTGACCAGCTCAAGTTCGGAGACGGGCGGGCCCGGCTCTTCGAGCTGATCGAGGAGCGCGGGTCGCTCAAGAAGGCGGCCCAGGAGCTCGAGATGTCCTACCGCAACGCGTGGGGCTACCTCCGCGACCTCGAGGAGGCGGCCGGCTTCAAGTTCGTGGAGCGTGTGCCCGGCGGCGGCCCCGCGAGCGGCATGCGCCTCACCAAGGCGGGCAAGCGCTTCCTCGAGCGCTACAAGAAGTTCCGTAACGGCCTCGACGACGCGGCCAGGCGGCAGTTCGAGCGCGCCTTCGGCGCGTGAGCCCCGAGCTGAAATACCTCTATCTGACCACGACCGGGCGGCGCAGCGGGCTTGCCCGGCGGATCGAGATCTGGTTCACCCGCCAACAGGGCCGCTACTACCTGGTCGCCGAGCACGGCCGGAAGGCGCACTGGGTGCAGAATCTCCTCGCGGAGCCCGCGGTGCGGGCGCGCGTCGGCCGCCGGACCTTCCGCGGGCGCGCCCGCGTGGTCGATGCTCGGGGCGAGCGGGATCTGGTGTCCACGATCCGCCGACTCTCCGAAGCCAAGTACGGCTGGGGCGGCGGGCTGGTCGTCGAGATCGCCCCGGCCGCCCGCCGGCGCGCGGCCCAGTAGCCTCCGTTGATCTAGGCGGTTGCAACCACCCGGATCAGCGCCCCGTCGGGTCGCGGCGGCGTGACCTCGCCGATGATGGCGGCGCGCTCGTCGCCGGCCTCGCGCAGCGCCGCCAGCATCGCCATGCTCCGATCTCGCGAGACTCCGAGCAGCAACCCGCCCGAGGTTTGCGGGTCGAAGAGCAGATCCAGCGCCGGATGCGTCCCGGCCTCCGGCTCCACGAGGATGGCGCGCCGGGCCCGGGCGTTCTCGGGGTGGGCGGTGCTCCGCACGCCCCGGGTCAGCAGGGCCACCGCGCCGGGCAGGGCGGGCAGCGCGGCGAGGTCGAGCACCGCGGAGCATTTGCTCGCGCGCAGCATCCCGCCCAGGTGCCCGGCCAGTCCGAAGCCGGTGACGTCGGTGGCGGCGGTCGGCCGCCGCGCGGCCATCGCCCGCGCGGCCGATCCATTGGAGCGGAGCATGGACGCGTCGGCCGCCTCCACCCACTCGCCCCGCGCCAGCCCGCGCATGTCGGCCTGGAGGATCACACCGGTGCCGAGCGGCTTGGTCAGGATGAGCTGATCCCCCGGCGCGACGCCCCCGATGCGGATCAGCGCATCCGCCGAGGCCGCGAAGCCCCAGACCGCGAAGCCCACCACCAGCTCCGGCCCCGTCGTGGTGTGGCCGCCCACGAGGGTGACGCCGTCGGCGTCCAGCGCCGCGCGGGCGCCCGCCATCACCTGGTAGAGCGTCTCCTCCGCCCGCGCGGGCTCGGTGTCCGGCACGCTCACCTGGGCCAGCGCGAACCGCGGCGCCACGCCCTTGGCCCAGAGATCGCTGACCGCGTTCACCGCCGCGACGCGGCCGACCAGGTAGGGATCGTCGGCGAAGGCGCGGAAGGAGTCGACGGTGGCGGCGACGATCTCGCCGCGCTCGCTCTCCACCGCGGCCGCGTCGTCGGGCTGGGCCAGGCCCAGGACGACGGCGGGGCAGCTCGGGACGCCGAGCCGCTCGAGCGCGCGGGTGAGCGAGGACTCGCCCACCTTGGCCGCGCAGCCGCCGCAGAGCATGTCCCCGCCGGGCATGGGCGCGGCCGCGAAGTCGGGCGTGACCGCGCCGTCCTGATCGAGCACCTGGAAGCGGCGCACGAAGCGGCGGTCGATCCAGTTCTTGAGCGCGAACACGCGACGGCCCTGGACCGAGACGCCCCACTTGGTTCCGATCGCGTGGCCGTCGCCCAGGTTCAGGAGCGAGAGGAAGTCGCGCTGCGGGCGGTAGGCGCGGAGCCGCCGGCCGCGGAGGCGCGCGATCAGGTTGTGCGCGAGCACCGGGCCCTGGCGGACCGCGTACACGCCGGCCTTGGCCAGGCCCGGGCCCGCGGTCCACGCCGCGCAGTCGCCCACCGTTCTCGTGTCGTCGTGCCCCACGCAGTGGAGCGTGGGGCGGATCCGCGCGAAGCCGGCCTCGTCCGTCTCGAGCCCGGAGCCGTCGAAGATCGGGAGCGCGGCGGCGCCGGCCACCCAGACCACCCCGTCGGCGGGCAGCCGCTCGCCGCCTTCCAGGCGCACCGCATCGCCCTCGACCTGGGCGACGCGCGCGCCCACGCGGATCGCGATCCCCCGCGCCGCCGCGGCGGCCTCGACGCGCCCGGCCGCGCTCGCCGCGTAGCCGGGCAGCACCCGCGGACCGGACTCGAGGAGCAGCACCTCGACGCGGCCGGCACGCTCGCGGCCCAGTCGCGCGGCGAGGGCGAAGGCGACCTCGACGCCTCCGGCGCCCGCGCCGACCACGACGACCCGAAAGAGGTCGCGACCCCGCGCCGTGGCCGGCACCTCGTCCACGCGACGGACGAAATCGCCGATGGGGCGGGTGGGGAGCGCGTGCTCGCGGACGCCGGGCACTTCGAGCCCGGCCACCGTGGAGCCCACGTCGAAGGAGACCGTGTCGTAGGCGATCGGCGGGCGGCCACGGAGCGCGAGGCGCCGCGCGGCCGTGTCGAGCCCGGAGGCGGCGGCCACGATGCAGCGCGCCCCCGCGCGGAGCGCGAGGGGCCGCACGTCGATCTCGAGGTCTTCCCGGGAGTACTGGCCGGCCACGAAGCCCGGCACCATGCCGGAGTACACCGCGATCGGCCGGTCCACGACGAGGGTCAGGCGCGCCCCCGGCACGGGGCCCATGGCCCACCGCTTGAGCACCTGGATGTGGGTGTGACCGCCGCCCACCAGGACCAGGTCGTGCCGGATGTCAGCGGCGGACGGCGAGCGCATGCCCGTCCGCGGTGGAGCGGCTACGACAGGTCGACCCAGACGGTCTTGACCTCGGTGTAGTTGTCGAGCCCCACCGACCCCATCTCGCGGCCGAAGCCCGACTCCTTGAAGCCGCCGAACGGCAGCGCCGCGTCGAAGAGGTTGTAGGCGTTGACCCACACCGTGCCCGCCCGGATCGCCTTCGCCGCCTTCAGCGCCTTGGAGACGTCTCGCGTCCACACCGCGGCGGCCAGGCCGTAGGAGGTGTGGTTGCCCTGGGCGATGCCGTCCTCGACCGAGCGGAACGGGATCACCGAGAGCACCGGCCCGAAGATCTCCTCGCGGGCGATCTTCATCTCGTTGGTGACCCCGTCGAAGATGGTGGGCTGAATGAAGTAGCCCTTGCCGGTGCCGACGTCGGCCCGGCCGCCGCCCGCCACCACCCGCGCCCCTTCCTGCTTGCCGGACTCGATGTAGGACAGCACGGTCTCCATCTGGCCCTTCGACACCACCGGCCCCATGCGGGTGGTCTTGTCCATCGGGTCGCCGACCTTCAGGCTCTTGACCCGGTCGGTGAGCTTGGACATGAACTGGTCGTGGATCGAGTCTTCCAGGAAGAGCCGCGAGCCGGCCGCGCACACCTCGCCCTTGTTGTAGAAGATGCCGGTGAGCGCGCCGCGCACCGCCGCGTCCATGTCCGCGTCCGCGAACACGATGTTGGGCGACTTGCCGCCCAGCTCGAGCGAGAGGCGCTTGAGCGTGCCCGCCGCCTCGCGCATGATCTGCCGGCCGACCTCGGTGGAGCCGGTGAAGGCGATCTTGTCGACGCGCGGATCCCGCACCAGGGCCATGCCCACCTTGCCGCCCGGCCCGGTCACCACGTTGAACACGCCCTCCGGCACCCCCGCCTCCTGGCAGATCTCGGCGAAGCGCAGCGCGGTGAGCGGGGTCTGCGACGCGGGCTTGATCACCATCGTGTTGCCCGCGGCCAGCGCGGGGGCGATCTTCCAGGACGAGAGCAGGAAGGGGAAGTTCCAGGGCACGATCGCCCCGACCACCCCCACCGGCTGGCGCAGCGTGAAGGTGAACGCGTTGTCGCGCAGGCCGAGCGTCTCGCCGTGGATCTTGGTGGCCCAGCCCGCGTAGTAGCGGAAGACCTCGGCCGCGAACGGGATCTCGACCTTGCCCGAGTCGAACATGGTCTTGCCGGTGCAGAGGCTCTCGAGCCGGGCCATCTCGTCGAGGTTCTGCTGGATCAGGTCGCCGAGGCGCCAGACGATGCGGCCGCGCTCGTGGGGCGACATCTTCGGCCACGGGCCCTCGTCGAAGGCCTTGCGGGCCGCCGTCACCGCCAGATCGATGTCGCGCTCGTCGCCCTTGCCGACCGCCGAGATCGGCTCCTCGTTGGCCGGGTTGATCGGCTGGTAGGTCTCACCCGACCGCGTCGCCTGCCACTTCCCCGCGACGAAGATCTCGCCTGCCTTCATGCCCGCCTCCTGCTCAGTGCTTGCCGTTGACCAGGGCCAGCGCGATCCGCTCCGGGCTCATCGGCAGCTCGGTCAGGCGCGCCCCAGTCGCGTTCTGGATCGCGTTGGCGATCGCGGCGGGCGCCGGGATGATGGGCGGCTCGCCCACCCCGCGGGCGCCGAAGGGACCGGCGGGCGCGGGCACCTCCACGATGATGGTCTCGAGGTTGGGCAGGTCGGCCGCGGTGAGCTTGCGATAGTCGAGCAGACTCGGGTTGGTGAGCCGCCCGCTGTCGTCGAACAGGAGCCCTTCGGTGAGCGCCATCCCGAGGCTCTGCACCGCGCCGCCCTGCATCTGGCCTTCCACCCCGAGCGGGTTGATCGCCTTCCCCACGTCCTGGACGATCACGAAGTCCTGGAGGGTCACCTCGCCGGTGTCCGGATCCACCTCGAGCCGGGCGAGCTGGGCCGCGAAGCCCGGCGCCTGCTGGGTGAACGCCGGGTTGGCCTTGCCGAGCACCGGCGGGGTCTTCGACATGTAGAGGTTGCCCTTCTTGCCGATGGCGGCCAGCGTGATGCCCTTGTCCGGCATGCCGCGCACCGTGACCTTGCCGTCCACCAGCTCGAGGTCGTGGATGGAGGCCTCGAGCTCCTTCGCGGCGATCTCGAACGTCTGCCGCCGGGCATCCTCCGCGGCCTGCAGCACCGCCGCGCCCACGGTGTAGATCGTCTTGCTGCCCGCGCTGAGCCCGGTCATCGGCGCGACGTCGGTGTCGCCGGTGGTGATGCGCACCAGGTCGGTGTCCACCCCGTAGGCGGACGCCGCGATCTGGGCCAGCGAGATGTTGGTGCCCGCGATGTCCACCTGGCCGGTGAGCACGGCGAGGGATCCATCGGGGTTCAAGCGGACGGTCGCCCCGGTGGGCTGGAGCCCCCCGAGCCAGCCGCCGAGGGCCAGGCCCACGCCGCGGCGCTTGCCGTTCTTGCCCGCTGCGGCCACCCACTGCTTGCGGGTCTTCCAGTGGGGATGTTCCGCGATGCGACTCAGGACCTGCTTGGCCCCGTTGGACTGCCAGGGCTGGCCGTTCACCATCGGATCGCCTTCCTGGATCAGGTGGCGCATCCGGAACTCGACGGAATCGAGATCGAGATCCCGGGCGATCTGCTCCATGTGCGACTCGATCGCGAAGATGGTCTGCGGCGCCACCGGGGCGCGATACGCGGCCACGCTCGGCTTGTGGGTCAGCACCTCGAAGCCGCGGATGTCGAACGACGGCCACTTGTACATGCTGCCGAGGAAGACCGCGCTCACTGCCAGCACCGCGCCGGAGAACGCGCCGGAATCGATGACGGTCTCCGCGTCGAGGGCCATGAGGGTGCCGTCGCGCTTGACGCCGGTCTTGAGCTTGATGATGACCTGCGGGGCGGGCATGCCCGCCTGCAGCTCTTCTCTCCGTGTCATGACGTAGCGGACCGGCCGCCGGGTGACCTGCGCCAGCACCGCGGTGATGGGCTCGCAGAGCGCGCGGATCTTGCCCCCGAAGCCGCCGCCGCACTCCACCGGAATCACCCGGATCTGGTTCTCGGGGATGCCGAGCACGTCCGCCACCTCGGAGCGCGTGTTGAACGAGCCCTGGGTGCTGGCCCACAGCGTCAGCAGCCCGTTGCGGTCCCACTCCGCCAGCACCGCGTGCGCCTCGAGATAGCCCTGGTGCACCATCGGCACGCGGTAGGTCTTCTCGAGCACGTGATCGGACTCGGCGAAGCCCTTGGCGGGATCGCCGCGCTGCAGGCGGGCCTGCTGGGAGATGTTCACCGCCTTGGCGGGCGCCTCGCTCTTGGCGATGGCCACCGCGGAGTGGGCGAGCGCCTCGCTGGTGTCGGCCTCGGTGCCCGCGTCGGCCACCGGCGGCGCGCCGGGCAGCATGGCCTTGAGCGGATCGATCGAGGCGGGCAGCACCTGGTACTCGACCTTGATGAGATCGAGGGCCTCCTCGGCGATGGCCAGCTCGTCGGCGGCCACCGCGGCCACCGGCTGGCCCATGAACACCGCGCGGTCGATCGCGAGGACGGCGTGGGCGCGCGTCGGGGCCTTCTTCTTCAGATGCGGGATGTCCTTGGCGGTGAGGACCGCGCGGACGCCCGGCAGCGCTCGGGCCGCGCTGGTGTCGATCGAGACGATCTTGGCGTGCGCGTGGGGGCTGCGCAGCAGCTTGGCGTGCAGCAGGCCCTTGGGCTGGATGTCGGCCACGTACTGCACCCGGCCGGTGACCTTCTCGGGGCCGTCCGGCCGCGGGATCGAGACCCCCACTCCCTTGACGTCGCGCGTGGTCTTCATCGTGCTCATCGAGCGCTCCTCTGCGAGGCGAGGGCGCCCGCCGCCTCGCTGATCGCGGTTACCATCTTGGTGTAGCCGGTGCAGCGGCAGAGATTGCCGGCGATGCCGTAGCGGATCTCCTCCTCGGAGGGCCGCGGGTTCTCCTCGAGCAGCGCGGCCGCCGCCATCAGGACGCCCGGGATGCAGAAGCCGCACTGGGGCACCCCGTGGCGGACGAAGGCGTCCTGCAGCGGGTGCAGGGTGGTGTCCGCGGATGCCAGGCCCTCGATGGTGCGAATCTTCCGGCCGCGGGCCTGCATGGCCAGCATCAGGCAGCTCGCCACCACCTTGCCGTCCACGTGGACGGTGCAGGCGCCGCAGTCGCCCGTGCCGCAGCCTTCCTTGGGGCCGGTGAGCCCGATGTCCTCGCGCAGGGCGTCGAGGAGGGTGACGTACGGCTGGACGAGCACCTCGACCGGCTCGCCGTTGACGGTACAGCTCAGGATGTGCTTGGCCACGGGATCTGCCTCCGGATCAGGCGCTCGCGCGGGCGAGCGCGGTCGTGAGCGTGCGACGGGTGAGGACGCGGACCAGGTGCTTGCGGAACTCGATGGAGCCGCGCTGGTCGTCGATGGGCTTGGCCGCCTCGATCGCCAGCGCGGCCGCGCGCTCGATGGCCTCGGGCGTCACCGCCTGGCCCTCGAGCGACCGCGGTGGCGCGGATCGGCGTCGGGGCCACCGACGCGAGCGCGATGCGCGCCTTGGTGCAGCGGCCGGCGGCCATGGTGAGCTGAGAAGCCACCCCTACGACGGCAATGTCGAGCTCGCGCCGCGGGGTGTGCCGCAGGTACTGGCCCCCGCAGTGGGCCCCGGGCGCCGGCACCACCAGCTCGACCAGCAGCTCGTTCGGCGCCAGCACGGTCGTGCGGACCCCGGTGAAAAAATCGGCCACCGGCACGCGCCGCTCGCCGCCCGGCCCCGCGATGACCGCCTGGGCCTCCAGCGCCACCAGCGGCGGGGCCATGTCGGCCGAGGGCGCGGCGTTGCAGAGGTTGCCGCCCACCGTGGCCAGGTTGCGGACCTGGAGCGAGCCGACCATGGCCGCGCTCTCCGCGATCGCGAGATAGGCGCCGCGCAGCGCCGGGCTCACCTCGAGCTCGCGCGCGGTGACCGCGGCGCCGATGCGGAGGCCGTTGCCGTTCTGGACCTGGCGAACCCGGGCGATACCCGAGAGGTCCACCACCAGGGCGGGATGCAGCGCGCCGTTCTTCATCTGGGGCAGGAGATCGGTGCCTCCGGCCAGCAGCTTGGCCCGGCCTCCGTGCTCCGCGAGGATCTTCAGGCAGTCTTCGAGGCTACTCGGCAGAACGAGATCGAATCGTCGCATGTGGTCTCCCAGGGGTTTGGCGCGCGCTGGCCATGATACACCGAGTCGCGACGGGTCGGCGGCGAGTCTACCGCATTGACTATGCTCCGGAGAGCCTGTATGCTCCGAGCCGCATATAGCCTGGGAGGCGCACCCTCGTGATGGCTCGACTCGCCGCGGTTCTGTGGCTGGTGCCGGTCGGTCTGCTCCCGTCCATGACGGGGCCGGCAGTCGCCCAATCGAACATCGTCATCCTCTCCACCACCACGAGCACCCAAGACTCCGAGCTGCTCGACGTCCTGGTGCCCATGTTCGAGAAGAACAGCGGGCTCACCGTGAAGACCATCTCGGTCGGCACCGGCCAGGCGCTCGCCCTGGCCGCCCGCGGCGAGGCCGACGTCACGCTCGCGCACGCCCCAGGCCTCGAGAAGAAGTACGTGGACGAGGGCAAGATGTCCAACCGGCGCCTCGTCATGTACAACGACTTCGTCGTCATCGGGCCGCCGGACGATCCCGCGAAGATCAAGGGGCTGCCCAAGGCGGTGGACGCGCTCAAGCGCATCGCGCAGAGCCAGTCGCGCTTCGCCTCGCGTGGTGACAAGTCGGGCACCCACACCCTCGAGCTGGCCCTGTGGAAGCAGGCGGGCATCGCGCCCAAGGGCGCGTGGTACATCGAGTCGGGGCAGGGCATGGGGCAGACCCTCGGCATCGCCAACGATCGGCGCGCCTACACCCTGACCGACCGGGCGACGTTTCTCGCGTTCCAAAAGCGGGTGGACCTGCCGATCCTCGTCGAGAAGGACCGCCCGCTGCTCAACATCTACTCGGTGATGGAGGTGAACCCGGCCAACGGCCCGCGCGTCAACCCCAAGGGCGGGAAAGCCTTCGCCGACTTCATGCTGACGCCCGAGACGCAGGCGGTCATCAAGACCTTCGGGGTGGACAAGTACGGCCAGCCGCTCTTCGTCCCGGTGGCCGGCAAGAAGGACGAAGACCTCTAGCCGGCCCGGTCCGCGGTGGGACTGTTCGGGCAGGGCGTTCTCGAAGCGTTCCGCCTGCTGCTGGCGGGTGATCCCGAAGTCTGGCAGATCACCTGGCTGTCGCTGCAGATCTCGGCGGGAGCGACCGCCCTGTCACTCCTGGCCGGGATCCCGCTGGGCGCGCTGCTCGCGCTCTCGCGCTTCCCCGGCCGCGCCCTCGCGGTCAGCCTCGTGAACACCGGCATGGGGCTGCCGCCGGTGGTGGTGGGCCTGTTCGTGACCATCCTCCTCTGGCGCAACGGCGCGCTCGGCTTCCTCGAGCTGCTCTACACCCCGTCGGCGATGGTGGCGGGTCAGTTCGTGATCGCGGTGCCCATTGTCACCGGCCTCACGCTGGCCGCGGTGCAGCAGGTGCCGGACCGGTTCCGGCTGCAGATGCTCGGGCTGGGCGCCTCGCGCCTCCAGATGATCTGGGTGTTGCTCAAGGAAGCGCGGCTGCCGATGCTGGCCGCGGTGATGGCGGGCTTCGGCGGCGTGATCTCCGAGGTGGGCGCCTCCATGATGCTGGGCGGCAATATCCGCGGCTCCACCCGCGTGCTCACCACCGCCACCGTACTCGAGACCGGCAAGGGCAACTTCGACATCGCGATCGCGCTCTCGCTGATCCTGCTGCTGATCACCTTCCTGGTGAACTGGGCGCTGAGCGTCATCCAGCAGCGCCGCCGCGCCTGAGCGCCTGCCCAGAGGAGCCGGCGGCGGTACCATGGGGCCTGGAGGCACTCACGGCCATGATGCGGTGGATCACGCTGGCGCTCTCGGTCCTGGTGGGCGTGGCTCCCGCCGCGGATGCCCAGTCGCTGACGGTGTCGGCGGCGATCAGCATGAAGGACGCGGTCACCGAGGTCGGCAAGGGTTTCGCGGCGGCCCGACCCGGCGTGACCGTGCTCTACAACTGGGGCTCCTCGGGCGCGCTGCAGAAGCAGATCGAGGCGGGAGCGCCTTCTGACCTGTTCATCTCAGCGTCGGTGGTCCAGATGGACGAGCTCGAGAAGCGCCAGCTCATCGTGCCCGGCACCCGCCGGGCCTTCGCGCGGAACCTGCTCACCGTGATCAAGCCCGCCGATTCACGGGTGGACATCACCAAGGCCGCCGATCTCGCCGAGGCGCGGATCACCCGGATCGTGGTGGGCAACCCCAGGACTGTGCCCGCGGGCCAGTACGCGGAGGAGAGCCTCCGGGCGCTCGGGCTCTGGGATCGGGTGCGGTCCAAGCTGATCTTCGCGGAGAACGTGCGCCAGGCGCTGGACTACGTCACCCGGGGCGAGGTGGACGCGGGGTTCGTCTACACCACCGACGCGGCGGTCCGCGGCCAGGCGGTGAAGGAGGCCTTCCGGCCGGCGGAGGACACCTATCGACCGGTGGTATACCCGGTGGCCGTCATGGCGGGAACGCGCCAGCCCGCGCTCGCCCGGGCCTTGATCGGTGTGCTCGTGAGCCGCGAGGGCCAGGCGACCCTCGCGTGCTTCGGCTTCCAGCCGCCGCCGGCGGGCCTGCGATAGCACGCGCGTTGCGGCTCAGGCCGGCCGCGCTCCGGCGCCCGCTCGCGCTCGTGGCGGTGCTGGAGATCGCCCGCGCATTCGGGCATGGCATACTACCGGGGCGTCATGTGGATCCGTCATGAGCCCGGACAATCTCTCCGCTCTCCGGTTGTCGCTCCAGGTCGCGGTGGCCGCCACGGCCCTCAACGCGCTCGTGGGCATTCCGATCGCCTACGTGCTGGCGCGTCGACGCTTCTGGGGCAAGAGCGTCGTGGACCTGCTGGTGACGCTGCCGCTGGTGCTGCCGCCCACCGTGGTCGGCTACTACCTGATCGTGCTGCTGGGCCGGCGCGGCGTGCTGGGCGCGCCACTGTACGAGCTGTCGGGCTTCACGGTGGCCTTCACCTGGTACGCGGCGGTGATCGCCGCCACCGTGATGGCGCTGCCGCTGCTGGTCCGCACGGTGCGCGCCGCCATCGAGTCGGTGGACCGCGACCTCGAGCGCGCCGCCTACACCCTCGGCCGCTCGGAGCTGCGCACCGTGCTCGAGGTCACGCTGCCGCTCGCCCGCAACGGCATCCTGGCCGGGGTCGTGCTCGCCTTCGCGCGGGCGCTGGGCGAGTTCGGCGCGACCCTGATGCTCGCCGGGAACATTCCCGGCCGCACCGCGACCGTGCCGCTCTCCATCTACACCGCGGTGCAGACCGGGGAGAGCGGTGAGGCGCTGGGGCTGGTGGCGGTGCTCACGGTCCTCTCCTGCCTCGTGCTCGTCGTCGCCAATCGCCTCGGAGCGCGGGCGGCATGACGAGCCGGCTCGAGGTCAGCGTGCGCAAATCCTTGCCCGGGTTCACCCTGGACGTGGAGTGGCACGCGGGCGACGGCGTCGCGGTGCTCTTCGGCCCGTCCGGATCCGGCAAGACCCTCACCCTGCAATGCCTGGCCGGGCTCGTTCGTCCCGATGCGGGTCGTATCGTGGTGAACGACCAGGTCCTCTTCGACGCGGCGGCCGGGATCGACCTACGGCCCCAGCGGCGGCGGGTGGGCTACGTTTTCCAGGGCTATGCGCTGTTCCCGCATCTCACCGTCCGCCAGAACGTGGGCTTCGGCCTTCGCGACCGGAGCCGCGCGGAGCGCGGGCAGCGGGTGAACGACGTGCTGGCCCGGCTCTCGATCGAAGCGCACGCGGACCGCTACCCGCGCGACTTATCGGGTGGCCAGCGCCAGCGGGTGGCGCTCGGGCGCGCCCTCGCCACGGACCCCTCGCTGCTCCTGCTGGACGAGCCGCTGTCCGCGCTCGACCTGCCGCTCCGCCAGGCGCTCCGCGACGAGCTGCGGAGCATCCTCACCGGCTGGGGCACCGCGGCGGTGCTGGTCACCCACGACCTCACCGAGGCCTACCGGCTCGGCGACCGCATCGTGGTGTACGAGGACGGCCGCGTGATCCAGGCCGCGCCGCGTTCGGAGCTGCTCTGGCAGCCGTCCTCGCGCAGCGTGGCCCGCATCATGGGGCTGCGCAACCTGCTCCAGGGTGTGACGCTCAAGGCCACGCCGGACCGCATCCAGTTCCGCTGGCGTGGCCAGACGCTCGAGGCCGTGAACTCGCCGATCCGCTCGTACCTGCCCGCGCCGGACAGCCCGCTCGCCTTCTTCATCCGTCCGGAGTACGTCCGCCTGATCCGGAAGGACCGCGACGGGGTGGACTCCGCCCACCACATGAATCTCATGTCCGGCACCATCGTGCGCGAGGTGGACTTCGGCACGATCTGGACGCTCTACTTCCGGCTCGACGAGCCCGGGCCGCCCGCGCAGGGCGACTACGATCTGGAGGTCGAGGTGCCCCGGCTCGTCTACGAGATTCTCGAGATCGACCGCGACCGCCACTGGCGATTCTCGCTGCATCGCGGCTCGATCCACGTCCTGCCGTCGGCATGACGCCGCCGCCCGTCGTCGCGCTCCATGCCGTCCAGGTCATCCGCGCCGGCGGAACCGTGCTGGAGATCCCCGAGCTGGCGGTGGACGCGGGCCAGGTGCTCGCGGTCATCGGCCCGAACGGCGCGGGCAAGTCCACCCTGCTCCGCCTGCTGGGCCTGCTCGAGGTGCCGACCGTGGGCAGCGTGCGATTCCAGGGCGAGCCGGTGAGCCGGTCCGATGGCCTCGCGGTGAGGCGGCGCATGGCCAGCGTCTTCCAGGAGCCGTTGCTCGCCGACACCACCGTCCGGGACAACGTCGCCCTCGGGCTCCGCTTTCGCGGGGTGGCCGCCGGGCGGACCGCGCCCCAGGTGGACGCGTGGCTCACCCGGCTCGGCATCGCGCATCTGGCCTCCCGCCAGGCCCGGACGCTCTCGGGGGGCGAAGCCCAGCGGACCGCGCTCGCCCGCGCGCTCGTGCTCGAGCCCGAGCTGCTGTTGCTGGACGAGCCGTTCTCCTCCCTCGACCCGCCCACCCGCGAGGCGCTCCTCGAGGATTTCGCCGGGATCCTGCGCCAGGAGCGCACGACCACCGTGCTGGTGACGCACGATCGCGCCGAGGCCATGACGCTGGGCGATCGGGTCGGCGTCCTCATGGGCGGCCGCCTGGTCCAGCTCGACGACGCGGCCCAGGTCTTCCGGGCCCCCGCGTCGGAGGACGTGGCGCGATTCGTGGGGGTGGAGACCATTCTCGACGGGCGGGTCGTGGAGTGGAATCAGGATCGGGCCCTGGTGGACGTCGGGGGACAGATGGTCGAGGTGGCGCAGCGGGCCGCGCCGGGCGAGCGCGTGCGCCTCTGCGTGAGACCGGAGGACGTGGCGGTCTTTCCCGGCGGCCCCAAGCCGGGCGGGACGCGGGAGTTCAACCGGCTCGGCGGGCGGGTCCAGCGCCTGGTGCCGAATGGTCCACATGTACGTGTGATCATTGACTGCGGATTCCCGCTGGTGGCCCTCGTGACGCAGCGCTCCGTGGAGGAGTTGGGCTTCGCGCCGGGCAGTCCGGTGACCGCGCACTTCAAGGCGACGGCGCCCCATCTCCTGCGCCACGCCAAGCCTTGACACGTCGAAGAGCCGGGGAGTATAACGCGGGTACTGACGCTGGCTGGGGCAGGGTCAACCGCCTCGCAAGGAGGTCCGCATGCCCGATACGGAAGCGTTCATCGAGCGACTCACCGCCGAGAATCACGATTTCCGCACGCTCCGCGAGGAGCACACCCGCTACGAGGAGGAGCTGGGCGCGCTGACCGGACGCGGCTTCCTCTCCTCCGATCAGCAGTGGCGCGTGAGCGAGCTGAAGAAGCTCAAGCTCATCGCGAAGGACCGGATGGAAGCGCTTCTCCGGCACGCGCGCGCCGCGACTCACGCCTGAGTCGGGTTCCCACCCGACCGATGTCCCCGTCCCGGGAGATGCCGGGCTTTCGTGGCCTCTCCCACCTGACCCCTGCCGGTGAGGCGCGGATGGTGGATGTCTCCGCCAAGGCGGAGACCGTCCGGGCGGCGGCGGCCCGCGTCACCCTCAAGATGAAGGCGGCGACCCTGGCCGCGGTCCGCGCCGGCCAGCTCGCCAAGGGCGACGTGCTCGGGGTCGCCCGCACCGCGGGCATCATGGCGGCCAAGCGCACGCCCGACCTGATCCCGCTCTGCCATCCGCTGCGCATCACGGGGGTGGACGTCGAGTTCGCGCTGGACTCGCGCCGCTCCACCATCACGGTGCACGCCCGCGTGCGCACGGTGGACAAGACCGGCGTGGAGATGGAAGCGCTGATCGCGGCCGCGGTGGCGGGCCTCACCGTGTACGACATGGTGAAGGCCATCGACAAGGGCGTCGTCTTGACGAACCTCTGCCTCGTCGAGAAGTCCGGAGGCAAATCCGGCACCTGGCGCCGCAGTGGGCCAAGTCACCGCAACGGACCCTGACCGCGCATGACCACCGCGATCATCTACTCCGACGAGTGGCGCCAGTTCGACTACGGGCCGGAGCACCCGCTCCGCATGGAGCGGCTCGGGCTCACCTGGCGGTTGATGGAGGCCTACGGCCTCACCACGCTGCCGCGCGCCAAGGTGCTGGCACCCGAGGCCGCCGAGCTCGACGAGATCGCCCGCTTCCACTCGCGCGAATACATCGAGGTCCTGCGCGCGGTGAGCGCGGGGGACTGGGTGCCGCACGCCGCCCGCTACGGGCTCGGCCCGGGCGACAACCCGATCTTCCCGGGGCTCTGGGAGGCCGCCCAGCTCGGGGCGGGCGGCTCCCTGCTGGCGGCGCGGCTGGTGGCCGACGGGGAAGCGACGCGCGCCTTCCACTTCGCGGGCGGGCTGCATCACGCCATGCCCGGGCGGGCCTCGGGCTTCTGCTACATCAACGACGCGGTGCTGGCCATCATGCGCCTGCGCGAGCGCGGCCTCCGGGTGGCCTACGTGGACATCGACGCGCACCACGGCGACGGGGTCCAGTTCGCCTTCTACGACGATCCCAACGTGCTCACGGTGTCCACCCACGAGCGCGGCGACCGGCTCTTCCCGGGCACCGGCTTCGTGGTGGAGATGGGGGAGGGGGCCGGCCTCGGGTATTCGGTGAACGTGCCGCTCCAGCCGCTCACCGACGACGCGGTCTACCACGAGGCGTTCGAGGCGGTGGTCCCTCCACTGGTGACCGCCTTCAAGCCCGACGCGCTGGTCATCCAGCTCGGCATCGATTCGCACCGCACCGACCCGCTGACCCACTTGAGCCTGACCGTCCAGGGCTTCACCCGCGCGGTGAAACGCCTCCTGCCGCTGGCGCCCCGGGTCGTGGCCCTGGGCGGCGGGGGCTATGACCTGACCAACGTGGCCCGGGCCTGGACCGCGGCGTGGGCGGCCATGAACGACGTGGAGCTGCCCCTGGCCCTGCCGCGCGAGAGTCACCAGGACATGCAGCGGCTCGGGCTGGGGATCCTGTCCCTGGCCGATCCGCCCGAGGTACTGCCGCCGGACACCCGCCGCTGGGCCGAGGAGTACGCGCGCCGGCAGGTGGGGGAGATCCAGGAGAAGATATTCCCGCTGCACGGGCTGTAGAATCGGGGGGTGGACACCCCGACCGGCTCGATGGCGGCTTCCCCGGTGGCGACGGACGTGGTCGGAGCGGGCGAGGCGCCGGATTCGACCGCGATCCGCGTGCCGCTCAAGATCAAGCTCAGCCTCCTCATCACCGCGCTCGTGGTGCTCGCGGTGGCGCTGGTGGGCTTCTTCCTGCTCCGGCAACAGCAGCAGAGCCTGACCGCGGAGATGACCAAGCGCGGGCTCACCATGGCCGAGAACTTCGCGGCCGGCGCCAAGACCCCGCTGCTCACGAACGACGAGCTGACCCTCGGGGTGCTGGTCACCGACGCCATGAAGGACAAGGACGTGGCCTACGTGATCGTGTCCGACCACGACGGCAAGGTGCTCGCCCACTCCGACGCGCGGGCGGTGAAGAGCGCGGTGGTGCGGCCGAAGGAGCTGGAGCCGCTCGAGAACCGGCTCCTGGTCCAGACCTACAAGACGCCGCAGGGCCGCATCATCGACTTCGCGGTGCCGCTGGTGTACAGCGGGGTGCCGGTCGGCGCGCTCTACCTGGGCTTCAGCGAGGAGGCGATCACCGCCGCGCTCGTGAGCGCGCGCAACCAGGCCCTGCTGATCACCCTGCTCATGGTCCTGGCCGGGCTCGGCGGCGCGGTCGGCCTGGCCGCGCTGCTCTCGCGCCCGATCTTCCGCCTGGTGCAGGCGACCCGCGCGATCGCCTCCGGCAACTTCAACATCGCGCTGCCGGTGGCCTCGCGCGACGAGCTGGGCGTGCTGACCGACTCCTTCAACCGGATGGCGCGCAGCCTGCGCGAGAAGGAGATGATCAAGCGCGCCTTCACCCGCTACGTGGCGCGCGAGGTCGTGGAGGAGATCCTGAAAGATCCGGAGAACCTGGTCCTCTCCGGCGAGCGGCGCCAGGTGACCGTCCTCTTCTGCGACGTGCGGGGGTTCACCCCGCTCTCGGAGCGCCTGAGCCCGGAGGAGGTCGTGCTGCTGCTCAACGACTTCTACACCCTCATGATCGAGACCACCTTCAAGTTCGACGGCACCCTCGACAAGTTCCTGGGCGACGCGGTGATGGCGGTGTTCGGTGCCCCGATGGCGCATCCCGATCACTCCGCGCGCGCCATCCGCACCGCGCTCGCCATGCAGGAGGGCATCACCGGCCTCAACGCGCGCCGGCAGCGCGACGGCAAGGAGCCCATCGCGGTGGGCATCGGGGTCAGCGCCGGCGAGGCGGTGGCCGGCACGGTGGGCACCGAGGACCGGATGGAGTACACCGTCATCGGCGACAGCGTCAACCTCGCGGCGCGGCTCGAGTCCAACGCCAAGCCCGGCCAGATCCTGATCAGCCACCGCACCTACGAGCGCGTGCGCGACCTCGTGGACGCGCGGCCGCTGGGACGCATTCGGGTCAAGGGCAAGGAAGAGGAAGTCGAGGTCTACGAGGTGCTGGGGTTGGCGGCCGTAGTTTGAGCGCGTTCTCGACCGGGTCGCGTAGGATATGGGGATGATCGGGCGGCGTGTCCGAGGGCGGGTTCTGGCTTCAAGTGTCGCCGCGCTGTGGCTCGTCGGCTGCGCCACCGCGACGCCGCCCGCGTCCGGCCCGACGCCGGCCGCCGCGCCGGCGCCGCGTCCCGCCGCCTACGAGTCGGAAGATTTCATCGTCACCTTCGCCCAGCCCGGCGACACGCCCGAGACCCTCGCGGCGCGATACCTGGGCGGCGGCGACCGCGCGTGGATGATCGAGGACTACACCGGACGCAGCGCCTTCGCGCCGGGCCAGGAGGTCGTGATCCCGCGCCGGCCGTGGAACCCGGGCGGGGTGACGCCGGGCGGCTACCAGATCGTGCCGATCCTCACCTATCACAACCTGGCCGAGCAGGCGAAGGGCCGTCTCGTGCTGGCCGCCGCGAGCTTCCGCGAGCAGATGCGGTATCTCAAGACCAACGGCTACCGGGTGGTGAGCCTCGCCGACTTCGTCGAGTTCACCCGCCTCGACCGCCAGCTCCCGCAGCGAGCGGTCGTGCTCACCTTCGACGACGGCTATCGCGCCTTCAAGGACCACGCCTATCCGGTCCTCAAGGAGCTGGGTTTCACCGCCACCCTCTTCATCTATACGGACTGGGTGGGGGCGGGGCGCGGCGCGCTGTCCTGGAACGACCTGCGGGAGCTGGCCGCCGCGGGCTTCGACATCCAGGCCCACACCAAGACCCACGCCGACCTGCGCCGCGCGGCGGGCGAGACCGAGGCGCAGTACGCGCGCCGGATGCAGGCGGAGCTGGAGCAGCCGCAGGACCTGTTCAATCGCAACCTCGGGCGGCGGAGCCAGGTCCTGGCCTACCCTTACGGGCGCTGGGAGGAGGGACTGCTGTCGAAGGTGAAGGAGCACGGCTATGTCGCCGCGTTCTCGGTCCGGCGCCAGGGCAATGCCTCCTTCGTGCGGCCGCTCGCCGGGCACCGGAGCCAGATCTATTCCGAGATGACGCTCGACGACTTCGTCAAGAACCTGAACGTCTTCCAGGAGGAGAATCTGCGGTGAAGCCCACCGAGCGAGGATGGCTCGCCGCCGCGGCGCTCGCCCTGGCGCTCGGCGGCTGCGCGATGCTGACCGGCGCACCGAGCGAGCCCGCCGCGGGGGCCGCCCCCATCGCGCGGGATCCGCTCGCGGCCCGGCACCGCGAGCAGGCGGAGGTGCTGGAGCGCGACGGCCAGCTCCGGCGCGCCGCCGAGGAATGGAAGATCGCGCTCGCGATCACGCCGGGCGATGCCAGGGCGCGCGAGTCCCTGCGCGCCCTGCAGGCGCGAATCGCCCAGGCGGGGGCGGAGCGGCTCGACGAGGGGCGCAAGGCCCTTGGCCGGGGGGTGCACGTGGAGGCGCGGCGGCAGTTCCTGGCCGCGCTCGCCCTCGACCCGTCGAACCGCGCCGCCTTCGAGGCGCTGCAGAGCGACACGCGCGAGGTCGAGTCCATCACCCACACCGTGCGGGCGGGGGATACCCTGACCGCCCTCGCCCAGCGGTACTACGGCGACCGCTCGCGGTCGGAGGTGATCTGGGAGACCAATCAGCTGCCGCCCAATCCACGCCTGGCCGCCGGCACCACGCTGAAGATTCCCGAGATCCCGGGCGTCCCGTTCATCCATCCGGAGGCGCGCCGGCCCGCGCCCGCGGTGGCGGCCGTCCCCACCCCCGACGTGCCGCGGCCCGGCCCGGCCCCCGGGCCCGCGGCGCCCGGCGCGCCCGCGACCAAGGACGAGTTCACGCCCGAGGTCAATCCGTTGCTCGCGGAGGCCCGGGAGGCGCTCGAGCGCAACGACTATCCGGACGCCATCACGACGGTGGACAAGTTCCTGGCCGGCAAACCGGGTGACCGCGACGGGCTGACGCTGAAGAAGCAGGCCCTCTACGGCCAGGCCAAGGGCCAGATGACCGCGCGGCAGTACGGCGAGTCCATCCAGAGCCTGACTCAGCTCGCGCGGCTGCAGCCCGACTACGAGGATACGCCGGCCCTGCTCCGGCAGGCCCGCACTCGCTTCATCGAGCAGCACTACACGCGGGGCGTACGCTACTACCGCGAGGAGAAGCTCCGGGAAGCCATCGCGGAGTGGCGCGTGGTGCTCGAGATGGACCCGGGGAACGCCAATGCCCGCCGCAACATCGACCAGGCGGAGAGGCTGCTGCGCGGTCTCGAACAGCGCATGAAAAAGTAGTCAAACATGGAGACCAATTAGGAGGACTTGACCATGAATGGACACGTGCGAACCGTCGCCGCGCTGCTGCCGATCGTCTCCCTCACCCTCCTTCTCGCGGGCTGTCCCAAGCGCCCTGCCATGACCGCGGCCACCGCGCCGCCGCCCGTGCCGCCCCCCGCGGCCGCGCCGCCCACTCCCGCCGCGCCGGCCCCGGCGCCCGCCCCGGTGGCGCCGGCTCCAGTCGCGCCGCCGACCGCCGCACCGGCTCCTGCGCCGGCGCCGCCCAAGGAGTACCGGGCCAACTCCGCGCTCAAGCCGATCTTCTTCTCGTTCGACAAGTCGGACGTGCGGCCCGAGGACGCCAAGACGCTCGACGCCGGCGCGGCCTACCTCAAGGCCAATTCCAATCAGCTCGTGCTGATCGAGGGGCACTGCGACGAGCGCGGCACCTCCGAGTACAACCTCGCCCTGGGCGAGCGGCGGGCCAAGGCGGCCATGAACTACCTCGTCTCCCAGGGGATCGAGGCCTCCCGCATCACGACGATCTCCTACGGCGAGGAGCGGCCCGGCTGCAGCGAGAAGAACGAGGCGTGCTGGTCGAAGAACCGCAACGACACCTTCCTGACCAAGGAGCGGTGAGGCGGGCGGAGAGACTGATGCACGCTCACGGCTCGCGGTCATGAGCAGGGAGGCGACCATGCCCATCCCGGATCTGGTCCTGGATCTCGCGATCCGCTACGGGTTTCAGGTCCTCGGCGCGCTCGTGATCCTCGCGGCCGGCTTCATGGCCGCCTGGTGGGTGGGCAAGGCGGTGGAGCGGCCGCTCACCCGGATGGCGCTCGAGCCGCCGATGCGCCGGCTGATGGTCCGAGTCGTGAGAATCGTCGTCGTCCTGTTCGCGCTGGTGATCGCGCTCGACAAGTTCGGCTTCCAGATCGCCCCGCTCGTCGCGGGCATCGGCGTCGCGGGCATCGGCATCGGCATCGCGCTGCAGGGGGTGCTCGGCAACGTCATCGCGGGGCTCACCATCATCTTCACCAAGCCGTTCCGGGTGGGCGAGCACATCGAGGTGGTCGGGGAGAAGGGGGACGTGCACACCGTCGAGCTGTTCTCCACCACCCTGCTGCATCCCGACCGCTCCCGCATCATCATTCCCAACCGCAAGATCGTGGGCGAGATCCTCCACAACTTCGGCCACACCCGGCAGATCCACCTGAGCGTGATGGTGCCGCACGGCTCGGACCTCGCCGCGGTGCTGGCCATGATCCGCGAGGTCGTCACCGCCAACCCCCGCGTGCTCGTCGACCCGGCTCCGGTGGTGGGCGTGGCGCAGCTCGAGCTGGTCGGGGTCCGGGTGGGCGTGAACCCCTGGGTGCGGGTGCCGGACGTCGTCCCCGGCGAAGCCGAGATCTACAAGAGCCTGGCCGACCGGTTCGCCGCGTCCGGCGTCCCGACGCCGCTTCCGAAGCAAGAAGTTCGGGTACTTATGAGTTCTTGACAATATCACTCGAGTTAGACTAGTATTCGCGGCATGAAGCAGGTCATGATCAGCGTCGCCCAGCACTTCTGTTGTTGTCCAGCAGGGGACCGGGGGGCCTTCTAGCAGCCGAACGTCGTCGCACCGAGACGCAAGCCGAGCGGGGGCCGTGAAGAGGCGGCCGCCGCTCGGCTTTCGTGTTTTAGGGGAAGGAGCGCGCGTGAGCGAAACCGTGGTGAGAGAGACCAAGGCGCAGCGGGTGGAGCGGCTCAAGCGGGAGCTGAACCCGTGGGCCGCCTACTCGGAGATCGAGCGCTTCGCCCGCGAGGGCTTCGAGGCGATTCCCGCGGAGTGGCTCGGCACCTATTTCCGCTGGTGGGGCATCTATACCCAGGGCGACGGGGCGGGGGCCGTCGGCGGCAAGGGCGGCGAGGGCCGGGCGGTGCCGTATTTCATGCTGCGCATCCGCATCCCGAACGGCATCATGACCGCCGCCCAGCTCCGCGTCCTGGCCGATCTGGCCGAGCGCCACGCCCGGGGGGTCGCGGACCTCACGGTGCGCCAGAACGTCCAGCTCCACTGGGTGCGGATCGAGGATCTGCCGACGATCTTCTCGGCCCTGGGGGGGTGCGGGCTCAGCAGCCTCGGCACCTGCGGCGACGTCACGCGTAACGTCACGGGCTGCGCGCTGGCCGGGCTCGACGCCGACGAGATCGTGGATGCCTCGCCCCTGGTGCACGCGGTCACCGCCATGGTCAACGGCAGCCCGGAGTTCTACAACCTGCCGCGCAAGTACAAGGTCTCGATCACCGGCTGCCGCGTCTGGTGCAGCTATCCCGAGATCAACGACGTGGGGCTCAGCGCGGTGCGCGACGGCTACCGCGGGCACGTGGGCTACTCGCTGCGCGTGGGCGGTGGGCTCTCCACCCAGCCGCGTCTCGCGTCCCGGCTCGACGCCTTCGTGCGGCCGGATCAGGTGCTCGCGGTGGTCAAGGGCGTCTCGGAGATCTTCCGGGACAGCGACGTGCTCCGCCAGAACCGCGAGAAGGCGCGGCTGAAGTTCCTCTTCCTCGACCACGGGTGGACCTCCGACCGGTTCCTCCACGAGCTCGAAACGCGGCTGGGCTTCCGGCTGGATCCCGCGGTGGCCGAGACCCTGCCCGACGAAGCCTATCGCGATCACGTGGGGATCCATCCGCAGAAGCAGGCCGGTCTCGTCTACGCGGGCCTGCCGATTCTCCGTGGGCGGCTCACCCCGCCGGAGATGCGGGGCCTCGCCGCCCTCGCGGACCGCTTCGGCACCGGGGAGCTGCGGGCCACCACCATGCAGAACCTCGTGATCGTCAACGTGCCGCGCGCCCGCGCGGGCGAGCTCGAGCGCGAGGTCGACCGCAAGGGCTTCCGGCTGGACGGCTCGCCGTTCCGTCGCGGCACCGTGGCCTGCACGGGCAGCGAGTTCTGCAAGCTCGCGCTGACCGAGACCAAGGGCTTCGCCGGCTGGCTCGTCGAGCAGCTCGAGGACCGGCTGCCCGGCTTCCAGGAGCACGTGCGGATCAACGTCACCGGCTGCCCCAATAGCTGCGGCCAGCACTGGATCGCCGACATCGGCATCGAAGGCAAGAAGGTCAAGGTGGACGGCCGCCTGGTGGACGCCTACTACTTTTGCGTGGGCGGCGCGGTGGGCCGGCAGCAGGCGGTGGCGCGGCCCATCGGCTATCGGATCCCCGCCCCCGAGGTGCCGGAGGCGGTGGAGCGCCTGCTGCGCGCCTACGTGGCCGAGCGCCGCGAGGGCCAGACGTTCCGCGCCTTCTGCGCCGATCGCACCGACGAAGAGATCCGAACCTTCCTGGCCGGCGCCGAGGTCGCGGCGGTGACCCGCGACGCATCACCGGGCCCGGTTCCGCAGGGGCTCGACGGCTGACGACCGGCCACACCTATCACGAGGAGAGACGACCATGACGCTACGACTGGGCGACACCGCTCCCGACTTCCAGGCCGAGACGACCGCCGGCCCTCGATCGACCCGGTGGCCTCGCATCCAGCCCGATCGTTGAGGTGAGCACCTACTACCCCGCCTTCCTCGACCTCGCGGACCGTCCCTGCCTCGTGATCGGGGGCGGTCCGGTGGCCGAGGGGAAGGTCGAGGGCCTGCTGGCCGCGGGCGCGCGCGTCACGGTGGTGAGTCTCACCACCACGCCGCGCCTCGCGGCCTGGGCCGAGGCCGGGCGGATCCAGCACGTGCCGCGCGCGTATCGTCCCGGCGATCTGGAGGGCCGGCGGCTCGCCCTCGTCGCGGCCGGCGACGAGACGGTCAGCGCGGCGGTGGCGGCGGAGGGACGGGAGCGCGGCGTGTGGGTCAACGCGGCCGACGAGCCCGCGCGCTGCGACTTCATCCTGCCCGCGGTGATCCGTCGTGGGCGGCTCGTGGTGGCGGTGTCCACCGGCGGGGCGAGCCCGGCGGCGGCGCGGGCGATCCGGGAGGAGCTGGAGGGCTACCTCACCGACGATCACGCGGGGCTGGTCGAGGTGGCGGCGGACGTGCGGCGGGAGCTGCGCGGGCGGCTGGTGACCCCGAGCCCGGCGCGCTGGCGCGGCGCGCTTGACGGCACGCTGCGCCGGCTCATCGCGGCCAAGCGCTATCGCCAGGCGCGCGCCCGGCTGGCCCGGAGCCTCGGGTCCGCGTGATGGGCGACGGTCGCGTCTATCTCGTCGGCGCGGGCCCGGGCGATCCCGGGCTCATGACGGTGCGGGGGCTCGCGGTCCTGCGCCGGGCCGAGGTGGTCGTCTACGATCGGCTCGTCAACCCGGCTCTGCTCGATGAGGCGCCCCCCACCGCGCTCCGGCGCTTCGCGGGCAAGCGCAGCGGCGGTCACTGCCTGCCGCAGGAGCGGATCAACGCGCTGCTGGTCGAGCAGGCGCGCCGCGGGCGCCTCGTGGTCCGCCTGAAGGGTGGCGATCCGTTCGTCTTCGGCCGCGGCGGCGAAGAAGCGCTGGCCCTCGCCGAGGCGGGCATCGCCTTCGAGGTCGTGCCCGGCGTCAGCGCCGCGGTCGCGGTGCCGGCCTATGCCGGCATCCCGGTGACGCACCGGGGCCTCGCCTCCTCGTTCGCGGTGGTGACCGGCCACGAGGACCCCGGCAAGGACCGAGCCGCGGTGGACTGGGGCCGGCTCGCCACGTCGGTGGGCACGATCGTCGTCCTCATGGGCGCGCAGAGCCTGCCGCGCATCGCGGCGGAGCTGATCGGCCACGGCCGCTCTCCCGATACGCCGGTGGCCCTGATCCGCTGGGGCACGACCGAGGCGCAGGAGACGGTCGTCGGCACGCTTCGCGACATCGTCACCGGGGCGCGCGCGGCGCGCCTCCCGCCGCCGGTCGTGGCGGTCATCGGAGAGGTCGTGAGACTGAGGGAGCGCCTCGAGTGGCTCGGGACGCGGGGCCGGCGACAGGAGGCACTGGGGCCCTCCACGGGTACCCGGGTGGTCTTCGGCGCCTGGCATGGAGCAGCGCGGCAAAATTTGACTCCGCGCCCCGGCGGCGCCTAGGCTCTAGCACGGAGGGAGCCATGAGGACGCTGTCGCTGGCCTTGCTGCTGTTGCTGGGGAGTGCTGCGATCGTGGCGGCCCAGACGAAGTCGGGCCCGCTCGATCTGGAGTACAAGCCGCGCACTCCGGCGCTCCGGCCGGTGCCGCCGCGGAAGGTCGAGGAGGACACCAACCAGGCCGCGCGCGAGCTCGATCGCCAGCGCACCGACCGCATGCTGCGCGACGTCCAGCCGGGTGCCGCACGCCGGCCGGACCTCGACCGGGACATCACCCAAGGCATCCAGTCCCGCGGCCTCGGGCGCCGATAAGGGCCCATCTACTTCGTTGGCGCCCTCGGTCGGGGCGCTCAACGTACAGAGAGTACGCCTCGCGCCCGACCTTCGGGCGCCGCCTCGTAGCTGGACCCTTCTCGGCGCCCGAGGCCGGCCGATCGAGGCTCGATTACTTCATTGGCGCCCTGGGTCGGGGTGCTCAACGTACAGAAAGTACGCTTCGCGTGCGGCCTTCGGGCGCCGCCTCGCAGCTGGACCCTTCTCGGCGCCCGAGGCTTCCGCTTGCCAATTCGGCTGATTCGACCGGCTAGCGGCGCTTGCGGGCGGATGCGCGGGCGCGGTGGGGGCGCGGCTCCTCCAGCACGGGAACGCCGTCACGGTAGGCCACGTGGTGGCCGGGCGTGGCGGGCACCCGCGGGCCCGGCGTGATGATGCCCACCAGATTGAGCGGGTCGCAGGCCGAGAGCCTGACGGTCTGGCCGGAGGGTTCTTCGCGCCGGATCGCCCGCAGGGCGGAGAGCGCCTCGGGGGCCGCGAACTGCTCGCCGACGAAGCCGCCCACGATGCGCCCGCCCCGCAGGTCGCCGCGCATCTCGAGCCGCCGGTAGACCCGCAGGAGATCCCGCCAGGCCGGAACGCCCGGCTCGCGCTGCAGGAGATCGCGGAAGACCACGCCGTAGCGCTTGACGTACTGGCGGGCCTTGGCCTCGACGACGTCGTCGGCCGCCGGGGTGGCGGGCGGCATCAGGCGAGCCCAGCGCCCGGTGCCGGGCGAGGGCCGCGCCGCGACCGGCCGGCCGGGGCGCACCCGGCGCCGCTTCTCCCCATGGAGCAGGCTGCGCAGTCCCGCGAAGCCGTCACCGGTGACGAGCCCGGCGGTCACGAGCTCGCAGAGCGCTTCTTCCACCTCGATGCGGAGCCGCCGCACGCCGGCGGCGATGTCGTCCACGAAGGAGGCGCCGACGCGCTCCAGATGCGCCAGCACGTCGCGCGCGGGGCCCGAGGGCTGGATCGGCGAGATCGCCCCGGCGGGCGCCGGGTCCGCGGGCGCGGCGGCCGGCGCGGGCCGCGGCTCGAGCAGCCAGGCGAGCTCGCGCCGCAGCAAGAGGGCCACGGGCACCGTGGCGGAGAGGCGCCGGCCGGCGTGGCGCGCGCTCTCGTGCCGCGCGAGCCGCCCCCACGTCACCTCGCCGGACAGGCAGAGCTCGTCGAGCCAGGCGGGCTGATAGCCCGCCACCCGCGCGGGCAGCAGATCCCGCTCCCACACGCCGGCCGCGGCCTCGAAGCCCTGCAGCCGCTCGATCACGCGCAGGAGGCCGTCGCGCCCGTGCGGCTGGGTCGCCGGCCGCGCGTGCTGCCAGGACAGGAGGAAGCGCAGGAGCACCGCGGGCGACACCGGCTCGATCAAGCGGCGCAGGCCGTCGAGGGTCCGCCGGTGGATGCGCGCCAGCAGCCGGCGCTCGCACCATTCGAGCTGCGGCTCCTTGCCGTTCCGGCTCGCCTCCGCGGCGATCGAGTCGGGCGTGAAGCGCCCGCGCAGCACGCCGCCTTCCGCCTCGATGGCGGCCAGCGCCGCGTCCACCTCGCCCGGTCCGACGTCGAGCGCCGCCGCGAGCGCCGCCGCGGTGGTGGGCCCCACGAGGCCGAGCCGGGCCCGCACGATCTCCACCAGCGCGCCGGCGCGGTCGGCCCAGCCGGGCGCGCGGCGCGCGGGCGGCTCGACCACGTCCGGCTCGAAGCGGTAGTGCGGCCACACGGTGGCGGCCAGCGCGCGCCGCTCCGCCGGGACCCAGAACACGCGGCCCGCGTGGCGGAGACGCGCCGCGCGCCCGGCCGCGATCAGCTCGTCGAGATAGCCGGCCCACGCGCCGGCGTCGCCCTCGGGCAGGGCGCCCAGGTCGAGCAGGAGATCGTGTAGCTCGTCCGCGTTCCGCAGATCGGGCCACGCCTCCTCGACCACCGCGGTGATCGCGGCGGGATCGAGCCGCCCCACGTCGTCGGCCACCGCGGCGGGCAGCCCACGGCGGAGCGTGACCGCGCGGGCGCGGCGCTCCTCGAGCGGCGCGTCGTCGAGGAAGGCATAGGGGTTGGCGTTCAGGATCTCGTGGGCGAACACGGACGGCTCGGGCGTCTCGCGGGTCACCCGCCTGATCTGCCCATCGTGGAGCGCGGTGAGCGTGGCGCGCAGGCCGTCGATGTCCATCGCCTCGGTGAGGCAGTCGCGCAGGGTCTCCCGCACCAGCGGGTGGTCGGGCACCTCGATGGGCCCGGCCTCCATGTTGTCCTGGCAGGCGAGCTGGGCCGGGAAGACCGCGACGAGCAGATCCTCCGCGCGCATGCGCTGCAGGTACGGCGGGACCTTCCGCCCGTTCTGCCAGCGCAGCAGGGCGAGCGCGCGGTTGGCGTTCCAGCGCCAGCGGGTATTGAACATCGGCGCCTGCAGCGCGGCCTGGGTCAGGAGCTCCTCGATCCCGCTCGGGTGCAGCATCTCGAAGACCGCCTCGAGCGGGAAGCTGTGCTGCGGGCCCAGGGACAGCAGCACCCCGTCGTCGGTGGCCGCGGCCTGCAGCTCGAAGTTGAAGCTGTGACAGAGGCGCTTGCGCAGCGCCATGCCCCAGGCGCGGTTGATGCGGCCGCCGAACGGGGCGTGGACGACGAGCTGCATGCCGCCCGCCTCGTCGAAGAAGCGCTCCACCACCACCGTGTCGCGGGTGGGCACCGCGCCGAGCGCGGCCTGGGCCGCCGCGATGTAGTCGCGCGCGAGCAGCGCGCCGCGGCGGTCGAGGCCGGTCTCCTGCTCCAGCCAGGCCGCCGCCCGCTCCGGATCGTCCAGGCGATCGGCCACGCCCTGCCGCACCGCCGAGAGCTCGGCGGACAGCTCGAGCGTGCGCGCCGGGCCCTCCCCGAGCCAGAACGGAATGGTCGACGGCGCTCCGCCCGCGTCCTCGACGCGCACGCGGCCGCTCTCGATGCGGCGGATGCGCCACGAGCTATTGCCGAGCAGGATGACGTCGCCCGCCATGGACTCGATCGCGAAGTCCTCGTCGAGCGAGCCGATCGTGGTCTCGTCGGGCTCCAGCACGACCTCGTAGCTCGCGTTGTCGGGGATGGCTCCGCCGGAGGTGAGCGCGGCCAGCCGCGCCCCCCGCCGCGCGGTGAGCCGCCGGCCCACCGCGTCGCGGTGCAGCCGCGCCGCGTGGCGCCCCCGCCGCGTCGCGATGCCCTCGGCGAGCATGTCCACGACCTGATCGAAGTCCTCGCGGGTGAGCCCGGCGTACGGGGCCGCGCGCCGGCACGCCTCGAAGAGCCGGTCCTCGTCCTGCTCCTCGCAGGCGCACATCGCCACGATCTGCTGGGCCAGGACGTCCAGAGGCGCGCGGCGAAGACCGAGCCGGTCGATCTCGCCGCGGCGCGCCGCGCGCACGAGCGCCGCGCACTCCACGAGCTGGTCGCGGGTCAGCGGGAAGAGCCGGCCTTTCGGCGTCGCGAGCAGCGCGTGGCCCGAGCGGCCCACCCGCTGGAGCGCGGTGGCGATCGACCGGGGCGATCCGATCAGGCAGGTGAGGTCCACCGTGCCCACGTCGATGCCCAGCTCGAGCGAGGCGGTGGCCACCACCAGCGACAGCTCGCCGGACTTGAGCCGCTGCTCGGCGTCGAAGCGCCGATGCCGGCTCAAGCTGCTGTGGTGCGCGGCCACCCGCTCCGCCCCCAGCCGGTCGGCCAGGTGGCGGGTCACCCGTTCGACGAGCCGCCGCGTATTGACGAACACGAGCGTCGAGCGATGGCCCCGGGCCAGCGCGGCCACCCGATCGTAGATCTCCTCCCACTGCTCGTTGGTGCACACCGCGCCCAGCTCGTCGCCGAGCACCTCGATGGCCAGGTCCATGTCGCGCCGCTGGCCCACGTTGACGATCTCGGGCAGCGGCCGCTCGGCGCCGACCAGGAGCCGGGCCGCGGTCTGGATCGGGCGCACGGTGGCGGAGAGGCCGATGCGCTGCAGCCGTGCGGCGCCGCCGGGGGCGGCCACCAGCTCGGCGAGCCGCTCGAGCGAGAGCGCGAGATGCGCGCCGCGCTTGTCGCCGGCCACCGCGTGGATCTCGTCCACGATCACGGTGCGCACGTCGGCGAGCCAGCGCCGGCTCGACTCGGCGGTGAGCAGGATGAAGAGCGATTCGGGCGTGGTCACCATCACGTGCGGCGGCCGGCGGCCGGTGAGCCGCCGCTCGTGCGCGGGAGTGTCGCCGGTGCGCACCGCGGTGCGGATCTCCGGCCGGGGCAGCCCCGCCGCCACCGCGGCCGCGGCCAGCTCGGCGAGGGGCTCGTCCACGTTGCGCCGCACGTCGTTGGAGAGCGCCTTGAGGGGCGAGATGTAGAGGATGGCGGTCCGGTCCTCGAGCCGGCCCTCGACCGCCTGCCGGAAGAGGCGGTCGAGGCAGGCCAGGAAGGCCGCGAGCGTCTTGCCGGAGCCGGTGGGCGCGGTCAGCAGCACGTCCTGCCCGGCCGCGATCAGGGGCCAGGCGCCGGCCTGGACCGGGGTGGGCTCGGAGTAGCGCGCGCGGAACCAAGCGTCGACGACGGGGTGAAACATCGCCCCAGTATAGTCGGATTGACTAGTCCCTCGGGCCTCCGTAGCCTTGTCGCGTTATGGCGAACCGGTACGAGACCGTGATCGTGGGCGGCGGGCACGCCGGGCTCGCGCTCAGCTATCACCTGGGCCGGCTCGGACGCCCACACGTGATCCTCGAGCGCGGGCGGCTGGCCGAGCGGTGGCGGAGCGAGCGCTGGGATTCGCTGATGTTCCAGTTCCCGAACTGGAGCCTCCGGCTGCCCGGTCAGGAGTACGGCGGGACCCGGCCCGACGGCTTCGCCACGCGCGACGAGGTGATCGCCTTCATCGAGCGCTACCGCGAGCTGATCGACGCGCCCGTGAGGACCGGGGTGCGCGTCGCCCGGGTCCGCCCGATCGACGGCGGCTTCCAGCTCGAGACCACGGAGGGCCTGGTCGAAGCGGTCAACGTGGTCGTGGCTACCGGCCCGTACCAGGAGCCGATCCTGCCGGCCATCCGCCAGGCCTTTCCGCCGGGTGTCGTCCAGATGCATTCGAACGGCTACCGCAATCCGGCCCAGCTCCCGCCGGGCGCGGTGCTCGTCGTCGGGTCCGGCGCCTCCGGCTGCCAGATCGTGGAGGACCTGCTCGCCGCGGGCCGGACCGTGTACTTCTCGGTGGGCCGGCACCGGCGCTATCCGCGCCGCTACCGTGGCCGCGACATGTTCTGGTGGATGGAGCGGATCGGCGCGCTGGACCAGACGCTCGAGGAGCGGGGCGAGGTGCGGGAGCGGCCGAACCCGCTCGTCACGGGGGTCGGCGGCGGCCACGACATCGACCTGCGCGACTACGCGGCCGCCGGCGTGACCTTGCTGGGGCGTCTCCTCGACGTCCCGGGCGCGCGGCTCCTTCTGGCCGACGACCTCTCGGCGCTCCTGGCCGCGGGCGACGAAAGCGTCGCCGTGTTCACGCGCGCGGTCGACGCCTACGTCGGCCGGTCCGGGCTGCCGACCCCGGCGGAGGCGGTCGCGTCGCCTCGAGCCGCGCCGCCTTCGTCGATCCGCGAGCTCGATCTCGCAGCGGCTGGTATCGCGTCGGTGGTCTGGGCCACCGGCTTCCGGCGCGACTTCGGATGGGTCGACGCGCCGGTCTTCGACGAGCGGGGCGAGCCGATCCACCGGCGTGGCGTCACCGGCTGCGAGGGCCTCTACTTCCTGGGGCTGCCGTGGCTCCACAAGCTCAAGTCATCGGTGCTGTGCGGGGTCGGGGACGACGCCGCCCATCTCGCCGACCACATAGCATACGATTTGACCGGTGCACGGTTGCCGCGGGCGCCACGCGCGTCCGGCCGGGATTGATCGGGAGGGCGTGATGGCCATCGAGTTCATCGGCATGATCGGAGTGCGGCCCGAGGGGGCCGACGGCGCCGCGGTGCACGTGATCGGCGGCGAGATCGACATGGCATGGGTCCGGGAGTTCTCCCGGGCCCACGAGCGCGCGGGCTTCGACAAGGTGCTGGTGGGCTACATGTCCACCTCCGCGGACGGCTTCCTGGTCTCGGCGTATGCCGCCGCCCACACCGAGCGCCTCGGCTACCTGCTCGCCCACCGCCCCGGCTTCGTCGCGCCCACGCTGGCCGCGCGCAAGGCGGCCACGCTCGACCAGCTCTCGGGTGGCCGGCTTGCGCTCCACATCATCACCGGCGGCAGCGACGCCGACCAGGCGCGCGACGGCGACTTCGTGGACCACGATACGCGCTACCGGCGCACCGACGAGTACCTCGGGCTGATGCGACGCGCGTGGACGGAGGCGCGCCCCTTCGATCACACCGGGGAGTTCTACCGGGTCACCGCGGCCTACTCGGACGTCAGGCCGGTGCAGCAACCCTGCGTGCCGCTCTACTTCGGCGGCGCCTCGGCGGCCGCGCACCGCATCGGCGTCCGGCACTGCGACGTCTACATGCTGTGGGGCGAGCCGCTCGCCGCGATCCGCGACCGCATCGCGACCGTGCGCGCGGCGGCGGCGGAGGCCGGCCGCGAGCCGGGCGCCCCGCGGTTCAGCGTGTCGCTGCGACCGATCATCGCGCCCACCGAGGCGCAGGCCTGGGCCAAGGCGCGCACGATCCTGGAGCAGGTCCAGACGAAGCAGGGCGAGCGTGCCGCCCCCCCGCCCGAAGCGGTCGGCGCCCGGCGCCTGGTGGACTTCGCGAAGCAGGCCGACGTGCACGACAAGCGCCTCTGGACATCGATCGCGGCGGCGGCGGGCGGCCAGGGCAATACCACCGCGCTCGTGGGCACGCCCGAGCAGGTGGCGGAGGCGCTGCTGGACTACTACGACCTCGGCGTGACCACGCTACTGATCCGTGGCTTCGATCCGCTCAACGACGCGATCGAGTACGGCCGCGAGCTCATCCCCCTGGTACAAGCCGAGGTCGCCCGCCGCGAGCGGGATCGCGCGGCGGCGCTCTCGCGGTGACGCGGCTCCTGGCCGTCGTGGGCGCGGTGACGCCCCCGGGGCGTCTCGACGCAGCGGTGCGCTTCGCGGCGGAGCGCGCGGCCGACCACGTTGGCGATCGGGGGAACATTTCCGCCACCGTGCTGAGCCTGGGCGAGCATCGGGTCTCCTTCGCGGACGGGCGCCCGCTCGATCGCTACCCCGACGACACCGCGCGCGTCGTCGGCGCGATCGCCGAGGCCGACCTGGTCCTGCTCGCGAGCCCCGTCTATCGCGCCTCGTTCACCGGCGCGCTCAAGAACCTGCTCGATCTCACGCCGCTGGAGGCGCTGCGCGCCAAGCCGGTGGGCATCGTGGCGATGGGCGCCACGCTTCATCACTACCTGGGCGTGGACTGGCAGCTCCGCGCGGTGCTGGCCTGGTTCGGGGCGCTGGTGGTGCCGACCAGCGTGTACCTCGAGTCCGGCCACTTCCAGGACGGCAAGCTCGCCGATCCGGCCGCCCGCGCGCAGATCAACGATCTGGTGATCGCACTCGTGGCGATGGCGGGCCACGCCCGGGACCAGGCGGGCCCACCCCCGCTGGCCGCCGGGCCCTGACGAATGCGTGTCCCGCGTCCGGCCCGCCCCCTCACCCTGACCCCCTCTCCCTCGGCGAGGGAGTGGGTCGGGGTGAGGGTAGCGCCCGGCTGGAACCTGCTAGGACCGACGCGTCATCGCGGGCGGGGCGCGACGAAGTCGCGGATGAGATCGCGCGCGGCGGCGCCGCTCCACTCCCGGCCGCCGATCATCCGGCCGATCAGGCGCCCCTCGCGGTCCACCAGATACGCGGTGGGCGGCCCGAAGACGCCGTAGACCCGGCCGGTGAGATCGCCGGAGGTGTCGAGCAGCACGGGCGCGGTATAGCCGCGCGCGGTCACCGCGCGCTGCACGACCTCCCTGCTCTCGCGGAAGCTGATCAGCAGCACCTGGAGCCCCTGTCCCTTGAACTCCTCGTACAGCCGGTTGACGGAAGGCAACTCCTCCCGGCAGGTCGTTCACCAGGTGGCCCAGAAGAACAGCAGCAGGGCCTTGCCCTTCTGGTCCTCCAGCCGCACGGTGCGGCCGTCGAGCGCGGGCAGCGCGAAGGCGGGCGCGGGCTTGGGCGATTCGTAGGCCTGCACGCCCAGCTTTTCCCAGGCCGGGGGCGCGGCGGCGGGCTGCGCCGCCGTGACCCCGGCCCAGAGCGCCGCCGTGATCACCCCGGCTGCGGCCAGCCGGGATGCGCTCACGCGCCCGACTCCTTGAGGGCCTTCAGCACGTCGGCGGGATCCAGCAGGTCGAGGGCATTGTCCTGGATCTTCATGTACCGGACCACGCCGGTCTTGTCGATGACGTAGTAGGCGCGCTTGGCGTAGCGGAAGATCGGGCTCTTCTCGTCGGTGACCAGCGCGTCGTACCCGGGCAGCATCGTGCGCCGGAAATCGGACAGCAGGGGGTAGCTGATCTTGAACTGCTTGGTGAAGGCGTCCAGCGTCGCCGCATGGTCGGCGCTCACGCCGACGACCTGGGCGCCGGCGGCCTGGAACTTGGGCAGGCTCTCCTCGAAGCCGAGGAGCTCCTTGGTTCAGGTATTCGTGAACGCCTGGATGAAGGTGAAGACGACGACGGGGCCCTTGGGGGTCAGGTCGGACAACTTCACCGGCTTGCCGCCCGGGCCGGGAAGGGTGAAGTCGGGCGCTTTCTGGCCGACTTCGAGGGCGGCGACCGGCCCGGCCCACGGCAGGCCGGAAGCGATCAGGCCGGTCAGCAGCAGGGCTGCGACCAGGAGCGGGGTGGCTCGACGCATGGCGCTCTCCTTTCGAGAATGAGGGGTGACGCCCACACAACGGTCGACGGGCTCCCGAAGTTTCCGGGCCGCGCGCATAATGTCCCCATGCGCGCCCGGCTGGCAGCCGAGCCCTTCGTCGCCGACGGCATGGCCTGGAGGATACATCGGGAGCGAGTCCTCCTGGCCGGCTGGGGCCGGGCCATCCTGCTCCAGCTCGCCCATCCGAAGGTGGCGCGCGGGGTGGCCGAGCACAGCGGGTTCGCCACCGAGCCGTGGGGGCGCCTGCGGCGCCTGCGCCGGACGCTCCACACCATGCTCGCGCTGACCTTCGAATCCGAGGAGGCATCGGCGAGCGCCGTCGCGCGGATCAATGCCATCCACGACCGCGTCCACGGGCGGCTCGATGAGCCCGCGGGCGGCGCGGCCGCCGGCGCCTCCTACAGCGCCCACGACCCGGAGCTGCTCACCTGGGTGCACGCCACCCTGATCGAGTCGTTCCTGCTGACCTACCGCCTCTTCGTGCGGCCGGTGACGCCGGCGGAGGCCGATCGGTACTGCGCCGAGGCGAGTGGCATCGAGCGCGCGCTGGGGATCCCGCCGGGACGGCTGCCCCGGACGGAAACCGAGCTCCGCGACTACCTGGCCGCGATGCTGGCCTCCGGGGCGATCGAGGTCACCGACACGGCCCGGCGCCTCTCGCGCGACATCATCGCGCCCCCCGTCCCCCGCGGGGTCGGCCCCGCGGTCTGGCTGGCCGCGCTGCCGGCGGTCGGGCTCTTGCCGCCCGCGATTCGCGCCGCCTATGGTCTGCGGTGGGACGGTCGGCGCGAGCGCCTGCTGCGCATCATGGCCACCGCGGCGAGGGGCGGCCTGCCGCTCGTGCCGCCGGCGCTCCGCTACTGGGCGGTGGCGCGGCGCGCGCAGCGGCGGCTCCGGGGATGAGCCCGATCACGCTCGAGATCGAGTCGCCGCGCCAGGCCGACGTGGAGCGCCTGCTCGAGGCGCTCGACGCCTACCAGAGCGCGCTCTATCCGGCCGAGAGCAACCACTTCCTGGACGTGGAGGCGCTCTCCGCGCCCGACGTCCGGTTCTTCGTGGCGCGCCGGAACGGGGTTGCGCTGGGCTGCGCCGCGCTCCGGATCGACGCGGCGGGGTACGGCGAGCTGAAGCGGATGTTCGTGCGCCCGGAGGCCCGGGGGCTCAAGCTCGGCCGCCTCCTCCTCGACCGGATCGAGGAGGAGGCGCGGCAGGCGCGACTCGGCTACCTGCGCCTCGAGACCGGCATTCATCAGCCGGAGGCGCTCGGGCTGTATCGGACCGCGGGCTACGCGGAGCGGGACGCGTTCGGCGAGTACGAGCCGGACCCGCTCAGCGTCTTCATGGAGAAGATCCTCTGACGGCCCCACCACATGCCGCCCAGCACCGCCGCGGTGCCGCCCACGCCGAGGGCGCCCAGGACCACGCCGCGCCGGATCACTTCCCGGCTGCGGCTCACCTTGACCATCACGTGGGCGGGGATGGCGTCGAGATCGGCGCGGATCCGCCACCGCGCGAAAGCGAGCGGGTCCGCGGGGTGCCAGCAGGCGCCCTGCTCGTCCGGGATGCAGAGATGCAGCTCGCAGCTCGGCGGGTCGGTGCAGCGCTCGGCCCGCCAGCCAAGACCACGGCCGCGCATCTCCTGACTCTGTAGCGTCAGTGCGACGTTCTTCATGCTCTCCTCTCTCGATCGCGTGACGTCCGAGATGGACCCGGAGGCGGAGGCGGGTGATCCTCGCGCAGAACCGGTGTGTGGCGAGGACTCCACGCCTCTTCAACCCGCGCTCCGCCTCGGGCGTTCCACAAGAACAGCAAGAGCCGCGCCATTCGGATTTCCCGGCCAAACCCGGCTAGTCCGGCGTTTCTCGCTCGGTTCGCTGCTTCGCGTCAAGAACGATGGGGCACGGACTGTGGAAGGAATTACCCAGAAGTAGGCAGGGTCGTGGCGATGGGCGCCCCGCCAAATCACTGTGTTAGAGTACGCCCATGCCAGCGGTGCTGATCACGGTCGAGGGCGTCGAGGGGTCCGGAAAATCCACCCAGTGCGCGCGGCTGGCGCAGCACCTGAGCGGGCGCGGCCACGAGGTCGTGCGGACCAGCGAGCCCGACGGCACCCCGCTGGGCCTGCGGGTGCGCGCGCTGTTCGAGGCCGCCGGCCCCACGCCGACGCCGCTCACCCAGACCTTCCTCTTCATGGCCGCCCGCCAGGAGCACGTGATGCGGGTGGTGGCGCCGGCGCTGGCGCGGGGCGCGGTGGTGATCTCCGATCGCTACGCGGACGCCACGGTCGCCTACCAGGGCTACGGGCAGGGCATGGACGTCCAGACGATTCGCGAGCTGAACATGCTGGCCACCGGCGGAGTCCTGCCGGATCTCACCCTGGTGCTCGATCTCGATCCGGACGCCGGCATGCGGCGCATCCGGGGCCGCGCCCTCGACGCGTTCGAGAAGATGGGCCTCGCGTTCCATCGCCGGGTGCGGGAGGGCTATCTCGAGATCGCGCGCGGCGACAAGAATCGCGTGGTCGTGCTCGACGCCGACCGCGAGCCGGATGCGCTGCACGCCGACGTGGTCCGCGCGGTGGACGAGCTGCTGGCGCGGCGGGGAGACGCCCGTGGCGCTTGACGCGATCCGCGACCAGGCCGAGGCGGTGACGCTGCTGCGCCGCGCGCTCTCCACCGGGCGCGTGGCCCACGCCAGGGCCTTAGTGCGCCCGGCGGCGTCGGGCCGGAAAGCGACCGCGCTGGCCTTCGCCTCCGCGCTGGTCGCGCCGCAGGGCGGCCCCGCGGCGGCCCGCGTCGATCGCGGTAGCCATCCCGACGTGCACCTGCTGGGGCCGACGCCGCCCCCGAGCAATCCCAAGGGCGCCCCGGCCCTCCGCATCGAGACGGTTCGAGAGATGGAGCGGCTGGCCGCGCTCAAGCCCGCGGAGGCCGCGTGGAAGGTCTTCATCGTGGACGAGGCGGAAAAGATGACGGTCTCGACGCCGCAGGCGCTGCTGAAGACGCTGGAGGAGCCGCCCGCCCGGACCGTGATCATCCTGATCCTCTCCCAGCTTCGGGTCCTGCCCGCCACCGTGCTCTCCCGCTGTCAGGTGGTGCGCTTCCGTCCGCGGCTGGTGGAGGGCGTGCCCGCGCTGCTTCCGGATGTCCGGAGTGAGGCTCATGCCGGCAGCCTGCGCCTCCTGACCGAGGCGCGGGAGCAGGGGGCCGAGGCCATCCTGCGGCTCGGCGACCAGGTCGGCCGGGACCGTCAGGCGGCGGAGACCTTCGTCGAGGCGTGCTGGCTCTGGCACCGCGATCTCCTCTGCGGGCTGGCCGGCGGCGCTCCGCGCCTGGCCCTGTTCGGCGAGGCGTCGGCCGGGGCCGGCGGCGGGCGGTCGCTCGACCAGGTGCTGAGCGCGCTCCGCGACTGCCGCGAGGCCTGGCTCGCCCTGCAGGGCAGCGTGTCGCCCCGGCTCAGCGTCGAGGTGCTGCTGGGCCGCCTCACCGGGAAGGCGGCCTGATCATGAGCGAGCCGCTCGAGCCCGCCGCGACCGCCGCCTCCGCGGCCGAGGAGACGCCCCAGTACCTCATCGGGGTGCGGCTGCGCGAGCCGCTCCTGGCCGAGGACCACCTGACCACCGAGACCGACCTTCACGTCGGCGACCTCGTGGTGGTGGACATGGGCGGGGGCACCGCGGTGGGCGAGGTGCGGCGGCCCAAGCGCCCGCTGCCGTCCTTCAAGCGCGACCGGGTCTACCGTCGGGTCGTCCGGGCCGCCACCACCGCGGAGGCGGCGGAGTGGCGCGATCGGCGCGCGCGCGAGGTGCGGGGCGTGGAGACCTGCCAGCGGCTGGCCCGCGGGCGCGGGCTCACCCTGAAGATCGTGGACGTGGAGATCGAGGCCTCGCGCCGGCGCGTCACCGTCTTCTTCAACTCGGAGGAGCGGGTGGACTTCCGCGACCTCGTCCGCGACCTGGCCCGCGAGTTCCACGCGCGGATCGAGATGCGCCAGATCGGGGCGCGGGACACCACCAAGCTGCTGGACGGCATCGGCCCGTGCGGCCGCCAGCTCTGCTGCTCCTCGCACCTGCGCAAGTTCGATCCGATCTCGGTGAAGATGGCGAAGGCGCAGGACATGCCGCTCACCGACAGCCGGCTCCTCGGCAACTGTGGGCGGCTGAAGTGCTGTCTGCTCTACGAGTTCTCCACCTACGAGGAGCTGCGGTCGCGGCTGCCGCGGGTGAACACCGCGTGCTCGGCCTCCTGCGGCGGAGGCGGGTGCATGACCGGCAAGGTGCGGGCGATTCGCGTGCTCCGGCAGTCCGTGGTGGTCGGCTTCCCGGACGGGACCGAGGCGGAAGTCCCCCTCGACCAGCTCACCTGGGAAGGGCGCGACCACATCAAGCCGGCCTGACCGCGCGGCGCCGGCACATGAGCACCTTCTACCTCACGACCCCGATCTACTACGTCAACGCGCGCCCGCACCTCGGGCACGCGTGCACCACCATCATGGCCGACGCGATGTGCCGCTACCACCGGCTGGCCGGCGACCGCGTCTACTTCCTCACCGGCACCGACGAGCACGGGGAGCGGATCGCCCAGGTGGCGGCCCAGGCCGGGAAGTCCCCCCAGGCCTACGCGGACGAGATCGCGGCGATCTTCCGGGAGACGTGGCAACGGCTGGGCATCACCAACGACGACTTCATCCGCACCACCGAGCCGCGGCACAAGGCGGTGGTGCAGGGCATCCTGCAGCGCCTGTACGACGCGGGCGAGATCTACTTCGGCGAGTACGGGGGCTGGTACTGCTACGGCTGCGAGCGCTTCTACACCGAGAAGGAGATCGTGGACGGCAAGTGTCCCGATCACCAGATCGCGCTCACCTTCATCAAGGAGAAGAACTACTTCTTCAAGATGTCGAAGTACCAGGACTGGCTGATCAAGCACCTCGAGGACCACCCGGCGTTCATCCAGCCGGACCGGTACCGCAACGAGGTGCTGGGCTTCCTCCGCGAGCCCCTGCAAGACCTGTCGATCAGCCGGCCCACCTCGCGCCTCGAGTGGGGCATCCCGCTGCCCTTCGACGACAAGTACGTGACCTACGTCTGGTTCGACGCGCTGCTCAACTACTACTCGGCGGTGACGGACGGCGGCGAGAAGACGCGCGGGCTCTGGGAGCACGTCGAGCACCTGATCGCCAAGGACATCCTGAAGCCGCACGGGGTCTACTGGCCGACCATGCTGAAGGCGGCGGGCATCCCGCTCTACCAGGGGCTCCACGTCCACGGCTACTGGTCCCTCGGCGGCAGCAAGATGTCCAAGTCCATCGGCAACGTGGTGGAGGCCTTGCAGCTCACCGACAAGTACGGCCACGACGCCTTCCGCTACTTTCTCCTCCGCGAGATGAGCTTCGGGCTCGACGCCAGCTTCAGCGAGGAGGCGCTGGTGGATCGGCTCAACGCCGATCTGGCCAACGACCTCGGCAATCTCGCGAGCCGGGCCACCACCTTGATCGCCGCGTCCGGCCCCGTCGCGCAGGTGACCGCGCCGGCCGAGCCCGCGGACCGCGAGATCGCGGCCGCCGCGGTCGCGGCGCGCGCCGCGGTCGAGCAGGCCATGCCGGAGTTCGCATTCCAGAAGGCGCTGGCCGGCATCTGGTCCTTCATCGGCAGCGTCAATCGCTACGTGGACGCGAGCGCGCCGTGGGCGCTCGCCAAGGACCCCGGCAAGCGGCCGCGCCTCGAGCGGGTGCTGTGCACACTGGCAGACTCGCTTGGCTTCCTGGGCATCGTGCTCGATCCCTTCCTGCCGGATGCGGCGCGGAAGATCCGGGAGGCGATTGGACAGAGCGCGGCGCCCACGCTCGAGGGCGCCGTCGTGGGACGGCTCACGTCGGTGCCGCGGGTGAGCAAGATCTCCGGGCTGTTTCCGCGGATCGACACGAAGGCCCCTCACCCCGGCCCTCTCCCCAAAGGGAAGAGGGAGTCGAGCGCCTCGAAGGAGAGAGAGACGAGGGGAGAGGGGAAGTCTCCGACCACCCTCCCCCCCCGGGGGAGAGGGCAGGGTGAGGGGGCCGCCGGCAAGATCCCGATCGCCGACTTCCAGAAGGTGGAGCTGCGGGTGGCGGAGGTGCTGGCCGCCGAAGCAGTCGCGAAATCCAGGAAGCTGCTCAAGCTCACGATCCGGGTGGGGGAGGAGACGCGCACACTGGTGGCGGGGGTGGCCGAGCACTACCAGCCCGGCGACATGGTCGGCCGGAAGGTGGTCATCGTCGCCAATCTGCGGCCCGCCACCTTGATGGGCGTGGAATCGAACGGGATGGTGCTCGCCGCCGAGCACGACGGCACGGTGTCGCTGCTCACGGTCGACAAGGACGTGCCGTCGGGCGCCAAGGTCAAGTAGTGCGTGCCGTGCTCGGGGAGACCTTCCGCCTCCTCGGCAGTCACCTGCACCTCTTCACGCTGATCTCGCTGACGGTGTGGCTGCCCACCCACGTGGTGCTGAACTACCTGGAGTTCTTCGATCCGGGCGAAGACTCGGCCGGCCGCGCGCTCCGGATCGTCCTCACCGCGCAGGTCGTGCTCGATCCGTTCGTGGTGAGCGCGCTCCTGTCCGCGCTGGCGCGGATCAAGCACGGTGTGCCGGTGACGTACTGGCAGGCCCTCGCCGAGGGGTTCAGGGCCTGGCCCCGCCTGATGCTGGTGCGCTTCGTCTTGATCTGGGTGCTCCTGCTGCCCTCGCTCGGCTGGCTGGCGGTCTACCGGACCGGCCCCGCGCTCCAGGTCGTGGGCGGCCTCGTGCTGATCGGGCTGACCGTTCTCATCCTCGCGCTGCTGGTCCGCTTCGCCCTCGTGGACTCGGCGGTGGTGCTCGGCGGGGCCTCCCCGTTCAGCGCCTGGCGGCAGGCGGCCGAGCTCACCTCCGGCCAGCGGTGGAGCATCCTCTGGACCGCCGCGGTGCTCTTCGCGCTTATCTTCGGGGTCGCGGTGACGGGCGGCCAGGTTTTTCGCAGCGTGCCCGGCTCGAATCACTTCGTGATCCGGGTGCTCTTCGACTGCATCCTGGCGGTGTCCCAGTCCCTCTTCACCATCGCGCTCTTCCTCTTCTATTGGCGGAAGCAAGGGATCCCGGCGCCGGTCCAGTCCGCGGCCACGTGACGGACGACCGGGCCGCGCTCGCTCCGCGCCTGCCGGTGGTGGGCTGGCTCGGCGGCTGGCCGGTCTCCATCGTCTCGCTGGGCCTGGGCCTGGCCGCGCTCCTGGTCTTCCGCCGCGGGCTGCCGCACGTCGGCTGGATCGTGGGCTACCTGCTGCTCCTCTGGCTGCTCTTCGTGCTGATCACCCAGCTCCGCGCGCCGCTGCTCGAGCGGGGCCGGCGCCTGGTCCTCACCGCCGCCGACTACACGATCCAGACGCTCTACCACAACCTGCTGCTCTTCGTGCTCCCCGCCTACTACGTGGCGGCCACCCTCGACTCGCCGAACGTGGTCTTCCCGGCCCTGGTCGCGGCCGGCGCGGTCGTCACCGCGATCGACCCCCTGTACCGCCGGCTCGTGCACCCGCGGCCCTGGCTGAACCACGCGCTGCTCGGCTTCTCCATCTTCGCCGCGCTCAACGTCGCGCTGCCGCTGGTGGGCATCCAACCCATCCTGGCTCTGGCCGGCAGCGCCACGCTCGCCGCGCTCGCGCTCGCGCCCGCTTTCCGGCGTGAGGGCACGTTCGGCTGGCTGCGGGCCCACGCCCGGGCTCTGGCCGCGGCGGTGGTCGCGCTGATCCTGGTCTGGTCCGGGCGCGCGCTCGTGCCCCCCGCCCCGCTGTTCCTGGCCCGCGCGGTGGCCGCTCGCAGCGTCGCCAACCTGGAGCCGGTGGAGCCGGTGGAGAGCGGCAGGGTGCCCGCGGCCACCGTGCTCGAATGGGGCGAGCTGGCCGCGTACACCGCGGTTTACGCGCCGGCCGGCGTGCGCCAGCCGATCGCCCACGTCTGGTGGCGGGACGGCGAGCCCCTCGCCCGCGTGGCGCTGCCGACCCCGGTGATGGGCGGTCGCCGGCAGGGTTTCCGGACCCACTCGCGCCACACGGATCTCACGCCCCCCGTCTCGGGCCGTTACCGGGTGGACGTGGTCACCGCGTCCGGCCAGCTCATCGGCCGCCTGCACTTCACCGTCACACCGTAGGAGGTGATATGGACGGCATCTGGATCGAGCTGATCCTGATCGGCGTGGCGATCGTCGCCAACGGGTTCTTCGCCGGCTCCGAGATCGCGCTGGTCTCCGCCCGGCCGAGCCGCCTCGCCCAGCTTCGCGACGAGGGAGTCTCCGGAGCGGCGGTGGCGGAAGCGCTCAAGCGGGAACCCGAGCGCTTTCTCGCCACCATCCAGATCGCGATCACCCTGGTCAGCACGCTGGCCTCGGCGGTCGGCGGCGCCGCGGCGGTGGACGCGCTGCAGCCCTGGCTCGCGGGCCTCGACCTGCCGGGCGCGCAAGGGTGGAGCGGCGCGGTGGCCCTCGGCATCGTGATCGTGCTGATCACCTTTGCCTCCCTGGTGCTGGGCGAGCTGACGCCGAAGGCGCTGGCCCTGCGCAATCCCGAGGGCTGGGCCGCGCGCGTGGCCTGGCCCATCGCCTGGCTGGTGCGTGCGGTCGCCGGGCCCGGCCGGATCCTCACCCGGTCCACCCGCATCGTGCTCACGCTGATCGGGCAGCGGGACGCCCCGCCGGCGCCGCTGGTCTCCGAGGAGGAGGTGAAGTACCTGATCCGGGAAGGCGCCTCCCTGGGCGTGTTCGAGCGGCAGGAGAGCGATCTCGTCCACCGCGTGTTCCAGTTCACCGACACCGCGGTGCGCTCGGTCATGGTGCCGCGGCCGAATATCCTCGGGCTGGACATTGCCACACCGCCGGAGCAGGTGCTGAAGCGGGCGGCGGAGCTGGGGCGCACCCGGCTGCCGGTGTACCGCGGCACGCTGGAGGACACGGTGGGCGTGGTGGTGATCAAGGATCTCTTTCGCTGCGCGGCCGAGGGCACGGCCCCCGTGCTCGAGCGGCTCCTCCACCCCCCGATCTTCGTGCCCGAGGTCGCCCGGGTCAGCGAGGTGCTGCGCCAGTTCCAGCGGAGCCGCCTGCACCTGGCCCTGGTGGTGGACGAGTACGGGCAGGTCGGCGGCCTCGTGACCACGGAGGATCTGCTCGAGGAGATCGTGGGAGAGATCCGGGACGAGCGCGACAGCCCGCGGCTCGAATCCGTCACCCGGCGGCCGGACGGCTCTTATATCATCGACGGCACCGCGACGATCCGGGATCTCCGCGAGCAGGCCGGGCTGCCGCTCGAGGATTCGCCGGACTACCAGACGATCGCCGGGTTCATCCTGCGCCGGCTCGGCACGGTGCCCGGGCCGGGAGCGACGCTCCACGCGGCCGGCCATCACTGGACGGTGGTGGACATGGAGGGGCCGCGGATCATGAAGGTCAAGGCCGAGCCGGAGCGGGCCTGATGCCGCTCTTCGACACGCACGCGCACCTGCATTTCCCCGAGCTGCTGGCGGACCTCGACGCGGTGCTGGAGCGCGCCCGGGCCGCCGGGGTGACCGGCACGGTGACGATCGGCACCGATCGCGAGACCAATCCCGCCGCGGTGGCGCTGGCCGAGCGCCTGCCCGACGTCTACGCCACCGTGGGCATCCATCCCCACGACGCGGGAGAGGCGACCGACGCGGACTTCGAGGCGCTGGAGCGGCTCGCGCGCGAGTCCGCCAAGGTGGTGGCGCTGGGGGAGATGGGGCTCGACTTCTTCCGCAACCTCTCGCCTCGCGACGCGCAGGAGGCGGTCTTCCGCCGCCAGCTCGCCCTCGCGCGGCGGCTCGGCAAGCCGGTCGTCATCCACTGCCGCGACGCGCATCCCGAGGTGCTCGCGATCCTGGCCGAGGAGCGGGTGGCCGAGGTCGGCGGGGTGATGCACTGCTTCTCGGCCGACGTCGAGATCGCCAAGCGCTGCCTCGACCTCGGTCTCGCGATCTCCCTGGCCGGGCCGGTGACCTACAAGAACGCCCGGGCGCTCCCCGACGTTGCCCGCTTCGTGCCCGCCGACCGGCTGGTGGTGGAGACCGACTGCCCATACCTGCCGCCGCATCCGCATCGCGGGCAGCGCAACGAGCCCGCCTGGGTGGCCATCACCGCCGCGCACGTGGCCGGGCTGCGCGGCGTCACGCCCGAGGCCCTGGGCGTGACCGTCACCGAGAACGCGCACCGGCTCTTCCGCATCCCGACCCGTTAACTCCACCGACGAAGGAGTCGCACCATGGCCTACTCGGACATCCTCTTCGAGGTCCGTAACCAGATCGCGTGGCTCACCATCAACCGCCCCGACAAGGGCAACACGTTCCGGCGCCAGACCGTGCTGGAGATGACCCAGGCGCTGAACGAGGCGCGCAACGACGCGGGGGTGCGGGTGGTGGTGATCACCGGGGCGGGCGACCGCTTCTTCTGCATCGGCGGCGAGAAGGAGGCCAACGACGGGCAGCTCCACTACCACAACGTGCCGCCGGTGGTGGACCTCTACACCTTGATCGACATGATGCCGGTGCCGGTGATCGCGATGGTCAACGGCTTCTCGGTGGGCGGCGGCAACGTGCTCGCCAACATGTGCGATCTCACGGTGGCGAGCGAGCAGGCCACGTTCCGGCAGGTGGGCCCCTCGATGGGCTCCTACGACGCCGGGTTCGGCACCTGGTACCTCGAGGATTCGGTGGGCCGCAAGCGGGCCAAGGAGATCTGGTACCTCAACCGCAAGTACTCCGCGAAAGAGGCGCAGGCGATGGGCCTCGTCAACGAAGTGGCGCCCCACGCCGAGCTGCGCGCGCGCACCGAGGCGATGTGCGAGGAGCTGAAGAAGCGCGGGCCGCAGGCCCTCGGCGCGCTCAAGGCCGCCTTCCACGCCCGCCACAACGGCGTGACCGGCCTCTCGCGCGTGTCCATCGACCACCTGGTCGCGAACTACTACCACACGGAAGAAGCCAAGGAGATGGGCCGCGCCTTCAACAGCAAGCAAGACCCCGACCCCGACAAGTTCTATAAGTAAAGTTATCCCAATACCCAAGGCAGAGATCAGGGCGGATGCGTCCCCGGCGGCCGCTCCGGAGGCGAGGCCACCGCAACCCACCGGCGCACGCGTGCGACCCTGACCGAGGGAAACGGTGACCGCCCGCGGGCGTCCGGCCCGCGGGGTTACCTCGTTACTTCTCCCGCGCCAGCACGGCCAGCGCCCGCGGCAGATCCGCCGCCGCGACCAGCAGCACCACCTCGGCCTGGTGGCCCACGCTGAAAGGATAGACCGAGGGCGCGAGGCGGTTCCGCGGCACGACCGCGATGCCCTCGCTCTCGAGCAGCCCGCGGACCACCAGGGCTTCCGTCTGATCGCGGCAGCGCCGCGCCTCCACCAGCTCCGCGGCGGCGCGACCGGACGCGGGCGCCTTCGGGGGAGGCGTCGGGAAGCGGATGATCTTCGCGCGGCGCGCGGCCATGGCGCTCATGCTAGCACGCCGGGCGCCCGCCTCCACCGGAGGCGCCAGAAGCAGACCAGCGCGGCGACGCCGGCCAGCGCGATCGCGGTGGTCATCGGCCGCGCGGTGCCGTCGTAGAAGTGCCCCACCGCCACGCTGTAGAGCGCCGAGCCCGTCATCTGGAGGAAGCCGGCCACCGCGGCGGCGAGCCCGGCCATGCGCGGGAACGGGCCGACCGCGCCGGCCATGCCGTTGGGCAGGGTGAGCCCGAGCCCGATCGCGAAGACGAACATCGGGACGATCACCGCAGCCACCGTCAGGATGCCGCTCCAGGCCAGCCCGGCCAGGGTCAGCCCGGCCCCCGCGCCGAGCGCGGTGCCGGAGAGGATCGTGCGGTCGAGCCCGAGGCGCGCGCCGAAGCGGCCGGAGAGGAAGGTGCCGGTCATGATGCCGACCGCGACCGAGCCGAAGCAGAGCCCGAACCCGCTCGGCGAGACGCCGAGCACCCCGATCAGCACGAAGGACGAGCCGGAGATGAAGGCGAACTGGCCGCCGAACATCAGCGCGTTGACCAGCGCGTAGGCCACGTAGCTCCGGTCGGTGAGCAGCACCGCCACGTTCCGGCCCATCTGCCCGGGTTGCAGCGCGGTGGGATCCTGGCGGATATTGGTCTCGGGCACCCCCGCGATCATCAGGGCCACGAAGAGCGCGCCCGCGCCCGCCAGCACGAAGAAGATCGCGCGCCAGCCGAAGGCCTCGTGCACGTAGCCGCCCACGATGGGCGCGAGCATCGGGTTGAGGGACTGGGCCATGCTCATGTAGGAGAAGACGCGAGCAGCCCGCTCGCGATCGTAGAGGTCCCGGATGACCGCGCGCGCCACCACCGGGCCGGTGCCGCCGCCCAGGGCCTGGAGCACGCGGGCGCCGATCAGGACGCCGATGGAGGGGGCCAGCGCGCAGCCGAGCCCGGCCATCGCGTAGAGGCCGAGGCCGCCGACGAGCACCCAGCGACGGCCGAAGCGGTCGGAGAGGGGGCCGTACACGAGCTGGGAGGCCGCGAAGGCCATCAGGAACAGCGTGACCGTGAGCTGCGCGGTGGCGGGCTCGGCCGAGAAGACGGCGGCGATGGTGGGCAGCGCCGGCAGGAACATGTCGATGGAGAGGGCGCCGAGCCCCACCACCGCGGTCAGCACGACCTCCACGCGCACCTGGGTCATATACACTACGCCAGGCCAAAGCGATAGAATCCGCGAAGGGGCTTGAGCTGCGGCCGCGCCGCGAACCCTAGCCGAGCTCGTCGAGGGTGAGCGTGAAGCTGGGGACGAACGTGTCCATGAAGTATCGGACTTCAGGCAGCTCCAGGGCGTCGACGCTTGCGCGGAGCGCCTTCTCGGCCCTCGAGAATTCCCGGTTGCCCGCGGCGCGCTCCTCCAGGCACTTGGTGTAGGCCGCCAGCCGGTCGGCCGCCTTGACCAGCTCCCAATGGGGCTGGTCATCCGGGGCGCCGAAGAGGTAGGGACGATATTCGGCCTGCAGCACGTCGGGAAGCATGTCCAGTAGCTTCTGCTGGGCGACCCTCTCGATGGCCTGGTAGGCCGTCCTGATCTCGGGGTTGAAGTACTTCACCGGTGTCGGGAGATCGCCCGTCAGCACCTCACTCGAGTCGTGGAAGAGCGCGAGGGTTGCCACTCGCTCCGGGTCGACGTCACCTCCGTGGATGCGGTTCCTGATCAGAGCCAGGGCGTGGGCGATCATGGCCACCCGCAGGCTGTGCTCCTGAACGTTTTCCGGATACGTGTTGTGCATCAGGCCCCACCTGCGGATGAACTTCATCCGTGCCATGTAGGCGAAGAAGTGACTCACCGTCATTCACCTCCCGCGGAGCAGCCGTGAACTGGTTCGGTGACTATACCGAGAAGACCCGAGAGACCTCAACACCGCATCGGCGGGCCGGCCGATGATATGCTGAGGCTCCATTCATGAACCCGCGCGAGCTGTCGACCCGCGACGCGCAGCTACCTGCCGCGTACTCCGACCGGCTGGAGGCGCTCTCCCTCGCGCCGCTGTGGACCGCGCTCCACGCGCTCCTGCCGCCCGAGCGGCAGACGCGGGTGGTGCCGCATCGCTGGCGGTGGAGCGAGCTGCGGGCGCCCCTGCTCGAGGCGGCGCGCCTGGTGCCGATCGAGCAGGCGGAGCGGCGGGTGCTGGTGCTCTGCAATCCGGGCCTGCCCGGCAACTTCTCGGCGACCGCCACGCTCTACGCGGGCCTGCAGATCATCCTGCCCGGCGAGGCCGCGCCCAGTCACCATCACACCGCCGCGGCGCTCCGCCTGATCGTCGAGGGCGAGGGCGCCTACACCACGGTGGACGGCGTCAGGTGCGCGATGGAGCCGGGCGATTTCATCATCACCCCGCCGATGCGCTGGCACGACCACGGCCACGAGGGCCGCGAGCCGGTGATCTGGCTCGACGGGCTCGATATTCCACTGGTGCGCAACATGGAGGCCAACTGGGCCTCGGCCATGAAGCCCGCGTCCACCCCGGCGACCGAGACCGACTCCTCCCAGGACGAGTTCACCGCGGCCGGTCTCGTGCCGCGCCAGTCGCGCTACGAGGAGACGGGTTACCCGCAGGTGCGCTGGCCGTGGCGCACCGCGCGCGCCGCGCTCGCGGCCCCGCCCGCGCCCGCCCCCCCGCGCGCCCCGGGGGTGCTGCGCCACGTGAACCCGCGCACCGGCGAGTACCCGCTCCGGACGATGGGCTCCGAGGCGCGCTGGTTGCGCCCCGGCGAGGAGACGCGCGCGGAACGCCGCACCGCCAGCGAGGTGGTCCACGTCATCGAGGGGCAGGGCGAGAGCCGGGTCGGCGATCAGACGCTCGACTGGCAGGCCGGCGACGTCTTCGTGGTGCCGCCGTGGCACTGGACCACGCATCGCAACCGCTCGGGCCAAGCCCCCGCCGGCCTCTTCCATCTCAACGACGAGCCCGCGCTCCGCGCGCTGGGGCTGTGGCACGAACAAGCCGGCGCCGAATGATATCGCGCTACGAGTCCCTGATGGACGTCGTCCGCTCCCGCATGACCAATCGCGCTTTCGCCCCCGCCGAGATCCCCCGGGCGCACGTCGAGATGATCCTCGAGGCGGCGCGGCACGCCCCGTCGGGCGCCAATGCCCAGCCCTGGCATTTCATCGTGGTCACCGATGAGGCGGCCAAGCAGGCCATCGGGCAGTGCTTCGTGGACGAGCAGCAGCACCGCGCGAAGCTGCGCATGGGCTTTCCCACCCCCAACTACAACGGGGTGAAGACCGCGCCGGGTCTTATCGTCATCGCGGCCGACTTCCGCTTCGTCCGCGCCTTTCCGGTGCTCGGCGACGGCTCCGACCTCGACCGGCGCTACCACCAGAACGCGGAGCGTATCCTGCTCCAGTCGGTGGCCGCCGCGACCATGTCGGCCCATCTGGCCGCCGCCGCGCTCGGGTACGCGGTGTGGTGGATCACCGCGATCGGCCAGGACGACATCCAGAAGCAGGTGAAGCCGCTTCTCTCCGTGCCCGACGAGCTGAGTATCATCGACGTGATGTGCTTCGGCCCGCCGCTCAAGCCCTCCTACAAGCGATGGAAGAAGCGGCTCGACCAGATCGCGAGCTGGGACCGGTTCGATCCCGCCAACCTCATGACCGACACCGAGATCGATGAATGGGTCAAGACGACCCGCCACAAGGTGATGTACCGTGACGAGAGCCGGGTGGACTGATGGCTCCGCTCGAGCCGGTCGACCGGGTCCGCGTCACCACGGTGGTGGACAACTACATCGACGCACTCCGCCAGGACGAGAAGGTGGCCCGCCGCTACAATGCCTTCGTGGCGCGGCAGATGCCCGAGCTGCGCGCCGAGCACGGCCTCGCCCACTTCGTCGAGATCACGCGGGGCGCCGAGACGGTGCGGCTCGCCTTCGACTTCGGCCCCTCGGAGGCCGCGATCACCCACAACTTCCGCGTGCTCGGCCTCGATCCCCGGGCCATCGACGTGCTCGCGCTGAGCCACGGCCACTGGGATCATTTCGGCGGGCTGCCGGGCTTCCTGCGGACGTATCGCCCCGCCATGAAGAAGCCGCTCACGTTCTACGGGGGCGCGGACCATTTCCTCACGCGCTGGAACCAGCGGGGCGCCGACCGGGTCTGCATGGGCCGGCTCTACCGCGAGGAGATCGAGCGCTACGACATCCGGGTGGAGACGGTGCGGACACCCACCCTGCTCGCCGAGGGCGTGCTGCTGAGCGGGGAGATGCACGAGGCGGAGCCCTTCGAGCCCATTCCGGAGTACCTCCGGGTCGAGCGCGACGGGGCGATCGTGCCCGACGACTTCCTGGGCGAGCAGACCCTGGTCGCCAACGTGAAGGGCCGGGGCCTCGTGGTGGTGACGTCGTGCTCGCACCGCGGCATCGTCGGCATCTGCCGGAATGCCGCGCGCGTCGCGGGCGTCCCCAAGGTGCACGCGGTGATCGGCGGCTTTCACCTGAGCGGGCTCAAGGAGGAGCGGGTCACGCGGGTGGTGGACGCCTTCCGGGCGCTCGAGGTGGACTGGGTGGTCCCGCAGCACTGTACCGGGCTCGAGTCGATGGCCACCATGCTCCACCGGCTCCCGTCCGAGACGGTGGTCAGCTCGGTCGGCTCCACCTTCACCTTCGAGGCGTAGCGAGCCCCCTCACCCTGCCCTCTCCCCTGAGGGGAGAGGGGGAACGACCGGCTCGAGATCGCGGGCGGCGGGGAGGCCTCCGGCGCTGGTCGCGGCCCGCACGCCCCGCGCGATCGCGCGGGCCACCAGCTCCGCGGCATCGCGGCCGAGGGTGTCCACGTCGGCGCGCGCGGGGCCGACCGAGAGGCAGAAGAGGGTGTCGCCGTCGGTGGTCAGGTGCGGCGGCGAGAGCGCGCGCGTGAAGCCGTCCATCGCGAGCCGGGCCACCCGCGCGGCTCCCGCCTTGTCGAGCGCCGCCGTCGTCGCCACGAGGCCGATGGTGGTGTTGGTCGGACGAAACGCGGGAGGCCGGGCGCCCGCCGCGAGCGCGGCGCCGGTGTCGATCAGCCGGCGGCCGTCCGCGGTGTCGCGCGCGCCCGCGATGAGTCGCCCGGTATCCGGATCGCGCACGTCGCCCACCGCGTTGACCGCCATCAGCGCGCCCAGGTGCACGCCGTCGCGCTCCAGGACCGCGCAGCCGAGCCCGCCCTTGGTCGCGCGCGCGATGCCGTGGAGCTTGCCCACGCTGGCCCCGGTGCCCGCGCCCACATTGCCCTCGGCGACGGCCCCCGCGCGGGCGGCGGCCGCCGCGCGATGGCCCATGGCCCGGTCGGGGCGCGCGGTGGGATCGCCGAGCCCGAGATCGTAGAGAATGGCGCCGGCGACGTGGGGCACCACGGTCTGGCTCGTGGGGAAGCCGACGCCGTGCTCCTCGAGGTACTGCATCACGCCCCAGATCGCCTCGAGGCCGAAGGCGCTGCCCCCGGCGAGCACCACGCCGTCGAGCGTGGGCACGAGATGGCGCGGGTCGAGGAAGTCGAGGCCGTGCACGCCGGCCGCCCAGCCGCGGATCTCCACGCCGCCCACCGCGGGCGCATCGCTCAGGACCACGGTGCAGCCGGTGAGCCGGGCCGCGTCCGTGACATGGCCGACCCGCAGCCCGGGGATCATGACCGCGCGCGCCGCGCCGGGGCGCGGCTGACGTCCGCGAGCTTCGCGCGGCCGAGCGCGACGTCCGAGGCCATCTCGATGCCGCGCGCGGCCAGGGCCCGCGCGAACGGGATGGTGGTCGCCGGCCGTCCGGTGTCCGCGAGCGCGGCCGCGGTCTGCTCGGCCATCGCGGCCGGTTCGAGGCGGCGGGTCATCCGGAGGATCTCGGCCATCTCGCGCAAGCGGGCCGCCCAGCGCCGCCGCGCGGTGTCCGGGAGCTGGGCCTCGACGGCGCCGTCCACGATGGAGGCCTCGCGTTCGGCCTTGATCTGATCGGAGATCACCAGCCGGCTCTCGCGCACCTGCAACAGCGCGAGCGCCTCGTGTTGCACGCGCGCCGGGTCGATGAACCAGCCCATGAGCTCGGGGAGGTCGAGGAGGGTGGCGGAGCGGTCAAGAAGGGAGGCGGAGGGGGCGAGGAGGGAGGTGGAGGGCGCGAGGATAGAGGTGGATGGCGCGAGGGCAGGGGCAGCCGGCGAGGGCATGTCTGCCGGAAGCTTCTCTTTTGTATCCGCTCGGCTCGCCTTCGGCTGCGCCTCGCCAATCAGTTTCCGCCAGCGCGCGAACTCGGGCGGCGGCACCGTGCCGAGGCGGTCGTGCAGCGTGAGCGCCTCGGCCACCAGCGCGCAGGCGCGGCGGCCGTCCACCTCCACCCAGGGCAGCTTCTGGCTCTCGCGCAGCCCCCGCAGCTCCGCTTCCAGGCGCTTGCGGGCGATGGGGCCGCCCGCCGCGTCCATGATGCCGGCCTCGTCGTTCAGGATCAGCGAGCAGAGGCGCAGGCCCCCGCCGAGCCCGCCCTCGAAGAGGATCCACGCGGCGCGGGAGCCGCTGCCGTCGATGCCGGAGAGCCAGGCGCGCACCGGGTGCTCGGCTTCGCGGGTCACCACCGGGCGCGCGGGCGGCGCGGTGGCGGTCCGCGCCGGCCGGAGACCGGACTGCGCCAGCCGGTAGAGGGCGCGACGGGCTGCGCGCCGCTGCTGCTTTTCGGGCGCCGCGGCGGCCAGGCGGTCGAGCAGCGGCAGGGTGGCGGCGCCGTGCCGCTTCGCGAGCGCGCGCAGCGCCTCGTCGAGGGCGGCGGGGCTCACGCGCGCGAGCGCGGGCAGGGCGGCTGCGCCGAGCGCGGCCTCGAGCACGGCCAGGCAGGCCGCCGCCTCGTCGGACGGAGCGGGCGCGGTCATTCGGCGAGCAGCGCGCGGAAGAAGGGATCGGCGGGCCAGGCGCCCGCGGGCACCGCGTCCGCCCGGAAGTACACCTTGCGCGCGTAGGTGAGCGCGCCCGCGTACATCTCGAAGCGCTCGGAGAGGCGACGGTAGAGCCCCGCGTCGGCCTCGGCGCCCGCGCGCGCCACCTCCGCCACGAAGCGATACGCGCGGCGGCCCTCGTGCTCGTAGTAGCCGGTGACCGCGAGCCGGTCCGTGTTGTCCCGGAAGATCCCGGTCATGAACAGGGCGTAGTCGCCGATCTGCCGCCGCAGGACCCGCTCGGTGCCGGGGTTGAAGCCGGGCGCCTCCCAGTCCCACACGTGCTGGATGGCGAGCAGTGAGTCGGCGACCGTGTCCAGGCGCCGGCCGGGCAGCTCGCGAAGCGTGTGCAGCGCCTCGATGCGGACGAAGCGGGTCAGAAGCTCGGCGAGATAACGCAGGGCGGGCGCGTCGTCGATCGCCAGATCACCGAAGGCCTGCCGGGTCACGCTTTCGAAGAAGCGCGGAAGCAGCCCGGTCTGCACGGCATCACTCTAGCAGATCGATCGGCTCAGGGGCGGCGCGAGCCGCGCAAACCTTTGGCTTCGTCGTGACCGGGTGGTAGGCTTCGCGGCATGAGACCAGACGGGACGGCGCTGTCCGCGGCACCGGCTCCGGGGGCCCGGCTCGCCCGGCGTATCCGCCCGCGGCGGCCCTGGCTGCTGATCGCCGCGTGCCTGCTCCTGGTGGGGCTGACCGTGACGTTGTGGGGGAAGTGGGTCGAGAACCGCGAGCGCGGCGACCGGCTGGCCGCCGAGCTGAAGAAGGTCTACACGGAGGCCGAGAAGCTCCGGACCGAAGCCGTCACCGCGAAGCAGCGCATCATCCAGCTCGAGCGCCAGATCCGCGGCCGGGCCGCCCGGCCG
>JBBDXN010000144.1:68376-74182 GCA_040902305.1 Candidatus Rokuibacteriota bacterium | reverse complement strand
CGGGTCGCGCGGCGCCTCGGCGGCGGGAACCGACGGAACGACGCGCGGGGCCGGATCGAGGCGGGGGCGCGCGTAGGAGCGCGTGACGTCGCGGAGGATGCCGAGCACGAGGGCGAGGCCGGCGCCCGCTCCGAACACACCCGCGACGAGCGCCATCAGCGGGACGTCGAAGGCCCAGCCGCCGCCCAGGGCGACGCGCACGCGGCTCGGGTTGAGGGAGGTCAGGTAGGTGACGACAATGGCGAAGAGGAGGCCGACGACGAGCCCGAAGCGAATCGACACGGAGCCGGAGCGGGCGCGCTACCGGGCGGCGGTGCGCTCTTCCTCTTCGACGGCGCGCTGGCACTCGATGCAGTAGCGCGCGAACGGCAGCGCCTCCAGGCGCTTCTCGGCGATGGGCTCGCCGCAGCGCTCGCAGTCGCCGAAGCCGCCGTCCGTGATCTTCTGCAGGGCCAGCGCCACTTCCTTCAGGAGGCGCCGGTCGCCGTTGCCCAGCTCGAAGAGGAATTCGCGATTGTAGGCGGAAGAGGCCTGATCGCCCAGGTCCTTGATGGAATCGTCCTCGGGGTCCTTAGCGTAGAGGACGTTCCGGCCGACCTCCTCCACGAGCTGGCTATGCTTCTCCTCCAGCTTCTTGCGGAACTGCACCAAGCGGTCCTTCTTCATCAGTGGCCTCCCTCGTCGTCGCGACCACCGTCCAGTAGTCGAGCGCGGCGCCGCCGCTAGTCGCGCAGGCTACCATGGGGTCCCACGCAAATCAATCCCGAGCGCCGCCTCCTTCCATCGAGAGGAGCGGCGCGTCGCCCCACAACCGATCCAGCGCGTAGAACGCGCGCGTCTCCTCGAGGAACACGTGCACCACCACGTCGGCGTAGTCGAGCAGGAGCCAGCCGCTCGCCGCGCTGCCCTCGTTGTGGCGCGGGCGCACCCCCTCCGCGCGCAGCGCACCGCGCACCGCCTCCGCGATGGTATCGGCCTGCGGCGTCGACCGGGCGCTGCAGACGAGAAAGAAGTCGGCGACGCTCGACAGCCCCTGCAGATCAAGCACCACCAGATCGATCGCCTTCTTCTCCAGTGCCGCGTGGGCGGCGATGCGGACGACGGCTTCGGCGGACAGATTGGCCATCACGCCTCCGGGCGGTAGAGCTGCTGGTCGCGGACGTAGGACACCACGGACTCCGGCATGCGGAAGGCGAGACTCCGCCCCTCGCGGGCCCGCCGCCGCAGGTCCGAGCCCGAGATCGGCAGCGACGCCGCGGGCAGCAGGATCGGCGCGGCGCCGTCCGACGGCTCGAGGCCGGCGGGTACGAAGCCGGGCAGGCCGAGCTCCCGCATCACCTTGAGCGCGGCGGGGGTCTCGGGGTCGAAGCCCATCCCGTTGCGCGGGATCACCACCAGGCGCGCGAGGGCGGCGACGCGCCGCGGCTCGCGCCAGTTCAGCAGATCGAGGAAAGTCTCGGATCCGATGATGAGGTACAGCCGCCCGCGATCCTGCAGCGCGGTGAGCGTGTCCACCGTATAGGACGGGCCGCTCCGCTTGACCTCGACGTCCGAGACCTCGAACCGCGGGTGCGCGCGGACCGCGAGCGCGGTCATCCGGTAGCGATGGGCGGCGGGGGCCAGCTCGGCGGGCGGCTTGTGGGGCGGCTGCGCCGCCGGCACCAGGAGCAGGCGGTCCAGGTGGAGGGCTTCGCAGGCTTCGTCGGCCACGAGGAGGTGGCCGAAGTGGATCGGGTTGAACGACCCCCCGAACACGCCGACGCGCGACAGCAGGGGGCTACTCGCGGATATGCCCGTCGCCCCACACCACGAACTTGGTGGTCGTGAGCTCGCGCACCCCGACCGGGCCCCGGGCGTGGACACGGGACGTGGAGATGCCCATCTCGGCGCCCATCCCGAACTGGCTGCCGTCCACGAGACGCGTGGAGGCGTTGACGAGCACCGCCGCCGCGTCCACTTCCCGCGTGAAGCGCCGGGCGCGCCGCACGTCGCGGGTGACGATGGACTCGGCCAGCCCCGAGCCGTGGCGCCGGATATGAGCGACCGCCTCCGCGAAGCCTTCGACCACCCGCACCGCCAGGATGTAGTCGAGGTATTCCGCGTCCCAGTCGGCGGGCTCGGCCTCCCGCGCCGCCGGCATGAGAGCTCGCGCCCGCTCGTCCGCCCGCACCTCCACACCCGCCTCCGCGAGCCGGGCCGCGAGGCGAGGGAGGAAGTCCGGCGCCACCGCCGCGTGCACGAGCAGGGTCTCCAGCGCGTTGCAGACGCTGACCCGCTGGGCCTTGGCGTTGACCGCCACCGCTACTGCCATGTCCAGATCCGCGCCCTCGTCCACGTACAGGTGGCAGAGCCCCTTGTCGTGCTTGAGCACCGGCACCGTCGAGCGCTCCGCCACGAGCCGCACGAACTCCTCGCCCCCGCGCGGGATGATGAGGTCGAGGTAGCGATCCAGGGTGAGCATGGCGAGCACCGCCGCGCGGTCCGCCGTCTCCACCGCCTGGATGATCTCGGGCGGCAGGCCCGCCTTCTCGACGGCCCGGGCCAGGATCTGGGCCAGCACGGTATTGGACTGGAGCGCCTCGCTGCCGCCCCGCAACAACACCGCGTTGCCCGACTTCAGGCAGAGGCCGGCCGCGTCCGCGGTCACGTTCGGCCGCGACTCGTAGATGAAGCCGATGACCCCCAGGGGGACGCGCACGCGCGCGATCTCGAGGCCGGAGGGCCGGCACCAGGTCTCGACGGTCTCGCCGACCGGATCGGGGAGGGCGGCCACGTGGCGCAGCCCCACCGCCATCTCCTCGATGCGGCTCTCGGTGAGGGTGAGGCGATCCACGAAGGCTCGCGGGTGGCCGGCGGCGCGGGCGCGCTCGAGATCCTGCCGGTTGGCCTCGAGGATCGCGCCCGACTTCTCCTCGAGCCCGCGCGCCATCTGGGCGAGGGCCTCGTTCTTGGCCCGGCTCGGGGCCAGCGCGAGGATTCGCGCCGCTTCCTTGGCCGCCCGCGCCTTCGTCTCGACATGTGCCGCCGCGTCCATATCTGCTCCCTCTATCCCGCCCCGGTCAGAGGATCACCAGGTTGTCGCGGTGGATCACCTCGTCGACCCCCTTGTAGCCCAGCGCCTTCTCGATGTCCTTCGTCTTCGCGCCCCGGATCCGCCGCAGCTCGCCCGCGTCGTAGTTCACGAGGCCGCGCGCAAACTCCTGGCCGTCGAGCTGGGTCAGGGCCACCACCTCGCCCGCGCGGAACTCCCCGCTCACCTCCACCAGCCCGGAGGGAAGCAGGCTCGTGCCTCTCTCAGTTAAGGCCTTCTTCGCGCCCGCGTCAACCGTGAGCCGCCCCTGGGGCGGCACCGCGAAGGCGATCCACCGCTTGCGCGCGGCGAGGCGGTCGTCCCGCGGCTGGAAGTACGTCCCCACCGGCTCTCCCTTGAGGAGCCGCTGGAGGATCCCCGCCTCCCGCCCGCTCGCGATCACCATGGGGATTCCGGAGGCACCCGCCTTCTGCGCCGCTTCCAGCTTGGTGCTCATGCCTCCCACCGACACCGTCGCGGAGGCGTCGAAGACCATCTTCTGGATGTCGTCGGTGATGACCTCGACGGTCTCCAGGCGGCGGGCCGCCGGATCGCGGCGGGGATCGCCAGTGTAGAGACCGTCCACGTCGGTCAGGAGCACGAGCAGGTCGGCGTCGATGAGGTGCGCGACCAGGGCGGCCAGGTTGTCGTTGTCGCCCACCTTGATCTCGTCCACCGCCACCGTGTCGTTCTCGTTGATCACCGGCAGCACCCCGTAGTCGAGCAGAGCGAGGAGGGTGTTGCGGGCATTGAGATAGCGCGAGCGATCGCTGATGTCCTGGCCGGTGAGCAGCACCTGACCCACCGGGATGCCGTGCTTCTTGAACGCCTGCTCGTATTCCCACATCAGGGCGGACTGCCCGACCGCCGCCGCCGCCTGCTTCTCCGGGATCGACTGGGGCCGCCCCTTGAGGCCGAGGCGCGCCACGCCGGTGGCGATGGCCCCGGAAGACACGAGCGCGACTTCGCGGCGGTCCTGGACCACCGCGGCCAGGTCGCCGGCGAGGCGGGCGATCGTCTCGCTCGACGGGCCTTCGCCCGGCGTGGTGACCAGCCCGCTGCCGACCTTCACGACTATCCGACGAGCGCGGCTCAGTAGGCGGGTATCCATGGCTCGCTCGCCAGACGCCGGGCCATCTCGTGGACCAGCGTCGGCAGGCCTTCCCCGGTCGCCGCGGAGATGGCGTGGAACGCCAGGCCGTGGGCGGCGCAGAAGCGCTCGACGGCCGCGCGCGCCTCCTCGGTGGCCGGCAGCTCCACCTTGTTCACGGTCACGATCTGCGGGCGCGCGGCCAGCTCTTCCGAGTACGCGCGCAGCTCGTCCTGGATCGCGTGGTAGTCGGCCAGCGGATCGCGCCCGGTGGAGGGATCGAGATCGATGAGATGCACGAGCACCCGGGTGCGCTCGGTGTGGCGCAGGAAGCGGTGCCCGAGGCCCTTGCCCTCCGCCGCGCCGGGAATGAGCCCGGGGAGATCGGCGATGACGAAGCTCCGATCCTCGCCCGCCCGCACGATGCCGAGCGAGGGCACGAGCGTCGTGAACGGATAGTCGGCGATCTTGGGCTTGGCCGCCGAGAGCCGCGAGACCAGGGTGGACTTGCCCGCGTTCGGGAAGCCGATCACCCCCACGTCGGCCAGCAGCTTCAGCTCGAGGTGGATCCAGCGCTCCTCTCCCGCGCGGCCCAGGTCGGCCCGACGCGGGGCCCGATTGGTGGAGGTGGCGAAGCGCGCGTTGCCGCGACCGCCCCGGGCGCCCCGGGCCACCAGCAGCCGTTCCCCGAGCCCGGTGAGGTCGCCCAGGGGCAGGCGCCCGTCCCGCTCGGAGACCATGGTGCCGAGCGGCACGCGCAGGACGGTGTCGCCGCCGCTCGCCCCCTGCTTGTTGGAGCCTTTCCCGTGCTGGCCGCGCTCGGCCGTGTAGTGCCGCTGATAGTGGAAGTCCAGCAGGGTGGTGATGGAGGGATCCGCTTCGAGGATCACGCTGCCGCCGTCCCCGCCGTCCCCGCCGTCGGGGCCGCCACGGGGGACGAACTTCTCACGCCGGAAGCTGATGCAGCCGGCGCCGCCATCGCCACCCTTGACGAAAACATCGATCTCGTCGATGAACATGGCGTGGTCCCGGCGGCCCGGCGGTGCCGGATCGGCTCAGGCGGGCTGCTGCTGGGCGATGCTGACGTACTTGTCGTCGCCCTTGCGCTCGAACCGCACGTAGCCGTTGGCCTTGGCGAACAGCGTGTGATCCACGCCCAGGCCCACGTTCGTGCCCGGCTTGAAGCGGGTGCCGCGCTGGCGCACCAGGATGCTGCCGGCGGTGACGAACTGCCCGCCGAAGCGCTTCACCCCCAGCATCTGGGGGTTGGAGTCGCGACCGTTTCTCGAGCTGCCGACGCCCTTCTTGTGAGCCATGGCTCTAGACCTCGATCTTGGTGATGCGCACCGCGGTCATGGTCTGCCGATGCCCGCGGTGCCGCCGGTAGTTCTTCCGCCGCTTGAACTTCACGATCAGGACCTTGGCGCCCTTGCGCTCGGCCACCACTAGGCCGGTGACCTTGGCGGACTCCAGCGCCTTCGCCCCCACCGTCACCTGACCGTCCTGGTTGACCAGCAGGACCTTGGTGAACTCCACCGCAGCCCCTTTGTCCTTCCCCAGGCGCTCGACCTGGATGACCTGCCCCGGAGCCACGCGGTACTGCTTGCCCCCTGTCGCGATCACCGCTTCCATGCCGACGACCTTTC
>JBBDXN010000144.1:3530-68276 GCA_040902305.1 Candidatus Rokuibacteriota bacterium | reverse complement strand
TATGTGCTTGGTCTATGTGCTTGGTCTATGTGCTTGGTCTATGTGCTTGGTCTATGTGCTTGGTCTATCTATTCGGGTTCAGCGATTCGCGAATCGACGCGACCCACGTCATGCCCAAGTACCGCGAGCGCCTATCTGACCACAGCGGCCGCCCGAAAGTCAAGGCGGACGGGACTTTACACGCTCTCAGGCGGTCCGCATGTAGTCGCCCAGCCGCTGCCGAAGGAACAGCCGGGAGCGGTGCACGCGGGACTTCACGGCGGGCAGGCTGATGTGCAGCGCCTCGGCGATCTCCGGGTTGGACAGCCCCTCGACGTCGTGGAGCAGGAACGCGGTCCGGTAGTCTCCTGGCAGATCGTCGATGGCCGTGGTCAGGAGAGTCCGCAGCTCGGTCTGCAGCGCGGGCTCCTCGGCGCGGCCCGACCAATCGCGCAGGGGCTCCGCGTGCTGGCCCAGCTCGTCGAAGCCGGGCGCCAGCGCGTCCCACGAGATCTCGTTGCGCTGGCCGTGTCGGCTGCGCAGCTTCTGATAGGCCGCGTTGGCGGTGATGCGGTAGACCCAGCTACCGAAGGCGGACTCGCCCTTGAAGGTGTCGATCTTGCGGGCGGCGGTCCAGAGCGCATCCTGCACCACTTCCTCGGCGTCCTGCTCATTCCTCGTGATGCGGATGGCGAGGCGGTAGACGCGGTCGCCATAGGTGGCGATCAGGTCCTCCGCCGCGCCGGGCTCCTGGCGGCGCAGGCGCTCCACCAGTAGGGCATCCCGATCCGGCTTCCGGGGCCCGCCCGCCGTATCCTGATGTCCGTTCGGGGCGTGTAGCGTCGTCATCCTCATATCCTGTAGAGCGCGAGGTGCTCTTTGAGCTCCATCACGCATCGCTCCATGACCGTGATGTCCCGGGTGACCTTGCTGAGCAGGATCGCGCCCTCGAGGCCGGCCACGAGGAACTGGGCAACCCGTGAGGCGTCCGCGTCCGGCCGGAGCCGACCGCTTTGCTGGCCGCGGCCTATCGCCTCCGCGAGATGGGTCCGGTAGACGTCGAAGATACCGGCCAGCCGCTGGCGGAAGCCCTCGTGCACGTCGGAGAGCTCGCACGCGAGGTTGCCCATCACGCAGCCGCCCACGCAGTTGCGCTGCCGCTGGGCATCCACCACCCGATCGAAGAAGGCGTGGAGCTGCGCGATCGGATCGGTCTCGGTGTCCGCGAAGGCCGGCCCCAGGCCACGCTCGACGAAGGCGCGCGTGATGCGATCGATGATGGCGTAGCCCAGGTCTTCCTTGCTCTTGAAGTAGTAGTAGAAGTTGCCCTTGCCGACCCCGCTCTCTCTCAGCACGTCGTCGAGCGAGGTGGACTGGTACCCCTGCACGTGGATGAGGCGAGAAGCCGCGTTGAGGATCTGATCGCGAGTCGCCGCGCCCTTCTGGCTCTTGGTCTCAGGCTGGCTCTTCTCAAGCTGGCTCTTGGTCTCGGTCACCACCGGGCTTGCGGGCGCCATCTCTCGCTCCTCTCCCTCTATACCAACCAGTCGGTACAGAATAATATCGGGGTCAAACTGGCTTGTCAAACTTTGCGAATATCGGAGGTATTACCGGTGTTTACGGAGATGGAAGCGATAGCAGCTTGAGCAGGTCGGCGGTCAGGTCATAGAGCTGGGCGCAGCCCGAGCGTCCCCCGAGCAAGGTCTGGATCCGCTTGCGCAGCAACGCGTCGACCGGCTGCTCGATCAGCGAGGTGATCTTGCCCTGGGGCTCGGTGCAGATCCCGGCATATGGCAGTCGCGAGGTAACCGAGTCGGCGGCCACGATCACCCCGCGGTCCAGATCCAGCTCGTAGTGCAGGTCGAAGCCGTGCACGTTGTCATGCATGGAGTGAAAGAGATGCAACCGGCGGCCCGTGAGGACGAGGCGCGCCACTTTCTTCCTCGCGAAGATCTTCCGGGCCCCCGGGGGCGGGCTGTAGAGCGCGGGCACCATCGGCGTGGACACCGGCCGCGTTCCGAACAGAGCGCGGCCGGCCGGGCTGTAGGTGAAGCACGAGTCGGGCAGATCTACCCAGCCCGTCGTGTCGAGCCGCCAGCACGCGAGCGCATCCCCCGGGTCGAGCCGCGTGACGGCGGCAACGGGCAGCTTGGTGACCTGACGCGCCAGCCGCGCCACCTCGATACCCGCGTCGACGAACAGACCGGCGCCCGGCCGGGCTTTGCACAGCTCGGCCAGGCGCTTGGTGAACCCGCCGACCATGCGCGTGCCGCCGAGCTCCGGGAAGTCCGCGGGGATGCCCGGATCGACAGCTCCTGACAGGGCCCGAGCGCTCGCGGCCCGGACCTCGTAGCCGGGCGACGGAGTACAGACCAGGCTCACCTCGACCCCGCCGGCCGGGTCGGTGATCTGCACGGTGTGAGTAAAGGCGGCCTCGTGAGTGTTGTCCACCCACCCTTCCATCACCCGCTCGTACCGGTCGCGGCCGGCGAGGAACGGCGAATCGATCACTTGCCGAGATACTTCCCGGGGTCGGCGTCGAACTTGGTCTTGCAGCCGACGGCGCAGAAGTAGTACGTCTGCCCCTGGTACTTCGACTCCCCCGCCGCCTGTTTCGGCTCCACGTCCATCTGACACACCGGATCCTTGGCCATCGTCATCGCTCCTTTCGCCGCCCATTCGGGCGGAAGCGGCCGGGCCGCTGGCTATGGGTGATCGGATCGAGCATACCCGCTCCTAGCGTCCGGAGAACCGGGAGAAGACATCCAGCAGCTCGTCGAGCTTCCGCTGGCGATCGCGCGAGCTGCCCGTGCGCACTGCGTCCGCGACGCACGACTCGAGGTGCTGGCCCAGCAAGAGCTTCTGCACCTGCTCCACCGCGCCCTGCACCGCGGTGAGCTGGAGGAGGATGTCGACGCAGTCCTTGTCCTCCTCGACCATCCGCTGGATGCCCTGCACCTGGCCCTCGATCCGGCGCAGCCGGCCCAGCGCCTTCGCTTTCGTCTGGCTGTCCATCGTCGTGTCCCCATTCTAGGCCGGCCGGCCGTGCCGGAGCATGCGCAGCACCCAGTACCCCGCCAGCGCGGCCAGCAGATGCTTGAGGGTGTGCCCGCTCACCACGCGGGTCGCCGAGAGAATCCAGCCGTCCAGGGCCTCCGCCACCTTCGCCACCGCGTAGGTCGCGGCGGCCGCGAGGAGGGCGCCGCCCCGGGTATAGCGAGGCGGCAGCGCCCAGAGCATGAGCGGGACGGCCACGATCGGATAGAACTGCACCAGGGCGTACAGGCGCAGATCGCCCGCGCCCTGCTGCTCGGTCCAGTGCCAGTAGACGACGGAGCCCGCCCCGAGCGCGACGAGGGGCCCCAGGAGCCAGAGCGCCACCGCCACCCCGATCCGCTCCGCGATCGTGGCGGCGAGCAGGCCCATCAGGGTGATCGCGAGCGGGAGCCGGTCCCACGCCAGCCGCTCGTTGTCGGGATCCCAGTGGTAGTAGGCGGAGCCGATTCCGGTCAGGAGCAGGCCGCCGAAGACGACCACGTACGGCCATCGCTCGACCGGCTCCCGGAAGGCCCGACCCGAGTCCCCGGCCCCGCGGAGGTAGCCCAATCCGAGCGCGCCGACCAGCAGGAAGCCGACATTGGACAGCACGTTCAGGGTGTTGGGGATGCCGAGCCATCCGCGCGCATCCGCCAGACGATGATAGGCGGGATCCTGAGGGATGGGTGGAGCCAGCAGCGCGGCCACGCCGGCCAGCGCCGCGAGTCCTCCGATCAGCCCGATCGCGCGCGCTCGTCCCATGGCCCCTCCCGCTTATACCCTACCCGGGTAGTCAAGCGGGCAGCCCGGATCGAGGGCCAGGTCAGAGCTCCGGGAACAGCGACGGCTGGGCGGGGACCGACCGCGCGGCGCGGCGGGCACGCTTGGGCTTGGGTTTGCGCGGCTCGCGCTTGGGCTTCACCCACCCCTTCTGGTGCGCGATCTTGTCTCCCTGCTTGATCACGGTGAGGTCGACGAGCCTTGCCAAGGGATGCGTCAGAAGCTGCATGTACTTCTGCCAGTACCGCGGCGAGTACGCCCACGTCTTCATCTGATCGATCGCGAGCGTGAGGGCCGCACGGTCCCCTCGGGTGGCGGCCACCCGGAGCTGGCCGACGATGACCGCGCGGCTGATGCGCGAGGGTCGCGTCATGCGGGCTCCGCTCCGGCTACTTGACGGTCAGCTCGTACTGCTCGCGATGATACGACGGCACCGCCTGGATCACGAGCTTGCGTCCGATCAGGGCCTGCAGGCGATCGACCCCCTCGCGCTGGCTCGATTCCAGTTGATGAGCCATTTCCGGGTGGACGCGGATCACCACGTCCCCGGCGCCGCCCTCCCCGCTCTGGGCCTGGATCTTGCGGAAGATCTCGGCGGAGAGCGTGGCGTCCGACTTGACCACGCCGCTGCCCTTGCAGGTCGGGCACGGCGCGCAGAAGAGGGACTGCAGGCTCTGCCGCACGCGCTTGCGCGTCATCTCCACCAGCCCGAGCTCCGAGATCTCCAGCACGTTGGTGCGGGCCTTGTCGTCCGCGAGCGCGCGGGTCAGCGCCTTGAAGACCTGGTCTCGGTGCTCGGCCCGCTCCATGTCGATGAAGTCGATGATGATGATCCCGCCCAGGTCCCGCAGCCGGATCTGGCGGACCACCTCGGTGGCCGCCTCCAGATTGATCTTGAGCACCGTCTCCTCGAAGTCCCGCTTGCCCACGTACTTGCCGGTGTTGACGTCGATGGCCACGAGGGCCTCGGTGTGGTCGATGACGATGTAGCCGCCCGACTTGAGCCACACGCGACGGCGCAACGCCTTGTCGATCTCGCGCTCGATGCCGGTGGCCTCGAAGATCGGGGTGTCCTTGTCCCACTGCTTGACCCGGGGGGCGAGCTGCGGCACGAGTGAGGTGGCGAACTCGAGGCACTTCGCGTAGGCGGCCGGGCTGTCCACCAGGAACTCCTCCACCTCGGCCGAGAAGAGGTCCCGCACCACCCGGAAGGTGACGTCCATCTCCGCGTGGAGCAGGGACGGGGCCTTGGCCGAGTCGAAGCGCGCCTGCACCTGGGCCCAGAGCCGGCTCAGGAACTGGATGTCGGCGGCCAGCTCCTCCTCCCCTTTTCCCTCCGCGACGGTTCGCACGATGAAGCCGCCGGGCTGCGCGGGGAGTCCCTTGACGATGGCGCGGAGCCGATCGCGCTCCGCGTCGTCGTGGATCCGCCGCGAGACTCCGACGTGGCGCGAGTGCGGCATGTAGACGATGTAGCGACCGGGAATGGACACGAACGAGGTCACCCGCGCCCCCTTGGTGCCCAGGGACTCCTTCGACACCTGCACCAGAACCTCCTGGCCCTTGCGGAGCATCTCCTCGATCGGGGCCACCGCCTGGCGCCGCGGCTCCGCCTCCGCGTCGCCCTCGGCCTCACCCTCCCCCTCGTCCACGTCGGACGTCTCGTCGTCCTCGGAGGGAACGGAGTCCTCCGCTCCGAGGTTGGCGGTGTAGTCCCCCGCGTACAGGAAGGCGTCCTTGGCGAGCCCGATGTCCACGAACGCGGCCTGCATGCCGGGCAGCACGTTGGTGACGACGCCCTTGTAGATGTTGCCGACGATGGAGCGCCGGTCGGCGCGTTCGATGTAGAGCTCGGTGAGGAGATTCCCGTCCTGGACGGCGAGACGCGTTTCCGTCACACCGGCGTTGACGACGATGCGCTTACCCACGGCCGACCTCGATCCGGGGTCCCGCGAGGGAGACCCGGCCAGCAGTTATGCGGTTAGTGGAACTGCCGCATTCGGATCGAGATCAGGAGGCCCAGCGCTGTCAGTGAGACCACCATGGAGGAGCCGCCGTAGCTCATGAGCGGCAGCGGAATCCCCACGATGGGGAGCAGGCCCGTCACCATGCCGATATTGACCAGGATCTGGACCGCGAACACGCTCGTCACTCCGAGAGCCAGAATGCGCCCCCGCATCTCACGCGTGCCGGCCGCGATCTCGAACCCCCGCAACACCAGGAGCGCGTAGGCCACGATCAGCACCAGACAACCGAGGAACCCCCACATCTCCGCGAATACGGCAAAAATGAAGTCGGTGTGCCGCTCGGGGAGAAAAGCGAGGCGGCTCTGCGTGGCGCCGCCGATGCCCTTCCCCAGGAGCTGGCCCGAACCAATGGCGATCTTCGCCTGAATGACATTGTAGGCCGTTCCGAGCGGATCGCGGAACGGATCGAGATAGACGAGCAGCCGGTCCCGCTGGTACGGCTTGAGCACGAGCCAGGCGAGCGGCATGGCGGCCACCGCCGCGAGGGCGAGCCCCCCCAGCACCTTCATCCGCAGGCCGAGGCCCACCAGGGTCGCGGCGAGCACCGGCACCAGGACCAGCCCGGTCCCCAGGTCCGGCTGGCGCACCACCAGGTAGAACGGCACGCCCAGGAGCACGAAGGCTCCGATCAGGGCGCCGCGGCCCAATCGCTCTCCGCGGCCGGAGGTCAGCGCCCACGCCAGCGTGATGATGAAGATCAGCTTGAAGACCTCCGACGGCTGCACCGTGAAAGGCCCCAGGTGGATCCAGCGCTGCGCGCCCGAGACGGTACGACCCAGCACGAACACGCTGATCAGCAGGCCGAGGCCGACCACGTAGAAGACCGGGGCGAACCGCACCAGATTCCGGTAGTCCACGCTGACCACCACGAGGAGACCGAGGAGTCCGACGCCCACCCACGAGAGCTGGCGCCACATCAGCGTCGAGATGCCGCGGCCGGGATTGAGGCTCCAGAGGCAGACGAAGCCGAGCCCGATGATGAAGAAGGCGGCGCCCAGCAACGGCCAGTCGACGTTCTGGAGCAGACGCCGGTCCATCTTCAACATCATCAGCTGGACTCGCCGAGCGTCACCTGGGCCACCTTCTGGAGGAAGATGGCTTCGTAGATCTGCCGCGCGATCGGCGCCGCGACCTGCCCGCCCTTGCCGCCGCGCTCCACCAGCACCACCACCACGTATTGCGGGTCGTCGGCGGGGGCGAAGGAGGCAAACCACGCGTGGTCCTGTCCCTTCGAGGAGTCGCTCTTGGAGACGGTCTGAGCGGTGCCCGTCTTGCCCGCGATGTCGACGCCGGGCACCCGGGCCAGCGCCCCGGTGCCGTCCTTGACCACCGCGGTCAGGGAGTGGCGCAGGAAGGCCCAGACCACCGGCGACAGCTCGACCCGATCGGTCATCTGGCTGGAGGAGGCGTAGGCGAGCGTCCCGTCCGCGCGCTCCACCCGCTGGACCAGCCGGGGCTTCCAGAGGATCCCGCCGTTGGCCACCGCCCCCATCATGCGCGCGATCTGCAGCGGCGTCACCAGGAGCTGGCCCTGCCCGATCGACATGTTGACGGTGTCACCGGGCAGCCAGCGCCGCTTGCTGCGCTGGCGCTGCGCGGGGGATAGCGGCACCAGCCCGAACCGCTCCCCGCCCAGATCGATGCCGGTGGGCGCCCCCAGGCCGAAGGCCTGCGCGTACTTCGCCATGACGTCCGCGCCCACCTTGAGCCCGGCCTGGTAGAAGAAGATGTCGCACGACTGCGCGACGGACCCGGCGAAGTCCAGGTGACCGTGCCCGCCCGGCTTCCAGTCATTGAAGGTCCAGTTGCCCAGGCTGAACTCCCCGTTGCAGTACACGCGGTCCATCGGCGTGAGCGAGCCTTCCTGGAGCCCGGCGGCCGCGACGACGATCTTGAACACCGAGGCGGGCGGATACTGCCCCTGGAGCGCCCGGTTCAGCAGCGGGGTCATCGGATCGCGCACGAGCCGCACCCACTCGTCGCGATCCAGGTTCCCGGTGAACCGGTCGAGGGAAAAGGCCGGGCTCGACGTCAGGGCGAGGACATCGCCGGTGCGCGGGTCCAGCACCACCACCGAGCCGGCCTTCCCGGCCATCGCCTGCTCCGCCGCCTCCTGGATTCGGCGATCGATGGTGGTGACGACCTGCGCGCCCGGATCGGGCTCCTCGCGCCGCATGACCTGCACCGGCCGGCCGAACGCGTCGACCTCGATCCGCTCGCCGCCGTCCCGCCCGCGCAGGTACTCGTCGAGGAGCCGCTCGAGGCCGGACTGCCCGATCATGTCGCCTCGGCGGTACCGGCCCTGCTTCATCTGCTCGTCGCTGACTTCTCGAACATAACCGAGGAGATGAGCGGCGAACGTGCTGGTGGGATACGTGCGCTGCGGCTCGACCTCCACGATGACGCCCGGGAGCTCGAGCTTGCGCTCCTCGACCTTGGTGACGTCCTCCAGCGAGAGGCCGCGGCGGACCCGCACCGGGCGGATCGAATCCGCGGGGACGCGCTCCAGCGCCTCCAGCAGCTCGGTCACCGGCATCTTGAGCAGGACGGACAGCCGGGCCACCACCTGGTGGCGGTCCTCCATCTCGCGCGGGATCAGCGAGAGCGTGAAGGCGGGGCGATTGTCGACCAGCGCGAGCCCGTTCCGGTCGAACAGGATGCCGCGGGGCGCGGCGACCGGCCGGATGCGGATCCGGTTCTTCTCCGACAGCTCTTGCAGGCGCCCGCCTTCCAGCACCTGCAGATACCAGAGCTGGCCCAGCAGCGCGACGAACCCGATGGAGCTGACCACCGCGAGCGCCAGGACCCGCCGGCCCCAGGCCTCGCGGCGATTCGAGGGCGTCGGGTTCACCTCCACGTTCGCCTCCGCATCAGCTCGTAGCCCGCCTCGGCCAGGATGCACAGGGTGCCGATCAGGCCGTTGTAGAGCGCCTGGGGCAGGATCACGTGGAGCATGAGGTCGCCGAACGCCGCCGGGTAGTGGAACATCTGCAGGAGGAGAAACCGCCCGAGCCCCTCCACCACGCTGAGCAGCACCAGCCCGGGCACCTGGACGAGCGGATTGCCGACCCAGAAGCGCCCTACCAGGAGGCCCATGCCGAAGCCGGCCAGGCCCTTGGTGAGAGCCTGCACCCCCACGAGGCCGCCCCCGGTCGCGTCCTGAAGGAGCCCGGCGACGAAGCCGGCGAGACAACCCGACTCCGGACCGTACCGCAGGGCGATGAGCACGGTGAGGATCAGCGGCACGTCGGGCATGATCCCCCCGACCCCGGCGACCGCGACCACCGTCGATTGCAGGACGCCGCCCCCCACGATCACGAGGAGCAGGAGCAGGCGCAGCATGACTAGCCGTCCGCGGGGAACAGCGCGGCGAGGTCCTGGATGGTCTGCCCGGTGATGAGCAGCACTTCCTCGACGCGAGAGAAATCGACCGCGGGCGCGAGCACCGCGAAGTGGAAGAGGGCCGAGCCCTTGTCCTCGATCTTCACGACCCGCCCGACCGGAAGGCCCTTGGGGAAGAGGGTACCCAGGCCCGAGGTGACCACGAGATCGCCCGCGGCGACGCTGGAGCCGTCACGGGCCATGAACTTGAAGCGCACCGCGCCCCCCGCATCCCCTTCCACGAGCCCGGCGGTGCGGGTGCGCTGCGCCACCGCGCCCACCGTGGAAGCCGGATCGTTCAGGAGCTGGATGACCGCGGCGCTGCGATGCGCCTGGACGACTCGCCCCACCAGCCCGTCCGGCACGATGACCGGCGTCTGCTGGGCGATGCCGTCGCCCCGCCCGCGATTGACGGTGAGGGAGCGCACCCAGCCGCCGGCCTCGCGCCCGATGACTTCGCCGGCCACGGTGGCGAGGGGCAGCCGGTCCCGCAGGACCAGGAGGCGGCGGAGCCGCGCGTTCTCCGCCTGGTTCTCGCCGGCCTGGAGCGCCTGCACGCGCAACTGCTCGTTCTCTCCGCGGAGAGTCGCGTTCTCCCGCCGCACCGACTTCCAATCGACGTAGTTGGCCCAGAAGTCGAGGGCGCCGCGATGGATCCGCACCAGCAGGCTCTGGACCGGGGTGACCGCGATCGCGACCAGCTCGCTCGCTCGCCCCGTGCCGCCGCCGCGAGTCTGCACCGTCAGCAGCAGGAGGGACACGAGTAGCACCGCGAGAAGGATCCCGTATCTGCGAACTCTCACCGCTCCGTCACCTCGGGGTCAGGTCTTGAATTACGACATTTCTCTGGCTGGCCGTCGGAAGGGCGCGCGCGAGGAAATGTCGTAATGCAAGACCTGACCCCAACTCAGGCGGGGATCGCCACCTTCTTGAGAAGCTCGAGCTCGTCCAGCACCTTGCCGGTGCCGAGCGCCACGCAGGACAGGGGGTCGTCACCGACCGTGATCGGAAGGTCGGTCTCCTGCCGGAGGAGCAGATCGAGGCCCCGGAGCAGCGCGCCACCGCCGGTGAGCACGATACCCTTGTCCACGATGTCCGCGGCCAGCTCGGGCGGGGTTCGCTCGAGACAGGTGCGCACGGTGTCCACGATCGCCATGACCGGCTCCCGGAGCGCCTCCCGGATCTCCTCGTCGGTCACCACGATGGTCTTCGGGATTCCATCGATCAGGTCGCGGCCCTTCACTTCCATGGTCATGCGCTCACCGCCCATGGGGTAGGCCGAGCCCAGTTTGATCTTGATCTCTTCCGCGCGCCGCTCGCCGACGAGCAGGTTGTAGTGCTTCTTGATGTACTGCACGATCGCTTCGTCCATCTCGTCGCCCGCGATGCGGACCGATTTGGAGTAGACGATGCCCGAGAGCGAGATCACCGCCACCTCGGTGGTGCCGCCGCCCATGTCTACGATCATGTTGCCGCCCGGCTCCTGGATGGGCAGGCCCGCCCCGATTGCCGCGGCCATGGGCTCTTCGATCAGGTATACCTCGCGCGCCCCCGCCTGCATCGCGGAGTCGCGCACCGCGCGCTTCTCCACCTGGGTGATCCCCGACGGCACCCCGATCACGATACGCGGATGCACGAGCGTCCGGCGCCGGTGGACCTTGTTGATGAAGTAGTGGAGCATCTTCTCGGTCACGTCGAAGTCGGCGATGACGCCGTCCTTGAGGGGCCGGATGGCCGTGATGTTGCCCGGGGTGCGCCCGAGCATGGCCTTGGCTTCGTGCCCCACCGCCAGGACCGAGTGGTCGGCCTGGTGGATGGCGACGATGGAAGGCTCGTTCATCACGATACCCTCCCCGCGGACGTAGACCAGGGTGTTGGCCGTGCCCAGGTCGATGGCAAGATCGTTCGAGAACAACCCGGCGAGAAGACTAATCAGCATAGAGCACCCTTGTCGAATAGGTCGTTTGAGACGGGGTCGAACTCACGGCTGAGTCTAGCACCCTGAATTTTTCGCAACAAGAAAATCCTAGGCTTTTCGGCAAGATGGACGTCATTGCACGACCCGGCATCGGGGGGCGCACGCCGGTCGGCGGCAGGCGTCGGCAAAACGGGCGGGATTTCGGTCAGTTAGGAAGACTCCGTCCCGCGGCGAGCTTCCGCCGGCGCGATCTGGTCCCGGTAGAGCTGGACCGCGTCGCGGATCACCTGCTCCGCGGTCGCCCGCCCCCGGATGTCCTCGACGTCCACCGCCTTGTTCTCGAGGACCTTGTAGTCGAGGAAGAACCGCTGCATCTCCTTGAGGCGGTGCGGAGGCAATTCGGCGACGTCCCGGTAGTGGGCATACTCGGGATCGTCGACGTGGACCGCGATGATCTTGTCATCCCGCCCCTTGTCGTCGCGCATCGTGAGAACGCCGATCGCGCGAGCCCGGAGGATACAGAGGGGCACCACCGGTTCCTGGCCCAGCACGAGCACGTCGAGCGGGTCGCCGTCGCCGCAGTAGGTGCGCGGCAGGAAGCCGTAGTTGGCCGGGTAGTGGACGGCCGAGTGGAGCACGCGGTCGAGCCAGAGCAGGCCGGTCTGCTTGTCGAGCTCGTACTTCACCTTGGAGCCCTTCGGGATCTCGATCACACAGCGGAAGTCCCGCGTGATGTCGTCGCCCAGCTCCACGTCGTGCCACGGATTCACGGCCCGAGTATAGCGCCGCGCCCCGGCGATGCGCCGGCGACTACTTCGCGCCGATCAGCTTCCGGAGCGAGAAGACGTCCTTGTTACCCGGGTCTATGCGCGCGCGGCCCGGTTGGATCTGCCGGCCTCGATGTGGCACCATGCCGGCGGTGGCGAAAGGACCCGACGGTGGACGACCTGGAGATCTGGTTCGACAAGGGCGTGACGGACGGCCTGCCGGTGGTTCCACCCGCGCGCGCGCGGGTGGACCGGATGCTGGGCGGCACCACCCGCGATCCCCACGAGCTCGTGGGAGAGGTCGCGCCCAACTACGGCCGGGCCACGGTGGAGAAGGTGGCGATCAACGCGGTGATGGCGGGTTGCCGGCCCGAGTACCTGCCCGTCGTGCTCGCCGCGGTCCAGGCCGCGAGCGATCCCGCCTTCAACCTGCACGGGGTGTCGACGTCCACGCACTTCTCGGCCCCGTTGATCGTCGTACACGGGCCCATCCGCGGGCGGATCGGGCTCAACTGCTCCTTCGGCGTGTTCGGCCCCGGCCACCGCGCCAACGCGACCATCGGCCGCGCCCTGCGCCTCGTGATGATCAACGTGGGCGGCGCGAAAGCGGGCGAGACGTCGATGTCCACGTTCGGCCACCCGGGCCGTTACACCTACTGCATCGGCGAGCACGAGGAGGCCAGCCCCTGGCCGCCGTATCACGCGGACCGCGGGCTCGCGAAAACCGACAGCGCGGTGACGGTGTTCGCGGGCGAGGCGCCCCACGGCATCTCCGACCACGCCAGCCGCACCGCCCGCGCGCTCGCGGGCTCGCTCGGCTGGTCCATGGCCGGGCTCTGGAACGCCAAGCACTTCCCGCTCTACTCGCACACCATGCTGGTGGTGGGCCCGGAGCACGCGCGCACCTTCGGCGACGACGGCTGGAGCAAGCGCGATCTCACGCGCCATCTCTTCGAGACGATCCGCGCCCCCTACCGGAGCCTGCAGCCGGCGGAAGATAACGGGGAAGGCACCAATCTGCGCTTCGCCAAGGGAGGCGCGCCCGCCCCCGGGGAGGCGATCCCCAAGTTCCCCTCCCCAGACGAGCTGCACGTGGTGGTGGCGGGCGGCACCGCCGGCCGCTTCTCGATGGCCATTCCCGGCTGGCTGGGGACCCGGAACGGCTCCCGGCCGGTCACGGTAGCCATCCGGGATATTCCTTGACACGGTTGGCGGGCTCCGCTAGGCTCCAGTTCAGGTTGTAGGTTCACCCGGGAGATGGAGTCAGAGATTCGAGACCAACGCCGTGAGGACCTCAAGTCCCGCGGCGTTTTTGTTTGTCCTCCACTCCTGGAGGGCGCCCCCGTCATGGTGACGGGGAATCACCGAGGCGCTAGACGCCTTACGAAAGAGGTCAGTTGATGGCTCAGGGCAACGTGAAGTGGTTCAACGACGCGAAGGGGTACGGCTTCATCTCTCAGGAGGATGGCGAGGACGTGTTCGTGCATTTCAGCGCCATTCAGGCCCAGGGCTTCAAGAGCCTGGCCGAGGGCGACAAGGTCGAGTTCGAGGTCACCCGGGGCCCGAAGGGCCTCCAGGCCGCGAACGTCCGCAAGGTCTAGCGCCGCACCCTCGGGGCCCGGGTTTCGGCGGGGGCCCGGTCCGTTCTTCCCGCCAGAAACAGCCTTGACAGTCCTTCCGCTCCTTTGCTAACCTGCGCGCGATTTCAGGATCCTGAAGGGCTGTTTCTCCCGTACGTGAACGAGCCTCGGTTCCAGGGAATGGTAGCGCCGTGAGGACCTCGGTCCTCCACGGCGCTTTTTTTGTCCCCCCCGCTTCCGGGGGGAATCCCCAGCCATGGTGGCGAGGGGCTTAGCGGGCGGTCCATCCCCGCCCAACAGAGAGGGAACAGACGTATGGCACAGGGCACGGTCAAGTGGTTCAACGACGCGAAGGGCTACGGCTTCATCCAGGTCGAGGGCGGCGAGGATGTCTTCGTCCACTACAGCGCCATCCAGGCCCAGGGCTTCAAGAGCTTGGCCGAGGGCGACAAGGTCGAGTTCGAGGTGACGAAGGGGCCCAAGGGGCTTCAGGCTTCCAACGTTCGGAAGTCGGCGTAAGCGTCGCCGACCACTTGACGGCCCGTCGGAAACCCGGCGGGCCGTTTTCTTTCTCGCCGAATCGAAAAAAGAGCCCCGACGGACTTTGCGGCGGCAGTGCTGTGCTTCTCGCTGCCGGGCCGCCCCGCTGGTGAAGAGCGGGTCCGTCGGGGCCGGTGGTTCCTGGGTCCTCCAGGGCCACCTGCAACTGCTACATCCGGGCCTTAGGAGGCGACCACCTCACAGATCACCGTAGGGGTACACATCGGCTGGATCACCTCCCTTTCTCGGCGCGGCCCGACCTGGGGCCCAGGACCCGCTCACCTCGCTCCGGACGCCGACTCCCGGCGCGAGGCTCGGTCACGTTGCGTCCGGCGAAATTGCCGAAACGGAACGCTCAAAGGAGCCTGTGTGCGCTCCGACCGATTTCGGGGCCATCGTACATGAGGGTGACCCAACGGGGAAGCATTTTTACTTCACGACGATCCGCCCCGCGTTCTTCTCGATTACGCCCTTGCCGATGCCGTCGACCTTCTCCAGATCCTGCGCCTTCTTGAAGGGCCCGTGGGCGCCCCGGTACTCGATGATCTTCTGCGCGCCGCCCGCACCCACGCCCGCGAGCTTCATGAGCTCCGTCTTCGAGGCCTCGTTGATGTTGACCTTGGCTTCCTTGCCCTCCACCTTCACCTTGGCCGGCTTCTCGTCGCCCCATACCGCGCCGCCGCTCAGGCACCACATCGCCACCACCAGCACGCCCAGCCACCGCGTCTTCATGTCCGCCTCCTCCTGGAATTGAGATGACCTGCTCACGCGATTGGACGCCGCGGGACGCGGGCGGTCAATGCGGACAATTTCAGACGGCGCGGTGTATCTAGAGGTCGGCGGAGGGGTCGAGCGTGTCGAGGTAGGCTCGCCACTCCCAGGCGAGCAGCGACTGCTTCTTGTTGTTGCAGTCCTTGCAGGCGGCGACCAGGTTGGCGCGAATCGAACGGCCGCCCCGCACGAGCGGGATCACGTGGTCAAGGGTCAGCGCCTTCGCGCCGACCGCGCGCCGGCAGTAGTGGCAGAGCCCGGTGGCGATGCGCCGCCGCCACCACGCGGTCCCGCGGAGCTCGCGCGCCCGCGCCTTCTCCCGGCGCAGAGTGTCGTCGTCGACTTCGCGCGTGTAGCGCTCCTCGCTCACCGCTCCTCCCCCGCGACGGCGGAGAGCCGCTGCGACAGATCTTCCCACTCCTTCATGAGCCAGGCCACCCGCGCCTCCGTATCCTTCCGCGACTGCGCGATCTCGCGGGCCTTCTGTCCGTCGCGGTAGAGGTCCGGATCGGCCAGCGCCAGCCCGATCTCCTGCTGGCGCGCCTCCAGCTCGTGGATCTGCGTTTCGACCGCGCCGAGGCGCAGCTTGATGGCCTTGATCTCGCGGTCGACGGCTTTGCTGGTCTTCTTGCTGTCTTGCGTTTCGTTCTTGAAGCTCTTCTTATGCGGGGGCCCAGAAATGGCCCCCGCACTCCCCCCGGCCGCGGACTCTCGGGAACTGCCGCGGACACTCGCTTCACCGGCGGGCCCTCGTTTCGGGGCGGCGGACCGTGGTCCGGCGACTGGTGTCGTCGCTGATTGCGCGGGCGGGGGTTCCGCGGGGATGGCTTTGCGGGCGAGGTAGTCGTCGTAGGTTCCGAGGTAGGTGGTGAGCTGGCCGCGCGCGACCTCCACCACCTGGGTGGCGATGCGGTTGATGAAGTAGCGATCGTGGGAGATGAACACGATGGTGCCGGTGAAACCGGAGAGCGCCGCTTCGAGGACTTCCTTGGACGCGAGGTCCAGGTGGTTGGTCGGCTCGTCCATGCAGAGCAGCGCGGCCGGGCGCGCGAGCATCTTGGCGAGGGCCAGCCGCGCCTTCTCGCCGCCGGACAGGACCGCCACCTTCTTCTCCACCGTGTCGCCGCTGAAGAGAAAGCTGCCCAGGATGGTGCGCAGCCGGGAGATCTGGGCCTCGGGGGCCGCGCGCTCCAGCTCCTCCAGCACGGTCCGCTGCGGATCGAGCGCGTCGAGCTGGTGCTGGGCGTAGTACTGGACCTCCACGTTCGAGCCGAGCAGCCGCTCGCCGGAATCGAAGGCCAGCGCGCCCGCCAGCATCTTCAGCAGCGTCGACTTTCCCGCTCCGTTGACGCCCACCAGGGCCACCCGATCGCCCCGATCCACCTGGAAGTCCATCCCCGCGTACACGACGTTGTCGCCGTACGCCTTGTGCACGCCGGTGAGGCGGCCGACGAGCCGGCCGGTCCGGGGCGGCTGCGGGAAGGAGAAATGGATGCGCCGCGCCGCGGCCTCGGTCTCGATCCGCTCCATGCGGTCCAGCATCTTTACCCGGCTCTGCACCTGGCGGGCCTTGGACGCCTTGTAGCGGAAGCGATCGATGAACCGCTCGATCTCGGCCACGCGCTTAGCCTGGTTGCGCGCCTGCGCCTCCAGGAGCGCCTGGCGGGCCTCGCGCTCCACCAGGAAGTGATCGTAGTCGCCGTGATAGAGCGTGACGCCACCTCCGGTGAGGTCCGAGATCGCGGTGACCATGCGGTTCAGGAAATACCGGTCGTGCGAGACGATGACCACCGTGCCCTCGTAGGCGGCCAGGAAGTTCTCCAGCCACTGGAGCGACTCCAGGTCGAGGTGGTTGGTCGGCTCGTCGAGCAGCAGGAGATCCGGGCGCAGCAGCAGCAGACGGGCCAGCGCGGCCCGCATGCGCCAGCCCCCCGAGAACTCGGCGAGCGGGCGATGGATGACCGTTGGGCCGAACCCGAGCCCGTCGAGGATGATCTTGGCCTCGGCCTCCAGCCGGTATCCACCGAGGGCCTCGAAGCGGTGCTGGATCTCGCCGTATCGATCGGTCAGGCTGGCCTCGGCGCCGGGGCCGGCCATGCGCGCGGCGAGCGATTCCAGCTCCGCCTCGAGCCGCCAGACTTCGTCGAATCCCGAGAGGGCCTCGGCGAGCACCGTGCGCTCCGCGCCGCCGGTGACCTCCTGCGGCAGATAGCCGACGGTGACGCCGGTGTCCCGGTGCACGTGGCCGGCGTCGGGCTCTTCCACGCCGCCCAGGATGCGGCAGAGCGTGGTCTTGCCCGCGCCGTTCGGACCCACGAGCCCGATGCGCTCGCCCCGCCCGATGCGCCAGGACATGCCACGGAGCAGCTCCTGGCCACCGTAGCCCTTGGAGACTCCCTCGAGACCGATCATCGCCGCCGGCTCATTCCCCTGCTCTCACCCCATCGTCTGGACGCGGTCGGGCGCGATCTTGTAGATGACGCGCACCTCACCCGGCTTGCGATACGGATACGTGTCCTGGCCGAGGTACTTCTTGGCGAGCGAATCGATGTGGGCATCGGCGCCCGCCTCCGTGATGTCGGCCACGCGGCCGCGCACCTGGAGATAGCGGTAGGGGTTGTCCGGATCCAGGATGGACAGGGCTACCACCGGATTGCGCCGCAGGTTCTTGTCCTTCACCCGCCCCTTGGCGGTATTGAAGCGGACGTGCGTGCCGTCCCAGTCCACCCACACCGGCGTCACCTGGGGGGTGCCGTCCGTGTTCACGGTGGCCAGGTTGGCGAAGGCCTTCTTCTGCAGGATGTCCTTGTATCCGTCGGGAATGTTGGCCATGGCTCTTCTCCTTTTCGGGTATCGGTCTCTCAGCCGGCCTCGCCGGGTCTGCCGTCGGTGAGCAGCCGCGCGCGCGCCTCCGCGAGTCCGCGGACCGCGAGCAGCAGCCGTACCAGGCACTGCTGGACGAGCTGCGCGTCCTGGGCCGTCGGGTCCGCCATCCAGTGCTGCGCCCACTCGCGCTTCTCGGCCTGCAGGCCCAGGGTAGGCGACAGGGCCTGCAGACGCAGCAGCAGGTCGTCGGCCGGGAGCCCGGAGGCCCGCAGCCTGGCCACGACCGCTCCCCGCACCGCCGCGTTCCAGATCCCGGTCAGCGCCTCGATCAGCACCGCGTAGCAGGTGCCAGCCGGCCGTTCCTTGAGATGCTCGACGACCAGCCCGAGTAGCGGATGGGCGGCCGGCTCGCCCTGCTCGTCGACACCGACCAGCCCCGCCAGCAGGGGCTCCTTCGAGAAGTCGGGCATCGCCTCCAGGAGCTGGACCAGCTCCGAGAGCGAGACGGCCGGCAGTCCGGCCAGCCGCTCCAGCAACGGGACGTCGGCCCCGCTCGACGGGCTCACGCCTTGGTCCCCGACGGCGTGACCGGCTCCCGGCCGACGGCCAGGTCTCGCACCCGGCCCGCCGGGACGAGGAAGGCGGACAGCAGGGCCGCCACCGCGATCGCGAGGCCCACCTCGAAGACGCCGCCGATGGCGTGGGCCAGCACCGGGCGCATCTGGCCCAGCACCGCCTCGTCGAGCGTCGCGCGGGTGATCGGATTGACCGCGAGGTCGGGGTGGGCGGCCAGCCAGCGCAGGGGCTCCTGGAGATCGGCGGGGGCGCTCGTGACCACGCCCGCGAGCGCCCGCTCGAGCCGGTGCGTCATGGCGGCCCCCATGACCGCCACGCCCACCGCCCCGCCCACCATCCGGAAGAAGCCGGTGAGCGACGTGGCCGAGCCGAGCAGCGAGCGCGGGACCGCGTTCTGCACCGCGATCAGCATGGGCACGAAAACCAGGCCCATGCCGATGCCCGCGAGCGCGATGTCGCGCGCGGCGATCGTGCGGGTGAGCGACTCGTCCCAGCCCGCCAGGAGCACGAACGCCAGCACCAGCGCGCCCATCCCGGCCAGGACCACGCGTCGGTAGCCGACCCGGAGCACGAGACGGGCGCCCACCACCGAGAAGACCACCCATCCGAGCACGAAGGGCATCAGCACCCAGCCGGCCTGCGTCGCGGTGCTCCCGGTCACCGCCTGCAGGTAAAGGGGCACGTAGGTGATGGCGCCGAACATGGCCATGCCGGAGAGCAAGCCGGTGACCGCCGCCGCGCGCAGGACCGGATTCCGGAACAGCGGGAGCGAAATCACGGGCTCGGCCACCCGCCGCTCGACCCGCACGAACAGCACGAGCAAGGCCGCGGAGAGCGCGAGCAGTCCGATACCGGTCCACCGCCGGGACTCGCCCGCCCCGATCTCGACCAGGCCCACCAGCAGGGTCGAGATCGCGGACGCGAACACCGCCATCCCGAGCAGGTCGAACGACGCGCGCGGCCGATCGCGCTCCTCGTCACGCAGGCCGACCCCGATGGCGGCGGCGGCCAGCAGGCCGAACGGGAGGTTGATGTAGAAGACCCAGCGCCAGGACACCCGATCGGTGAGCAGCCCGCCGATGAGCGGCCCCACCAGCGAGGCCACCCCCCAGACGCTGGAGAAGTAGCCCTGCATCTTCGCCCGCCGCTCCACCCCGTAGAGATCGCCGACGATGGTCATGCCGATGGAGATCAGCGAGCCCGCGCCCAGGCCCTGCAGCGCGCGGAAGGCGATGAGCTGCCCCATGCTGTGCGAGAGGCCGGCCAGCGCGGAGCCGAGAAGGAAGAGCGCGAGCCCGGCGAGATAAGCGCGCCGGCGCCCCACCTGGTCGGCGAGCCGGCCCCAGATCGGCATCGTCACGGTGGATGTCAAGAGAAAGGCGGAGAACGTCCACGAGTAGATCCGGATGCCGCCCAGGCTCGCGATCACGGTGGGCATCGCGGTGGCGACCACCGTGGATTCCATCGCGGCCAGGAACACCGCGGCCATCACGCCGCTCAGGACGAGCCCGCGCCGAGCGCCCGGGCTCAGCTCCGAGGCCATCAGTGGCCCCCCGTGCAGCCCGCGCAGCGGCAGAGCGCGCGCAGCGCGGGGTACGGGTAGAGGCTCTCGCGCCCGTCCAGCCACACCACCCGGAGCGCGTCGGGCAGCTTCTTGATCTCCTTCGGCCACGTCATCTCCTGCGTGAGGCCGGCCTCACCGGGGCCGCCGGCGGCCGTGTCGTCCAGCCGTAGCCGATCGAACGGATAGATGCTGCCGTGGTCGTCGGCCCAGGTCACGCCGATCGCGTAGCGGCCGACCAGATGGACGTCCTTGGGCTGGGCGGGATCGGGCTGTCCCAGGATCGGGAGGAACTTGCCCAGCGGGCTCACGCTCCGCCCCCTGCGGCGGCCCGCGCGGCGAGCCGGCGGCCGGCCAAGAGATAGTGGACGGCCACGTTCTGATGGGCGCGCCACGCGGCGGCGCGGCGGCGGATCGCCGGCTCGCTCATCGCGCGGCCGCGTCCGTAGAAATGCTCGAACGCCCGCCGGACGGCCAGATCGCCCGCCGGGCAGACGTCGCCCCGCCCGAGACCGCGGGCCAGGAACCACTCGGCGCTCCAGCGTCCGAATCCGCGGACCGCGGTCAATCGCTCGATCACCTCGTCATTGGACAGCCGCGCGAGACCGTCGAGATCGAGCGCTCCCGTCTCCACCTGCTGAGCCAGGCCCACAACGTACTCCGCCTTCCTCGTGGTGAACTGCAACCGCCGCAGGTCCGCTACCCGCGCGCGGGCCAGCACCGCCGGCTCCGGAAACGCGTAGAGCCCCTGCCCGCCCGACCCGACGGGCTCGCCGTAGCGCCGCACCAGCCGGGCCCGCACCGTGAACGCGAAGGTCAGGTTGACCTGCTGCGCGCACACCGAGCCTACCAGCATCTCGAAGGGCGCCGGCGACAAGGTCGGGCGGAGCCCGTAGAGCTGCGGCGCGAGCCCGCCCAGGACCGCGTCGGCGGCGGTGCCCGCATAGAAGGACGCGAGGTCCAGGTCCAGCCCGCAGAGGCGCCGCACTTCGGCGACCGCCGCGTCGACGGCCCCCGCGCGGCGCGCTCCGGGAACCGCTACGGTGAGCCGCGGGGAATGAGACCCCCCGCTCGAGCGCAGCTCGTAGCCGCGCCATCGGCCGTCCCACTTCACGGCCCGACGGAACACCCCGTTGGCGAAGCGGTTGGCCGGGTCTTCACCCCAGAGGTGGAACCGGGAGAGCGTCCCGGCCACGTCGAGAGGGCCCGGGACGACGAAGCTTGCCTCCATGACGGCGCCCAAGTGTACCAGACGGATCCGGTGAGCGGAACGCGGCGGCCCGCGGCACCGGGCCCCGGGGGCTCAGTGCCGGATATCGAAGTAGAGCGGGCCCGCGGGAAGCGGGCCCGCGCCGTTCAGGCGCTTGATCACGAAGTTGAACTCCACGATCTCGCCCGCGTACGGCTCGAGCACCGCCCGCGCCGCGGCGGCGTGAGGCAGGGGCATGAGCACGTGGTCGAGCCCGGCCTCTCGAAGGGTGGCGGCGATGGCCGAGAACGCCCGGAAGCCTCCCTCCCCCTTGAGGGTCACGTCATAGGCCTTCACCGCCCGGACCTGCTCGGGGTCCAAGCCGCGCCGGACCCGGTCATCCCAGAGCGAGACCCAGGCGCTGCCCGAGGGGCCGAACGCGGTCAGGCTGCCCATGTAGGGCCCCTTCGGATGCGGCTGAAAGAGCTCGGAGACGAGGTAGCGCGGCACGAAGTGGTGCAGCGACACCTCACCAAAGCGCCACGCGGCATGGGCCGGATCGCCGAGCGCGTCCACCTTCCGGATCTTCACGGCGGGGTCGGGCTCGAACCGGGCCAGGTCCAGGATGAGATAGTCGAAGCGCGCCACCGGCTCCCAGCCCAGCGCCCCGACCATCTTCATGGACGCGTCGTTGGAGACCCCGATCAACCCGGTGGCGTAGCGGCAACCCTCGCTCTCGAGCCAGTCGGACCCCGCCTTCATCAGTTGCGTACCCACGCCCCGCGTCTGCTGGCCCGGCTCGACGCGGATATTGAACATGTAGCCGGCCGAGCACGGGCGGCCCGCCACCCGCACCGGCGTCAGGGCCAGACAGAGGACCCCCACGACACGGTGCTGCTGCTCGGCCACCAGGACCCGGGTGCGGTCGTAGGCGGCCATACGGGAGAAAAAGTTCCGGCGGACCTGGATCAGGCTGGCGCCCGCGTCCGGGGCGGAGCCGTCCAGCGCCTGCAGCGCATCATGATCGGCCGGCGTCGCCGTTCTGATCGTGACGACCGGTGCCTGCAGCGCCCGAGTCGAGCTCATGTGGGCCCCAAGAATACTCGCCTTGCCGCCGTGGGCAAGCCCGTCTACTTCTTCAGGCTCTTTCATCTGCGGGGGCCCAGAAATGGCCCCCGCACTCCCCCAATCCGCGGACACTCCTGGGCCCTGGCAGCTGAAGGCGCCCGTCTGTCCGCCCTACCGCCTCAGGTGGTACGGCACATCCGTCACAACCACGTTCCGCCGGAAGAGCAGCGCGCCCTTGATGAGCAGCGCGGTCTGGTTGTGAAGGAGCTGCTGCCACCATTTGGCCGGGATGAACTCGGGGATGACGATGGTCACCATGTGGTTCTCGCCGAGGGCCAGGAGGTGGTCCACGTACTCGAGCAGCGGGGTCAGCAGCAGCCGATAGGGTGATGTCAGCACCACCAGCGGCACGCCGAAGCCCCACTTGCCCCACTTCTCCTCGAGCCGTCGGGTCTTCTCCGGATCCATCTCCACGTACACCGCCTTGGCCGAGGGCGAGAGGGTCCGGGCGTACTGCAGCGCCTGCACGACCCCCTTGTGCAGGTCGCCGACCAGGACCAGCACGGTGTGCTGCATCGGGGGCGGCCCCGCGAAATCCTCCAGGGAGAGCTGCCCCGCCACCTCACGGTAGTGGCGGTTGATGCTCACGAAGCCCACGATCAGGGCGCCGCCGACCACGACCACGATCCACGCCCCGTCCGCGAACTTGGCGAGCGCGGTGACCACCATCACCAGCCCGGTGGTGGCCGCGCCGAGGCCGCTGATGACCGCCTTCGGCCGCCATCCCGCGGGCCGCCGCGTGAACCAGCGGCGCACCATGCCGACCTGCGACAGGGTGAACGACGTGAACACGCCGAGGGCGTAGAGCGGGATCAGGGAGTGCGTGCTCCCGTCGAACAGCGCGATCAGCGCGGAGGCGGCGACTCCGAGGATGATGACCCCGTTGGAGAAGACGAGCCGGTCGCCCCGGCTGGCGAACTGGCGGGGCAGATACGCGTCGCGCGCCATGAAGGAGGCCAGCCGCGGGAAGTCGGCGAACGCGGTGTTGGCGGCCAGCACCAGGATGACCATCGAGACGCCCTGGATGAAGTAGTAGAGGAGGCCGCCTCCGAACACCTGGCGGGCGAGCTGCGAGACCACGGTCTCCTCGTCGCGCGGCACGATCTGATGGCCGGCGGCCAGCATCGTGATGCCCAGGAACAGGGTGACCATGATCAGCCCGAGGACGACGAGCACGGTCTGGGCGTTGCGAACCTGCGGGGGCTTGAAGGCGGGGGTGCCGTCCGAGACCGCCTCGATCCCGGTGAGGGCGACCGCGCCGGAGGCGAAGGCGCGCAGGAGCAAGAACACGCCGATCTCGGTCAGGGGCGGCGGGGGCGGCGCCGCGCTCTCGACGGACGGCGGGCCCCAGATGGCGAAGCCCGCGAAACCGTACAGCATCAACAGGAAGTAGCCGCCGATGAACAGGTAGCTCCAGACCGCGAACATCCGCCCGGACTCCCGGAGGCCGCGCAGGTTGGCCACCGCGACCAGCACGACCAGCCCGATACCGAGCACGACCCGGTGCGGGTACAGGAGGGGAAACGCGGAGGTCAGCGCGGCCACGCCCGCGGACACGCTCACCGCCACCGTGAGCGTGTAGTCGATGAGCAGCGCGGCGCCCGCGGTGAGACCCGGGAACACCCCCAGGTTGTCCTTGGACACGATGTAGTCGCTGGCTCCCAGCGGGTACTCCGCGATGTTCTGGCGATACGAGAGGATCACGATGCAGATGACCGCGGCGATGCAAAGGCCGATGGGGGTGGAGAACGCGAGGGCCCCCACCCCGGCGAGGAGGAGCACCCGCAAGATCTCCTCGGTCGCGTAGGCGACCGAGGAGAGGTTGTCGGAGGCGAAGACGGCGAGACCGGTGACCGGGCCGAGCCGCTCGTGGTGAGCCTGGGCCGTCGCGATCGGCGTGCCCACGAACCATCGTTTGAGCTTGGAGAGCTTCATCGAAGATGGAAGGGGACGTCCACGACCACGACGCCCTTGCGGAACAGCAGCGCCCCCTTGATGAGCAGGGCGGTCTGGTTGTGCAGGAGATGCTGCCACCAGCGGGCCGGCACGAACTCGGGGATCACGATCGTGACCACCTGGCGCTCGCCGAGGGCCAGCAGGTGGTCGACGTAGTCGAGGAACGGGGTGAGCAGCGAGCGGTACGGCGAGCTCAGCACCACCAGGGGAATGCCGAGCCCCCACCTGCCCCACTTCTCCTCGAGCTTCTGCGTCCGCTCCGGATCCAGCTCCACGTAGACCGCCTTCACGGAGGCGGACAGGCTCTGCGCGTAGCGAAGCGCGGCCGCGACGCCGCGGTGAAGATCGCCCACCAGCACCAGCACCGTGTGATCGATGGGAGGCGGGCCGCCGTAGGCATCGAGCGAGAGCTGGCCGGCCACGTCGGCGTAGTGGCGATGGATCATCAGGAAGAGCATCACGAGCAGGGGGATCAGCAGCACGACCATCCAGGCCCCGTGACTGAACTTGGTGACCGCGATCACCAGCATCACGAGGCCGGTGGTGGCGGCGCCCGCCGCGTTGAGGACCCAGCGCCAGCGCCAGCCCGGCTCTCGCCGTGAGAGCCAGCGCCGCACCATGCTGGCCTGCGAGAGCGTGAAGGAGAGGAAGACACCCACCGCGTAGAGAGGGATCAAGGCGTGGGTGGCGCCCCCGAAGAGCACGATGAGCAGCGCGGCGAGGCCGCCCAGGATCAGGATCCCGTTGGAGAACACGAGGCGGTCACCCCGGGTGGCGAACTGGCGAGGAATGAAGCCGTCGCGGGCCAGGAAGTAGGCCAGCCGCGGGAAATCCGCGAAGGCGGTGTTGGCCGCGAAGACGAGGATGAGCATGGTGACGACCTGGATCTCGTAGTAGAGCAGCCCGCCGCCGAAGATGAGGCGGGCGAGCTGCGAGACCACCGTCTCCTCCGCGCGCGGCATCACGTGGAAGTGATGGGCCAGGAACGTGACGCCCATGAACAGCGCGATCAGGATGACCCCGAGCCAGGCGAGGACCACCCGCGCGTTGTGCGCCTCCGGACTCCGGAAGGCGGGCACGCCGTCGGACACCGCCTCGACCCCGGTCAGCGCGGTGCAGCCGGAGGAGAACGCGCGGAGCACGAGGAAGACGGTCAGGTCCTGGGTCATGGCGACGGTGGCGGCGGGGGGCGGCGGGGTCTCCCACCCGGCGGCCCAGCGGAAGAACCCGTAGGCGAGCATGCCCGCGAAGCTCACCACGAAGAGGTACGTGGGCACCGCGAACAGATTGCTCGACTCCCGCAGGCCGCGCAGGTTCATGGTGGCGATGCCCGCGACGAACAGCACGCCGAGCGGGATGCGGTAGTCGTACAGCGCGGGAAAGGCGGAGGTGATGGCGGCCACGCCCGCCGCGACGCTCACCGCCACCGTCAGCACGTAGTCGATGAGCAGCGCCCCCGCCGAGACGAGCCCGGCCAGCGTGCCCAGGTTGTCCTTGGTGACGATGTAGGCGCCGCCGCCCTGGGGATAGGCCAGGATGGTCTGCCGGTACGAGCTCACCACCACCGCGATGAGGATCACGATCGCGATGCCGATGGGGATCGAATAGGCGAGCGCGGCGGCGCCCGCCAGCACCAGGACGAGCAGGATCTCCTCGCTCGCGTAGGCCACCGAGGAGAGCGCGTCGGAGGAGAACACCGCGAGCGCGGACGTCTTCGAGAGCCGCTCGTGTCGGGCCTGCGCCGTTGCGAGCGGTGATCCCACGAACAGCTTCTTGACGGCGCTGATATTCATCTCGAGCTTCTCTGAGCCACCTACGCTAGAGGCGGGGGCGCCTGGGTGTCAAGCATTCGCGTCACCCCGGGGGAGCGGCCGTCCCGCCGTATCAAATTCGGCCTCGATCCGTCGGAACGAGTGCGATGCTGAAGGCGAGAGCGGCCCGTTCATGAACTTCCGGACCATGCTCGTCCAGCGCATCCGCTACGTCTTCGAGGCTTCGTGAGCGACCTGCAAGAGTTCGTCGGTCACTGGGGCTACGCCGCCATCTTCGTGGTGGTGGTGCTCGGCAACGTGGGCCTTCCCGTGCCGGAGGAGACCATCCTCGCCCTGGCCGGCTACCTGGTCTGGCGCGGCAAGCTCCGTCTCTCCTTCGTGCTGGCGGTCGGCATCGTCAGCGCGGTCGTCGGCGACAATATCGGCTACTGGCTCGGACGGCGCTACGGCCAGACCGCGCTGCCGCGCTACGCCCGCTGGGTGCTCGGGCACCCCGAGCGGCTCGAGACCATGAAGGCGTTCGTGCGCCGGCGCGGACCGGTGGCGGTCTTCGTGGCCCGGTTCGTTCCCGGCGTCCGATTCACCGCGGGCCCGCTCGCGGGGGCGCTCGGGATGCGCCTCTCGTCGTTCCTCGTCGCCAACGTGGCGGGCGCGCTGGTCTACGTGCCGGTGATGGTCGGCGCCGGCTACGCGGTGGGCTACGGCTTCGGAGCTTACGTGGAGCGCCTGCGCTACGCGGTCGGCGAGGTCGAGCGGATCGTGCTGGTCGTGGTGCTGGTCGGCGTCCTCGCGCTGGTCGCGGTGCGCATCGCCCAGGCGGTGCGCCGACGCGAAGGGACCTGATCTCCTGCGGCGGCCGGGACTCGGCGGGGGCCCCGGTCGCCGCGGTTGAGGTCTCAGTGCTCCTTGTCCTCCCCGAACCCCGCGGAGCCCTGCAGGCGCTTCTCGGTGCCCGGAATGTACCGGCGCTCCAGCTCCTGAAAGTGCGAGACCCGCGCCATCACGTGATGGCTCTCGGTGGGATGCCCCGCCTTCAGGCGCTCGAGCGTCCACTGGGCCTGCTCCTCGTTCTTCACCAGCTCCTGCATGAAGTTCCACACCGAGTGCATCGCGGCGTGGGCCCCGAAGAGCGTGATGAAGATGAAGCGGTAACCGAGCTCGCCCAGCTCGCGGAAGGTGAGCGGGTTGGCGTCCTGGTGCCAGCGGAACGACGAGGAGTAGTTGAAGGCGAGCGGCAGATGCGGGTGGGTCTCCTTCATGGCGCGCGCGAACTCGATGGCGGGCCCGCGGTCGGCATTCGACAGCTCGGCCCACACGAGATCCACCCCCGCGTCGCCGTAGGCCCGGCCGCGCCAGATCGCCTCCTCCATGCTCCCGCCCACCGCGCCGTAGGCGTCGGTGCGGGCGATGACCACGAAGTCGCGGTCCAGCCGGTCGCGCTCCACGAGGGCGGACCGGTACTTGCCGAGTGCCTCCTCCCGCGACACGATCGTCTTCCCCGCGATGTGGCCGCAGCGCTTCGGGAAGCGCTGATCCTCGAGATGGATACCCGCCACCCCGGTCTTCACGAACTCCTGCACCGTGCGCATGGTCGAGAGGGCGTTGCCGTAGCCATCGTCGGCGTCGGCGATGATCGGGACGTCGACCGCGCTGGCCACCATGGAGGCGGCCTTGGTCACCTCGGTCATCGTGAGAAAGCCCATGTCGGGCCAGCCGTTGAGCATGGCCAGCGAGTAGCCGCTCAGGTAGATGGACTTCATCCCGGCCTGCTCCGCGATCTGGGCGTCGAGCGGCGAGTAGATGCCGCCGGTGAAGAGATAGGGCTCGTCCCGGAGAAGCCGGCGGAACGTCGCTCCCTTGGATTCCATGTTCACCCTCCTTGTAAATCGAGGTTCGTTCAGCTCAGGCCAGGCCCGGTGCGGTCTGCACGGAGCTGACGAGCCTCGCCCACGGCAGGTCCAGCAGCGCCTCCGCGCAGGCCGGGCAATAGTTGGTGGACTCGAGCTGGTAGGAGCAGGCGGGGCAGCAAGCGGCCCCGCAGGCGATACAGCCCAGGTGGTTGAAGGAAAACTCGACGGCGGTTCCGCAACGGCAGTGGGCCCCCATGGCCTCCTCCTTTGAGCAAGCGATGCTCACGAAAGAGACAAGAAGCGTTCCAGGGGATAGAACGGCTGGAACTACCTGATTCAGCTAGCTATGTGCACTCGGACGACATCGAGAATGAGACACCGTTGTCTCACTCTGGAGCCGGATTCTCTTTCGCACTTGGAGATAATCCATTCTAACCTACATAGTTACCGTACAGAAACCAGTGAGTCTAATCCGACCCACCAATGAGTTATCTACGACTCATTCTTGAATTTCTTCGTGTTGACCGCGTACTTGGAGAGCAGGCGATGGAAGTTTCTCCGGGTGATTCCGGCCTTCTGAGCCGCGACCGAGATATTGCCACGGGCCTCCGACAGGAACCGAGCGACGGCCTCCTTCTCGAACATCGACACGACCCGCGCCTTGGCCTGCACGAACCCTTCCTGGGTGGTGACGCGGATCGGGCCCGACTCCTGCAGATAGAGCGGCAGGTGAGCAACATCGACCTGCTGGCTCGAGGACAGCACCACCGCCCGCTCGATGATGTTCTCCAGCTCTCGCAGATTGCCCGGCCACGCATAGCGCTTCAGCAGGTCGAGGGCGTCCTGGGAGAACCGATCCATCTTCTTGTTCACCTTGGCCTCCGCCTTGCGCAGGAAGTGGTAGGCCAGGACCGGGATGTCCTCGCTGCGCTCGCGCAGCGGCGGAAGGAGCACCGTGAAGGCGTTGAACCGGTAGAAGAGGTCTTCCCGAAACTCGGATCCGGCGAGGGCCTTCTCGAGGTCGCGGTTGGTGGCCGCGATCACCCGCACGCGCACCTTGCGGGTGACGACGTCGCCGACGGACTTCACCTCCCCCGCCTGTAGCACCCGCAGCAGCTTGCCCTGCATCTCGAGCGGCATGTCCCCGATCTCGTCGAGGAAAATGGTCGCGCCGTCCGCCTTCTCGAAGAGGCCCGCCTTGTCGGCCACCGCGCCGGTGAACGCCCCGCGCTTGTGCCCGAACAGCTCCGACTCCATCAGAGTGGGCGTGAGCGCGGTGCAGTTGACGGTGACGAGCGGCTTGTCGCGCAGGTTCGAATAGCGGTGGATGGCCCGCGCCACCAGCTCCTTGCCGGTCCCGGATTCCCCGCGAATGAGCACGGTGGTGGGGGTCTGGGCCACCCGGATGATCTGCTCGGCCAGCTCGCGCATCTTCGGGTTCTGCCCGATGATGAAGTCGCCCTCCGCCTTGGCCTGCAGCTCACGGAGCATCAGCGAGTAGCGGTCTTCCAGCTCCTCGGTTCGCTTCCGCTCGGCCAGGAGATCCCACATGAACTTGGCGCTCGCGCCCCCCATCACCTCGGCGCCGGCCGGCTTGAGCCGCTGGATGGCCTCCTGCACCTGCGCGTTTCCGGTCACGTCGATGATGAGGTCGACCCGGGGATCCGCGATCAGCTCGCCCAGGTCGGTGCTGACCGTGACGTTGAGGCGGCGGGCCAGCTCGAGCCCGGGTGCCCAGGGATTCACGTCGGCGACCCCGATGATCGTGACGGTGGGATCGCCGCTGAACATCTCGAGCAGGGCGCGCCCGCCCTTGCCCGCCCCGACGATCACGACCTTGGTCATCCTGGAGACTCAAGCTCCTGGAGTCACGGTCCAGGCGGCCGGCCTAGAAGGGCTGGGCCTCGCGCTTGGCCAGACGCTCGAAGGAGGCGTACTCGGGGATGAAGGTCACCTGGATCTTGCCGGTTGGCCCGTTGCGCTGCTTGCCGATGATGACGTCGGCCACCCGGTCCCCGTCCTCCGACTGCAGCCCATAGCGCTCGGGCCGGTAGAGGAAGAGGATCACGTCGGCGTCCTGCTCGAGCGCGCCCGACTCCCGCAGGTCGGAGAGCTGGGGCTCCTTGCGCTCGCGCGTCTCCACCGCGCGGGAGAGCTGGGACAGCGCCACCACCGGCACGTTCAGCTCCTTGGCCAGGGCCTTGAGCGACCGGGAGATCTCCGAGATCTCCTGCTGGCGGTTCTCCTGCTGGTGGCGGCCGCGCATCAGCTGCAGGTAGTCGATGACGATCAGGTCGAGCCCGTGCTCGGCCTTCATGCGCCGCGCTTTCGCCCGCGCCTCCAGCACCGTGAGCGCGGGCGAGTCGTCGATGTAGATCGGCGCCTCGGCCAGCCGCCCCGCCGCGTTGGTGAGCCGCGTCCAATCGCGAGGGTCGAGATAGCCGGTGCGCACCTTGTGCGAGTCCACCTTGGCCTCGGCGCAGAGGAGCCGCTGCACGAGCTGCTCCTTGGACATCTCGAGGCTCATGACGAGCACGCGCTTGTGATCCTCCACGCCCGCGTACTTGGCGACGTTCAGCGCGAAGGCGGTCTTGCCCATCGACGGCCGGCCCGCGATGATGATGAAGTCGCTGGGCTGGAAGCCCGACGTCATGCGGTCGAGGTCGTCGAAGCCGGTGGCGAGCCCGGTGATGTGCTCCTTGCGATCGTAGAGCTTCTCGATGTGCTCGAAGGTGTCCTTCAGGATCGCCCGCACCGGGAAGGCCGAGCCCTGCATCCGCCGCTCGGAGACCTGGAAGATCAGCCGCTCGGCGTCGTCGAGCAGCTTGTCCACGTCGTCCCGCGCCTCGTAGCTCTGTCCGATGATCTCGGTGGCGATGCGGATGAGATCGCGGAGCAGCGCCTTCTCCCGGACGATGGCCCCGTAGGAGAGGAGATGGGCGGCGGTGGCCGCCTCCTCGACCAGGCTCGCGAGGGCCGCGGCGCCGCCGACCTCCTCCAGCGCGGCGCTCCGCTTGAGCTCCTCCGACACCGTGAGGAGATCGACCGGCTCGTTGCGCTCGAAGAGCGCGAGGGTGGCGTCGAAGATCTTCCGGTGCCCTTCCTTGTAGAAGTCGGCGGGCTTGAGCAGCTCGATGGCCTTGGGCAGGCTCTCCCGCTCCAGCAGGATCGCCCCCAGGACGGCCCGCTCCGCCTCCAGGCTATGGGGAGGGATCTTGGAGGTGAGCAGGTCGGTCAGCGTGGCCACGGCTACTCGCGGGCGACGGACACCTTGAGCCGGGCGGTGATGTCGGCGTGCAGGCGCACCGGCACCGTGAACTCGCCGAGCGTCTTGATGGGCTCGTCGAGTCCGATCCGACGCCGCTCGATCTCGATGCCGTGCTGGGACAGGAAGCTCGCCACGTCGGCGCGACCCACCGAGCCGAACAGCTTGCCTTCGTCGGAGGCCTGCCGGCGCTGGGCGAAGTGCAGGGCCTCGATCGCGTGGGCCTGGCCCTGCGCGTCGGCCCGCAGCTTGACGGCCTGGGCATCCTGGCGCGCCTTGATCTGCTCGATGTTCTTGAGATTGGCGGGGGTGGCGTGGAGGGCGAGCTTCTGGGGCAGCAGGAAATTGCGCGCGTAGCCGTCGGAGACGTCGCGCACCTCGCCGCGGCGCCCCAGGGTCGGCACATCGTCCATCAGGATGATTTTCATGACCCGCTCCTCACTCGCCCACTCAGTCCGAGCTCTGGGCCAGCAAGGCCACCGTGCGGGCGCGCCGGACGGCGCGAGTGAGCTGCCGCTGGTGGCGGGCGCAGCTCCCCGAGATACGGCGCGGGGTGATCTTGCCTCGCTCCGACACGAAGCTCCGGAGCCGGCGGATATCCTTGTGGTCGATCAGGCTGACCTTGTCCACGCAGAACTTGCAAACCTTGCGGCGACCGAATCGGCGCCGCTTGACGGGCTTCCCACCTGGCGGAATGGCGTGTTCCTCCTCTTGGAACGGGACGGCCTAGAACGGCACTTCGTCGTCGGCTTCGCCACCCGCCTCGACCGGCTCGGGTACGCCGGGCGCGGACGCGGCGGCGGACTTGCTGCGTCCCATGAACTGCACGCGCTCCGCGACGACCTCGACGACACTGCGCTTCTGGCCGTCCTTCGTTTCCCAATCGCGGGTCTGCAGGCGGCCCTCGACCATGATCGGGCTGCCCTTGTCGAGATACTCGCCGCAGCTCTCGGCCTGCTTGCCCCACACCACCACCGTGAGGAAGCAGGTCTCTTCGCGCTTCTCCCCGCCCTGCGTCGTGTAGTTGCGGTTGACGGCCAGCCGGAGATCGGCCACCGCGGTGCCGCTGGGGGTGTATCGCAGCTCCGGGGTCCTGGTCAGGTTACCCATCAGGAAGACTCGGTTCAGGTTCGCCATCAGACAGCCTCCTCCACCGTCGGCGCCGGCGCCGACGGCTTCGGCGCCGACCGGATCCGCTTGGGTGCGGGGACGCGGGTCGTGAAGTACCGGAGGACCTGTTCGTTGAGCTTGAGCTGGCGCTCGAACTCCTTGATCGTGGTCGGTTCCGCCTTGCACTCGATGACCGCGTAGGTGCCTTCTCGCTGCTTGCGGATCTCGTAGGCGAGCCGCCGCTTGCCCCAGCTCTCCGCCTTGGCCACCTCACCCCCGAGCGACTTGACGGTCTCCTGCAGCTTGGACAGGAGGGCGGTCATGTCCTCCTCGGGGAGCCGCGGGTCGAAAATCAGTAGGGTCTCGTACGGGTACAGAACACTCACCTCCTCAGCTATTTCGACGCTTTGAAGCGCTAACGTTACCAGAGCCTGCCGCCAAAGACAACCCGGGTCAAGAGTGGACAAAAGGGAACGGCCCTTGCCGTGTTCCGGCAAGGGCCGCCTCCCGCACCCGGTCGCGGTCTACGGCGGGTCTAGAAGTCCCCGTGAGGCATCGGCGGGGCGGCCGCCGGCTTGTCCTCGGGCAAGTCGGTGATCAGCGCCTCCGTCGTCAGCAGCAGCGAGGCCACCGACGCCGCGTTCTGCAGCGCCACCCGCTCCACCTTGGTGGGGTCGATGATACCGGCCTGGATCATGTCCACGTACTCGAGCGACTCCGCGTCGAAGCCGCGGGTCACCACCTTCTCGGCCTTCACCTTCTCCACGATCACGCTGCCCTCGAGCCCCGCGTTCTCCACGATCTGGCGGATGGGCTCCTCGAGCGCGCGCTTCACGATCATCGCCCCGACCTTCTCGTCGCTTTCCAGCTTCAGGCTGTCGATGGCGCTGGAGGCCCGCAGCAGGGCCACGCCGCCCCCCGGTACGATGCCTTCCTCCACCGCCGCGCGGGTCGCGTTGAGCGCGTCCTCCACGCGGGCCTTCTTCTCCTTCATGGCCGTCTCGGTCGCCGCGCCCACCTTGATGACCGCGACGCCGCCCGCCAGCTTGGCCAGCCGCTCCTGCAGCTTCTCCCGATCGTAGTCCGAGGTGGTCTCCTCGATCTGCGCGCGGATCTGCTTGATGCGGCCCTCGATGGACGCGGTCTTGCCCGCGCCCTCGACGAGCGTGGTGTTGTCCTTGTCCACCACGATCTTCTTGGCCTTGCCGAGGTCCTCCAGCTTGATGTTCTCGAGCTTGATCCCGAGATCTTCGGTGATGGCCTTGCCGCCGGTCAGGGTCGCGATGTCTTCCAGCATGGCCTTGCGGCGGTCGCCGAAGCCGGGGGCCTTCACCGCCGCGGTGTGCAGCGTGCCGCGCAGCTTGTTGACGACCAGGGTGGCCAGCGCCTCACCCTCGATATCCTCCGCGATGATGAGGAACGGCTTGCCCGAGCGCGCCACCTGCTCCAGCAGCGGCAGCATGTCCTTCATCACGCTGATCTTCTTCTCGTGGATCAGGACCAGCGCGTCCTCGAGCACGACCTCCATGCGCTCCGCGTCCGTCACGAAGTACGGGGAGAGATAGCCCCGATCGAACTGCATGCCCTCCACCACGTCCAGCACGGTGTCCGCCGACTTGGACTCCTCGACGGTGATGACCCCGTCCTTGCCCACCTTCTCCATCGCCTCGGCGATCAGGTCGCCGATGGTCTTGTCGTTGTTGGAGGCGATCGTCGCGACCTGCGCGATCTCCTTCTTGTCCTTGGTGGACTTGGACATCCGCTTGAGGTCCTCGACCACCGCGTCCACCGCCTTGTCGATCCCGCGCTTGAGCCCCATCGGATTGGCGCCCGCGGTGACGTTCTTCATCCCATCGCGCACGATGGCCTGGGCCAGCACGGTCGCGGTGGTGGTCCCGTCGCCCGCGATATCGGAGGTCTTGGACGCGACTTCCTTGACCATCTGCGCGCCCATGTCCTCGTAGTTGTCCTTGAGCTCGATCTCCTTGGCGACCGTCACTCCGTCCTTGGTGATGGTCGGGCTGCCGAACTTCTTGTCGATGACCACGTTGCGGCCCTTCGGGCCCATGGTCGCCTTGACCGCCGACGCCATGATGTTGACCCCGCGCAACAGGGCCGCCCGTCCCTCATCGCTGAACAAAACCTGCTTGGGCATTCTGGTTCTCCTCCTCGCGACTCGATGGAATTGACCGTGCCCACGCGGGGCCGGTCGGGTTCGTTTCGTTGCGCTCGACGATCTCCGGCGACGGCTGCTCCGGCTACTCGATGATGGCGAGCACGTCCTCTTCACGCAGGATCAGGTACTCCTCGTCGTCCAGCTTGACCTCGGAGCCCGAGTACTTGCCGAAGAGGATCTTGTCGCCCGCCTTCACGTCCAGGGGGATCTTCTTGCCGTCCTCGTTCACCTTCCCGCCCCCCACCGCGACGACCTTGCCCTCCTGGGGCTTCTCCTTCGCGGTGTCCGGGATGATGATCCCGCCCTTCTTGACCTCTTTCTCCTCCTCCCGCTTCACGAGGATTCGGTCATGCAACGGACGAATCTTCATAGTCAACGCGCCTCCCGATAGTAAGATGTTGGGCCTTGCGGGCTGGTCCCGCTCTGCGGGGCTTAGCACTCAACCACGCCGAGTGCTAATATAACAGCGGTCTCGGCGAAGTCAAATCTAAAATGACCTTTAAAATAAACACCTTGGGAAGATAGCCCATGACCACCGGCGCCGGCAAACCCGCGATCCTGATCTCCCGTCTCCTACCGGAGCCGGCCGTCCGGCTCGCGCGCAGCCGGGCCGAGGTCGATGCGTACGGCAAGGACGCGCCCATGCCGCGCGCCGAGCTCCTGACGCGTCTGGCCGGCAAGCACGGGCTCATCTGCGTGATCAGCGAGGGCATCGATGAGGCGCTGCTCGCGGCCTGCCCCTCGCTGCGCGTGGTTTCCAACGTCGCGGTGGGCTACAACAACGTCGACGTCGCCGCGTGCAGCCGGCGCGGCGTCGTGGTCACCAACACCCCCGACGTGCTGACCGACACCACCGCCGACTTCGCCTGGACGCTGCTCATGGCGACGGCCCGCCGGCTGGTGGAGGCGGATCGTTACACCCGCGAGGGCCGGTTCGACCAGTGGGAATACATGCTGTTGCTGGGCGGCGACATCCACGGCAAGACCCTCGGGGTGGTCGGGTTCGGCCGCATCGGCCGCGCCATGGCCCGGCGCGCCCTGGGCTTCGGCATGCGCGTGCTCTACCAGGACGCGGTGGCCGCCGACGCCGCCATCGAGCGCGAGCTCAACGCCACCCGCGTCGACCTCGCCACCCTCCTGCGGGAGTCCGACTTCGTGACCCTGCACACCCCGCTCAGCCCCGAGACCCGCCACCTGATCAATGCCGAGTCGCTGCGGACCATGAAGAAGACCGCGTACCTGATCAATGCCGCGCGGGGTCCGGTGGTGGACGAGGCCGCGCTCGTCCAGGCCCTCGCCGAGGGCCGGATCGCGGGCGCGGGCCTCGACGTCTTCGAGGAGGAGCCGAAGGTACACCCGGGCCTCATCGGGCTGCCCAACGTGGTGCTGGCTCCCCACATCGCCAGCGCCTCGCACGAGACGCGCCTCAAGATGGCGACGCTGGCGGTGGAGAACTGCCTGGCCGTGCTGGAAGGCAAGACGCCGCCGACCCCGGTCAATCCCGAGGTCTTGGCGCGCGGCTAGCCGTGGATCCTCTGATCCTCGACCGGGTCACCAAGCATTTCAGCGCGACGGAGCCGCCCGCGGTGGACGGCCTCTCGCTCCGCGTGGCCGAGGGCGAGATCCTCGCGCTGCTCGGCCCCTCGGGCTGCGGCAAGACCACCACGCTGCGCCTCATCGCCGGCCTCGAGACCCCCGACGCGGGCTCCATCACCCTGCGCGGTCAGGTGGTGGCCGGGCCCGGCCGCGCGGTGCCGCCCGAGGAGCGGGGCATCGGCATCGTCTTCCAGGAGTACGCGCTGTTTCCCCACCTGACCGTCGACGACAACGTGGCGTTCGGCCTGCCGCGCGCGGCCCGCCGGCCCCGGGTCGACGAGGTCCTCGACCTGGTCGGGCTGGGCGGCTTCGGTCCGCGCTACCCGCACGAGCTGTCGGGCGGGCAGCAGCAGCGGGTGGCCCTCGCGCGGGCCCTGGCCCCCGCCCCCGCCCTGATGCTCCTCGACGAGCCTTTCTCCAACCTGGACGCCGACCTCCGCACCCAGATGCGCGACGAGGTGGAGCGCATCCTCCGGACGAGCCGCACCACCGCGGTGTTCGTCACCCACGACCAGGAGGAGGCGTTCACGCTGGCCGATCGCGTGGGTGTACTCCAGGCCGGGCGCATCGAGCAGGTCGCGCCACCGCAGGAGCTCTATCACCGTCCGGCCACGCGCTTCGTGGCCGCGTTCGTGGGTGCCGCCGACTTCCTCCCCGGCGTGGTGACCTCGCAGGGGATCGTGACCGAGGTGGGTACCTTCGCCAACGTGGACCAGCTCCCGCAGGGCGGCCCGGTGGACGTGATGATCCGCCCCGACGACATCACCTTCGTGCCGCAGGCGGACGGGACCGGGGTGATCACCCGGCGGTACTTCCGGGGCTCGGAGACGGTGTACTGCATCCGGCTGCCCTCGGGCGATCGGGTCCACTCCTCGCAGCCCTCGGCCTCGGTGCTCCCGACCGGCATGCGGGTACGGCCCGAGGCCCACGTGCTCCACGTCGTCGCCTTTGAAAGGTAGTCCCGCCTCATCCCCCTCGCCCCTCCGGGGAGAGGGCAGGGTGAGGGATGGTCCTCAAGTTACCGGCGCGACGACGTCAGCCGGATCAGCAACACCACCGGCAGCAGGCCCACCCCGACCAGGGTCAGCGCGGGCACCGCGGCCTCCTGCCACATCGCCTCGGAGGTACGCTCCCAGATCTCCACCGCGAGGGTATTGAGCCCGATCGGACGGAGCAGCAGGGTGGCCGGCATCTCCTTCATGGTCTCCACGAAGACGAGCACGACCGCGGTCAGCAGCCCGCCCCGCACGAGCGGAAGATGCACGCGCCGCAGCGCCGACCCCGGCCGGGCCCCCAGCATCCGCGCCGCGTCGTCGAGGCTCGGCGGGATCTTGGCGAGGCTCGCGTCCACGGTCTGCAGTCCGACCGCGAGGAAGCGCACCACGTAGGCGAGGATCAGACCGGCGGCGGAGCCGGTGAGCAGTAGCCCCAGCGGCCGGCCCAGCGCCCGCTCGAGCGGCGGCACGAGCGCGTGGTCGGCCCACGCGAGCGGCAGCAGCACCCCGACCGCGATCACCGCGCCGGGCAGCGCGTAGCCCATGGACGCGAGCTGGGCCGCCACGCGCACCGTGGCGGTGCCGTGCAAACGGCCCGCGTAGGCGAGCAGCACCGCCAGCAGGGAGGCGACCGCGGCGGTGATGCCCGCGAGGACGCAGGTGTGCCAGAGGAGCCCCGCGAAGTCCGGCGCCACCTGCCCCGCGCGGACCGCCGCGACCGCCCACCACGCGAGCTGGCCCACCGGCAGCAGGAAGGCGAGCGCGAGCACCCCCACGCAGGCGCCCGTCGCGGCGGCGGCCCGCCAGCGGGAGAGGCGCACCGCCTCCACCGCTGGCCCGCGCCGCCCGGTCTGGGTGAAACGCGCCCGGCCGCGGGAGTGGCGCTCGAGTAGCAGCAGGCCCGCCGCGAAGAGGAGCAGCACGCTGGCGAGCTGGGTGGCCGCGATGCGGTCGAACATCCCGTACCAGACCCGGTAGATCGCCTCGGTGAGCGTGCGGTAGCCGAAGGTGGCGACGGTGCCGAAGTCGGCGAGAGCCTCCATCATCGCCAGGGCCACGCCGGCCACCAGCGCCGGTCGCGCCAGCGGCACCGTGATCCGGAGGAACGCGCCGGCACGCGAGCGGCCCAACATTCGGGCAATCTCCACCGCGGCGGCCCCCTGCTCGCGGAACGCGACGCGCGCCAGCAGGTAAACGTAGGGGTAGAACACCAGCGTCATCATGCCCACCACGCCCCCGTAGGAGCGGATCTCGGGCAGCCGCGCGCCCGCGCCGAGCCAGCCGCGCAGCGCCCCCTGCACCGGGCCCGAGTACTCGAAGAGCCCGATGAACGCGAAGCCGATCACGTAGGCCGGCACCGCCAGCGGCAGGATCAGCGCCCACTCGAGCACCCCGCGGCCGGGGAAGCGATGGTGCACGACGAGCCAGGCGAGCCCGCCGCCCACGACCAGGGTCCCGGCGCCGACCCCGACCAGCAGCATGAGGGTCTGGCCGATCAGCTCGAGGAGCTGGGTGCGCCACAGATGGAGCCAGACGTCGCCCGAGGGAATGGCCAGCGAGGAAACGACCGCCGCGATGGGCACCGCGAGCACCGTCGCGATGCCCACCGCGAGCCAGGTCCAGAGGGACGGCCCCGCCGGCCGCCGGGCGAGCACGCGGGCCGCGGGCCCTACCGCCACGTCGGAGCTACTTGTAGCCCGCCCGATCCGCCAGCTTCGTCGCCGCGGCCTGGAACTCGCCCGCCGCCGCGACGTTGGTGTCGTCCTGCTTGAACTTGCCCCACTTGGCGATGACCGGGTTCACCCCCGCCTGCGGGTTGGCCGGGTACTCGAAGTTGGCGTCGGCGAACATCTGCTGGGCCTCGGGGCTCGTCAGGAACTCGATCAGCTTGATCGCCGCCGCCCGGTTCCTGGCGTGCGCGGTGACGCCGGCGCCCGAGATGTTCACGTGGGTCCCGGTCGTCTGCTGGTTGGCCCAGAAGGCGGCCACCGGGAAGGTCGCGTTCTTGGCGAGGATGCGCCCGAGATAGTAGCTGTTGGTCAGGGCGACGTCGCACTGCCCGGCCGCCACCGCCTCCAGCACCTTGGTGTCGCCGTTGATCAGGGTCGGATTGTTGGCGACCCAGCCCTTCACGATGCTCTCGGCCTTGGCCTCGCCGTGCCGCTTGATCATGGTCGCGATCAGCGATTGATTGTAGATGTGGGTGGAGGGACGGAGGCAGAGCCGCCCCTTCCATCTGGGATCGCCGAGCGCCTCGTACGTCGAGAGCTCCGCGGGCTTCACTTTCTGGGTGTTGTACATGATGGTGCGGGCCCTGACCGTGAGCCCGACCCACCGGTTCTCGGGGTCGCGCAGGTGGGCCGGGATGTTGGCCACGACCTCGGGCGAATCCATCTTGCCGAGCAGCCCGGCGCGCGCCGCGTTCCAGAGGTTACCCGCATCGACGCTGATCAGCACGTCGGCCGGCGTCTTGTCGCCCTCGGCCTTCAGGCGCTCGAACAGCGCGCCGGACTCGCCGCCGAAGCTTCGGACCGCGATGCCGGTCTTCTTCGTGAAGGCTTCCATCACCGGCTCCTGCCCATAGTGCGCCCGAGCCGTGTACACCATGACCTCGTCCGCCTGGGCCGCCGCGATCAGGCCCCAGGCGGCCACGCCCAGCGCCACCGCCAGGATCCGGGACCCGCCTCGCCTCGCTCGCCGTGTCGCCATGCTCGTGTCTCCCTCGCCGTGCCGTGGATGGTGAAGCGGAGGGTGAGGCTACCCTAATTATATGAATGTGTCAAACCTAAACCGAGAGGGCAGGCGCGGCTACAATGGAGCGCATGGACCCGCAGCTCTGGACCTTTCTGGTGGTGGCCACCCTGCTGGCGGTGACCCCGGGCGCCGACACCCTGCTCGTGGTGCGCAACGTCCTCGGGCGGGGCCGCGCCGCCGGGTTCGCGACCACCGCGGGTATCGCCGCCGGCTGCTTCGTCCACGCCGCGCTCTCCGCGATCGGCGTCTCGCTCATCCTGGTCCGCTCGGCGGATGCCTTCCGCGCGCTCAAGTGGGGCGGCGCGGTCTACCTGATCGTCCTCGGGATCCAGTCGATCCGCGGCTGGTGGCGGGCCGACGCGGGGGCGCCGGCCGCCGCGGCCGCGGACGCGGGCCGGTCGGGGACGCGGCACCTGCGATCCTTCCTGGAGGGGCTCCTCACCAACGCGCTGAACCCGAAGGTGGGACTCTTCTATCTCGCCTTCCTGCCTCAGTTCGTCCGGCCGGAGGATCCGATCCTCGCGCGATCGCTGCTCCTGGGCGCGCTGCACGTCGGCATCGGCATCGTCTGGCTGTCGCTCCTGTCCTGCTCGCTCGTGCGCATCCGGCCTCTGGTGGAGAGCCGGCTCTGGCGGGCGCGGCTCGAAGGAGCGAGCGGCGCGGTGCTGATCGCGCTCGGCGTCAGGCTGGCTGCCGACCGCCGCTGAAGCCCACCACCCGATCGAGCCGGCGGCCCAGCCGTTCCAGGCGGTGCTCGAACGAGGCCTGCACGCGCTCGGAGGCCCGGTGCCGCCGGGCGAGCGCGAGGGCCTGCTCCACCACCTCGCGCGCGGCCTGGAGGTCGCGCCGGCGATGCTCGTGGACCTTGGCGATCTCCTCCCACGGCCGCGGGTCGAACGCGCACGCCGAGTGGGCGGCGTCCTCCCAGAGCGCGCGCGCCTCGTCCCAGCGCGCCAGCCGCTTCTCGCGGAGGGCGAGCCGCAGCAAGAGGCGCTCGCGAGAGGGCGTCGGCAGGCCCGTGTCGAGCGCCATGCGGTAGCAGGCCAGGCTCCGCTCCGGGTCGGCCCCCTCGAGCATCCGGCCGAGTCCGGCCAGCGCCTCCGGGTCGAGCGCGGGATGCGGGGCGCGCGCGACCGCGTCCGCGACCCAGCCGGTGAGCGCGGCCAGCGACAGGATGTCGTGCCGGTTGTGCTCGAACACCCGCGGCAGCTCGTCCGGCCGTTTCCGTCGCAGGTACTCGAAGTAGACGGTCGGGATCAGCGCGCCCGGCAGATCGTCGTCTCTCATGAAGCCGAGCACGTCCTGCTCCACCGTGCCGAGGCGGCAGTCGGCGAGACGGCCGCTCCACAGCCGGCGCGCCGGACCGAGCAGGTCCACGTGGAAGACCTCGCCGGGGAAGCGGCGGCGGCCGAGCACGAACCGCGTCTCGAGGAGCGGCAGGTCGAAGCCGGCCCCGTTGTAGGTGACGAAGCCGTCGAACCTCCGGAACGTCTCCTCGAGGACGGTCAGCAGCGCCGGCTCCTCGTCGAGGTCCCGCATGAAGAACTGGCGCACCTCGAAATCGTCGCCGTCGAAGAAGCCGACGCCGACCAGGAACGCGTAAGTGCCGGTGCCGCCCGCGAGGCCCGTGGTCTCGGTGTCGAGATAGAGGAGCCGCCGCCCATCGGCCACCGGTAGGCCGCCGCGGCTGAGCAGAGCGAGCGCGGCCGGGGTGGCCTCGCGCGCGGCCAGGAGCGGCTGCGCGCCGTGCCGGTGCCCCACCGGGAACCGGCGGCGCACCACGAGGAGCCGCCCGCGCTCGGTCTCCTCGACGGTGCCGTCGAGCAGCGCTTCCAATGTTGGGCGAGCCGAAGGCGAGGCGAGCGGATTTGGAGTCCGAGTTTTCGCCTCGATGCGGCGGATGATCCGGGTCAGCTCGGTGAGATCGCGCGCCACCGGGGCGGAAGGGTCAGCGCCGGGCCACGAGGCGCTTGAGGATCCTGAGCGTGATCGGCTTGGCCTGACGCCCCACCTCGTTCACGGGCCCCACGCACGAGGGACAGCCGCTGCGGCAGCCGCAGGCCTCGAGCGTCTCGAGCCCGCGCGCGAGCAGCTCCGGCAGCACCTCGAAGATCCGCTCGGCCAGCCCGATGCCGCCCGGCTGGTTGTCGTAGAGGTAGATGGTCGGCGTGAAGTGCTCGCCCTGGAGGAGCTGCGCGCGCATGGTCTCGCGCGTCACCACCTGCCCGGCCTGGGACGGCGAGCCGTCCCCGAGCCACGCCCCCACGTCGCGGATGTCGCAGAGCAGGAAGATCGGGGCCAGGCTGTGGATGAGATGGGTGAGCGCGCGGAGCCCATCCACCAGATCGTCGCGGCGCGGCGAGATCTCGGCGAGCAGGGCGGGATCCAGGGTGAGCCAGGCGCTGGTGGTCTGCATCTCCTGCTGCGGCAGCTCCACCTCGCCCGAGCCCACGTTCTCGAGGGTGCCCATCTTGATCTTCTTGAAGCCGACGACCTTCTCGGCCACCAGCACCTCACCCTGCTCGGCCAGCAGCCCCGGCGTCTCCTGCCGCCCGAAGCGCTGGAGGATCCACACCCCCTTGGCGCTGATCGCGTCGGTGAAGTAGTCCACCGCCACCCGCTTGACGTAGGCCACCTTCTCCTCGTCCTCGCGGTAGTGGAGCTCCTGCACCTCGAAGGGCTCGCCCTCCAGCATGTAGATCGCCTTCGGGTAGATCATCGAGAAGGCGCTCTTCCAGTCCACCTCCGCGATGATCTGCCGCCGCTTCACCTGCTGGGCGTCGCGGGCGGTGGTGTCGATGACGAGGAAGTTGTCGGAGGTGACGGTGCGCAGCGAGATGTGGTCGGCCGGGTAGGTCTCCGAGCTCCAGTGGAAGTGCGCGCCCGCCCGGTGGAGCACGCCCTCGTCCTCGAGCGCGTCCAGGTGCGGCGACACGTCGCCGCCGAAGGCCTCGTCGGCCCCGATCGGCAGCTCGAAGGCCGCGCACTTGACGTGGTTGATCAGGATGAACGGATTCTCCGGATTGATCCGCGCGTGCTCCGGCGACGCCCCGAAGAGATAGTCCGGGTGCGCGGCCAGGTATTGATCCATGGGCGAGCTCGTGGCCACCATCACCGCGGCGGACTCCCCGGTGCGCCGCCCCGCCCGTCCCGCCTGCTGCCACAGGGAGGCGATGGTGCCCGGATAGCCGGCGAGCACCGCGACGTCGAGGTGCCCGATGTCGATGCCCAGCTCGAGCGCGCTCGTGGACACCACGCCCAGAACCTCGCCCGAGCGCAGCCCCTGCTCCACCTCGCGCCGCCGCAGCGGCAGGTAGCCGCCGCGATAGCCCCGCACGATGCCGGAGTCGCCGGTCTTGTCCTCGACCCCCTTCTTGATCGAGGCCAGCACGACCTCGGTGGAGAGCCGGCTCTGGCAGAACACGATGGTGGCGACCTTCTGCTTCAGGAAGCGGGTGGCGAGCTTGGAGGCCTCGCCGAGATAGGGCGCGCGGATGCCGAGCTCGGGATTCACCACCGGCGGGTTGTAGACCATGAAGGTCTTCTCGCCGGTGGGCGCCCCGCTCTCGTTCAGCTCGACCACCGTCTCCCCGGTCAGGCGCTGGGCCAGGTCGCCCGGATTGGCGATGGTGGCCGAGGCCATGATGAACTGCGGGGTGGCCCCGTAGTGCCGGCAGATGCGCTTCAGCCGCCGCAGCACGTTGGCGAGATGGCTGCCGAAGACACCGCGATAGGCGTGCAGCTCGTCGATCACCACGTACTTGAGATTCTGGAAGAGATTCACCCACTTGGTGTGATGCGGCAGGATCCCCGAGTGCAGCATGTCGGGGTTGGTCAGCACCAGGTTCGCCCGCGCGCGGACCGAGCGCCGCGCGTCCTGCGGCGTGTCGCCGTCGTAGGTGAACATGCGCATGTCGGGCAGCGACTTCGACAGCTCGATCAGCTCGGCGAGCTGATCCTGGGCGAGCGCCTTGGTGGGGAAGAGGTAGAGCACCCGCGCCTCCGGCTGCTGCACCAGCGCCTGGAGCACGGGCAGGTTGTAGCAGAGGGTCTTGCCGGAGGCGGTGGGCGTGACCACCACGAGGTGCTCGCCCTTGGCCACCGTGTCGAAGGCCTTCGCCTGGTGCGAGTAGAGCTGCTGCACGCCGCGCGCCTTGAGCGCCTCGACGATGCGGGGGTCGAGCGAGGAGGGAAAGGGCGCGAAGACGGGGGGCTTGGCGTGGAGGTGGCGAACGGCGGTGATGAGCGGCCCGCTCTCGAGCGACGTCAAGAGCTCGTCGAGGAGCTCCCGGATTTGCATGGGCTCATCCTATGTTTAGTGAGCGCAAGTTGTCAACTTCGCGGCCGCGGCGGGGCCGATCGGGGTGCCGCGGGCCGCCTTGACAGGCGGCGAACCCACGCGCTATCGTCGCGCCGGGGCAGAAGTCGTGCGGTGCTTTGATCGGAGAAGGATCAAGGGAGATCCGGCCATGAAGAAGTTCGGAATCCTCGCGGTGCTGCTCGGCTTCTTGTTCGCGCTCCCGCTCACCGCCGACGCGCAGGTCAAAGGTGTGTACTGGGCGAGCAGCGGCCTCTTCGGTCCGTTCAACATCCAGGGCCTGATTCCCAGCATCCCCAAGGAGAAGGCGCGCGACATCACGATCCCGGTCAGCATGTGGGTCATCGACCACCCGAAAGGCCTGGTCGTCTTCGACACCGGGAACAACAACGCGGTCTCCGACGGCAAGTGCAAGAGCCACTGGGCCGCCGGCAACTGCGACTTCCTCAAGCCCAGCCAGAAGCGCGAGGACGTCATCGACTCGCAGCTGAAGAGGCTCGGGTACTCCACCGACCAGGTCAAGGCGGTGATCACCTCGCACTCGCACCTGGACCACATCGGCAACATCAAGATGTTCCCGAAGGCGGTCCACGTCATCCAGAAGAAGGAGCTGTATCAGGCGTGGTGGCCGGAGAAGTTCCAGCGGGAGGGCGGGGCCTTCGTGATGGCGGACTTCGACGGGCCCGCCCGCGACTTCAACTACCTGGAGCTCGAGGGCGACTACGACCTGTTCGGCGACGGCTCGGTCACGATCCTCAGCACGCCGGGCCACACCCTCGGCCACCAGTCGGTGCGGATCAAGCTCGCGAGCGGCAAGACGATGGTCCTGGCCCAGGACGCCATCTGGATGAAGGAGAACATGGAAGGCCATCCGGCCGGGCTCAACTACAGCGTCAAGGACTACAACAATTCGGTCAACCGTCTGAAGATGATCCGCGACCTCGAGAATGCGGATATCTACTTCGGGCACGACCAGGATCAGTGGAAGGCCGGCGGCGGCAAGTGGTATAAGTAGCCCCTCCGCAAACGAAGGCGTGAGAAGGCCCCCCGCGACGGGGGCCTTCTTGTTTCCGCCATGAGCACCTCGGCCGCGGTCATCTCGCTCGAGTCGGTGTCGAAGCGCTACGGCTCCGCCACCGTCATTCACGACCTCTCCTTCACGGTCGGCCGGGGAGAGATCGTCGGGTTCCTCGGTCCCAACGGCGCGGGCAAGACCACCACGATGCGGATGATCGCCGGCTTCACCGCGGCCACGTCGGGACGGGTGATGGTGGCGGGGTACGACATGGCGACCCAGAACGTCGAGGCGGCCCGGCGCATCGGCTACCTCCCGGAGCGCCCGCCCCTCTACGACGCGCTCGACGTCTCCGCCTACCTCCGGTTCGTGGCTCGGGCCAAGGGCGTTTCCCGGCCCGCCATCTCCGCGGAGCTCGAGCGTGTCACCGCCGCCTGCCATCTGGAAGCCGTGTTGGGTCACGAGATCTACAAGCTCTCCAAGGGCTATCGCCAGCGGCTGGGGCTCGCTCAGGCCCTGCTCGGCGACCCGCAAGTGCTCCTGCTCGACGAGCCCACCGCGGGGCTCGATCCCGGCCAGATCCAGGAGACCCGCGAGGTGATCCGCGCGTTCGGGAGAGACCGCGCGGTGCTCTTCAGCACCCACATCCTGGCCGAGGCGACCCTGATCTGCGGGCGGGTCGCGATCATCAACCACGGCCGGCTGCTCGCCATCGACTCGCCGGACGGCTTGCAGCGGGCCATGGAGCAGACCAATCGGGTGACGCTGGAGGTGACCGCGCCGGCCCCGGCCCTGCGCGATCTGCTGCGGGCGGTCGACGGGGTCCGGGACGTGGAGATCCACGCGGCCCCCGGCGATGCCCCCCTCATCGCGGTCTGCCAGGTGGACGCCGGGAGCGGCGCGGAGGCCGCGATCGCGCGCGCGGTGGCCGCCCGCTGGGATCTGCACCGGCTGGAGCGGCTGCAGCCCACGCTGGAGAATGTCTTCCTCAAATACGTGACGGAACCCCCGGGCCGAGGCGCGGCGGCATGAACGGCACGCTCGCCGTCCTCCGGAAGGAACTGTCGACCTACTTCCGGTCGCCCATCGCCTACTACGTGGTCTCGGTGTTCCTGCTCGGGACCGGCTATTTCTTCCTGTACAACATCGTGCTGACCGGCGAGACCACGATGGCAGGGACCTTCCAGAACATGGGCATCCTGCTGGTGACGCTCGCTCCCGTGATCTCGATGCGCCTCCTCGCGTCGGAGTACAGCGCGGGCACCGCCGAGCTGCTCCTGACGTTGCCGCTCCGCCCATGGGAGATCGTGCTGGGCAAGTACCTGGGCGCGGTCACCATCCTGCTGCTGATCACCGCGGGCACCCTGATCGACCTCGTCCCCCTGTACCTGTTCGGCACCCCGGAGACCATGACCATCGTGGCCGGCTACGTGGGCTTCGTGCTGCTCGGCCTGGCGTGCCTGGCGGTCGGCCAGCTCTTCTCCACGGTGACGCACAACCAGATCGTGGCCGCGCTGATCACCGCCGCGGTGCTGCTGGGCTTCTGGTTCGTCGGCCACCTGCAGAGCTTCCAGGCCTCCGCGGTCCTGCGCGGGCTCTTCGGCTACCTCTCGTTCGCCCTGCACTTCGCCGACTTCATCCAGGGGCTGGTGCGCACCGAGGCGGTGGCGTTCTACCTGATCGTCTCGGCGATCGCCCTGACCCTGAGCGCGGCCCACCTCCAGTGGCGGCGCTGACGATGGCGCACCCCTTCCGCGCCGGACTGGTTCTGCTGGCGGGCGTCGCGCTCCTGGCCGCCGCGCTCGCCCTCCACGCGATCCTCCTGGAGACCGTCGCGTGGACGCTGGGGATCGCGGCGGCGGGGGCCGCGCTCTCCGCGGCGGGCGTCTTCCTCCTCCGCGCCGAGCTCGGGGCCCTGGTGGGGGGCCGGCGCGCCGAGATCGCCCTGTTCGCGGTGGGCGTCGTCGGCGTGCTGGTCGCGCTGGCGTACCTCTCGGTGCGCTACCCGCTCCGCTTCGATCTCACCGGCGAGGGGCGCTACTCGCTGGCCGAGTCCACCGTCACCATGCTCCGGCGGCTGGACCGGCCGGTCCGCATCGTCTTCTTTCACGATCCGATGATGCGAGAAACCGTCGAGCTCTACCAGCTCATGGCCGCGCACACCTCGCGGCTCACCGTCGAGTTCTACGACCCCACGATCAACCCGGCCCAGGCGCGGATGCTCGGGGTGAACTTCGCGGGCACCGGAGTCATGGAGAGCGAGGGCCGCCGGCTCCAAGTGAACGGAGGCCGCGAGACCGACATCGCCAACGGAATTCTCCGGGTGTCCCGGAGCGCCACCCAGCGACTGTGCTTCCTGGACGGTCACCGCGAGCCGGATCCCTTCAGCCTGGAGTCCCACGATCACCTGGAAGGCGCGGCCGGGCACTCGCACGGCCTCGGCGTCAAGTACGTGCTGCACGAGCGGCACGGGATGGCCAAGGCCCGCCACGCCCTCGAGACCCTGAACTACACCGTCGAGAAGGTCTTGCTGCTCCAGGGAGCGGACGGGCTCGCGGGATGCGCGGTGCTGGTGGTGGCGGGGCCGAAGGTCCCGCTGCTGCCGGTGGAGACGGCGGCGGTACGGGCGTACCTGGCCGGGGGCGGCCACGCGCTGTTCATGCTCGACCCCTTCGTGCGCACCGGCCTCGAGCCCGTGCTCCTGGAGTACGGGGTCGTGGTCGACGACGACATCGTCATCGACCAGGCGAGCCACTTCTGGGCGGACGTCTCCGCCCCCGCGGTCAGCGACTACAACCGCCATCAGGTCACGCGCGACCTGCCGCTCGCGTTCTTTCCGGGCGCGCGCTCGCTCTCTCCGACGACCCAGCGCGTTCCGGGGACGTCGGTGGTCCCGCTCGTCAACTCGTCCAAGAACAGCTGGGGCCAGGCCGATCAGGAGCGCGTCGGGTTCGTCAAGGGCCGCGACCGGCCCGGGCCGAAGACCCTGATGGTGGTCGCCCTCCGGCGCCCGGTCACCCCCGACGGCGCGGCCCCCGACGGTCCCCGGTCGCGGATCGCGGTGGTGGGCGACTCGGATTTCGCCACCAACTCCTTCTTCCACATCATGGGCAACGGCGCCCTCTTCCTGAACACGATCAACTACCTGGCCGCCCAGGAGAACCTGATCGGCCTCCAGCCGCGCACGTCCGATCTGCCCCGGGTCAACCTCACCAACCGGCAGATGAAGGCCACGTTCTTCCTCTCCGTGCTCCTCGTCCCGGCCCTGCTGGCCGTGGTGGGCACCGCGGTGTGGTGGAAGCAGCATTGAGCCCGGTCCGCCTCCCCCGGCGGTTCGTGGTGGTGTGGCTGCTGCTGGCGGTCCTGGCCGCGGTGGTCGTCGCGATCGAGTACGGGGACTACCGGCGAGGGACGTCGGGGCGCGCGCAGGAGACCGACGCGCGCCGGCTGCTGTCCGCGCCGCTGGACGAGCTCGGGGCGATCGAGATCGCCGACCGCGGGCGGCTGCATCGCTTCGAGCGGGAGGCGACCGGGGCCTGGTTCTATCACGGCATTCACACGGAGGCCGCCGCGGCCCACACGCACACGCCCGATCCCGCGCTCGCGGAGCGCATCGCCCGCACCTTCGCGGCCTTCGGCCGGGCGCGTATCGAGCGGCAGTTCCCGCTCGAGCGCGAGGCCGGCGTCTACGGCGTCGCCACGCCCGAAGTCGTCGTCCTGGCGTACCGCCGCGGACAGTCCCAGCCGCTCGCCCAGTACGCGGTGGGTCACGTCGCGCCGGATACGGTGAGCCAGTACGTGATGGTGGTGGGCAGTCCGGTCGTGGTGACCATTCCGAAGTATCAGATCGACAACCTGCTGGACCTGGTCCGGGTGGCCGGCGGGGCAGCCGCCCCAGGCACCGCGGAAAGAGCAGGCCGACGATGAGCCGTATGCTCCCGGCCGCCCTCGTTCTGCTCGCGGCCGCGACCGCGGGTCCGGCCCTGGCCCACCCGGGCGGAAGCAACGGCTACGCCGTGATCACGATCGACGGGGACCGCGTCCGGTACCGCCTCACCCTCTGGCCGGCCACGCTGCCGCCTCCGATCGGCGAGCAGATCCGGCGTGCCCGGGGCCTCGTGCTGTCGCTCTTTGGATTCAACGCGGGAGTCGAGCTCGGGCAGGCCCTCGTGGTGGCCGTGGCGTTACCCGCGCTGGCCCTGCTCCGGGACACCCGATGGGAAACGCGCGTGATCCGGAGCACATCGGTGGCGATCCTGCTCGTCGGCGCGGTCCTGCTCGTGGAGCGGTCACTCCCCTGAGCGTCGCGCCGTTGTTAACGCGGGGGCCCTGTGCCACGCTTGACCTCGTGACGACGGCCCTCCAGTTCCTGCCGCCGCTCGCCTGGTCGGCCCTGATCGCGTGGTTCTCGGGCGCCGGCTGGCACGGCGCCGCCACCACGTCGCTGTTCGAGCCCTGGCTGCGCGCGCTCCTGCCGTGGGCCGCCCCGGAGCAGATCGCGGGAGCGCACTGGCTGGTGCGCAAGGCCGGCCACGTCATCGAGTACGCGGTGCTGGCCCTGCTCTGGCGCCGCGCCTTGACCGCGCCCGCGTCCTGGCGCTGGCCGCTCGGGCTCGCCCTGCTCACCGCCGTGCTCGACGAGGCGCACCAGGCGACCACGCTCACCCGCGAGGGAAGCGTCGCGGACGTCCTGCTCGACACCGGCGCGGCCGCCGCCGCCCTCGGCGTGGCCGCGCTCGGGGCGCGGCGCGCCGCCGACGGCCTCGCGTGGCTCCTGCTCTGGGCGGCCGCCGCGGGCGGCACCCTGCTGCTCGCGATCGACCTGGCCGCCGCCGCGCCGTCGGGCTGGCTCTGGCTGAGCGTGCCCGCGGCGTGGCTCACCCTCTGGCTCTGGCGGCGGAGGCGCGCCCGCGCGTGAGCGATCTGCCCGCGTGGCGGCAGGGTGACCTGCCGCACGCGCCCGCCTACGGCGCGGTCAACCTGGTCCGGGTCATCGGGCCGGGCGCGATCCTGCTCGGGCTCTCGCTGGGCGCGGGCGACTGGCTGCTCGGCCCGGCCATCGCCGCCGGGTACGGGTCGAGCCTCCTCTGGATCTGCACGCTGTCGATCCTCTTCCAGGGCGTGCTCAACGCCGAGATGGCGCGCTATACGCTCGCCACCGGCGAGCCCATCTTCACGGGCTTCATGCGCCAGCGCCCGGGCCCGCGCTTCTGGGCCGCCGGCTACTCGCTCCTCCACCTCGCCCAGGTGGGCTGGCCCGGCTGGGCGCTGGCGGGCGGCTCCGCCCTGGCCGCGCTGCTGCTCGGCCGCGTGCCGCGCGAGGACGACCGCGCCTCGGTGATCGGACTCGGCTATCTGCTCCTGCTCGGCGCGGTGGGTCTCGTGCTCCTCGGCCGGCGCGCCCGCCGCGCGCTCGAGATCACCGAGGCGATCATGATGGCGTGGATGCTGCTGCTCCTCGTCGTGCTGGGCCTGCTCTTCGTGCCGGGGGCGGCCTGGGGCGCGCTCGCCTGGAGCTTCGCGGGACGGCCGCTCTGGGAGCCGGGCTGGGTGCCGGGGCCGCTCCCCGCCCGCGCCATCGACTGGGCGCTCCTCGCGGCCTTCGCCGCCTACTCGGGCGCGGGCGGCACCATCAACGCCATGCTCACCTACTGGCTCCGGGACAAGGGCTTCGGGATGGCGGGCACCGTCGGCGCGCAGCCGGCGCCGGTCGGTGATCAGACCATCCTGCTGCCCCGCGACGGCGCCATCTTCCCGCCCAGCGAGGCGAACCTGGCCAAGTGGCGCGAATGGTGGCGCTACCTCCGCGCGGACCTCTCCTACCTGTGGACGGCCGCCTGCCTGATCGGCATGGGGCTACCCGTGCTGCTCGCCCTCGACGCGGTGCCCCCGGGGGCCGACATGGGCGGCTTCGGCGCCGGGGCCGTCTTCGCCCGCGCGCTCGCCCGGCGCTACTGGGCAATGCTCTGGCTGCCGGCCCTGCTGACCGCATTCTGGATCTTCTTCTCGACCCAGGTCGGCGTCGTGGAGGGCTTCGCGCGCAACGTGACCGAGATGCTGTGGACGGCCGGCGTGCGGCCCGCGACCGCGGGCCGGGTCTACTACCCGGTGGTCGCGGTCCTGGTGCTGGCGGGATGCCTCGCCATGACGGTGGCCGACCCGCTGACCCTGATCGTGATCGGCGCGAACATCGCGGCGCTCAACTTCGCGGTGCTGTCCTTCCACACCCTGCGCCTCAACCGCGCCCTGCTGCCGCACGCGCTGCGGCCGCCGCTCTGGCGCGAGGCGGTGGTGGCCCTGGGCGGGGTCGGCTTCGCCGCCCTGGCCGCCCTCGCGGCGGCCGCCCAGCTCGGGCTGCTCGCCGCCCCCGGCCGCTGACCTACGCTCCTCGTATGGTCCGGCCGTTCACCAGCACGAGCCGGAGGTCGGCGAGCGCCTCGATCCGCTCGGCCGGGTCGCCCGCCACCGCGATGAGGTCGGCCGCGTAGCCCGGGGCCACCCGGCCGATCACGTCACCGAGACCGAGACAGTCGGCGGCGGTCACGGTGGCGGATCGAATCGTCTCGAGCGGGGTCATGCCGTACTTCACCATCAGGGTGAGCTCCGGCAGCAGCGAGCCGTGGAAATTCAGCGGGGTGCCCGAGTCGGCGCCCGCCGCGATCCGCACGCCCGCGCGATGCGCGAGCTGGAAGCTCGCCACGTGCGGGGGCACCACCTGCTCCGACTTGCGCACCATGTATTCGGGAATGCCCGCCGCGAGCCCGCCCGCCGCGATGGCCGCGGGAGCGTTCAGGGTGGGGACCAGGAAGGTCCCGGCCCGCCGCATGTGGGCCACGATCTCCTCGGTGAGGTACACGCCGTGCTCGATCGAGGTGATCCCGGCCGCGACCGCGTCGCTGATGCCGGTGGCGGCCATCGCGTGGGCCGCGGTGCGGCGCCCCGCCCGGCTCGCCTCCTCGATGGCCGCGCGCATCTCCTCGAGCGTGAGCTGGGGCGAGCCCGGCTCCACCCCCGGGGTCATCACCCCTCCGGTCGCGATGATCTTGATCACGTCGGCGCCCGCCTTGAGCTGCTCGCGCACCGCCTTCCGCGCGTCGTCGGGCCCGTCGGCCTCGCGCGCGAGCCAGTGGCCGTGCCCGCCGGTCATGCACACCGGGCGCCCGGCCGCGATGATGCGCGGGCCGTCGACGAGGCCGTCCTGGATGGCGCGGCGGACCGCGATCTCCGCGTACTCGCGACCGCCCAGGTCGCGCACGGTGGTCACGCCGGCCCGCGCCGTCTCATGGGCTCGCAGCAGCGCCTTGATGGCGGTGAGCGCCAGGGGCTCCTCGCGCATCGGCCGCACCGGATCGGCCTCCGCCCCGAAGCAGAGGTGCACGTGGCAGTTGATGAGCCCGGGCAAGAGCGTGTGGCCGGCCAGGTCCACCCCGTTCCCGCGCGGCGCCCGCGCATCCTCCACCACCGCGGTGATGATGCCCTTCTCCACCACGACCGACCGCCCGCGCACGGGCTCCGCCCCCGTCCCGTCGATGATCCGCGCCCCACTCAGCACAAGAGTTTCAGAACCAGCCATTTCAGATCTGGCCATGGGCCTCGAGGGTGGTCGAACGGGTGGAAGTGGCCTGATCGTGGGACTCACGAGTGACCGGGTGGGTCCTGTCACCGGGGGGCGCGTCCCGGCGGACGAGTGTAGTGGCCCCCCGAGTCCGGTGCGCCGCTCGCAGAGCGGCGATTCCGGCGAGTGGGTGACGGAGCCGTCCGCCGGGACGCGCCCCCCGGTGACAGGACCCACCCGCCTCGCGCGCAGCCGATGACCGCAGACGCGAGGGCGACGCACGGCTAGATCTTGAGCCGCGGGTCGAGCGTGTCGCGGAGGCCGTCGCCGAAGAGGTTGATGCCGAGCACGGTGACGAGGATCGCGAGGCCGGGGAAGGTGGCCAGCCACCACGCGGTGGAGAGGTACACGCGGCCGTCGGCGAGCATGCCGCCCCAGGTCGGCGTGGGCGGCTGCACACCCAGCCCGAGGAAGGACAGCGCGGACTCGATCACGATCACGCGCGCCATGTCGAGGGTGGCCACCACCAGCCAGGGCGTGAAGGTGTTCGGCAGCACGTGGCTCGCGAGGACCCGCCAGTGCCGGCTGCCGAGCGCCACCGCCGCGTGCACGTACTCGCGCTCGCGGATGGAGAGCACCTCGCCCCGCACCACGCGCGCGTAGACCACCCAGGACGACACGCCGATGACGATGATGATGTTGCGCAGGCTCGGCCCCAGCACCCCGATCACCGCGATCGCGAGCAGGATGAACGGGAACGCGAGCTGGATGTCGGCCAGGCGCATCAGGAAGTCGTCCAGCCGCCCGCCGAAGTAGCCGGCCACCAGCCCGATGAACATGCCGAGGACGCCGGAGATCATCACCGCGGCCAGCCCGACCACGAGCGCGATGCGCGAGCCGAAGATGATGCGCGAGAGGATGTCGCGCCCGAGGTGGTCGGTGCCGAGCAGTCGCACGCGCCCCTGCTCGTCCTGCCAGCCCGGCTCCTTGAGCCGCTGGCCGATGTCCTGCTCGAGGGGGTCGAACGGGGCCACGAACGGGGCGAACGCCGCGGCGAGCAGAACCGCCGCCACCACGAGCATGCCGAAGAGCGCGGTGCGGCGGCGCACGAGCCGCCGCAGCAGCGTCACCCACTCGCGCTCCGCCCACGGGCGCGGGGGAACCACGGGGACGACGTCGGGGGCGATGGTGGAGGGCCGCGAGACGGCCATCAGCGGTACCGGATGCGCGGATCGAGGTAGGTGTAGACCACGTCCACCAGGAAGTTGACGATGACGAAGGTACTGGCCAGGAGGAACACGGCCGACTGAACGACCGGATAGTCGCGATTGAAGATGGCCTGCACCGAGAGCCGGCCCACGCCCGGCCACGCGAAGATGGTCTCGGTGATCACGGAGCCGCCGAGCAGCGTGCCTAGCTCGATGCCCACGATGGTGACGATCGGGATCGACGCGTTCTTGAGCGCGTGCTTCCAGACCACCGGCGGCTCCCCCACCCCCTTGGCGCGCGCGGTGCGGATGTAGTCCTGCCCGAGCACCTCCAGCATCCCGGAGCGGGTCAGCCGCGTGATGCGCGCGGTAGTGAAGAGGCCGAGCGTGATCGCGGGGAGGATCAGGTGCTCGAGGGTGCCGCGCCCGGAGGACGGCAGCCAGTTGAGCCGCACCGAGAAGACCAGGATCAGCATGATGCCGAGCCAGAAGGTCGGCATGGCCTGCCCGAGCAGCGCCACCACCGTCGCGAAGTAATCCACCGCGGTATTGCGCTTCACCGCCGAGATGATGCCCGCCGGGATGGCCAGGCACAGGGCGATCAGCAGCCCCGCCCCCGCCAGCTGGAAGGTCGCGGGCAGGCGCTCGACCACGAGGGCCATCGCGGGCTCGCCGTGACGCAGGGACTCGCCGAAGTCGCCGCGGAGCGCGCCCTTGAGGAAGCGGACGTACTGGACGGCCACCGGATCGTCGAAGCCCATCGCGGTGCGGAAGTTCGCGATGTCCTCCGCGGTGGCGTCGGGCGGCAGCAGGAGCGCGGCGGGATCGCCGGTCAGGTGCAGGATGAGGAAGACCACCACCGAGACGCCGAAGAGCACGAGCAGCGACTGCCAGAGGCGCCGCAGCAGGTACGACTTCACGAGCCGGCGCGCTCCAGCCGGGCCACCGCCTCGATGTGCGGGGTGTGCGGGAACATATCCACCGGCTGCACCCACTCGAGCCGGTAGCCGCCGCGCACCAGCTCGCCCAGGTCACGGGCCAGGGTGGTGGGATTGCACGACACGTAGACGATGCGGCGGGCGCCCAGGGTGGCGAGCGCGTGCAGCGCCTTGGGGTGAAAGCCCGCGCGCGGCGGATCGGCCACCACCACCTCCGCGGTCACCCCCTTCGCGATCAGCGAGGGCAGCACGAAGCGCACCTCACCGCACACGAACGTGCAGTTGGTGATCCGGTTGGCCGCCGCGTTGACCCCCGCGTCGTCCACCGCGGCCTGCACCACCTCGATGCCGTACACCCAGCGGGAGCGCCGGGCCAGGAGCAGGCTGATGGCGCCGGTGCCCGAGTAGAGATCGTAGACGGTCTCGCTCCCGGTCAGGCCCGCCGCGTCGACGACCAGCTCGAAGAGGCGCTCGGCCTGCCGGGTATTGGTCTGGAAGAACGAGTTGGCGGAGACCTGGAAGGTGAGTCCGCCCGCGCCTTCCCGGATGTGGTCGCGGCCGCCGAGCAGGTGCTCCTCCACCCCGACGGCCACGCTGGCCTTCTTCGGGTTCACGTTCATGACCACGCTCGTGGTCCCCGCGTCGCGCGCCTGCAGCCGCTGGGCGAGCGGCGCCAGCTCCGAGACCGCGGGCGCCGACGTCACCACGTTGGCCATCAGCTCGCCGGTGTGCTTGCCCTCCCGCAACATGAGGAAGCGCAGCAGCCCCTCGCCTCCATCCTGCTCGTAGACGGTGAGCCCGCGCTCGGCGAAGAACCCGCGCGCCTCCTCGAGGAGGCCGTTCATCCGGTCCGACTGCAGCAGGCAGCGCTCGATGTCGAGCACCGAGTCGTAGCGATCGGCCTCGTGCAGGCCCACCACCGTTCCCCGCGCCGCGCGCGCCACCGTGAACTCCATCTTGTTGCGGTAGCCGAAGGTCTCCTCGGCGCCGATGATCGGATACACCGGGATACCCTTGAGCCCACCGAGACGCTCCAGCGCATCGGCCACCTGCTTGGCCTTGTAGGCGAGCTGGGCCGGATAGGCCATGTGCTGGAGCCGGCAGCCGCCGCAGCGCCCAAAGTATGGGCAGGGCGCCTCTACGCGCTGCGGCGAGGGCTGCTCGACGGCCTCGATGACCCCCCGCCCGAAGCGGGACCGCGCCTGCACGAGCCGGACCCGCAGGCGATCGCCGGGCAGGCCGCCCGGCACGAAGACCACGTAGCCATCGGCCCGTCCCACACCCTCGCCGCCGAAGGCCAGATCGTCGATCGTCAGGGACAGAATCTCCCCGCGCTTGGGTCGAGCCATGGTAGCGACACTATAAATGTCGGCCCGATGGGAGTCAATTTGCCCCCGGGGCCATGGACCACGGTGCGGTTGCCGCCTTCAAGCTGGCGAGGAGATACCCGGTCAAGTATCATGGAGCCACGATGGGCTCGGCCCGCCGCTCTTCTCCTCCCGTGCGCGTGGGCACGATGCTCACCGCCGCCCTACCCGCTCTCCAGGAGCGCCTGCTGGCCGAGCGCATCCGGCAAGGCTGGCGCGGAGCCATCGGCTCCGAGCTGGCCCATCGCACCCGACCCGGGGAGTTGCGGGCAGGGACCCTCACGGTGACCGTCGACAATTCCCCCTGGCTCCAGGAGCTCTCCATGCGATCCGCGGAAGTCCTCGACGCGGTCCGCGCCCACTTCGGCCCGACCGTCACCGCGCTGCGCCTGAGCCTGGCCGGCCCCGCGCCGGCGCCGCCGCCCGCGGCGCCGAACGCCGCCTCGCTGCGGCTCGACGCCGACGAGCTGGCCCTCGTCGAGGGCGCGGCCGCGCCCGTGCGCGACGAGGCGCTCGCCTCCACCGTCCGGCGCGTCGTGGCCAAGGACCTGATCGCGCGCCGCGGCCGGGCGCTCGCCGGGCTGCTGCTCGCCCTCGGCGCGCTCGCCGGCTCCGTCGCGGGCTGCGCCACCACGAAGAGCAGTCAGGCCGACCCCGGGCCGGTGCTCGGGGGCATCACCCTGACCACCCCCAGCCGCCGGGCCGTCGCGGCCCAGGGCGAGGCCTACGATCACTACGTGGTCGCGCAGATGGAGGCCCGCGCGGGCCGCATGCCGCAGGCCATCGCCCAGCTCCGCGAGGCCATCAAGCTCGATCCCAACACCGCGCTGCTCTGGATCCAGCTCTCCCAGTGGCTGATCCGCGCCAACGACACCGCGGGCGCCTTCACCGCCGTCCAGAAGGCCATCGCGCTCGCCCCCGACAACGCGGGCGCCCACATAACCCTGGCCGATCTCTACAAGCGCCAGCGCAAGGTGCCGGAGGCGGAGGCCGCGCTCGAGAAGGCGGTCGCGCTGGATCCGCAGACCCCGGACGGCTACCTGGCCCTGGCCCAGCTCCACTTCGAGCAGAAGAGCTACGACAAGGCGCGGGTGGTGCTGCAGCGGCTGGTGGCCGCGCGGCCCAATCTCTCGCAGGGCCACTACCTGCTCGGCCGCATCGGCATCGAGAAGGAGCAGTGGGACGAGGCCCTGACCAATCTCAAGCGCGCGGTGGACCTCGACCCGGACCACGACGGGGCGTGGTCGGCGCTCGGCTTCGTGTACGAGGCCCAGAACAAGCTCGATGACGCGGTGGACGTCTACAAGGAAGCGCTCAAGGCCAATCCGGACAACGCGGCCTTCGTGGAGCGGCTGGGCGACCTGCTCGTCAAGCTGGGGCGCTACGGCGAGGCCCAGAGCGAGATCGAGGCGCTGGTGGACTCGCTCCCCCGCGATCCCCGGGTGTGGCTGAAGCTGGGCGCCATCCACTACGAGCAGAAGCAGTACGACAAGGCGGTCGCCGCCTTCCGGCAGGCCGTCTCGCTCGAGCCCGGCAACATGCGGACGCGCTACTACCTGGCCACCGCCCTGATGGACGCGGGCAAGGACGACGAGGCCCGCAGCGAGCTGGAGAAGATCCTGAAGGCCGACCCACGCTCGGTGGACGCGCGGGTGCAGCTCGGCTTCCTCTACGGACGCGCCAAGCGCTACGACGAAGCGGTGGCCACGCTGCAGGAGGCGGTGAACCTCGAGCCCAAGCGGCCCGAGCTGTTCCTCTACCTCGGCACCGCGCTCCAGCGCGCGAGCCAGTACGACCGGGCGGCCAGCGTGCTGGGCGAAGGCCTGTCGGTGGACGACAAGAACAAGGACCTCCACTTCCAGCTCGGGGTGGTGCTGGAGAAGCAGCACCGGTTCGACGACGCGATCCGCTCCTTCCGGCGCGTGCTCGTGATCGATCCGAAGCACGCCGAGTCGTACAACTACATCGGCTACATGTACGCGGAGAAGGGCACCAACCTCACCGAGGCCGTCCAGCTCATCCAGCAGGCGCTCGCGCTGGAGCCCGCGAACGGCTACTTCATCGACAGCCTCGGCTGGGCCTACTATCAGCAGGGCCGCTACCCCGAGGCCCTGCGCGAGCTGAAGCGCGCGGTGAGCCTCGCCAAGGAAGACCCCGTGCTCTACGAGCACCTGGGCGACGCCTACCTCAAGAACAACCTCGCGAGCGAGGCGATCGAGGCGTGGGAGAAATCGCTCCAGGTGGACCCGAACAGTCCCAGCGCTCCCCAGGTGAGAATCAAGATCCGGGACGCGCGGGAGAACCACCTCCGGGTCAAGGGTGCGCCGCCCAAGGCCGAGCAGAAGTAGCATCCGCCTGGCCGGCGCGGTGCTGCTGGCCACCGCCCTTTCCGCCTGCGCCACCGTCCCCCCGGCCCCCGCGCCCATCGCGGAGGACGCGCGCGCCGCCCTCGCCCGGATCGAGCAGCATCGGCGCTCCCTGATCGATCTCCGATCCCTCGCCGACATCACCGTCCGCCGCAGCGGCCGGGCCCAGCGCCTCTCCGGCGTCATGCTCCTCCTCGGCGAGCCCGCCTCGCTCCGCTTCGAGGCCCTCTCGCCCTTCGGCACACCGGTGCTGATCGTGGCGGGCGAGCCGACCGGCGTCACGCTCTGGGAGGTCCTCGACAACCGGGCGTACATCGCACCCGCATCCCCCGAGGCCAACCGCCGCTGGCTCGGGCTGGCGCTGGGCGGCGAGGATCTCGTCGCGCTGCTCGCGGCCCGTGCCCGGCCGGTGCCGGAGCCGACCGGGGTGGAGCTGGTGGCGCCCGACGGGCTTGGCCCCTCGCTCCGGCTCACCGGGCGCGACGTCGAGCAGCGCATCTGGTTCGATCCCGACAGCGGGCAGGCGCGACAGGTCGAGTGGACCGGCAAGAACCCCGCGCGGGTGACGTTCACCCCGACCCCACCGGATGCCCCACCGGCCGGGCTCACGCTGGAAACTCCGGATGGCGCGCTGCGGGTCACGGTCACCTACCGCAACCCCCGGATGAACACCGGGCTCGACCCCGCGTTGTTGAAGCTGACTGTCCCGGAACACGTTAGAATTCAAGACTTCCGTTGACACTCCCGCGCGACGCATGATAGTCTTCACTGCCTTGTCGAAGCGGTCACGGGGTACCCGGCAGATGGTGCTTCGCGCCTCCGCCAAAGTGAACCTGGCCCTCGAGGTGCTAGGCAAGCGGGGAGACGGGTATCACGAGATCGCAACGGTGCTGCAGGCGGTGGACCTCTGTGATCGCCTGAAGCTGGAAGCGGCCGATACCCTCTCGCTGCAGACGGACGATCCCGACTTGCCCACCGACGATGGCAATCTGGTGATGCGCGCCGCCCGTCTGCTCCAGAAGGCGGCCGGCATCGAGGCCGGGGCCCGGATCCGGCTCACCAAGCGCATCCCGGTGGCGGCCGGGCTGGGCGGCGGCTCGAGCGACGCGGCCGCGACGCTCTGGGGCCTCCACCGGCTGTGGGGGCTCGGGTGGCCGAAGGCGCGGCTGCAGGAGCTGGCGGTGGAGCTGGGCATGGACGTGCCGTTTTTTCTCGGAACCGGGCGGGCGGTGGCCACCGGGCGCGGTGAGCGGCTGGCCGCGCTGCCGGGCGGGGGCGGGTATGCTCTGGTGCTGGTGAACCCGCGGGTCCCCCTGTCCACGCGTGAGGTCTACGGTCGGGTGCCGGCGGGCTGGCGGGCGGAGCCCCGCGGCACGGAGCGCGTGATCGAGGCGCTGAGGACGCGGAACGTGAACAAAGTGGCGGCGGCGCTGACGAATAACCTGGAGAGCGTGGTCGAGCCGGTGCTGCCGGTGATCGCCCGCATGAAAGCGGCGCTCTTGGCAGCGGGCGCCCTCGGAGCGATCATGTCGGGCAGCGGCCCGACGGTGTTCGGAATGGCGCGGTCCGTGGACCACGCGAGACAGATCCGGACGCGGGTGAGCCGCGCCGGCTGGGCGTGCTGGGCGGTCAGAACGAACTCGGGCCCAACAATCCGCCTGACCCGCTGAGCCCAACGAAACAGATGAGACTGATGAGACCGACGAGACTGACGAGACAAACGATTGTCCGCCAACTGGGGGAGTGCGGGGGCCATCTCTGGGCCCCCGCAGCTAAAGAGCCTAAAGGCAGTAACCAGCCTGAAAGAACTAAAGGGTCGTCCGCAGATGAGGGGGAGTCACTGGGGCGTCGTCCAATGGCAGGACCCGGGTCTTTGAAGCCCGAGATGGAGGTTCGATCCCTCCCGCCCCAGCCACCCTCGCGACAGGAGACGGCATGTACGAGCTGAAGCTCTTCTCCGGCAACGCGAACCGGCCGCTGGCGGAGGAGATCGCCAAGACGCTCCAGCTCCCGCTGGGCGACGCGGACGTCTCGCGCTTCTCCGACGGCGAGGTGTACGTGCAGATCAACGAGAATGTCCGCGGCCAGGACGTCTTCGTGATCCAGCCGACCTGCCCGCCGGTCAACGATCATCTGATGGAGCTGCTCGTGATGATCGACGCGTTCAAGCGCGCCTCGGCCCGGCGGATCACCGCGGTGCTCCCCTACTACGGCTACGGCCGCCAGGACCGCAAGGTGCAGCCGCGCGTGCCGATCACCGCCAAGCTCGTGGCCGATCTCCTCACCGCCGCGGGGGCCCAGCGGCTGCTCGCGGTGGACCTGCACGCCGGCCAGATCCAGGGCTTCTTCGATATCCCGGTGGATCATCTCTTCGCGGCGCCTCCGGTGATCATCGATCACCTGGCCAAGAAGGACCTGAACGATCCGGTGCTGGTGTCCCCGGACGCGGGCGGCGTCGAGCGCGCCCGCGCCCTCGCCAAGCGGTTGAAGGCGGGCCTGGCCATCATCGACAAGCGCCGCGAGGGCACCAACATCGCGATGTTCATGCACCTCATCGGCGACGTCAAAGGCCGCGACGCGGTCATCGTGGACGACATGATCGACACCGCGGGCACCCTGATCCAGGCGGTGGACGCGCTCAAGCGCGAGGGGGCGAACCGCATTCTTGCCTGCGCGGTGCACGGCGTGCTCTCCGGCCCCGCCATCGCCCGCATCAAGGAGTCGATTCTCGAGGAGGTCATCATCACGAACACGGTCCCGCTCACGCCCGAGCGGCAGCTCTCCAAGATCCGCGTTCTCTCGGTCGCCCCGCTGCTCGCGGAGGCGATCCGTCGCATCCACGACGAGGAGTCGGTCTCGACCCTCTTCGTCTAAGGGCAGGCAAAGTTCGAGTTTGGCGAGCTGCAGCCGCAAGGCGAGGCGAGCGAATACATTCGAGTTTGGCGAGCTGCAGCCGCAAGGCGAGGCGAGCGAATACATTCGAGTTTGGCGAAGCTGCAGCCGCAAGGCAAGGCGAGCGAATACAAAGGAGATGAGTCATGGACATGCGTGAGTTGACGATCCGGAAGCGCGACGGCATCGGCAAGGGGCCCGCCAGGCGGCTGCGCCGCGCCGGTCAGGTTCCGGCCACCTTCTACGGCGGGGCGAGCCCGGTGAACGTGGCGGTGGCCCCCAAGGACGTCCTCCGCCTCATCCACGGCCACGAGGGCAGCACCCAGCTGTTCCGCGTGACCTTCGAGGGGACCACGGACGCCAAGATGGCCATCATCCGGGACATGCAGTTCGATCCGGTCTCGGAGGATCTGATCCACGTGGACCTGCAGGAAGTGGCGATGGATCGCGCCATCCAGGTCAGCGTGGCGGTGCACCACGTGGGCGAGTCGATCGGCGTGAAGGACACCCAGGGAATCCTCGAGATGGTGCTCCGCGAGGTGCGGGTCTCCTGTTTGCCCGGGAATATCCCGGAGTACCTCGAAGCGGACATCACGAACCTGGCGATCCACGACGTGCTCACCGTCAAGGACCTGAAGGTGCCCGAGGGCGTGCGCGTGCTGAACGACCCCAACCAGGCGGTCGTGACGGTCGCCCCGCCGGCGGCCGAGGAAGTCGTGGCGACACCCACCGTGACGACGGAAGCCGCGGCGGCCGAGCCCGAGGTGCTCACCGAGCGCAAACCCAAGGAGGAAGCGGCCGAGGGCGACGGCAAGGACAAGGACAAGGGCGGCGAGAAGAAGAAGTAGGTGGCCCAGGCCATCGTCGGCCTGGGGAATCCGGGCCCGGAATACCGCAATACCCGCCACAACGTGGGCCAGCGCGTCGTCGACGCGCTCGCCCACCGCATTCATGCGCGCTTCGAGCGCGCGGGCGGCCACGCCGGCGCGCCCGGCCGCTGGCACGGCGAGCCGCTGTATCTCGTCAAGCCGGGCAGCTTCATGAATGTCACCGGGCCACCGGTGGCGCGCCTGGCCCGGAAGCTCGGCCTCGGCCCCGCCGATCTCGTCATCGTCTTCGACGACATCGATCTCCCGCTCGGCAAGGTGCGGGTCCGTCTCAAGGGCAGCGCGGGCGGTCACAACGGCGTGCGCTCGCTGATCGAGGCCTTCGGCACCGATGCCCTCCGCCGCGTCAAGATCGGGGTCGGCCGTCCCGGCCGGCCCGGCGAGGACCGCGACCGGGTCTCCGACCACGTGCTCTCGCCCTTCTTCCCCGAGGAGCACGACGCGATCCAGGCCGCCTGCGACGATGCGGCCGAGGAGACGCTCGCCCTCGTGGAGGGCCGCTGAGGCGCCCCGCATGGCCGGCGCGTTCAGGCTCTCGGTGGGCAGCGGCGGTCTCGAGTGGCCGCAGGTGCTCGACCTCCTCGCCCGCGAAGCGCGCACGCCCCTGGGCCGCGAGCTGGCCGCGGCGACGTTGCCCTTCACGGATCCCTCCGCGATCCGTCGCGCGCTCGGGGAGACCGGCCAGGCCCGGGCCGCGATCGGACAGACGGGCGCCCCGCCGTGGGACGGCATCCCGGACGTGCGCCCCACGCTCGAGACGGCGCGGGTGCCCGGCTCGGTGGCCGAGGCCGCGGACCTGGCCGCGCTGATCCCGCTGCTCGAGGCGGCGGGGCGCCTGCAGGCCTACGGGCGCGCCATCCAGCCGGTGGCCCCGGACCTCGCCGAGGCGCTCGCGGGCTTTCCCCGGCCGACCGAGCTGGCCGAGCTGCTACGGCGCTCGCTCGACGCCGACGGCCAGGTGCGCGACGAGGCGGCGCCGGGGCTGCGCCGGATGCGCCAGCGCATCCGTGACCTGCGGCGCGACATCGTCAAGCGGCTCGAGGCGTACTTCGCCGGCCCCGGCGCCGACACCACGTTCCAGGAGCGGTACGTCACCGTCCGCCACGGCCGCTACGTGCTGCCGATCCGCGCCGAGGCCAAGGGCCGCCTCCGCGGCATCGTGCACGACCGCTCGCAGAGCGGCGCCACGCTCTTCGTGGAGCCGGAGGCGCTCGTGGACGCCAACAACGACCTGGTCCAGGCCGCGCGCGAGGAAGAAACCGAGATCGTCCGCATCCTGGCCGCGCTCACCGACGCGGTGCGGGCCGCGCTGCCCGAGCTCGACGCCCTCGTGGCCGGCATCGGCGACCTCGACTTCATCTTCGCCCGCGGCGCCCTCGCCGAGCGCATGGAGGCCGTCGAGCCCGCGATCACGGAAGAGCGCGACGTGGTGCTGCCCGGCGCCCTCAACCCCCTCCTCCTCGCCCAGAGATGGAACAATCCCGACGCGAGCCCGGTCATCGCGATGGACATCGAGATTCACGCCGAGCGGCCGCTGCTGGTCATCACCGGCCCCAACGCGGGCGGCAAGACGGTGGCGCTCAAGACCCTCGGCCTGCTCGCGCTGATGGCGCAGTCGGGCTGCCACGTGCCCGCGCGCGATGGGGCCCGGCTTCCCGTGTTCTCCCAGTGCTTCGCGATCGTGGGCGACGAGCAGAGCGTGGCCGAGAACCTCTCCACGTTCTCCGCCTTCGTCAAGCAGCTCCGGGACGTGCTCGAGCGGGTGGACGCCCGGTCGCTCGTGCTCCTCGACGAGCTGGGCGCGGGCACCGATCCCGACGACGGCGCCGCGCTGGCCCAGGCCGTGCTCGAGACGCTGGCCGAGCGCGGCGCGGTGGTCGCCGCGTCCACGCACCTCGAGCCCCTCAAGGGCTTCGCGTCCACGCATCCGAGGGCGCGCAACGCCTCCGTCGAGTTCGATCCCGAGCGCCTCGCGCCGACCTTCCGGTTGATCTACGACCGACCCGGCCAGAGCTACGCCCTGTCGATCGGCGCCCGCCTGGGGCTGCCCGCCCCGCTGATCGAGCGGGCACACGCGCACCGCTCCACCCAGCAGCGGCAGCTCCAGGAGCTGCTGGCCCGCCTCGACGACCGCGATCGCCGGGACGCGGAGCGCTCCGCGCAGCTCGCGCGACGCGAGGCGGAGAGCGCGGGGCTGCTGGCCCGGGCCCAGGAAGAGCTCCAGGCGGCCCGGGCCAGCGCGCGCGAGACCGTCGCCCGGGCCCGGGCCGAGGCGCAGCGCCTCGTCTCCGAGGTGCGGCGGCACGTCAACGAGGAGTGGGACCGGCTCAATCGCGCGGAGAAGAGCCGGCCGGAGCTGGAGCGCGCGCGCAAGCGTCTGGTGGAAACCGCGCAGAAGGTGGAGCAGACTGCGGGCGCGGCCGCGCCCGAGGTGGCCGCCTCCGGCCCGGTCGCGGCGGGGGATCGCGTCGAGATCGCGCATCTCGGGCTCAAAGGGGACGTGCTGCAGATCGACGACGCGACCGCCTCCGTGCGGGCGGGCGCGGTGACGGTCAAGGTGCCGCTGCAGGCGCTGCGCGTCGTCCAGCGCCCCTCACCGCAAGGCCCCCCTCACCCGGCCCAAACCCCCACGGGGGAGACGGGGGGTTACGATAGCCCCCCCCCCCC
>JBBDXN010000144.1:0-3520 GCA_040902305.1 Candidatus Rokuibacteriota bacterium | reverse complement strand
GGGGGGGGGTGGTTTGAGGGGGGGGCGCGGAGGCGGAATCAGCACGCCCGGCAAGAGCGCGGTGGCGGTGGAGATAAATATCATAGGACGGACTACCGATGAGGCCCGCGATCTGCTAGAAAAGTACCTCGACGATGCGTTCCTGGCCGGGCTCACTTCGGTCCGTATCATCCATGGCAAGGGCACGGGTGCCCTCCGCCGCGCGGTCGAGGAATTGCTGAGCGCCCATCCCCTCGTGGCCGAGCATCGTCCGGGCGCGGCCTCCGAGGGCGGCGGCGGCGCCACCGTCGCGACCCTGTCGCAAGGATGACGGACCCTCGGGGCGGCTTCTCCCAGCAGCTCCTCGACGAGATCCGCTCGCGCGCGGACATCGTCGAGATCGTCGGCCAGTTCGTGAAGCTCAAGCGGACCGGCGTGAACTGGAAGGGCCTCTGCCCCTTCCACACCGAGAAGACCCCCTCCTTCACCGTGAACCCGAAGCGGAACATCTATCACTGCTTCGGCTGCGGGGCGGGCGGCGACGCCTTCAGCTTCCTGATGCGCCAGGACCGCGTCGCCTTCCCGGAGGCGGTGCGCGCCCTCGCCGATCGCGCGGGCGTGGCCCTCCCCGACCCCGGCGCGCGGGCCCCCGATGTGGACGGCAAGCTCGAGGCGCTGCGGCGCGTGATGGCGCTGGCCGCCGAGTTCTACACCCGGTCGCTCTGGGAGCCCGGCGGCGAGAAGGCCACCGCATATCTCGAGCAGCGCGGCGTGGATACCGAGGTCGCCCGGCGCTTCGGGCTCGGCTACGCGCCCGAGGGCTGGAACACGCTCCTGGGCGTCATGGCCCGGCAGGGCGTCGGCGAAGACGCGCTGGTCCAGGCGGGGCTCGCGATCGCGCGGCAGAACGGACCCGGATTCTACGACCGCTTCCGCGGCCGGCTCCTGTTCCCGATCCGCGACGTGCAGGGCCGCGTGGTCGCCTTCGGCGGCCGGGCGCTCTCGGGCGAGGAGCCGAAGTACCTCAACTCGCCGGAGACCCCGCTCTACGTCAAGGGCCAGATGCTCTATGCCCTCGACCTGGCCAAGTCGGCGATCCGGGAGCGCAGCCGCGTCATCATCGTCGAGGGCTATCTCGACTGCCTGATGGCGCACCAGCACGGCTTCGCCGAGACGGTCGCCGCGCTCGGCACCGCGTTCACGCCCGCCCAGCTCGGCCTGCTGCGCCGCTACGCCGACGAGGTGTTGGCCCTCTTCGACGCCGACGCGGCAGGGCAGAAGGCCTCGACCCGACTCGAGGAGATGATGAACGACGTGATGGACCTCCAGAACCTGGGCTGGTCCGTCGCGCGCACCGGCGGCTTCGAGAAGGCGGGCCACCTGCCGATCCGGGTGGCGCTCCTGCCGCCGGGCCACGACCCCGACAGCCTGCTCCGCGCCGAGGGCGCCGCCGCGCTCAACGCGCGGCTCGACGCGGCGCGCCCCCTGCTCTCGTTCGTGCTCGAGAAGGCGCTCGCCGAGGAGGACCTGACCACCGCGCGGGGCCGCGCCAATGCCCATGCCCGCGTGTCCCTGGTCCTCTCCAAGGTGGCCAATGCCGAGGAGGCGACCACGCTGGCGAGGGAGGCCGCCCGCCGGCTCGGCGTCGACTCTACCCAGCTCTGGATCGAGGCGCAGCAGCTCCAGGGCGCCCGGGCCCGGGGCCGGCGGCCCGAGCGGCTCATCGAATCCGGGAGCGGAACCGGGGAATCGGACGCCTGGCCGCCGCCCACGCCGTTCGAGCGGGATCTCGTGGCCCTCCTCTTGCAAGTCGACGAGGCCAGGGCCGAGCTTCTCCCGATCCTCGCGGACGAGGACCTGGTCCATCAGGGACTGCGCCTGGTGCTGACCGCCCTGCGGCGGACTCCCGGCGCGGCGCCGGAGGCGCTGATGGCCGAGCTGGCGGGCGATCGCGAGCGGGGGCTGCTGGCCGCCCTGCTGGTCGAGGAGCGCGCGTGGGGCGATACACATAGTCACGTGGCGGAGCTAAAGAGGCGGTACCATATCCGGCATCGTAAACATCGGGTGCACTTGGTGACGCGGGCCATCATCGACGCCCAGGCCACCGGCGACCCGGCGCTGCCCGCGCTCGAAGGTGAGCTTCGGGGCCTGCAGCGAGACCTGCAACGGGAGGCGGAGGCCGTCAGGGAGTTGGCCCTGGCGCGCCCGGGGCTGCCGAGCCAGCGTCCGTCGGACCCCCAGCGCCAGGCAGAAGCACCCTAACCCCCACCAGGAGAACGGCGAGGCATGGCGGACGAAACCAGGATCGCGGAAGAGCCGAAGATCGAGGAGCTGGACAAGCTCATCGCCAAGGGCAAGCAGAAGGGCTTTCTCACCTACGACGAAGTGAACGACGCCCTCCCCTCCGATCTCGTCACCCTGGATCAGCTGGACGACATCATGCTGCTGTTCGGCTCGATGGACATCGAGCTGGTGGACTCGACCAAGACGGTGCGCCTGCCGTCCGAGATGGCGGCCCAGGCCGCGGATCCCGAGCCCGACGACGAGGAGCCGGAGCCGCGGCGCATCGATCTGACGCCGGGCCCGGTCGGCCGTACCGAGGATCCCGTCCGTTTGTACCTGCGCGAGATGGGCAAGGTGGCGCTGCTCACCCGCGAGGGCGAGATCACGCTCGCCAAGCGCATCGAGGAAGGCAAGGACGAGGCGACCGCCGCGATCCTCTCCACCAGCCTGGCGGTCGAGAAGATCCGGACCCTCCGCGACGAGCTGCGGGAGGACACCATCCCGATCAAGGACGTGGTGGACTTCCCGGAAGAGGAGTCCACCGAGGAGAAGGAGGCGGCGCTCCGCCGCTCGGTGATCCGCGAGCTGGGCAACGTGGACCGGCTCCTGCGCGAGCGCGAGCGGCTCACGCATCAGTGGCGACGCCTCAAGGCCAAGGCCGGGCGCAAGCGAGGCAAGACCGAGCCGGCGTGGAAGCGCATCGAAGGGCAGGCCGAAGCCAAGAAGGGCAAGGTCCTCTCGATCCTCCGCGGCCTCAACCTCCAGCAGTCCCTCCTCGATCTGTGGGGCAACGACCTCAAGAAGCTCGTCGAGAAGATCCACCGGGCGGAGCGCGAGATCGCGCTCTGGTCGGACGGCAAGCGCCCCGCCCCCACCGCGGTGGACGCGTTCCTGTCCTCGCTGGCCGACGACGACCGCGACGACGGCGACCGCGACCTCTACCAGAAGGCGGCGGCCCGGCATCCCTCGATCAAGGAGCGGCTGGTGTGGGTGGCCCAGCAGAAGATCAAGCGGGCCGAGGAGCTGGCCGACGCCCGGGCCGAGGAGCTGAAGAACATCGTCAAGATCATCAAGCAGGGCGAGGCCAAGGCGGCCCGGGCCAAGAAGGAGATGGTCGAGGCCAACCTCCGGCTCGTCATCTCGATCGCCAAGAAGTACACCAACCGGGGGCTGCAGTTCCTCGACCTGATCCAGGAAGGCAATATCGGCCTCATGAAGGCGGTCGACAAGTTCGAGTACCGCCGCGGCTACAAGTTCT
>JBBDXN010000143.1:13337-14247 GCA_040902305.1 Candidatus Rokuibacteriota bacterium | reverse complement strand
CCGGGGGCGAGGGCATGCGCCTGCGCACGCTGGTCCGCCAGGTCCTCGGAGCCGACCGTCCGAAGCAGTACGTGCGCCTCCTGGGGCCGCGCACCCTGTTGCGCCAGACCCTCGACCGAGTCGCGCTGGCGATCCCGGGCGAGCGCACCCTCGTCAGTACCGTGCGCCAGCACGCCGGCTACATCGCCGAGGAGTTCGCGGGCGCCGCGCATCCCCGGATCCTGGCCCAGCCGCTCGATCGGGGCACCGCCGCCGGCATCCTCTACCCGGTGCACTGGATCGCCTGGCGCAACCCGGAGGCGACGGTCGCCGTCTTCCCGTCCGACCACTTCCTGCTGGGGGAGACGACCTTCATGGCCCACGTCGCGGAAGTGAGCGCCTGGGTCGACAAGCACCCCGAGCGGCTGGTGCTGCTGGGGGCGCAGCCGACGTCCCCGGAAGTGGAGTATGGGTGGATCGAGCCCGACGAGCAGCTCGGCGACGAGCTGTCCACCGGGGCGGTCCGCGCGGTCCGGCAGTTCTGGGAAAAGCCGTCGGTCGCGCGGGCCCGCACCTGCCTCGGAGCCGGGCACCTCTGGAATACCTCGGTGCTGGTCGGCAAGGTCGCGACGCTGGCGCAGACGGGCTGGCAGGCGCTACCCGAGCTGAGCGATCGCCTGGCTCGCATCGAGCCGTTCGTGGGGACGCCCGAGGAGAGCGACGCGGTCCGGCAGGCCTACGAACTGATGCCGAAGGCGAACTTCTCCAGGGATGTGCTCGAGGCCTGTCCGGACGCGCTCGCGGTCTCTCGACTACCGCGCATCGTCTGGTCCGATCTGGGCAGCCCCCACCGGGTGATGGAGGCCCTCACGCGCATGCGGGTCCGGCCGGATTGGGCCCGCACGCTCGCGTCGGCCTGACCGCGAATCGG
>JBBDXN010000143.1:0-13327 GCA_040902305.1 Candidatus Rokuibacteriota bacterium | reverse complement strand
GGCGGCGGCCACGCGGGGCACTGGACGAAGGGCGTGCGGCGTCAGCGTGATCTGCAGATCGCAGTAGTCCTGGAGCAGACCGGGGCTCTGCTCCCGCATCTCGGCCAGTACCGCCTCGGCTCCCTTGCCCGTGCGGAGCTGCGTCGCGGCGCGGGACAGCACCCGCTGCCGCCGCGCCAGCTCGTGCTGCGTCTCCGAGATCTCGGCGATACGCCGGGTGACCTCGGTCAAGAGGGACTGCTCGAGTTCTCGCCGATCCGTCATTGTTTTTAGTCTCCTCTCGCGAAATGCAAACGCACCTTGAAAGCAAGCGGGCTGCCACAAGCGGAATGCCGATCGTGAGACGGTTTTGTCCGGCTCGCCGCGCCTGGGCACCGCGCAGTGGCCAACCCTTACCGGGTAGGAAGTTCCGACGACGGGCGAGCCCGGCCAGTAGTCAAGTCGTTGTTACCGTGCCACTCTGCCGTCATCCGCGAGGCCGGCTCGCGCGTCATCTGGAGAACGCTCTTCTTTCGGGCACATTGCCCGCGCCCGGGCTCCGGCACGGCGATTGCTCGATATGGTGGCCATGGCGGTGAAACCCCAAATTCTCATCGTGGACGACGAGGAAGACTCGCGGGCCGCGCTCGAAACGCTGCTCGGCACGTGGGGCTACGCGACGGACGTCGCGTCTCAGGGCCGGGAGGCGCTGGAGAAGGCGCCCGTCCTCCGCCCGTCGCTCGTCATCACCGACCTGATGATGCCGGACATGGACGGCCTGAGCCTGCTGAACGCGCTCCAGCAGGAGATGCCGCGCGTGCCCGTCATCATCCTGACCGGCCGGGCCACCGTGGACACCGCGGTGGCCGCGATGCGCCAGGGCGCCTACGACTACCTCACCAAGCCGGTCGACCTCGATCGGCTCCGGCTGCTGGTCGAGAAGGCCCTGGACCGGGCGCGGACGCTCGACGAGATCACGATCCTGCGGCGGCGCGTGAAGGACGTCTGGGGCATGGGCCGCCTGATCGGGCGCAGCGCCCCCATGCAGGCGGTCCACCGGCTCATCGAGCAGGCCGCGGCCACGTCGGCCCCCGTGCTGATCCACGGGGAGACCGGAACCGGCAAGGAGCTGGTGGCCCGCACCCTCCACGAGCTCTCGGCCCGGGCGGGCGGACCCTTCGTCGCGGTCAACTGCGCGGCGATGCCGGAGACCCTGCTGGAGAGCGAGATCTTCGGCCACGAGCGCGGGGCGTTCACGGACGCGCGCGACCGGCGCGAGGGCTGCTTCGAGCTGTCCCACGGCGGCACGCTCCTGCTCGACGAGGTGGCCGAGATGCAGCCCGGGACCCAGGCCAAGTTCCTGCGCGTGCTCGAGGAAGGCTCGTTCCGCCGCCTCGGCGGCAAGACCGAGCTCAAGGTGGACGTGCGGGTGGTGGCCGCCACCAACAAGGACCCGATCGCGGCCCTGAGGGACGGCGCGTTCCGGGAGGATCTCTACTACCGGCTGAACGTCTTCACCCTGGCGGTGCCGCCGCTGCGGCAGCGCGTCGAGGACATCCCGCTGATCGTCACCGGCTTCATCGAGGAGTTCAACGGCAAGTACGACAAGCGCGTCACCGGCGCGGACGACGCGACGCTCAAGATCCTGATGGCGAACGCCTGGCCGGGCAACGTCCGCGAGCTGCGCAACGTGATCGAGCGGGCCTTCATCGCCTGCGAGGGTGACGTGCTCACCACCCGGTACCTGCCGAACACCTCGCCGGTGGCGGCGTCGACGGCCTGGAGCGGCGATCCCGACGCCCTCACCGTCCCCATCGGGCTGCCCCTGCGCGAGGTCGAGAAGCAGTTCGTGCTGAGGACCCTCGCGGCCGAGAGCAACAACAAGACCCGCGCGGCCGATCGGCTCGCCATCAGCACCAAGACGCTGCACAACATGCTGCAGCGCTGGGGCCTGCTGGGGCGGAAGACCGCGCCCCGGAGTGGATCGTGATCGAGGTGGGACGGCGCGAGGCGATCTTCGAGCGGCTCGCGGACCTCGAAGCGACGAGCGGACGGCTGGGCGGCCTCTCCGCGGAGGCCCGCGCGGACCTGGCCGCGAGCCTCACCGCCCTGCGGGCGTCGCTCGAGGAGGAGCGGGAGGCGGACCGCGAGGAGCGGCACCGCCTGAGCCACGACTTGCGCGTTCCCCTCAACGCGATCGCGGGCTGGACTCACATCCTGCGCCTCGACGCCGCGACCGAGGCCACCGTGGCCCGCGCCGCCGACGTGCTCGACCGGAACGTGCGAGCCTTGACCAGGCTGATCGAGGTCTACACCGCGGCCGGAGAACGCTGAGCGGCGCTCAGCGGGGGCCGGCGGCGCCGATGACCGCGGCGAGCCGCGCGGGATCCACCGGCTTCACGAGGTGCGCGTCGAAGCCCGCCTCCTGCGACCGTCGGTGGTCGTCCGGGAGGCCGTAACCGGTGAGGGCGACCAGCCGCACCCCCCGCCCCTCGACCGCCGCCCGCACCCGCCGCGCGACCTCGTAACCGTCGAGGCCGGGCAGGCCCACGTCCACGAGCGCGACATCCGGGCGCACGGACAGCGCGGCCGCCACGCCGGACGGGCCGTCGGAGGCCTCGTGCACCTCGTGCCCGGCGTGCTCGAGCAGGTACCGGAGCATGTCGCGGCTGTCCTGGCTGTCCTCGATGATGAGGATGCGGCGCGGGCGCGACGCGGGTGCGGCCTCGGCGGCGTGCGACGCCGGTCCCGGCCCTGCGATCTGGGGAATCTCCAGCGAGAAGGTGCTGCCCCGTCCGGGGCCCTCGCTGGCCGCCGCCACCCGCCCCCCGTGCAGCTCGGTGAGCCGCCGCACCAGGGTCAGGCCGATGCCGAGCCCACCTTCGGCGCGATCGAGCGTCCGCTCGCCCTGGTAGAACAGATCGAAGACCCGCTCGATCATCTGGGGCGCCAGGCCCTCGCCGGTATCCGTCACCGAGAGCCGCGCGGTCTGCCCATCGCCGCCCACCGTGACCGTGATCTCGCCGCCCGCCGGCGTGTACTTCACCGCGTTCGACAGGAGGTTCATGGCGATCTGCTCGAGGCGAGCCTGATCCGCATCGACCCACGAAGGCTCGGCCCGCAGGCTGATCCGGTGCTGGGGGGGCCGGCCGGACGCGATCACGCCGGTCACGCAGCGCCGTACCGTCTCGGCCAGATCCACCGGCACGCGCACGAGGGTGATCTTGCCGGTGGTGACGCGGCCCACGTCGAGGAGATCGCCGACGAGGCGACCGAGCTGGCTCACCTGCCGCCCGAGGACCGCGCGGGCCTGGAGCGCGGCCGGGTCCTCCTCCGGCCGCGAGTCCAGCACCCGCACCGCGCTGCCGATGACGTCGAGCGGATTGCGCAGCTCGTGCCCGAGCATGGCGAGGAACTCGTCCTTGGATCGGTTGCTGGCCTCCGCGTCCTCGCGCGCCTCCTGCTCCCGCGCGAAGAGGGCGGCGCGCACCTCGGTCGCCTGGCGCTCGATCGTGATGTCGCTCACGATGCACACCATGCCGGTCACCGCGTCGCCGTCGAGCACCGGATCCACGAGCAGACGGAACCAGTCGGGCCCGCGGGCGAAGTCCACCGTCTCCCGGCGACGGCTCTCGTGCACGCGTGCGAGCGGGGACGTCGCCTCCGCGTTGCCGACCCGCTGCCAGACGTCCGCCCACGCGGTGCCGACGGCCTCCGTCGCGGACCGGCCGAGCAGGTCGCCGAACGCCCCGTTGCAGCGGGACACCACGCCGTCCGCGGTGAGCAGGCAGATGCCGTCACCGATCGCGTCGAAGGTGGCCTGCCAGCCGCGGCTCGCCGCGCGGAGCCCCTCCTCGGCCCGCCGCAGCCGCAGGAGCGAGTGGATGGTGGCGAGGAGCGCGGCGGGCTCGACCGGCTCGGTGAGGTAGCCATCCGCCCCTCCCTCGTAGGCGAGGTCCCGCGCCTTGTCGCCCAGGAAGGTCGCGGAGATGTGCACGATCGGCAGCGTGAGCGTCGTGGGCTGGGCCCGGAGCCGCCGGCACACCTCGAAGCCGTCCATGTCCGGCAGGTTGACGTCGAGCAGCACGAGGTCGGGCCGATGCTCCATCGCGGCCCGCAGGGCGCCGGCGCCCGTTCCCGCCTCGAGGACCTGGAAGCCGGCCCGCTGGAGCATCTGGGTGCGCGCGTAACGCCCTCCCTCGTAGTCGTCCACGTTGAGAATGAGGCCGCGGCTCTCGCTCACCGCGCGGTCCCTCCCGAGGGGGCGGCGGCGAGGGCGGCGAGCAGGTGGTCCACCGCGTCGTCCTGGGCCAGCGCCTGCTTGGAGAGGATACGGAGCGCGTGGGGCGCCAGACGACCGCGCTCCTCGTCGGTGAGCGCCTTCGACGTGAGGACCACCACCGGGATGTCCATCGTCGCCGGATCCTCCTTCAGGTGCGCCAGCACCTCGAACCCGGACATCTCCGGCATCACCAGATCGAGCACGATGGCGTCGGGCCGGTCCGCGCGGGCCTCTCGCAACCCCTCCACGGGGCCGGCGGCCTCCCGGAGGACGAAGGGCGAGCCCGACAGGTGACTGCGCACGAGATAGCGGGAGATCTCGTCGTCGTCGATGAGGAGGACACGCCGGCCCGGGCCGCGGTCCACCAGGCGGCTCAGGGTGCCGAGCAGCCAGCCGCGATGCACGGGCTTGAGAGCGTAGGCGTCGGCCCCCAGGGCCAGCCCCTTGGCCTGATCGTCGATGCTGGTGACCACCACGATCGGCAAGGCGCGGGTCTTCTCGGTCCGCCGCATCTCACCGATGAAGGCCCAGGCATCGTCCCCGGCCAACCGGATGTCCAGGATCATCGCGGCCGGGCTCAGATGCTCGAGCATCCCCCGGGCGTCCATGAGCGTGCGGACCGCGGTCGGCTGGAAGCGAGAGCCCCGGAAGTAGTGCTCGTAGAGCAGCAGGTCCTGCGCGCTGTCCTCCACGATCAGCACCGGCCGCCGGCCGGGCTCGAGCCGGTCGACCGCCTCGCTGGACGCCGCCTCCGCCGGGGTGGGCTCGCTCGCGTACCGCACCGGGATCAGGGTCGTGAAGGTCGAGCCCACCCCGGGCGTGCTCTCGACCGAGATGCTGCCGCCGAGCAGGGTGGCCAGCTTGCGCACCAGCGGCAGGCCCAGCCCGGTGCCGTGCACGCGGCGCTGGACCGGGTTCTCGACCTGGCCGAACTCCTCGAAGATGCGCTGCTGATCCTCGGGCGCGATCCCGATACCGGTGTCGGCCACCGAGAAGGCGATCGTGCCGTCGCCCGCCGGCCGCGCGGTCACCCGGATCTCGCCGCGCTCGGTGAACTTGAGCGCGTTGGACAGCAGGTTGCGCAAGATCTGCGACACCTTGCGCTCGTCGGTGCGCATGGAGGGCAGCCCCTCCGGCTCCTCCACGACGAGGCTGACCGCATCGCCGACCAGCAGCGGGCGCAGCATGCCGCGGAGAGCCCCGAAGAGATCACGGACGTCGAAGTCCGCCGGGCGCACCACCACCTTCCCCGCCTCCACCTTCGCCAGGTCGAGCAGATCGTTCACCAGCTCGAACAGCTCCTCGGCCGCCTGGCGGATGTAGCCCACCTGGCGCCGCTGCTCGGCGGAGAGCGGGCGCTCGGGATCTTCCAGGAGGAGGCGCGAGAGGGCGAGCATCGAGTTCAGCGGCGTGCGGAACTCGTGGCTCATGTTGGAGAGGAAGCGCGACTTCATCTCGTCGGCGCGCCGCAGGATGTCCGCCTTCTCGTCCAGCTCGGCGTACAGCGCGAGGACGCCCCGGTTGGTGTCCTGCAGCTCCGCGTTGAGCCGGGAAAGGTCCTCCTGGCGACGGCCCAGCTCCTCGAGGGTGCGGAGCAGCTCCTGGTTCTGCTGTTTGACCTCCTCGAGCGCCCCCCGGGGCAGGTCGCGCGTGAGGGCGTCGGCGAGCGCGGCGAGCGCGGCCGTGGTCACCGCCGGGGCCCGCCGGGAGAAGAGCTTGCCGAGCGTGACGGTGGTTCCGGCTCCGGGCGTGGACACCACGTCGAAGTGGTCGACGAGCCGCCGCGCCCCGAGCATGCCGAGCCCCATCCCGGTCGAGGACCGGTACCGGCCGGAGAGCACCGCATCCAGGTCCCGGACGCCGGGTCCCTGATCGCTCACCCGTACCACCAGAAGCTGGGGCGCGTGCCGGCCCTCGACCAGGATCTCCACCTTCCCGCCCCCCGCGTACGTGAAGGCGTTGCGGGCGATCTCCGACACCGCGGTGGCGATACGGGTCTGATCCTGCCCGTCGAACGCGAGACGGGCCGCGACCTGCCGCGCCCGCTGGCGGACCACGACCACGTCCTGCTCCTGGCGAATGAACAGCGAGAGGAGGGGCAGGCTCATGACCGGCGCATCCGGGCGGCCAGCACCGTCACGTCGTCACGGCCCCGGCTCCAGTCCCGGTAGAGGACGCCGGCCACCAGGGACGGGTCGCGCATCTCGAGGCCCGGATAGCGCTCGAGCTGCCAGCGAGTCCCGAGCCCGTCCGACGACATCACGAGCAGCGCATCGTCCGACCACGGATAGGTGAACTCGTGGATCCGCGCCGCGTCGTGGCCGGCGGTACCGTTGCCGGAGACGAGATGCCGGCTCGCGCCGGCCGCGACGAGGACGCCCGCGATGTTTCCGAGCCCCGCGTAGGCCACCACACCTTGGGCGCGATCGATCCGCGCCACCGCCACCGCGGCGCCGCGGGTGCCGCGGAGCGCGTCGTGGATCGCCTCGACCTGAGCCGCGGGCGAGAGCGAAGGGGTCGCCTCGAACGCGCGCTCGGCCGCCAGGGCCGCATCCCGGGCCAGGACCCCGTGGCCCAGCCCATCCACCATCATCAGCGCGGGCGCGTCCCCCTCCCGGGCGGCGGCCCAGCCGTCGCCGCATACCTCCTCGCCCCTCATGGGCACGCTCACCACGCCGATTCCCAGGGACAGCTCGCGCGCGCCGCGCGGACCGCCCGCGCAGACGCGCGCGACGATGACCGTCCCCCCGGGGGCGGGCCCGCCGGGCCGGGTCGAGTAGCAGTCCACGTACGAGCTGAGCCGCCGAACCGCGCCCAGCCCCGTGCCCAAACTGCCCGCGGTGGAGTAACCGTCCCGGAAGCAGTCGCCGACGTCGGCCATGCCCGCGCCCCGGTCCACCGCGACGACCTCGACGCCCGGCGCCGGGAGCGCCCGGACGAGCAGCTCTCCGCCCGCCGCGTGCTTCACCAGATTGGTGCCCAGCTCGGTGATCACGAGCGCCAGCTTCCCGCTGAGCCCTTCGTCGAGCCCGACCGCCTCCGCCAGGGCCAGCGTCTGCCGGCGGGCCTCGCCGACCTGGCTCGCTTCGGCGATCGGGAACGCGAGCGGGGGGCGCCCCACGATCACTTCCATCGCGTGATGCGCACCCGCGTGCCCTGTCCGGGCGCGGAGGCGATGTCGAACTCGCTCGAGAGCCGGCGCGCTCCGCCGAGCCCCAGGCCGAGGCCCCCGCCGGTGGTGAAGCCGTCGCGCAGCGCCCACGGCACGTCGGCGATGCCCGGGCCCTTGTCCTCGAAGGTGAGCCGCAGCCCCCGGCGAGCTCCGTCGTGCAGCTCCTCGAGCCGGGTGGTACCCCCGCCGCCGTGGACGAGCGCGTTGCGGGCCAGCTCGCTGGCCGCGGTCACGATCTTGGTCTGATCGATCAGGGTGAACCCGAGGTCGACCGCCCATCGCCGCGTCGCCTGCCGGATGCGAACCACGTCCTCGCTCGAGTGAATGTCCAGGGTCTCGTCACGAACCACGGGCATCGAGCCCTCCGGAGCCATCGAGGCGCCGGCGGATGAGCGCCATCCCCTTCTCCGCGTTCAGCGCGGTGCGCACGCCCGCCAGGTCGAGCCCCAGCTCCACGAGCGTGATCGCGACCGCGGGCTGCATCCCCACCACCACCGTCTCCGCGTCGAGCACCCGGGCCATGCTGGCGATGTTGCCGAGCGCGCGGCCGATGAAGGAGTCCACGATCTCCAGCGCCGAGATGTCGATGAGCACGCCGCGCGCGCGGTGGCGGACGATCTGCTGGGTCAGCTCGTCCTGCAGGGCCATGACCAGCTGGTCGTGCATCTCCACCTGGATGGTGACGAGCAGGAACTCGCCCAGCTTGAGGATGGCGATGCGCTCGGCGGGGGGCTTGCCGTCAAGCACGCGGCGTGGCCCGGGTCACGCTGGCCCCGACTCGCGCCAGGGCGAGCAGGAGCGCGTCGGCGAGGCTCGCCTTGGTGGCCACGTTGCCGAGATTCACCCCCAGGTGCACGATGGTCTGGGCGATCTGGGGGCGGATTCCGCTGATGATGCACTCGGCGCCCATCAGGCGCGCCGCCGCCACCGTCTTCAGCAGGTGCTGGGCCACGAGGGTATCCACGGTGGGCACGCCGGTGATGTCGATGATGGCGATCGAGGCGCCGGTGTCCACGATGCGCTGGAGCAGGCTCTCCATCACCACCTGGGTGCGCTCGCTGTCGAGCGTGCCGATCAGCGGCACCGCCAGGATGCCCTCCCACAGCGCCACCACCGGGGTGGACAGATCGAGCATCTCCCGCTGCTGGCGGAGGATGATCTCCTCGCGGCTCTTCAGGAAGACCTCGATGGTCCAGAGCCCGAGCCGGTCGAGCAGGAGCGTCGCGGTCCACAGCTCGCGGGCGAGCCCCTCCGGGTCGGCGCGGTACTCCCCGCGGAGGCGCCCGAAGAGCGGCTCCTTGAGCGAGAAGATGAAGGCGGCGGTCTCCGACGGCGAGAAGCCCTGCCGCGCGCGCGCCGCGGACAGGCTCGCCAGCATCTCCCGCGTCTTGCCCCACGCGGATGAGTCGATGCTCCCGCTCGCGTCGACCTGGAGCGCCTCGGTGAACAGGCGCGCGAAGGTGCGCGCGTGCTCCTCGAGCAGCGTCTTGTCGCCCGCGCCGGCGCGCCCGGTCTTCGCGAGCAGGCCGACCCATTCGGCGAGAATGTGGTGCTCGTGCTCGCGCAGGATCGGGGCGAGCCTGCTCCGCTGGTCCGTCATGTCGGACTCCTCGGTCGAATGGAAGTCTGAGCCGATGCCGCCGACAAGGACCTATTAGACGCGGCGCCCGCACTCATTTCAAGAGGCGGCCGCGCGCCCGCACCGGCCCGGCCGGTCGGGTCGGTAAAAGCTTCCTCTCGAGCGCGTTGGAAGCGCGGCGAGGTCACCGAGGCGGGCGGCGCCGGCCCCATTGACAAGGGCATCGTTTCGACGATAATCACGGCACCTCCGGACCGGATTCAGGCATAGACCCAAAACTCCCAAGCGCTCCGACCTTCGTCTCATGGAGGAGACGGTGATGATCGGACTCCGGCGCAGCCGTCTGACGGCCGGCGCGGCGGCCTTCCCGGCCGTCTCGCTCACCGGGACGCCGTCCGTTCGTGTCGCCGGCCCCACCCCCTCCAGGAGATCCTGACGATGAGACCCGGCCGCTCGACCGCTCTCGCCCTGCCAGTGCTTCCGGCCGGCTTCGCCGGCCTCTCTTCGACCCGGCCGTGAAACAGTACATCGCCAAGCGCGCCGGCTTCGCGGCGATCTCCCTCGTGCTCCTGTCCATCACGATCTTCCTCCTCGTGCGGCTGAGCGGCGATCCCACCGTGCTGCTGGTCGAGCCGGGAGCGAGCCAGGCCGACATCGAGGCCATCCGCCTCCAGTTCGGCCTGGATCGCCCGATCTGGGTGCAGTACGGCCACTTCGTGTCGAGCCTGGTGCGCGGCGACCTCGGCCACTCCTTCTACTACCGCACCCCGGTGCTCGAGCTGTACCTCTCCCGGCTGCCCAGCTCGCTGCTGCTCGCGAGCGCGGCCATGGTCTTCTCCCTCCTGATCGGCATCCCGACCGGGATCATCGCAGCGGTGCGCGTCAACCGCTGGTGGGACAGCGCGGGCAAGGTGTTCGCTCTGCTCGGGTTGTCGCTGCCGTCGTTCTGGGTGGGCCTCCTCCTGATCCTCTTCTTCTCGGTCTACCTCGGGTGGCTCCCGTCCTCCGGCTCCGGCACCGCGGCCCATCTGCTGATGCCCGCCTTCGCGCTCGGCTGGTACTTCGCGGCGGCCCACATGCGGCTCACCCGCTCGTCGATGCTGGACGTGCTGGGCTCCGAGTACGTGAAGCTGGCCCGGCTCAAGGGGCTGCCGGAAGCGCTCGTGATCGGCAAGCACGCCTTCAAGAACGCGCTCATCCCGGTGCTGACCCTGGCCGGGATCAACCTGGTGATCATGGTCAACGTCGCGGTGGTGGTGGAGACGGTCTTCGCGTGGCCCGGCATCGGCCGGCTCCTCTACGAGGGCATCGCCTTCCGCGACTTCCCGGTCGTGCAGGCCACCGTCATCCTGAATGGGGGCATGGTCGTGATCGTGAGCCTTCTCGTCGACATCCTCTACGCGGTGATCGACCCGCGCATCCGGCTCGCCCGATGAGCAGCCGGTCGGCCGCGCTCACGGTGGCCGGGCGCCTCACCTCGTTCCGGACCGACGGCTTCCCCCTGATCCCGACGTCCATCCTGGGGGCGCTGCTCTTCCTGGCCGTCTTCGCCAACGTGGTCGCGCCCCACGACCCGGAGGTGGGCATCCTGGGCGAGCGGTTCCGCCCCCCGGTCTGGCAGCAGGGCGGGAGCGAGAAGTTCCTGCTCGGCAGCGACCATCTGGGGCGCGACGTGCTCTCGCGGCTGATCTTCGGGGCCCGCGTCTCCATCGTGGTGGGCTTCACCGCGGTGCTGGTGGCGGGCGTCCTGGGCACCGTCCTCGGCATCCTGTCCGGCTACCTGGGCGGCTGGGTGGATCAGGTCATCATGCGGGTCACCGACACCTGGCTCGCCCTGCCCGCGCTGACCTTCGCGATCTTCCTGGCCGCGGTGGTGGGGCCCAGCGAGATGAACATCGTGATCATCCTGGGCGCGGTCTACTGGACGCGCTACGCGCGGGTCATCCGCGGCGAGGTGCTCTCGCTGAAGGAGCGCGATTTCGTCCGCCTCGCCATCGTGGCGGGCTGCTCCAAGCGCACCATCATGAAGCGGCACATCCTGCCCAACGTGCTCAACTCCGCCATCGTGCTGGGCACCCTGATGCTGGGCGTGGTGGTGGTGACGGAAGCGGCCCTGTCCTTCCTCGGGGTCGGGGTGCCTCCGCCCAAGCCGGCGTGGGGCCTCATGCTCGCCGACGGCAAGAAGGGCATGATGGCGGGCTACTGGTGGCTCACGGTGCTGCCCGGCTGCTGCATCATGCTCATGGTCCTCTCCGCCAACCTCCTGGGTGACTGGCTCCGCGTGAAGCTCGACCCCCAGCTCCGCCAGCTGTGAGCGCTCCGCCCCTTCTCGAGCTGCGCAACCTCTCGACCCACTACGTGAGCGCGCGGGGCACCCGCGTGGTCCGCGCGGTGGACGAGGTCTCGCTCACCCTGGAGGCGGGCAGCACGCTCGGCATCGTGGGCGAGTCCGGCTCCGGCAAGAGCACGCTCGCGCTCACCATCCTGCGCCTGCTGCCCCCCGCGGCCCGGATCACGAGCGGGGAGATCCTCTTCGACGGGGAGGACCTGCGCGCGAAGTCCGACGTGGAGATGCGGCGGATCCGCGGCAAGCGCATCGCGATGATCCTGCAGGATCCGATGGCCTCGCTCAACCCGCTCTTCACCATCGGCGACCAGGTGGCGGAGCCGGTGCGCGTGCACGAGGGCACCGGGCGCGCCGGGGCCTGGAGCCGGGCCAAGGAGCTGCTGAAGGCGGTGCGCATCTCCGCGCCGGAGTCGCGGGTGGGCGAATACCCGCACCAGATGTCGGGCGGCATGCGCCAGCGCATCGTGGGGGCCATCGCCATCTCCTGCTCCCCGCGGCTGCTCATCGCCGACGAGCCCACCACGAGCCTCGACCTCACGATCCAGGCCCAGTACCTGAATCTGCTGCGGGACCTGCAGCGGCAGCACGAGCTGGCCCTGATCTTCATCACCCACAACCTCGGCATCGTGGCCAAGATGTGCGACCAGGTGGCGGTGATGTACGCGGGGCGGCTGGTGGAGTGGGGGCCGGTGACCCGGATCTTCGACGCGCCCGCCCACCCGTACACGCAGGCCCTGCTCGGCTCCATCCCGCGCATGGGCGACGGCCGCGAGCGCCTGACCGCCATCGAGGGCCAGCCCCCGGATCTGGCCGCGCCGCCGTCCGGCTGCGCCTTCCACCCCCGCTGCCCGCAGGCGATGGCGCACTGCCACGAAGAGGCGCCGCCCGAGACCGCGCTGGCGCCGCGCCACACGGTGCGCTGCTGGCTGTCGGTGCCGAACCCCGTCCAACCGGCCCCGGTGAGATGAGCGCCGAATCCACGACGCCGATCCTGGAGGCCCGCAACCTCACCAAGCATTTCCCGGTGAAGCGCGGGGTGTTCGCCAAGACGCTGGGGGTGGTGCGGGCGGTCGACGCGGTGAACTTCTCCATCAGTCCGGGCCGGACGCTGGGCCTGGTCGGCGAGTCGGGCTGCGGCAAGACCACCACCGCGAAGCTGGTGCTGCGGCTGGAGAATCCCACCGGCGGCGGCCTGCGCTTCGAGGGACGAGACATCGCGGGACTGCACGGCGACGCCGTGAAGCAGTACCGGCGCTCGGTGCAGGCCGTGTTCCAGGACCCGTTCGCGTCGCTCAATCCGCGCATGCGGGTGGACGCCATCATCGCGGAGCCCCTGATCACCCACGAGCGCCTCGAGGCGGTCGAGGTGGCCAAGCGCGTGGGCCGGCTGCTCGACCTGGTGGGGCTACCGGAGCGCGCGGCCAGCCTGTTCCCCCACGAGTTCTCGGGTGGCCAGCGCCAGCGCATCGCCATCGCCCGGTCCCTCGCGCTCTCCCCCAAGCTGATCGTGCTCGACGAGCCGGTCTCCGCGCTCGACGTGTCCATCCGCGCCCAGATCCTGAACCTGCTCCGCGACCTGCAGGCTCAGCTCGGCCTCTCCTATCTCTTCATCGCCCACGACCTGGCCGCGGTGGCGCACATGAGCCACGTCATCGCGGTGATGTATCTCGGCCAGATCGTGGAGATCGGGGAGGCCGCGATCGTCGCGAGCCGGCCGCGGCATCCCTACACCCAGGCGCTCTTCGCGGCGGCCCTGCCCTCGCATCCCTCCGAGCCGCGCGACGAGCTGGTGCTGGCGGGCGAGGTGCCGAGCCCGCTCAATCCGCCCGCGGCCTGCCGGTTCCACCCGCGCTGTCCCCACGTGATGCCCCGCTGTTCGAGCGAGGAGCCCGTGCTGCGCGAGCACGACGGCCGGCGGGTGTCCTGCCATCTCTACTAGTCGGGGAGGACCCCTTCTCGGGGTCCTCC
>JBBDXN010000142.1:56119-74771 GCA_040902305.1 Candidatus Rokuibacteriota bacterium | reverse complement strand
GGCGCTCCTCGACCACGGCGATCATGACTGCGCGCTCGCCCCCGGCCGGCCGAGCAGCGCCGCCAAGTTTTTTTGGGCCTCGACCAGGGCCTCCGCCCGCTCGGCCCGCCCGGTCATCTGCGCCAGCTGCCGCTCGAGCTCCGTGATCTTCCGATCGCGGGGATCCACCGGCGTCGGCTTGCGGCCGCGCTTCTTCGGGGTCAGGGCTGCCCGCCGCGCCCCCGGGCCCGCCGCCATTCCACCAGCAGCGACGAGTACAGCCCCTCGCGCCGGAGCAGAGCCCCGATGGCCCCCGGCGCCGTGCACGCGTCGGCCTCCTTGAGGATCCGCCGCTTGTACTCCGCCGTGTACGTCCGCCGCCGCGGCTTCGCCGCCACCTGCACGTCCTCCGTCATCGCCACCGCCGTCTCACCTCGCGCGTCCATGGGGTCGTCGTCCCGTCTCGCCCTCATCAGTAATTTCGGGGGGAGGGACTGTCTCACTCATCCTGGCACAGAGGGCCGAGGCCGCCCGGAGGGCCGCATGAGCCGCGCGGCCCGACGCCACCTGCTGACCGAGGGCCATAGAGGCGCTAGGATCGATCTTGAGGAGGAGGCCGCTATCTGGGTATCCCCCGAAATGATGTCTGTGCGAGCGTTCACGACTGTCCAAAGAACCGGGTGCGGTACACCCGGCCTTCTTCTCTCAGCAGCGATCTGGGTTCAATCTGACTTGGGGCATCTGCCGTCAACAGGTGAGGAATAGAATCAAGCCAGGCGACATCGTGGTGTTCTTCTCAGTGAGACGGAGGAACGAACAACATTCGTTCGAATACTGCTTGTGCGCAGTAGGCACGGTGGAAAGGAAGGTGCGGCAGTCCGATATCTGGCGCGAGGGCGAGCTTAGAAGGAGATTCGGGCGTTATCTGAATCTACTGATTCGCCCCCACGGACCGCGTGCGTGGGACCACCGTGAGCCAGGAAGCGAGAGGCCGCACAAAGACTGGCTGTGGCGCATTGCCAACCAACATGGATTTCGCCGGAAGCACTTCGCGCAACTGGAAGCCAGCGACCTCTTGCCAGCGGGGGCCAAGATACAGGGCCGCCCGATCTCTATCGCAGAGAACTACGTCATGTTTTCACCGCAAGAAGACTATACGTGCATCTTGGCGAAGCCGCGGCTAGTTGCCCGCTGCGATAGCAATGGGCAGCCCGAGAAATGGTTGGATGACCAGATCAGCCGTGTCGTGCGCGGCCACACGCTGGGCGCAGCGAGTGAGTGCGGCTCACGCAGGCGGTCGCTGCGAAGCGCCCACAAGCAGCATTCACATCCCGTCGTCCGCTGGAGCGTGCCGATGGAGAAAGCTGTAAGATGGCGCGCGCGCCTCCTGGAAATCGTTCGTCGCGCATGACGATCTTAGGCGAAATGCCGGGCGCCCGGCCGAGAGGGACCTATGGGGTCCCTACGCTCCAGAAGAAGCCGAAAGCCAGATGACCGTGAGAATCCCCGGGCTGCTGCTCCTGGGCGTCCCGTGCGTGACAGCGGCTGTGACGTGGCGTCTGAGCCAAGATCGGTGCCCAATTGGTGCCCAACTGGGACGAAAACGGATGCACTCGGCAGCACTAGACCTCGGGCCAGAGCTCGAGTTGACGCGGACTTAGTGAATCCGTGTGATCCTGCGTGACGTGCTGAGCAGGCTTCTTAATCAGCGGGTCCAAGGTTCGAGTCCTTGACGGCCCACCAAGATCGGGCACTTCAGGAGCACCGGGGTGCCCGATTTGGCTTTTGGGGCCATGTGGTTCCAAGTCTGGCTCCAGATCGGACCATAAACAGGTCGTCGGCCGTACCTCCTGCACCCGTTCGGCCGACGTGAGGTTGTCGGCGCGGTTCGTCTTGTGGGGGCCGCCTGCGGCTCCTGGCGGTCGCCGTTCGAGTGTGCCAACCACACGGCCGAGGGGGCAATGGGTGGGGCGGCTACCTGCGCGCGTCCTTCATGCAGCCTATTCCTTTCAGCGGGCTTCTGAGTCCTAGGCGCTGACGAGGAGCAGGAGACCTGTCGCGAGCAGGGCGGCGGTCCAGAGCGGATCGAGATTGACCCATCCACGGCGCAGGAAGGCGAGCCCGACCCACTCGTAGACCACGACGGCAATGGCGCCGGTCACGACGAGCATGGCCAGGGTGTGAACGCCGATCGCAGCCAACGATACTGGCAGTGATCCCTCGATCGTGTGATGGCCGGCCATGTGGCCGGGCGGTGAGCTGCCCGGAGCGAGCGGCAAGAGAAACGGCACCAGCATGAGCCCGGCGCCGTGCGCCGTCGCCATCAGGAACGACCACAGGGCGAGGCCCGCCATGCTCACGCGCATGCCGAACCGCGCGCGATGACGCGAGCCAAAGAGCTTGTGGTAGACCGCCCAGCCGATCAGCACGACACCCGCTGCCACGCGGATGGCCCGCGGATCGATCACCGCGCCGGCGGCCGCCACGGCGACCGCGACCGCGGCCACCGCCAGGGCGTGGCCGAGCGCGATCGGAATCAGCGATTCCAGGACCACCGCGCGGCTGCGCCGGTGCAGTCCGAGCGCGACGGAGAACAGCCAGCCCATGGCGGGGTTGACGCCGTGAAAGGCCCCGAGCCCCGCCAGGCCCAGCCACCACCAGACATTCATCGGGCGGCGGCCCGGCCGTCGGTCGACGACGGGAGAGACCGCGTGATCAGCGTCACGGCTTCACGGATAACAGTACGAGTCCGATGAGGCGTCTCCGCCCTGCAGGCGCACCTGGTGGGGCCGATAGCCATCCGACCATTCGAGGAAGAATCGCTTGTCGAGCTCGATGCCGCCGCCCGGCTTGGCGTCGACCTTGACCATCCACCCCTTGACGCCGTCCGGATAGAACTGGTCGTCGATCACCCCGTACAACGAATTCGTGAAGTAGACCCGCTTGCCGTCGCGGCTGACCTCGACCATCTGCGGACCCCCGTTGAGCGGCGCCTGGCTCGTGGGGTGCGAGGCGCGTGCAACGATGCCGCCGATCCGAAGCGTGCCGGTGAGCTTCGGCTTGAACGGATCTGACACGTCGTACTGCAGGAGGTCTCCTGTGCCCCAGCACGAGATGTAGAGGTACTTGTCGTCGACGGACAGGTCGATGTCAGTGACCAGCGGAGGGCATGCCTTGAAGCCCTTGAGCATGGGGGGCAGCCGGTCCGGGTCGGCCGCCTCGGCCGGAATGTCGATCACCTTCGTGACCGCCCATTTCTCGCCGTCGCGGTGCCAGACCCAGATCGACGACGACAGATCCTTGAGACCGAGCACGCAGTTGACGAAGCCATAGGCTTTGGTCGGATCGTGGGCCGGGCGCAACTCGAAGACGAGCTGATAGTCCGGGCCGAAGTCGATTTCTTGCACGTGTTTACGCTGGTACAGGTTCCAGAAGTGCAGCTTGCGGCTGTACTTGGCGCCGAGCAAGAGCTCGGGGACGAGCCCGTTTTCGAACATGTCGGGCGTACCCCACTCACTGGTCACCGCGGTATCGTGGCCGAGATGCCACCACATGTCGTACCCGAACCGCTGCGAGCCCCGGTCGACCTCCCAACGCCCGCGCACATCGAATGTCTCGTGATCGATGACGAAGACGCCGCCGGGCTCCTGGCCCTCGGCGTTGGCGAGGGCGGTGAGGTAGATGCCGTCGGGCCCGCAGTGCACGGTGTGGGGGCGGGAGTAGCCGGCGCGAGCCGCCACTTCCTTGGCGTCAATCGTCCGGACCAGCACCGGGTTCCGCGGATCGGGCTTCGTATCGAGGATGTGGATGTTCGACGAGCGCAGGCCCGGCGCGACGAGGTAGCGGCGCTCGACGTGCGGATGAGGGGCGTTCGGGCAGAGGCATGAGCTGCAGGCATTCCAGCCGAAGTGATGCAGCTCGTCGCCCGTGCCCGGCATCGTCACTCGGCCGACGATCTGCGCATAGGTCGAGGACTGCGGGTCGAGGTCGACCACGGCCAGCCGGTCCGGTCGCCTGCGCTCTGGATCGAACTCGGCCACGTAGGCGTGCATCTCGGGCGGCGCCTGTGCGGCCATGCGCGGGGAAGTATAGAAGGTCGGATCGGGCGTCATAGTCGCCATGTCAATGGCCTCCTTGAAGCGATTCGGTCTGCGAAGGACGGCCGCGCGCTGGGAAGGAGACGCCGATCAACAATAATGCCGGGTCCGACGCGGCATGAAGAGATTCTGGTGGGCAACGCCGCGGGTGTCAAGGTCAAGGCGTAGCTGCAATCGGAAGTTCTCATGACACGAGGTATCCGGGTCGGGCCTCACAGGCCGCCGCCGGGTTCGACCGGCTCCTCCAAGATTCGCGGATCCGACCACCGGCCATACCCGAAGCGCTCCGACAGGCAGCGCCTCACGAATTGGATACGGGAGTGTCGGCCTCGCAGCGTGAACCGCCCGTCTACGTGGACGTCCACGAGCTGGACGGTGGGGCCCTCGCTCTGGCAGGCGGCGAACTGGTCGTAGACGCGCGCCTGCTCGGGCGTGAGGCCGCCGATGGCGCAGGCGGTCAGGCTCGCAACGAGCGCCAGCCTGTACACCGAACGGGCGAAGGCCTGATTGCTTCGGAGGATGGCGGGGTCGCGGTTGCCGGCCAATCCCGCGTGCGGTTGGCGCAAGCTAGCCCTTTAAGGGAAAATCGGGGCGTGTTGCACGCGAGTGAAGAGAGCTCTCCGGCCATCCCCTCTCCCTCCCTGGGAGGGTGATGGCAAGGGCAAGGGTGAGGGAGGGGCGTACGAGCGGCCCCCTCACCCTACCCTCTCCCCCGCTGGCGGAGAGGGGATTTGTGATGCGCGGCACACGAGGTCTTTCGGTTCAGGGCTAGTCCTGGGGAGCGGTCATGATGATTTGGCTCTCCCCCGAGACTCCCAGGAGGCCGGTGAAGCGGACGACCGCCAGGACGAGCGTCGGAGTGCCCTGGTCCTCCATCCTGAACCCCCCCAGCCCCGTGATCGTCCCCTCGAAACCGGTGTTGACGCTCTGCAGGCGATAGCCAGCCGGGCCGCGGAAGACCACCGCCAGCTGCCCGGGCGCCTGGGTGATCGGGGCGATGATCTCCTCGATCCCATCTCCGTCCAGGTCCACCGACAGGGGCGGCCCTTCCATGTAATAGAAGAAGCTGCGGCCCGACTGGTCCATCTGCTTGATGACCTCGAGCTTCACGTGCCGGCTGCCTCCGACCGCCGTGCCCGACCGCCAACGCTCCTCGCCGTCGATGGCGACGCGCAGGCGGCTGAAGGGGTCGATATAGACTAGGGCCCGCGGCCCATCCTTGCCCGCGATATTGGACGTGACGGTGCCGGTCGCCCGGAAGTCCCACGGGACGCGGACACGTCCGTCTGTCACGAGCCGGTCGTTCCTCAGGATCAGACGCTCCGCGTGTCCCGCGGTGAAGAAGCCGTCCGGGGTGAATCGCTGAAGCCAGAGGGTGTCCTTCACTCCGGCTCCTCGTCTGTCCACTGCGAGCAGGATCTCGTTCGTCGCCTCACCCATCTGGACGAGCTTGCCGTCCCGCATGGTGATGACGAAGGAGGTAAGCCCGAAGCCCTGCCGCGGATGGTAGCGGTTCACCACGACCTCGAGCGCGCCATCCCCGTCGAGATCCATGAGCTGCACGGAGATCACTCGCCCGGTCTGCCAGGCCGAGTAGGTCCACTCCACCTCGAGCTTCTCGCCCACCAGTCGGTAGAAGTGGACATAGCTGCCGTCGGTGAGCACCACCCGGGGGACCCGGTCCTTGGGTGCCACCGCCGCGTCGAGCCCGAGCACGGGGAAAGACAGGTGCCCCACCTCCCGCAGCGGGATCGAGGCCTCGCCGCTCGAGTAGGTGCCGGCGTCGAGGTCGCCCCCGAGGAGCCGGGCCAACAGCGATCGCTGCTTTGGCTGCGGCGTCGGGCGCGCGCGCGGGTCGGCCGAGAACTGTTCCTTCGGGGCCGGCTTGACGGAGGAGGGGACGAAGAGGGCCGTGGAGAGCATCGGCGCCGCCCCGGCGCGCGGAAAGAAACGAACCTCCATGAACGACTTGTTCTGCACGCGCTTGAAGAGCACGACCAGCAGCTGCTCCACGCCGGCATGGGCGGCTGCCTGCTCGAGCCCTCGCCCCTCCAGCACCGCCTCGACGGGGAGGTCGCTCCTGGTCTTGCCAAGCTGGGAGAGCAGGGCATCGCCCGCCATGACCTGGAAACGGCCGCTGGCCGTCAGCTCGTCTGAGAACTCCCTGACGGCCGCCTCCACCTGAGCATCCCGCACCCCGCTGGACAGCGCGAGCAAGGTGATCCTGATCCTTCCGGCCGAGAGCCTCGCCCGGTCTCCGGGCCGGACATCCATGCCCTCGGCGGTCTGCGCGACCGAATACGCCTCGAGCACCTCGGTCAGCGCGGCCCGTCCCAGAATCTGCTCGGTCCGGCCCAGCAGCGCTCCGGTCCGGGGATGGCGGAGCTCGTGGCCCTCTCGGAATACCTCGAGCTCGACGCCGGGCTTAAGCCCGTCCCGCCTACCCACGCTCAGGGTAAGCCGCTGGCCCTGAGCCTCCAGCACGTCCCCTTCCACCTTGGGGAACATGGAACGGATCTGGTCCACCAGCGGCCCGAACGGGTGCGGAGCCTGCTGGCTGTCCGCGGTCCCCGCGGTCCCCAGGAGCAACAGGAGAATGGCCAGCGACCTTGTGAGGCCCCTAACGGAAGGTGTCATTCCCGGGCCCTTCGAGGTTGCCGCGATCCACCCCGGGCCGCCGACGCCAGACCAGCACCGCCTTGTACGTGGTCGGGGCTTCCGCCTGACGGAGGACGAGGAATACCTGATCCCCGAATAGCGGGTTGTGGTTCGCACCTACTACGGCCGCGATTCCGCCCTGGAGGTCCAGCGACTGGGACAGGTACTTGTCCCAGAGGGTTTCCGAGCCCTCGAGGGACCAGAGGAAGTTCAGTGGGAGGCTTGCCACCGCGAGTCGGACGCCGTTCGGGCGGAGCGCATAGGGCTGGAACTGGCGGAGGGGACCGACGCCCTTGAGCGCGGTCCGGTAGAGCTCCTGGTGTCGCGGAGTGCCGGGAGAGATCACCCAGACACTCTGTTCGCCGGGCTTTCCCTCCCACCGGATCTCGTCCCATATGCCCTCGAGCGCCCCTCCCCGCAGGATCCGGGCCGGGACGGCCACCGCCCGGTATGCCCGCGCCATCGACAGCCCGGCGGGCTCGACGCCGCGGTCGTAGAGCAGCGCACCCGGGGGGAACTGGCCGCGCTCCAGACTCGCCTCGAGCCGATCCAGACCTGGGCCAGAGGCGCCGTCACTGTACTCTCCCCTCCGAAGGAAGGCGGCGAACGACTCGGGATAGACACTGGCGACCTGCAGCCGGTATTCGACCGCGGAGGCGGACGGTGCCGACCAGAGGAGGAGGGCTCCGCCCACGAGGGTCGCGAGGAGCAGCATGCACGGCGGTCCAGCCCACCGCGCGGGGATGCTCATGGTAAAAGTTCTCTCTCGCATACGATACCCGTGCTCTCCTTTCCCGGTAAAGCAACGGGCCGGAACGAAGGGGCGCCGGACCTGTAACGCCCGGCGCCCCCGGATCGAGGCGCACTGCGGCCGCGCCAGGAAGGTCCTAGAAGGCGAACCTCACGCGGGCGCTGGTCACATGGGTGTTCTCCGCGCTCTTCTTGACGAAGTCCGTGCTAGCGGCGCCCCCCGCGAACGTGCCCCGGTTGACGGTCACGTCCGAAGCATCGCCGGGCAGGAAGACACCATACACCCAGTCGAAGGTCAGATTCGGCGCGAACCGCCAGGTAAAGCCGGCACTGAGACCGAGGCCGAGGTAGCGGTCGTCTCCCTTGTCGGCCCGGGAGCCGGGACGGGTCGTGGTGGCACCGGTCGGGACTGCCAGCCCGTTGGCGGTGATGACCTGATCGGTGTCCACCTTCTTCGCCGCCCAGGCCGGCGAGCCGATGGCGTACACGGACAGAGCCGGCGTGATGGAGTATCGGGCCCTCAGCGCGAACTGGGCGCGGCCGTACCGGTCATACCCGATATTGCGGGTGTGCGACAGGGAGTTGCTGAAACCGTAGAGCGATTGCAGGTAGTCGATGGCGCCGATCGTGTTGGCTTCACCCCAGCCGATCCAGTAGGAGTTGCCGGACTGGAAGGGCTGGTAGTAGTTGATCCCCTTGTTGAGGTTATCCTCGGAGTCGTTGCCCGAGGTGTACATGGCGCGGGCCTCGAGCAGGAGCGGGCCCAGCTGGTACCCGCCCTGCAGGTCCACGATCCAGGCGTTGATGTCCGCCACCTGGATCCTCTGAGCGCCGGCCGCGCTGCTCACGCCGGGGTCGGTGGCCGAGGGGATCCGCTCGCGCTGCCCGAACTGGTAGAAGAACGTGGGATTGAAATACACGGGGCCGGAGCGCCAGGTCGCGTCCAGGCCGACCGTGTAGCGCCGCTCCTCGGTGGCCCGACAGGGGACCACGATGGCGGCACCAGCGCAGTTCTGCGCCCCCGCGGCCGTCGAGTTAGGCAGGAAGTTGGGGGCGCCCACCGCGTAGCCGCCCGTGCCCACGCGGAGGTTGGCGCTGGTCGTGCCCGCGAACTCCTGGTAGGCGACGATGGGCTTGATGCGGAGCTCTTTGGTCGGGCTGATCTCGAAGGCGCCGATCGCGCCCCAGTCGTCGCCGCGGCCGAAACCGGTGGCCGCCAGGTTGCCCTGGCTACCCACGGAGGCCTCTTCGAACTGGGCGTAGGTGCCCTGAAACTTGAGGGTCGGAGAGGGGGCCAGGTCGATGTTGAGTCCGGCGAAATCGCTGTCGGCGAAGATCGAGGATTTACCACTGATGGTGGTCGTATAGGGCTGACCACCGACCCGCGCGGTGCCCGCGACCGGGATGAAGGGCAGGAGCGAGCCCGAGCCGCTGAACGGGAACTCGACGTACATCCACTTGAGCTCGAACGGTATACGGACGTCGTTGTCGGCGTCGAAGCCGCCGCTGGTGCCGTCGGGACGGCAACCGGTGGCCGTCGCCGTCCCGGCCGGAACGCCGCCGCACGTGTCCTGCACGCCCGTCTGGCCGTAGATGAGGTCTAGCTCGAGGCCGAGTACCGCCTTGGCCTTGCCGACCTCCCCGATGATGTCGAACCGGCCGCGGGTCCGCGCGTAGGTCTCCTTGTCGCTTTCCTGGGCCAGGCCGCCGCCCAGGCGGTCGGAGAGGTTCAGGCCCTGGTTCGTGCTGTAGCTCACCACGTTGTCGATCAGCCCGGTGATCGTGACCTTCGGGGCCGGTGCCTGGGCGCCCGCGTCGGGTGGTGCCGCAGCGACCAGCATCGCCAGCATGAGAACGAGGACACCGGCTGCCTTCATCGGGGTCTCCTTCCTGGGTAGGTGGTAGGTGGCGGTGAGGGCAGCTGAGCCCCGGCGGCCGGCGCTGCCGCGTGTGGCGCGTCGACCGGGCGAGGGCGGGCGGTGAGCGGCCCGGAACGTCGCGAAGACACCCGTGCCTGCGCGCGCGCGGTTCCGACGGCGGTCCGGCCGTAGTGGTCGTAGGTCGGCACGCGGCGAGCTTCGCAGCGTTGCGCAATGCCGAACAACGCGAGCCAGGGATACACTTCGCGGGAATCTTGGGAGGGAAGTCAGTCGAGGGCAGTGACTTGGCGATGTTCAGGAGGTCTACCGCCTCGGGCGCTCGAACGGCCGCGCGTGAGGATCGCGATGCGGCGGTGTCCACGTCGAAGAGCGCGGGGGCGGGACGGAAGTGGCAGTTTAATTTAGCGGGAAAGCTTGATCCAGGCGAAGCGGGTCATCATCTCTCACGCGCCGGCCGCGGCGGGTGGCGCCGTTCACGTACGAGCAGATTTCACCAGGTGAGCCGCTGCAGACGTTCGAGCGTCTCCTGCGAGAGGATCACGATCCGCCGGTGCGAGCGGCCCGGGCCGCGGATCTTGCGCCGCGGGAGCTGGTGCTTGGACAGCAGGTTCATGATCGTTTTTGGCTCGCGGAAGAGGAGCTGGGCCGCCTGGTGGATCGTGTACCACTGCTTGGTCGGGTACTGTGTGGGCGAGGTGATTCCGTTCATGCTCCCTCCCGCACTGATGAGTCCCGGGCCCGACGATCTGCGCCGTGGACAAGATCTGCCCTTCATCCATCCGCCCTCTGAATCCCGGCGGGGCTGGGCTTATTCCGCGCGGCGAGCAAGATCGACTCATCGAGGGCACTTGATGGATCGAGCGCCGGGAATAACTCGAGTCCCGAGCGTGTTGGACGATATGCAAGCCGAGAAGAGTGAGGGGAGGATCCTGCGGCAGGCGTGCGACCGGTCACGATGGTGGGTGAAGTCACTCCAGGTGGATCGGCCAGCTCTCGAGGTGCGAGCGGCGACGAGCAGCCAGAGCGCGTGAATGATCAAGAGGCGCTGATGCGCGCCCCGCCCGCGGTCGGCGAGGACCAGGCCGTTCGGTGGTTCCGGGCCCTGGGCGACAAGACACGCCTCCGGATCATCGAGCGGCTTCGCGACGGGGAGGAGTCGGTTGGTCATCTGGCCGCGGTCCTCGCCACCGGCCAGTCACGTCTATCGTTTCACCTCAAGGCACTCAGAGACGCCGGTCTGGTCAGAGATCGGCATCAGGGGCGCCTCACGTACTACGCGCTCGACCTCGCGGCGTTTCGCGCGATCGCGCAGTTTCTCGAGGCTGTCGAGACACGGCGGGGCCGTCCCGCCGGTTGCCAGGAGGCCAGCGGGCCGGCACTGGAGCTGCCGTGAACCGCGGCCATCGGCGAGTCGGAACCTTGGAGGCGGCGCTCGCGCGCCTCAGGTGGCGCGTCGTCCACCTGGTGACGAGACGGTGTTCGGTCATCCCAGCGCGAACGTGTCGCGTTGCACGCTCCCGGCGCGCTCGAGCGAGACCACGTTGACGGCGACCAGAAACCCGCGACAACGGTCAGACCCGCGCGATCATGGAATAGGCGGGCGCCTCGTCGGGTTTAGCGGACAGGATGTGGACTCGCGCGAGGAGGTGAGGTGGATGAACCGACGAGTCGTGAGAAGCGTCGCCGCGATCGGTCTCCTGGTCATGGCCGGGGCACCCAGCGCGATAGCACAGACCGAGAACCCGCCCGCGTCCAAGGAGCCGTCCGCGGTGAAGGGCGCGAAGCCCTGTGCGGCCAAGAACCCGTGCGCGGCGAAGAACCCCTGCGCCGCCAAGAGTCCGATGAGAGGGCCCGGCGTCGCGGGGTCGAAGGAGTCCACTGGGGTGTACATCCCGGGCCAGGACACCTATGAGGGCCGGCTGAAGAGCTTCGAAGCGCGGTAGGACGCGACCGGCGCACCGTCTCCGCAGGGGCCGCCCCTTCCGTCAGCGGCCCCTGCGCGGGCAGACGGCGGGGGAACGACCCTCCAGCTCGACGACCTTCGCTTGACCACACGCGTCGGGCCTTGCTAGATTGGCCCGCGGTGTCAAATCTTCGACAGAGCTGGACTCGATCCTGAAAACCCGGTGAGTTTCCAGCCCGCCCCTCACTGATCCGCGCGCTCGCCTTCGCCATGCTCGCCTTCGGCGCGATGCTGACGGTGGGGTGTGCACGCGAGACCCGCGTCCTGCAATTCTGGATCGGGCCCGATCCGCCTCCGGTCCCGGCGGCGCCGGGCGACATCGTGGGCTACGAGGAAGCCGTGCACACGATCACGCGGATCATGGTGCGCGAGTTCGCCATACCGCTCTCTGGCCCCCTCACCGTTTTTGTCTACCCGACGCGGGAGGCATACGCCGACGGACTCGTCAGTACCGGAGGCCTTGGGTCCGAGCAGGCCGCGAAGATCGCGGAGTATTCGATCGCGGTCACGGAACACGGCCGGCTCTTCATCAACGACGAGGACATGCGCGATCTGCCGCGCAGCACCTGGCTGGCGATGATCGCGCACGAGCTGGCCCACCACGCGCAATACCAGCTCTCAGGCGGGCGGCGCGGGCGCTCGGAGCAGTGGCTTCGCGAAGGCATGGCGGACTGGGTCGCCTGCCAGGTGCTCGAGCGCCTGAGCCGTACGACGTTCCGGCACGAACGCGATCTCGCACTTCGGGAAATCGCCACGGCGTGGCCGGAGCTCGCAAGCAGGCCGCTCGACCTGGTGGAGCTCGGCCGGCCTCGCGGGTGGGAGGCCCGTCATCTCGAGCCGGATGGCCACCTCGTCTACCGGCTGGCGTTCCTGCTGACCGACGACCTGATCCGGCAGCACAGCTGGCCCCGCGTGCTCGATTACTTCCGAGCCTTCGCGGAATCCGAGGAGCGCTTCGACGAGTTCACGCGGGCATTCGGTGTGTCGCTGGAGCAGTTCGGAGCGGACGGGCTCGCGCGGCTCCGCAGCGACCTCCCGCGCCGCGAGGGCTGAACCCAGGAGCGGCCCATCGGCTGACGAGCGGGTTCTCGATAGGCGAGGAGCCGGAAGGCGTAGAGGACGAGCTACGCCGCCAGCCTCCCGTTGGCCCGTTGCGCTACGCGGAGGATGTAGTCCACGAAACGGGCCGTCGGGTCGAAGCCCACCACCGCCGGCGCGTTGGCGACGAAGTTGGAGGTGGCGTTGACGTCGTAGTAGTAGATGCTCCCGTCGGCCTTGCCCACCAGGTACTCCACCCCGCCCACATCGATGGATGCGGCGCGCGTGAGGCGGATCGCGGTGTCGATGGCCTCCATCGGCGGGTCGACGCGGCTCACGCTCATCCCCGGCTTGGCCTCCACGGGGCAGGCGCCAAGGCTCGGGTCCGGTGGCGCGGAGGGCACCTGGCAAATGTCGGCGGGACAGAGATTGAAGCCAGATTGGGCCGGCCGGACGATCCGGATGGCGTAGAGGGACTGGCCGTCCAGGACCTCCACCCGGACGATGGCGTCCGTCTCCGACTCGACGTACTCCTGCACCAGCGCCGTGCCGTCGGGGCCAAGATCGAGCGTGTCGAGACGCTGCTCGAGCTCTTCCCGCGTAGCGAAGCGGACGATGCCGGCGCCGGAGCCCCCGACGTTGGGCTTGATCACGAGCGGGAAACGCACGCGGTCGAGCGCTTTGAGCGCCTGGTCGCGGTGGTTCACGACCACGGCATGCGGGTAGCGCACGCCCAGCCGCTCGAAGAGCCCGAGCTGGAGCGCTTTGGACTTCTCGAAGCGGTAGGCCGCCACCGGGTTGATCACCGGGATCCCGAGCGCCTCGGCGTGGGCGAGCAGCGATTCGGTGTAGAAGAGCACCCCCGCGTGCCCGCGGGTGTGGGACGAGGGGCTCGTGCGGTTGACGATGACCGAGTAGGCGGGCCGGCGGTCCCGCGGATCGAAGGCGTGGTTGGAGTGATCGATCTTCTCCCACGGGAGCCCCCGTCGGGTCAGCTCGGCGGTGAGCCGGGCCGACCAGTCAGGGTGCTCGTCCAGGATGCCGATCGCGGCGCTGATCTCTTTCCGCATGCTCTGTTCCAGTTATACCAATTGCCGACCGGAATATGCGCCAAGCTACTCCACCTGCGAGGACGCGTCAAGCGGGTTCTCGATGCGACGGCCTACGGAGTGCCACCACGGGCCGGGAATAGAAAGCACGCCGAGTCCATTAAGTAGGTTTGGAGAGGTGAGTCCATGGGCGAACAGGAGGGCTCCATGATGCGGCGCGCCATCCTCACGACTGCCCTGCTGGTGGCGGCCATCGTGTCGCCGACGACGGCGGGTCCCCAGAAGGTTAACTTCCCGTCCGGCTACAAGGCCCACGTCCTGTATGCCACCGTCGACCGTCCTGACAACAAGACCGTCCGTGACCTCTATGCCTCGCCGGAGGCGGCTCGCCTCGCCTCCCCGGGGCAACCGCTGCCCGATGGCACGGTTCTGACGATGGAGGTGTACAAGGCGAAAGTCGATGAAAAGGGCGAGCCGGTAAGAGACGGGAGCGGGCGCATGATTCGGACCGACGAGTTGTTGGGGATCTTCGTCATGGAGAAGCGGCGGGGATGGGGATCCGAATATCCCGAGACGCTCAGGAACGGCGAATGGGAGTACGCGCGCTTCACGGCGGGCGGCCAGCCGCAGCCCGGGTTCGACGCCAAGCCGTGCTTCCAATGTCACAAACCGATGAGCGGCCAGGACTTCGTATTTTCGCTCCCCAAGCTGACAGGACGCCGCCCGTGAGCGAGTTCGGTCTGATAAACGTGGTCGTCGTTCCGATCGGCCTCGGTCTCGTGGGTTTCATCGAGCCGTGCTCGATCGGATCGAGCCTGATCTTCATCAAGTATCTCGAGGGGAAGGGCGCGGCCGCGAAGCTCGGAGAGGTCAGCGTGTTCGCGGCCACGCGTGCGGTGTTCATTGGCGTGCTGGGCATGCTGGCGGTTCTGCTCGGCACGGCGTTCCTAGGCCTTCAGAAGGCCGCGTGGATCTTTCTCGGCGGTATCTACATCTCCCTCGGCATCTTGTATCTGGCCGGCAAGGCCAGTCTCCTGATGGTTGCTCTGGGGCCGAGCATCGTCCGTCTATCCGGTGCCCGGGGCCCGGCGGCGCTCGGGATCCTGTTCGGCCTCAACATCCCGGCCTGCGCCACGCCACTGATCTTTGCGCTGCTCGGCGCCGCGGTCGCGAGCGGTGCCACCGGCGCGACGCTTGCGGCAGGGTTCACCTCCCTCGCGCTCTTCGGCGGCGCTCTCTCCCTGCCGCTGGTCCTGGCCGTAGTCTTCGAGCCGGTGCGCCGCGCGCTCGACTGGCTATCTGATCTGTCGCGAAGGCTTCCCGTGTGGACCGGCCTGCTCCTGATCGTGCTCGGATTGTGGTCGATCGGCTTCGCGCTGTTCCTCGAGGTCAAGGCCTAACTCGCGGTGGGGAGCGGCGTCGACACGGCGCGTAACGGAGGAATAGCGAGCGCGAGTCGCCGTGTTTCGGCTGTAGTAGAGGACGATTCGGCGGAGGAGGAAAACGGCGATCAAACGGTTGAGTCTCATCTTGGCCTTCGGTTTTGCTCTTGCGCTCTTCTGGCTACCCGACGCGGCGTCGGCCGGGGGGCGGCACGGCCGCCACCACGGCTGGTACCATCACGGGCACGTCCACGGAGGGTTCCACTACGGCCATCATCATCCGAGCTTCCACGCGGGGTTCCACCACTTCGGTCTGGTGCCACACGATCACGAGTTCCACTTCGGTGCCGGATCCCGCTTCCATCCGGGATTCCACCCCAAGTTCCATCCCCGGTTCCACCACCACGGATCCCGAGGCCCCGGCTGGCGCCGGTAGCTTGAACGACGGGGTCGGCGAGGCGTGCGCCACGATGTCGCCCGTCGTGACGCTTCCCTCTATGACTTCCCTCATAGCGTTCCCTCCTGTAGTCTCCCTCGCTCAGTTCGCGCCGGGTCGCGTAGCCGAGCAAGACTCGGCGCGTGCCAACTTACAATCCCGGCAGCGGGACCCGCCCCGTCGGGAGCAGCCCTGTTTCGCCGGATCGCCCCGCGCGCGGCGGAGCCGGCTGGGCGCCAAGCGTGGGACTGCTCGGGCCCTTCGCGTGGCTGCTGCTGGCGAGTCTCGTCATAGCGTCTCCGTCGATCGGGCGGGCCCAGGGCGCCGGATCCGAGGGCGAGGTCGCGGAGGCCCGGCGCCTGAGTCAAGAGGCCGAGAAGCTCGCTGCTGCTGGACGGTTCTCCGAGGCGTTGCCTCTCGTGCAGCGGGCTCTCGCGATCGGAGAAAGAGCCTTAGGACCGGAGCACCCGGTTGTGGCCGTGAGCCTCGCCAACCTGGCGGTGGCCTACGGCGCTCAGGGCAGATACCCGGAGGCTGAGCCCCTTCACCGGCGCGCGCTCGCGATCCGGGAGAAGGCGTTCGGCGCGGAGCATCCCGCCGTGGCGTCAAGCTTGGCGAGCCTGGCAGGCCTCTATGGCATCCAGGGCAGGTACGCGCACGCGGAGCTGCTGTATCGGCGTGCCCTGGCGATCCGGGAGAAGACTCTGGGGTCGCAACACCCGGAGGTGGCCGCGGGCCTCAACAGCCTGGGGGTGCTCTACGCGGCCCAGGGCAAGTACCCGGCGGCCGAGCCGCTTCACCGGCGCGCCCTGGCAATTCGGGAAGAGGCGTTCGGCGGGCAGCACCCTGCCGTGGCTTCGAGCCTCAACGACCTGGCGGAGCTCTACCGCGCCCAGGGCAGGTACTCGGAAGCCGAGCCGCTTCATCGGCGCGCTCTCGCGATCGGCGAGAACGTCCTGGGCCCGGAGCACCCTGCCGTGGCGGTGAGCCTCAACAACCTGGCGCTGCTGTACCGCGCCCAGGGGAAGTATGCGGAAGCCGAGCCACTGCATCGGCGTGCCCTCGCGATCGGAGAGCAGGTCCTGGGCCCGGAGCACCCCCGGGTGGCGACGAGCCTCAACAACCTCGCGGTGCTCTACGCTGCACAGGGCAAGTACACCGAGGCGGAGCCTCTGTACCGGCGCGCCCTCTCGATCGGAGAGAGGGTCATGGGCCCGGAGCACCCAAGCCTCGCCCTTGTCCTCGAGAGCCTGGCCGCGGTTCTCCGAGAGACCGATCGGTGGGCCGAGGCGACGCAACTGGAAGGTCGCGCTCGGCTGATCCGGGCCAAGCACGTCCAGATAGCTCCCGCTCAGTGACGGATCATTCCCTTTCCCGCGGCTGACCAAGCGTCCTGCCATCGGTCTCTGGCTGGGATATCCTGATGGCGTCATGGGCCTGGCGCGCACGATCGTGGTGTTTGCCCTCCTGAGCGCGCTCGCCGCCTCGGTAGCCGCCCAGCCACCGCTCGTCCTCCCGGTGCCGCGGGAGATCGATGGCTCGCCGGTGTACGGCGTGCTCGCGCCAGACGCGATCCGCGCCATCGACGATCCAACCTTCCTCCGAGGCGAGGCCGCCGGGCGCCAGATGGTGGAGGACGAGTCCGTGCTGGGCGTCCGCCTCGGTGGCCAGACGCGTGCCTACCCGCTCGGCTTTCTCACGGCCCACGAGATCGTCAATGACCACTTCGGGGACATCGCGGTGGCGGTGACATGGTGACCCCTCTGCGGGACGGGCGTGGTCTACGCCCGGCCGATCCACCAGAATCGGTCGCTCACCTTCGGGGTCTCCGGTATGCTGTGGCGGTCCTCGCTGATCATGTTCGACCGTGAGACCAGGAGCCTCTGGAGTCATATCACCGGCAAGGCGGTGGCGGGCCCGCTCGAGGGCATGAAGCTCCGCATGCTTCCCGCCATCCACACGACCTGGGGGCTCTGGTCCAGCGCGCATCCCGAGACCCAGGTGCTGGACAAGCGCGGTCGTCACGCGCCGGCGCAGCCCCACCGCTGGGAGGCGACGTATGCCCTCGGGCTCGTCGTCGGCGATGAGGCCGTCGGGTTCCCCTTCCGCGACCTGGAGCGGCAGCCGCTCGCGCACCTGACTACGGCCGGAATCCCGCTCCTGGTGGTCTACATCAAGCCCGCCGCGACGGCGGTGGCCTTCCGGCGCGAGATCGCCGGCCGGGTGCTCACGTTTCGTCGCCTGATGCGCGACGGCGCGAGCTGGCGCATGGAAGACCGCGAGACCGGCTCCCGGTGGAACGCGGTGACCGGCGAGGCCGTGAGCGGGCCGCTCGAGGGGGCGCAGCTCAGGTTCGTGCCGGCGACGCAGGCCTATCTGTCGTCCTGGCGCCAGCTCCATCCAGCCGGAAAGATATGGTCGGCGTCTCCCTGATGTCGCCACGTTCTCAGACGGAGTCCATGTAGCACAGCACTTCGCGGAGGATCCATGGCACGCATCGACCCCAAGACAACCGAGCCAGTGCTGGAACGGGCCCGCCGCGACCTGCCGCTCTTCGTGAACCAGATCGGGACGCTCGCGCACCTGCCGGGCGTCGCAGAGCGGATGCTCGATCTCTACGTGGCGCTGCCCCGCGAGAGCACGCTGCCGCGCGTGCTGATCGAGCTGGCCATCCTCACGGTATCGAGCCTCAACGCCTGCGAGTACTGCCTGGTCCATCACGGGGCCCTGGGCGCCGACTACGGGCTCACACCCGAGCAGGCGCTGTCCTTCAGGGACGGCTCGTGGCGGCGGCTCGAGCAGTTCGGCCCCCGGGAGCGGCTCGTGATCGAGTACGCGGAGCAGGTGACCCGAGACGCCAACCGCGTGTCGGCCGACCTCTTCGGGCGCCTGCGTGCGGAGTTCTCGGAGGCCCAGATCGTGGAGCTGACGCTGCGGATCACCCTCTGCTGCTTCTACAACAAGTTCAACCAGGCCCTTCAGATCGACATCGAGGACGAAGCGGTGGCGGCGTTCGCCGCCGTGCGCGCTAGGAGCTGAGCGGGGCCCGGTCGGTGCTGCAGCGGTCGGATCGTCAGCTACGAGCGGCTCGGCGCCCCCACCGTTTGGACCACCCAGTTCAAGAGGAAGAACGCCAGGTGGTTCCAGAACGGGAGGCCGAACTCGGTGTTCAAGGGGAACAGATCGACCGGCCATCCTTGCCGGCCGAATAGGCTGACCGTGATGCTGATGGCCGGCGGGGCGATGAGCGCGGTGATCCAGCCGAGGATGACGCTTGTGGCGAGCCCGACTGTCATGCGGGCCGGGCCCGGGGCTGAGCGCAGGAGCCAGAGCAGGACGGCGACCAGGCCCGCGTAGGTGAGGCTCACGCCCAGGTGGACCGCCCACCCGATGAACGGCGCAGCCGGCGGTGGGTATCCG
>JBBDXN010000142.1:51202-56109 GCA_040902305.1 Candidatus Rokuibacteriota bacterium | reverse complement strand
CGGCTGCGCCGATCTCTTGCCCCATGTAGGCGGTGATGGTTCCGCTCCCTGCCCCCACCTGGATCACCCAGAACAGCAAGCTGCCCGCGAACGCGCCGATAAGCCAGAGGCCGATGACCCTCATGAAGCACTCCCCGCTTCCAGGCAGCGGAAGCCCATCAGGATGAATGGCCATTGCCGGCCGGGCCAGTCGTGGCACGCGCCCCCGCCGGCTCTCCGTCGCAATCCTCGGGCACCGAGATGATACTACTCACTGATGTGACCCGCCGCGAGATGGAGCCACTCCGCTCGTCGCCGCAGCAGGCCCCGCGCACCGGATGCCGACCATCGAGAGGCCGATGTCGGGCGGGTTGGCGTGGCGTAGCCCGATGCGGAGCCCCTCCGCGTTGTTGCCCCATCCCCCGCCGCGGATGGTCCGGCGGCTCGCGTCGAAGCGGTCCTCGACCCACTCCCAGACGTTGCCGGCCATGTCGTCGATTCCGAACGGAGAGCGTCCCCGCGGGAAGCTGCCCACCGGCGCGGTGTGGAGCGCGCCGTCGCCGGCGTCGGCGCGACAGCATCGATCGCTGCCGTACGAGGCGCGGTACCGCGGCCCGTCACGCGGGGGCTCCCATCCCCATGGATACGGTCGCGTGTCGCCGCCGCGCGCGGCGCGCTCCCACTCGGCGTTGGTCGGGAGCCGGCGGCCGCGCCACCGGCAGTAGGCGCCCGCGTCGTTCCAGCTCACCTGCACGACCGGGTGATCGTCGAGTCCCTCGAGGGAAGAGCCGGGGCCCCGTGGGTGGCGCCAGTCCGCGCCGGGAACCTCGCGCCAGGCGCCGTCCCAGTGCCACCCGACCCCGGCCCGCTCCGCGTCGGTGACATGGCCGGTGGCCGCGACGAAGGCCTCGAACTCCGCGTTGGTGGTCTCGCGCCGGTCGATGAGGAAGGCGGCGACGCCGCCGCCCGCCGGCACCGCGACGCGGCGGTCCTTCCACCACGTCCGCCTGGCGGCCGCATCGTAGCCGAGCCGCTGGCCGGTGAGAACACTGATGGCACCCACGAGATCGCCATCGAGCCAGCGCGGCTGACCCGGTGCGCCGAGGCGGTCGACGAGTGCGCCCACGGTGGCGTCGTCCCCCTGACCGGTCCAGGTCACGGCCCACGCGGCGGCGGGAGCCGGATCGAAGTACTTCTCGGGGCCGAACGCCGGCTCGGTCCACCGACCGCCCAGGAGGGCGGGCGGCATGCGGCCCTGCCCGGCGAGCGCGACGCCCCACAGGAGGTACCAGCGCGCGAGGGTCGAGGCGGGAAGCGAGAGGCGTCCGCCGAAGAGCGCCACGCGGGTCGCGGGCAATCGCACCTCGAGCCGCCGCGCGAGCGCTGATCCGACATCCGCCGGCCCACCCAGGGCGAGAGGCAGGATCGTGTCGCGGAGGCCTGAGCCGTGGCGGGCGTAGCTCGACATGTCCATGAGCGCCCGGTCGAGCGTCGCCAGGGTGGGAGCGATCCGATCGCTGGGCGGCGATTGCGGAGCGGGGAAGGGCGAGGACGTGGTGGCCAGCTCCACCGGGCCCGGGCCGGGCGGGCCCCACAGGGCGCCGCGCTCTCCGGGCCCGAGGGTGCCGACGTAGACGCGGCCAGCATACACGGCGACGTCGAGTGGCTCGGCGTCGACGAAGCGCTGCACCGGCTGCCAGACGAGGCCATCGACGCTGCGCCAGAGGCTCCCGCGGCCCGGTCGCGCGCTGAGCGCCCACAGCGCGTCCGGGCCAGACGCGAGGGCGCGCACCCGCTCGCCGTCGAGCGCGGCCACGCGTTCGGCGGGGCCGCCTCGGGTCCGCCAGAGGGCGTCGCGACCGCCGGCTGAGTTGACCGCGTACAGGTGCCCTGCGTACACGGTGAGGGCGCCGACCGACGATCCGGTGGGCCAGCCGGAAAAGGGCGCCAGAGTGTCTTCGTCGAGGGCCATCAGGTTGACGCCCTCGCCGTCGAAGGTCGTGAGACCCGCGTAGAGCCTCCCATCGAGGACGGCGAGCGACGTGAGGCGGGACACCGAGCGGGGCGGCGTCGGATGGTCGTGGATCACGCGCCAGGTGCGGCCGCCGTCGTCGGAGCGCTGCAGGCCCGCGCGCCACGCCGAGGTGGCCGCGAAGAGGGTCCGGTCTCGCGCGGCCATGGCGTGGACGTGGAAGACCTCGCCGTCCGGCAGCACGCGCCACCGCCACTGCCGTCCGTCGGTGACTGCGTACTCGCCGCGGCCCGTGGAGAAGCGCGGGTCCTCGAACGGCCAGTAGAGCAGCCCCCCGGCGACGACCGGCGTGCCGGCATCCTGGCTCATGAGATGACGCTCGTAGCGCGTGCGTCCGGTCGCGGGGTCGTACGAGTAGACATCCGCCGAGTTGTGGTCGGCGAACTTGACGCTGTTGACGAGCCAGAGGCGGCCGCCAAACCCGACCAGCCCGGAGACGCCCGGCCACGGGCCGGGTCGCGCGAGCGGGACGAGGGGAGCTACGTCGCCGACCGCGGGCGCGAGCCCGACATCACCCGCCACGAAGAGAACGAGACCGGCCGCAAAGCCTGGCCAGAAGGTGAGCCTCATTGCCCGCATGATACGCATCGCCCCCGTCGCGTCAGGGGTCTCAGGTATCCGGGGCGAGGCCGATGCGCGTCAGCGCCCGGCCGAGCGGCGGGAGGCCCACGAGACCGTGGGGCAGCACGCGCCACGCGACCAGCAGCAGGACGCCGTCGATCGCGAGCCGCGCCCAGAGCGCTTGGGGACGCGCCAGGGCGTGAACCGCGAGCACGACCAGGGCGCCCGCAACCGGGCCGGTCGGCGTCCCGCGCCCGCCGACCGTCGCCATGAGCCACGGCAGGACGGCCAGATCGAGGGCAGGACGATCTCGGGATCGACGCGGCGAGCATGCATCACGAGGACGATGCCCGCGAGCGCAGCCTGCGCGGCCCCGATCACGAAGGCACGGATACGGGCGTACAGACGCTGGCCAGGTCCCGCGCGAGCTTCCCGATAGAGCGTCCACACCGTCCAGGCGGCGACCAGGAGTGCCGCATAGTAGACGATGTCCGGCCGGTACAGGAAGCTGATGGCGATGCTCGCCGCGCCCCCGGTGAGCCCCTCGACGGTCAACGCGAGGACCCGCAGGGCCACGAAGAGGAGGAACGTCGCGAGCGCGAAGGAGCGGGCGTCCCGCAGCTGCAGTAGCCCCGGGGCGACGATCGTCCGACCGCCACCGGCAGGAGCACCGCGAGGATGACGGCGGTCTGCGGCCCCCGGTCCTGATCGAGCCCGAGCGCGAAACCGTACGCCCCCAGGGCGAAGAACCCGCCGTGGGCCAGGTTCGCGAAGCCGGCGCGCCCGTCGGCGACCGCGTGCGAGGCGGCGAGCGTGGCATGGATGAGCGGGAGGACCATCCACGCGACGGTGTCGAGGCCGACGCCTAGCGAGGGAAGCCCCGCCATGGCGCCGAGCAGCGCAAGCGAAGGAGCGGCCCGACCCACGCGCCCGAGTCGGGACGATGGCCGGAGCACGGAGCCGCTGGCGCTACTGGATGGATTACTGGATGGATCCGTACTCGCAGTAGCTCACGGCGGGACGCCAGGCGCCCCGGTTCTGCTCGCACTGCTCGGCGGCGATGGTCGCCACGGGAGCAGTGAACACCTGGGCGCAGCTCGTCGTCAGGCCAGCGGCGAGCAGAATGACCGCGACCAATCCGTATCGCATCCCGATATCCTCCCTAGTCCGGGCGAAGCAGGCGACGGAGTCGAACGCCCACCGGCGTGCCGAGGAGCGCGGCCGCGCCCCACAGCCAGCCGTGAAGGCTCGTGGAGGCGATGCCGCTGAACATCGCTCCGATGTTGCAGCCGTAGGCGATGCGCGCGCCGTAGCCGAGGAGCAGCCCGCCGACCAGTGCGGCCGCCATCAGCCGGGGCGCCGGTCGGCGGGCGCCGCTGCCGAAGCGGCCAGCCAGGCCCGCGGCCAGGCCGGCCCCGAGCACGAGCCCCATGTCCATGATCGACGTCACGTCCGCGAAGACCGGCGCGGCCAGGGCGGCGCGCTGGAACTCTCCGGCCCAGAACGGCGTCGACGACAGGTCGAAGCCCGCCGCCTGCACGATCTTGGCGCCCCAGAGGGAGAAGGCCCACGTGATGGTCCACGGGTGGCCCGCCACGAGGAGGGTGGCGAGGTTCAGCACGGCGAGGGCGACGGCCCCGGCGGAGAGTGGCCAGCCACCGCGGACGGCACGGATCCACACGGAGGACTGCCCCGCGTAGGCGTTGACGCGAACGCGGTCGCGACGCAGGCTCGCGAGCGCGATCACCCCGAGTATCGCCAGCTGAAGCGCCACGGCGGGAGTCCAGCCCAGCGTGAGCCCGAGCGATACGTCGCCGAGCGACAGCAGGGACCACCAGAACGGCATGTGGAAGGTGGCGATCAGCGAGCCGGCGAGGAAGCCGAGCAGCGTGACGGCGAGGGGCAGGCGACCCGAGCCCAGATGGAACAGGGTGCCCGAGCCGCAGCCGCCGCCGAGCTGCATGCCGATGGCGAAGATGAAGGCCCCGATGAGGACCGAGACACTGGCCGGCGCGAGCGCGCCGGCGACGTCGACGCCCAGCCCGCGGCCGCCGGCGAGCACCGGCGCGAACAGGACAGTGGCCACCGCGAGCATGACGAGCTGCGCCCGGAGCCCGCGGCCGTCCCCGGTCGTCACCAGCGCGCGGTAGGCCGCGGTGAAGCCGAATGCCGCGTGGTGGAGAGCGACGCCGCACCCGGCGCCCAGGAGGAACAGCCCGCCCTGGCGCGGACCGTACGCGGCGCCGAGCGCGATCGTGCCTCCCCCGAGGAGCATCGAGGCGACGGCGACGATCTTCCACTGCACCGCCGGGGCCGGCATGGGCCCCCGGGGCCG
>JBBDXN010000142.1:20369-51192 GCA_040902305.1 Candidatus Rokuibacteriota bacterium | reverse complement strand
CCCCCCCCCGCCGATCACTTCGCCTGCTTCTTGTAGAACTGGACAAGCCCGAGAACATCCTGCCAGACGAGCCGCCCGATCGGGCCCGAGCTGTACTGCGCGACGGCGATGGTCATATCCGGCTTGATCACGAAGCCGGTCGACTGCAGGAAGCCGCGCCGCTCCTCGTAGAAGGCCCCGAACGTGGCCGCGGCGCCCTGCAGCGGCAGCCCGTAGCCTACCGGGAACGTGAGCGAGTGCTCGCTCACCGTCTCCTTGGCCTTCTCGAGGGGATCGGTGGAGGCGGCCACGATCGAGATGCCCTCGTCACGGAGCTTGTCCTGCGCGCGCTCGAAAGCAGCCAACTGCTGCTTGCAGTACGGTCACCAGTGGGCCCGGTACAGGAGGAGGACGCCCCAACCCTGACCGAAATGATCCGGCACGGTGAGGCGTCCGTGCGCCACCGTCTCCATCGACAGGGTTGGCAGGATGTCGCCGCTGTCCAGCACCTTCGTTCCAGCTCTCGTCATGAGTAGGCTCTCTTTCTCAGCTCCGCCTCGAAGCCTCGGGCGGGATGTCGCCCGAGGCCAGGCGCTGATACAGGGATGGATCACGGGACACGAGCTTGATGATAGGAGAGGGCTCTTGCGGGTGCCAGTGGACCTGGTGCAGCGCCTCCGGCCACTCGAACGGCAAGTGGGCCACGTTGCCCGGTTCTGATGCATCCCGCAGGGCGTCGAGCGTCGCCTGGAGGACGGCCCCTTGGGTGGCCGGGTCGTTCGGCTGGCCGAACGGTCGGCCGAACGGGAACTCGATGGCGGCGACCCGCGGCGCCCCGGCGGCCGCGGTGAGATCGGGAACCATCGACAGGGCGATCGTCGCGATACCTGCCGCCTCAACCCTCCGCTGTGCCAGGCCGACGGACCGGCAGCAGATGGGTCAGACCGGGACGAAGAGGGCGACGTCCACCCCCTCCGCGCCCATCCGCTCGAGCATCGCCGGTACCGATCGCTCGAGGAACTCCGTGGGGTCGAGGAGATAGCCCATGAAGCTGTAGTGGGAAGAGGCGACCCGGCCGATCCGCCCTTCGGCTTGAGCCGTGGCGAGGTGTCGCAGCGGCAGCGCGACCTCGAGGTCCTGCCGGATATAGGAGGTCTCGATATGAACATGCGAGACGACGATATCGGCTTCGGTGGCCGTTCGCGGGATGACGCGGTACGAGGGATCGCCCCACCATGGGTTCTGCCGCTCGCCTTCGATGTCGAAGGGAGAGTCGCCCTTCATCGAGAGGCCGGCGGTGCTGACGAGGGCCACGGTCGCTTCGTTGAGCCGCCGCGGCAGCGGAGTCCACGGCACGGGATCGCGCGCGGCCGTGGCGATCATGGTCTTCACGATCGCCACGGAGGCCGGGCTCAAGTACCGGAACGAATCGACGGTCCGATTCAAGGCAGTCAAGGGTCGCGCCTTCTCCGGTTCGAGAATAGCAAGACCGGCCCATTTATTCCCGCGCCGCGATGGAATAACTCCTTCCAGCCCGGAGTTCAGCCCCACGATGAAGGCTTCGTGGAGGGAGAGAGGCGATCAAGACGGCGATCTCGTACGGGCGCTGCGGCGAGCGGAGCCGGGCGCGCCCGGCCTGCTCATCGACCGACACGGGACGAGGATCCACCGGCTGGCCGGCCAGATTCTCGATGACCCACGCGATGTAGAGGAAGTCACCCAGGATGTCCTGATCACCGTCATCCGAGAGATCCAGACCTTCAAGGGCGCGGCCGCGTTCTCGAGCTGGATCTACCGGATCACCGCGAACGCGGCCCTCGGCAAGCTGCGGAAGAGCCGTCGGACCCGCTCGGAGGTGCCTCTCGACCCCTGGCTTCCCACGTTCGACGCCGAGGGCCGGCATGCCGAGCCCGTCTCCGATTGGTCCCGCGAGCCGGACGGCGCGGCGATGGCCGCCGAGCTCATGCGCGCGATCGAGCAAGGCCTCCGAGAGCTCCCGGCCGACTATCGAGCGGTCGTCCTCCTCCGGGACGTGGAAGGTCTCCCGACGGAGGAAGTGGCAGGCGTCCTGCACCTGACCATTCCGGCGGTCAAGTCTCGGGTGCATCGGGCCCGGCTCTTCCTGCGAAAAATGCTCGGCCCGGTCCGTTCGTGAGGCGAAACGAAGTGGGCGGGGCCGCCTCAGCGCAGGGGACGCACCGTATAGCCTGGCCCTGCGGGCTTCGTCAGATCGACCGTCAGGGTTTTGCCGCCGAGGCCATGGACCTTGTCGTGGGCCTCGACGACGACCCGCTGCACGCCGCGCGGGATCCGCACCTCTCCGTCCCGCGTGAACGGCTGCTCGCCCACGTGCGAATGGAGCAGGACTCGGCGGCTCAGCTCCGTCCCCTCGACCGTCCGCACCCGCCACCAGTCGGCCCAGTGCGCCGGATCCTGGTCGTCGTGCCGGACGGTCACGGCGAAGGTCCATCGTTCGGCCTCCAGCTGGCGGGCCACCACCTCGATCACATCGGCCTGGCCCGCCCAGCCTGGCGCCGTGATCAGCACGACACTCGCAAGCCCGATCAGCCAGCCCCGTGTCTTCATGCCGTGATTCTCGCATGGCCGCGGCGCCAACGCGGGAGGTAACGGATGGCAAGGCTCGAGATCAAGACCGCAGACCAGTTGATGGCAATGGACCCGAAGCATCGAGGCGCTCGCTGGGCGGGTCGGCAGACGACCCTCCTGCGACAGATCCTGCGCGCGTTCGCGGATCGTGGCGGGCCGATCCCCGTGAGCGAGATCGTCGCCGCCTCCGCCGAGTTCCCGGCCGAGCTGACCTACGAGGCTCTGGCCGCTCTCGATCGCGACCATCTCATTCGGGCGAGCGAAGGCGGGGTGGATATCGCCTATCCCTTCTGCGCGATCCCGACCCGTTTCACCGTTCACCTGCCGGCCGGGCACCGGCGACACGCCTGCTGCGCGATCGGGGCCCTCGGGGTCGCTCCGATGCTCGGGCGGCCGGTGGGGATTCGCGCGCGCTGCCACCATTGCGACGAAGCGTTGGAGCTTTCTGCTGGTCCGCAGGGGCTGAAACCGGGCGCTGGCGGTGTCATGCTGTGGATCGGCAGGCGGGGCGAAGCGGGGGGCAAGATGATAGATTCCCTCTGACCGACCATCAACGTCTTCCGGTCGGAAGAACATCTCCGGGCATGGTGGAGGGCGAACTCGACGGTCGAAGGTGCGGGAGCGGCGGTGACGGAGGGCTTCAGGCTCGCTCAGTGGATATTCGGCGGCCTTCTCGGTGGGGGCTGACAACGCCGGATGGAGGAACACCCATGACGTGGATCAAGACCATTCCAGAAGCGGAGGCGACCGGCGCCGTGGCCGAGGCGTACGCCCGCATCCGCCAGCAGAACGGGTCCCTCTCGAACATCACCCAGGCCGCCAGCATCAATCCACTCGTCATGGAGGCGCTGGCGAACCTGCTCCACGCCCTGCGCGGGCCGCACTGCGCACTCGGCAAGCGGCGACAGGAGATGATCGCGGTGCTGACGTCTGCCCTTCACCGCTGCGCCTACTGAACGACCCTGCACGGAGAGGCTCTCCGTCAACTGATCGCCGGCGATAGCGAGCAAGTACTCACGCTGGCCCGTGACTGGCGTCAATTGCCTCTTGGCGAGGGCGACCGCGCCATGCTGGCCTACGTCGAGATCCTCGCGGTGAAGCCGAGCGCGGCCACTGCAGATCACGTGACGGCGCTCCGTCGGGCGGGCTTCGGCGATGCCGAGATCTTCGAGATCGTGATGGTCACGGCGTACTACGCGCTGCGCTGCCGCATGGCGAACGGGCTCGGCGTGGAGATCGATGCTCGGGCCAAGCAGGATCCAGGGCTCGTCGCGGCCTTCGGTTTCGAGGACACGCCCGATCGCACGAAGATGGGGTAGTCTGGATAGCTTGCTATCGTGGTGGCTCGTATACCTCCAGGATGTCGGCGTGGGCCTTGGCGGCGTTGGCGCGGATGGCAAAGCTGATAGCCTCCCGCAGCTCGTCCTCGGTCGCGCCGGCCGCGCGGGCGCCCGCCAGGTCGCGCTTCGCGCAGTGAGTATTGCCGACGGCTAGATTGGCAGCGAGATAGCACAGGCTGGCGGTCTTCGCGTCCAGCACGCCCTTGTTGTATTTCCAAGAGGCGATGACCTTCTCCTCGATCATGGCATCCTCCTTGGGAAGCACGGCCCCTGTACAGAACCATCGAGCGGACTGGAAAATTCCCGCCGGGGGATTGCAGGTGCGGGCGGAAGGTCAGCCCCGGCGCCCCAGCTCAGCGTTGGCACGACGCGGCGGTACACGGCAAGGTAGCCCTCCACCTCCCGGGTGGGCGGCAGGTGCGCGCGGACGAACTCGCGACCCGCGTCCCCGAGCCGCTCCCGGAGCGCGGGATCCACAAGGAGCCGGGCGGCCTTGGCCGCGAACTCCTCGGCGGTGCTGAACAGGAAGCCGGTGACGCCGTCCTCGATGACCGACCGGTTTCCCTCGATGTCGGCGGCGAGCACTGCCCGCCCCATCGCGAGAGCCTCGAGCACCGAGTTGGCCATCCCGCCCTCGGACAGAGAGCAGTTGAGGATCACGTCCGCGTGCCGGAGCAGCCCTGGCATGCGATCGTGGGCGAGGATGCCCACGTATCGTGCCCACGGGCGGGATCGCAACAGCCGGAACAGCCCGTCCCCCTCGTCCGCCTCGATGACCGGCCCGACGTAGAGCAGCTCCAGGGTGGGGAATCTGGGTCGTAGCCTCTCGAGCGGCTCCACCGGAAAGCGGGGCTGCTTCACCTTGCGGATGCCGGCCGGAAAGAGAAGGACGGGTCCGGGGGCCCGCCGAATGGCCCCCGCGGGCGACGAAGGGCCGATCGCATCCTCGAACCCGACGCTTTGCGGGATCACGACGAGCCGGGGAGCCAGGTCGGGCACAGCTGCGGCGACCTTCGCGGCGATCGAATCGTGGAACACGGTGATCGCCGCAGCGCTATCGAGCACTCGGCGCACTGTTGGGCCGGCATCGGGCGCGAAGATGTCCCGGTTGGCATCGGTGCCGGTCATGGTGACCAGCAGCGGTGCCTCGATGCCGCGGGCCAGCCGCGTCGCGATGGGTCCGGTCCGGTAGGCGTGAAAGGCATGGATCAGTGTGGGCGAAAACTGTGCCATTTGAAGCTCGAGCACCGACTCGAGGACTACGGACAGGTCCCATACGCGGGCGTCCACGCCACGCCTCCGAAGGCCGCGCGTGATCCGCTCTACCGTGGTGGCGTTTCCCCCGACCGACGGGGAAGCAAACGGCGTCAGGATGGCCACCCTGGGCGCCGAGAGCCCGGCCGGCCTTCGTGCCCCACGAAGCGATGCCTGCTCCTCGATGGCGGAATCCTCCTCGTGTCCAGCCGCCTGCCGCCACGGCCGCCGATACGTCGAGCCGCCCCTTAATAATCCTCGAGCAGGCCGCGGCATTCCCGCATATCGATGCCGGAGGAGCCGGACCGCGTCCTCGGCGTAGCACGCCGGGCAACGCACTCGTGGTTGCCCGGCGGCCCATCCGCCCGGCCGTGATACAGTGCGCGCAGGCCGATGGTCGAGGAGGCAAGAGGCGAGTCGCGGAGGAACGCCGCGGCGACGGATGCCGCGGGGTGGTTCCGCACGATTTTCGAGCACTCGAACGACGCGATCCTCGTCGTTCACCCGCAGGCCGACGCGATCCTGGACGCCAACCCGCGAGCCTGCCGGATGCTCGGCTATGCGCGCGAGGAGCTCCTCAGGCTTCGGATCAGCAACATCCATCCCGCGGAGATGGCAGAGTTCCGGACGTTCGCGCGTGCCGTGGTCGAGACCGGTAGCGGGTGGACGAACGAGCTGAGGTGCCTCACCCGAAGCGGCGCGGTGCTTCCCGCGGAGATCTCGGCCTCGGTGATCCAGAGGGACGGCCAGTCGTGCGTCATCGCGATGGTGCGCGACATCTCCGAGCGCAAGCGGGCGGAGGTGGAGCTCGAGAAGTACCGGGAGAGCCTCGATCGGCTCGTCGCCGAGCGTACCGCCGAGCTCCGCCGGTCGGAGCAGCGCCAGCGGGCCCTCCTCGGGGTCAGCAACGCACTCGTGGCGAATCTCGACCGCCAGGCCCTCTTCGACGCCTTCGCCCGAGCGGTCAAGGAAGCCATCGCCTTCGACCGGGCGAGCCTGACCCTCTACGAGCCCGGACGGGATGTGTCGAGGGTCTACGCCCTGGCCGGGGGCTCGGTCGCCCGGGCCTTCCCGGTCGGCGCCGAGCTACCACGGGTCGGGACCCACCTGCAGACGGTGCTGGACGAACGGCGCCCGGTCGTGTGCCGAGATCTGGCGGCGGCGCGGCGCAGCCCAACCGAAGACGTCCTGCTTCGCGAGGGTCTCCGTTCATACGTGGCGGCCCCTCTCGTGGCGAAGGGCAGAGTGCTCGGTGCCCTGGAGATCGGCAGCCAGGCTCCCGATCGCTATTCGGACGACGACGCGACGTTCGTCGGGGAGATCGCCGGACAGATCGCGACGGCCGTCGACAACATGCTCGCCTACGAAGAGATCGCACGGCTCAAGGCCCAGCTCGAGCAGGAGAACGTGTATCTCCAGGAAGAGATCAAGACCAACTTCGAGCACATCGTCGGCCAGAGCCAGGCCATGCGGCGCGTCCTCAAGGCGGTGGAGACGGTGGCGCCCACGGACGCGTGCGTCCTGATCCTCGGCGAGACCGGCACCGGTAAGGAGCTGGTGGCGCGCGCGGTGCACGATCTCAGCGCGCGGCGCCGGAAGGCGCTCGTGAAGGTGAACTGCGCCGCCATTCCGGTCGGGCTCTTCGAGAGCGAGCTGTTCGGGCATGAGAAGGGCGCCTTCACCGGCGCCCTGGCCCGGAGGATCGGGCGCTTCGAGCTCGCCGACGGCGGGACGATCTTCCTGGACGAGATCGGGGAGCTGCCCCTCGACCTCCAGGCGAAACTCCTCCGGGTGCTGCAGGAAGGGGAGTTCGAGCGGGTGGGTGGCGCGACGATCAGGACCGACGTTCGGGTCATCGCGGCGACCAACCGGGACCTCGAGAAGGCCATGGCCGAGGGCCGGTTCCGTGCCGACCTCTTCTATCGGCTGAACGTCTTCCCGATCCAGATCCCGCCCTTGCGTGAGCGCCCCGAGGATGTTCCGCCGCTCGCCCGCTACTTCGTGGCACGGTACGGGCGGCAGCTCGGCAAGGTGATCGAGACGATTCCCCAACCGGTCATGGAACGACTCGCGAGCTACCGCTGGCCAGGCAACGCCCGCGAGCTCGAGAACGTCATCGAGCGGGCCGTGATCATGAGCTCCGGCCCGAGGCTCGAGCTCGGCGAATGGGTGTCTGCTCCCGGCCCCGCGCCCGAGGAGGGTCGAGCTCAGACCCTCGAGGAGCTGGAGCGGAACCATATCCTGGGGATGCTCGAGAGGACGGCGTGGCGAGTCAGCGGCCCGCGAGGCGCGGCGAAGCTCCTCGGACTCAAGCCGACGACCCTGGAGGCTCGGATGAAGAGGCTCGGAATCAAGAGAAAGGCCTGACCCGCTCCCAACATGTCGTGAGCGTCCCGATATATCGGGACGCGTTTTGGTCCCTGCTGTTCCTCACTCGCTGGGTTCCAGCGGTCAGCGACCCAAGGCTTCCGGTTACTTACGCCCTGCGCTGCGTTGCCGTCGGCTCCGGCACGCGCCTTGCCCTTCTCTTGCCATCGACGGATGACAGGAGGGGCGATGCCGTGCTGAGGATCACGAGGAGCGAGACCAGCGAGCTGGACGCCACCACGCTCAGGGTCGAAGGCTGGCTCGTTGCCGACTCGCTGGAGGCACTGGCGAACGAGTGCCGAGGCTCGCTCGGCAGGACGTCGAGAGTGCGGCTGGATCTCTCGGGCGTCACCTTCATCGATGGGCGAGGCGTCAGTCTTCTCAGGGACCTCCGCGGCTCTTGCCTCGAGATCCTCAACTGCCCACCCTTCGTGGAGGGCCTGCTGGCCGGCCCGCCCGACCGATGAAGGGGGCGGGCGCGATGGCTCTGACCACGTCCGGGACGGCGTGCCCGCGTGCAACCGGGCTCGAAGGGTGTCGCGGCTGGCCGCGCGAGTTCGAGCAGGAGGCGCTCCGGCATCGTGAGCACCTGCATCGCCGCGCGCTCGGGCTCTGTCGCAACGTAGTCGACGCCGAGGACCTCGTGCAGGAGACCTATCTGCGTGCCTTCAGGTTCTTCGATCAGTTCACGCCGGGCACCAACTGTCGCGCGTGGCTTCTGACCATCCTGCGCAACGCCTTCGTCGGTCGCGCGACACGCGATGCTCGCGAGGTCCTCGGGCGCGACGAGAGCGAGGTACAGCGAGCGGCGGACCGGCAGTCGGACCTCGCCACGACGCCGGAGCACGAATTCTTCCAGCACGTGATCAGCGACCCGCGTCTGGCCAAGGCCCTGGACGGGCTCTCCCGGAGGTTCCGCGAGGTCTTGATCCTCGCCGACCTCGAGGGGCGCTCATACCGCGAGATTGCCCAGATGTGCGAGATGCCGATCGGGACCGTGATGTCCCGGCTCTTCCGGGCGCACCGGCTTCTCCGGAAGGCATTGCGTGATCGCCCAGGGCCTCGACGGCCCCTTGTGGGCGGGGATGCGAGGGTACTGTTTCGTCCCCCGCATCCCCACCCTGGTGGGGCCTCCTTTGAACCGGCTCCGGCCGGAACAGATCCAAGGAGGCCTCGTCTACGCCCGCGGAGCCTGATGGGTCGTATCGCGAGGGCCGCCGCCGCGCGGCGACTGGATGCTGCCTTCGCCGCTGATGTCTCCCCAGCGCGGGGCCTGGATCTCATCCCGTGAGGCGGCCTGGAACGTCGGCAGCGAAGCGGACAGCGCGGAGACCAGCGTGAGAGACAGCGCGATAGCGAGCGGAGTCTTGTGAATCATCTTTTTACCTCCTCTCCATGGTGTGCGTCCAACTCATCTAGAGAACCCGCGCAAGGCGAAGATATTCCCGGCCGTCTGGATGCATCGAGTTGGCTTGATCCGTTCGACCGGAAGCTCCGCAGAGAGGAGACCGGCAATGCGAGCGCCGCCATGGCAAGATACTCGGGAAGGGAACAGACCATGACGCGCGACACGACAAGATCCGCGCCTACGGCAAACTGGAAGCGGGTGCTCTCGGTCCTGGCCATCGTGGTGCTGGTCGTGGCGGCCTGGCGCGTCGATGGCGCCTCGATCCTGCGGAGCGGCCTCGACGCGATCGCCGGCCTCGGGATCTGGGGGCCCGTGCTCTTCGCTGTGCTTTACGTCGCGGCCACCGTGCTCTTCCTCCCCGGGTCCATCTTGACCCTCGGCGCGGGGGTGGTGTTCGGCGTGGTCAAAGGCGCCCTCATCGTCTCGGTCTCGGCTACGCTCGGCGCGACCGCGGCCTTCCTGGTCGGCCGGTACCTGGCGCGCGATGCCATCGCGCGGAAGATCGATGGCAATCCCAGGTTCACGGCCATCGACCAGGCGGTGGCCCGGGAAGGCTGGAAGATCGTGGGACTCACGCGCCTCTCGCCGGTGTTCCCGTTCAATCTGTTGAACTACGCATTCGGCGTCACCCGCGTCTCGCTGCGCGACTATGTCCTTGCCTCGTGGATCGGGATGATGCCGGGCACCGTGATGTACGTGTATCTGGGGTCGCTCGCCGGCAATCTCGCCTCCATCGGGAGCGGCCATGCCTCGCGCACGCCGGCTCAGTGCGCCTTCTACGCCGTTGGCCTCCTGGCCACGGTCGCGGTCACCGTGTACGTGACGAGAATCGCCCGCAGCGCCTTGACCCGACGCATAGCGGCCTGACACCCGCCGCAGCCGAGGAGACCATGCTCGAGGGAACCGTGCCGCCGCACGTCGTCGCACCCTGGGACGCGCACAACCAGACGCTCGTCGGACATGTCCACCCCCGCGACTGGGTGAACCCCGAGCCGGCGGCCCGTTACAACCTCGTGGTCGTCGGCGCGGGAACCGCCGGCCTCGTCACCGCCGCGGGCGCGGCGGGCCTCGGCGCCAAGGTGGCCTTGATCGAGCGCGACTACATGGGCGGAGATTGCCTGAACGTGGGCTGCGTGCCCTCGAAGGCATTGATCCGGGCGGGACGCGCCGTGCTCGACGTGCGCGAGGCCGCCGCGTTCGGCGTCCAGGTGCCGCCGGGCGTGCGAGTGGACTTCCCGGCCCTCATGGAGCGCATGCGCCGCCTCCGCGCGAAGATCAGCAAGACCGACTCGGCGGAACGCTTCAAGGGCCTGGGGGTCGACGTGTTCTTCGGGCAGGGCCGGTTCTCCGGCCCTGACGCCGTCGAGGTGGGAGGCAAGACCCTCCGCTTCAGCAAGGCCGTGATCGCCACGGGGGCGCGGGCCGCGGCGCCCCCGATCCCGGGCCTGGCGGCGGCCGGCTACCTGACGAACGAGACCGTCTTCACGTTGACCGAGCTGCCTCGTCGCCTGGCCGTGATCGGCGCCGGCCCCATCGGGTGCGAGCTGGCCCAGGCCTTCGCCCGATTCGGGAGCCAGGTGTACCTGATCGAGGCTCTGCACGGCATCCTGCCCAATGAGGATCCCCAGGCCGCCGAGATCGTCCACCGCTCCATGACCCGCGACGGCATCACGCTCCTCTGCTGCGGAAACAACCTGACGATGAGCCAGGGGGAGGAGGGCAAGCGCTTGTCGCTCGACTCCCACGACCGCCACCATGACGTCACGGTGGACGAGATCCTGGTCGGGGTGGGACGGTCCCCCAACGTGGAGGGCCTGGGACTGGAACAGGTCGGGGTCGCCGTCGACAAGGCCGGCGTGAAGGTCGACGACCGCCTCCGGACCACGAACTCGCGCATCTACGCCGCCGGCGACATCTGCTCGCGCTACAAGTTCACCCACAACTCCGACTTCCAGGCCCGGATCGTCATCCGGAACGCACTCTTCAGGGGGCGGGCCAAGGCGAGCGCGCTGACCGTCCCGTGGTGCACCTACACCTACACCGACCCCGAGATCGCTCACGTCGGCCTCTACGAGCGCGACGCGAAGGAGCGAGGCGTTCCGATCACGACGTTCGTGCAGGAGCTGGGCGATGTCGACCGGGCCGTTCTGGATGGCTAGACCGAAGGCTTCGTCAAGCTGCACGTGCGGGCCGAGACCGACAAGATCGTCGGTGCCACCATCGTGGCCCGCCACGCCGGTGAAATGCTCCCCGAGCTGTCGCTGGCCATCGCCAACGGTATCGGGCTCGGCAAGATCGCCAACGTCATTCATACTTATCCGACCCAGGCCGAGGCCGTCCGGAAGCTGGGGGACGCCTACAACCGGACGCGGCTCACCTCACTCGTGAAGAAGGTCTTCGGCTGGTGGCTCACGTGGACGCGCTAGGAGGAAACATGGCCAAGCTCAACGCCCGGGCGATCGTCTTCGACATGTACGGCACGGTGGTCGATGTTGGCGCGGTGGCCGAAGCGTGTCGGGCCATCGCGCCCGATCCGGTGGCCTTCAACAGCCAGTGGCGGGCCAAGCAGCTGGAATACAGCTTTCTCCGCAGTGCGATGGGCAAGTACCAGGACTTCTGGAAGATCTCCGAGCAGGCTCTCGCGTTCACGATCGACCGGTTCGGCTTGACCGTGGACGCGGCCCAGCGACGGCAGCTCGTGGAGGCGTGGCTTCGACCGACTCCGTATCCCGACGTGCTGGCCGCCCTGCCCCGACTGCGGGAGCGTCGGCCATTGGCGATCCTGTCGAACGGCAGCCCGCGCATGCTCCGGATCGGGCTCGAGCGAGCCGGCCTTCGCTCTCATTTCCGATGGGTCCTGAGCGCGGACGCGGTCAAGATCTACAAGCCCTCACCGAAGGTGTACCGGCTGGCGCTGACCGCGACGAAGCTGCGGAGCCGGGAGATTCTGTTCGTCTCGTCCAACGCGTTCGACGTGCTGGGAGCGAAGAGCTTCGGGTTCAAGGTCTGCTGGATCAACCGCACGGAAGCTCCGCTGGACCCGCTGGGGCCGAGACCGGACATGGTGGTCAGGAGCTTCGAGGAGCTCGCCACTGCCGTGAAATGAAGCAGGGCGTCTCGCCCGGGAATAGACCGGAGGTCGGAAGAATTAACCGAAATTGATGGGAGAAGGCCGGGACGAGGGGAGGGTGCTGTGAACACCGACGTGCGAATTCCGCAGGCTCTGCTGCTGCTGCGCCTGAGCGTGTTCCTGGTGATGTTGATGTGGACGCTGGACAAGCTCCTGAACCCAGCCCATACCGCCCAGGTATATACGTATTTCTACGGGGTCGGGGGACTGGGCAACGGCGTCTTCTACGCAATCGGCGCGGCCGAGCTGGTGCTGGTCGTCGCGTTCGTGATCGGGTTTCAGAAGCGCTTCACGTACGCTGGTGTGCTGGTGCTGCACGCCATGTCGACCCTATCCGCTTTCCGCCAGTATCTCGACCCCCTGTCGAACCTCCTATTCTTCGCGGCATGGCCGATGCTGGCCGCCTGCTTCACGCTGTACACGCTGCGACACCTGGACACCCGATGGGTGATCGGACGGCAGTGATGACCCTTCCCCTGCTGGAGAGACGGCCGCGCCGGCTGCCGGCCGCGCCGTTCGTGGGCTTGTCCGCGCTCTGGATCCAGGTGACCGGTACCTGGTGCAACCTGGAATGCGCCCACTGTCTGAACGCGAGCGGTCCCCGGGAGCCCTGGCTCCGACCGCTGGGCGCCGAGACGGCCAGAGACGCCATCCGGGAAGGGGAAGGGCTCGGCGTGAAGGAGATCTACTTCACCGGCGGCGAGCCATTCCTGCACACCGAGATCTTGACGCTGCTGGGCGAGGCGCTCGAGGTGGCGCCCACCACGGTGCTGACCAATGGGACCAAGATCAACGACGCGGTGGCCGACGCGCTTGCGGACCTGGCGGCCCGGGCACCCTACTCCCTCGAGATCCGCGTGAGCCTGGACGACGTGGACCCTGGGGCGAATGACCAGGTGCGCGGGCCGGGCGCCTGGGAGAAGGCGGTGGCGGCCGTCCGGCGCCTCGACGCGCGGGGACTGCTGCCCATCGTGACGGCCACCGAGATCCTGACGGCCACCTCCGAGGGGAGCACCGGGATCTGCCAGCGGTTCCGCGACTTCCTGCTATCACTCGGGATCGAGAAGCCTCGCGTGAAGATCATTCCGGTCTTCGCGACCGGACGGCTGGCTGACTTGGCCGGCGAGCGGCTGACGGAAGAGCGGCTTGAAGGCTTCGATCGCAGGCTCCTGCAATGCGCCGAGTCGCGCGTGGTCGCCCATGGGGGTGTCTACGCCTGCCCGATCCTCGCCGGCCTACCGGGGGCGCGGCTCTCGACGGGAAGCCTCGCGGAGTCGTTCCGGCCGGCTCTTCTTTATCATCCAGCCTGCGTGACGTGCCACGAATCCGGCATGTCTTGCCGCAACTACTAGACCGGAACGACCAGCGATGAGCACCAACGACCACATCGAGTACCGACGGATCGCCGTCTTTGGCGGCATCTACAACAACGCCCTGGCCCTCGACGCCATGCTGGAGGACGCGCGCCGCCGCGACGTGGAGGCCGTGTTCTGTCTGGGGGACATGGGCGGCTTCGGCCCGCATCCGGACCGGGTATTTCCCCTGCTGCGCGACCATGGCGTGCTCGCCATCCAGGGCAATTACGACGAGTCCGTCGCCTCGGGGCGGACGGACTGTGGCTGTGGGTACACCGATCCGCGTGATAATCACTTCGCGCGGATCAGCTACGAATACACGTTCTCGCGGACGTCGCTTGACAACAAGACCTGGCTGGCGACGCTGCCGCGCCATCGCCGGGTGCGGCTCGGCGCTCGTCGTGTGCTGATGTGTCATGGTTCGCCGCGGGTGATCAACGAGTTCCTCTGGGAGTCCGCCACGCCGAACGGGCTCCTGAGGCGGTTCCTCCGAGAGCAGGCCGCCGACGTCCTGTTGTGCACGCATACCGGCATCAAGTGGCACCGGGCGTTGCCCGATGGAGAAAGCGCGGTCAACGTTGGAGTGATCGGGCGGCCGGAGAACGACGGCTCGACCAACGTCTGGTATACGGTCCTCACCGCCGGCCCCGAGCTCGACGTGGACTTCGTGCCCGTGCACTACGATCACGAGACGCTCGCCCGCGAGATCGAGCGGGAGGGGTTGCCGGCCGAGTTCGCCGAGACGATCCGCAGCGGCTGGTGGACGACCTGTCTCGAGAACCTGCCGGTGAAGGAGCGCGTCCGCGGCAAGTTCTGAGCGGAAGGACGGCTCAGACCCGAAGCGCCCGGGCGGCGAGCTCGGTGCCCAGGATCCGCGCTCGGATCTTGGCGAACGCCGTCTCGCGCGATGTCGACACGTCGTCGGCGAAGGGCGAGAAGCCGCAGTCGTCGGTCGTGCCCAGCCGGGCGGGCGGAATGTACTCGGCCGCCTCGAGGATTCGATCCCGGACCTGCTCCGGTGTCTCGACCGCGGGATGGATCGGGTCGATCACGCCGACGAAGATCCGGTGATCCGGCCGGGCGTGCTCCTTGATGATGCGGAGCACTCTCGGCCGATCTCGCTCGCTGGCCAGCTGGATGTAGAAGCGTCCGACCGAGAGTCCGAACAACCACGGGAGGAGCTCTCCATAGTCCACGTCGGCGCTGTGGGTCGAATCCTGGTCACCGCCGGGGCAGGTGTGCACGCCGAGGCGTGCCCGCTCCTCGGGAGAGAATCGTTGAAGGACGTGGTTGTTGATGGCCACGAGGTCCTGCAGGAGACGCTTGGTCGGGTCGAGCTTGACCGATAACCGCGCTTCCGTGAAGTCGATCTGTACGGCATGGGCGCCGGCCTGCAGGCATCGCCGGATGTCTTGCTCGGCCTCTCGCGCGAGGTCGGCGAGAAAGGAGGCTCGGGAGTAGCCGTCGATGCCCGCTTGAGGATAGAGCAAGCTCAGCGCCGACGGCGAGATCACGGCCTGCTTCAGGGGCAAGCGGGTGTGCTTCTGAGCCTGTTCGAGATAGGTCGAGGCGTAAGTCTGGTACCGGAAGGGACCCCCCGTCAGGCGTGGGAGCTGCCGGACGTGACCGTCGGCGAAGGGGATCACGACGCCATCGGGGGCGAGCGTCGTCAGGCCGTGAATCGGATAGGTCGCGAAGCTCGGCTTGGTCTGTTCCCCGTCGGTGATCACCGGTGAGCCGGTTGCCTCGAAGCCTTGGATGGTCTCGCGGACGGCCTGGTCGCAGAGCGACAGCCATTGGGCCTGGGAGAGACGGCCGGCGGCGAGCTCGCCCATCCCCTCGACGAGCGCGCGCGGTCTCGGGATGCTTCCAATCGGCTCGGTAGGAATCGGCATGGAAGGTTCCTCCGGGTCAGGCGGTGCGGGGCGGGGTTGGCGTGCCGGTCGCGGCGGGATGATCGACGCCGGTCTTGTTCGAAGGCCGAATGTCGAAATCCGGCTGCAGGCGCAAGGCGTCGGCGATCTTCGTCACGGTGTTGAAGAGCTGGACCACCTCGACGGCTTCGGTGAGCGCCTGGTCGGTCAGGCCGAGCCGGCGGGCCTCCCGGAGGTGGAAGTCCACTCCGTAGTCGGACTTGCCGGTCATCGAGGCGGCGAACGCCAGGATCTCCTTCATGCGCCGGTCGAGCGTGCGATCGCTGAAGGCCTGGCGGGTGGCGGCCCAGTAGGACTGGAGGAAGCCCACGTCGCGGGCCATCCACCGGAACACCGCGGGCGGCCGCTCCAGCCCGTAGAACTCACGGATCTCTTCGAACACCACCTGAGCCTCGGGTGGCGCCTCCGCAATGTCCGGCAGCGGCAGAACGGGGCGCCGGATCGAGGGGGAAAACTCCAGCGGCAGGCGGAGACCGTCCGCGACCGCGTTCAGGGCATGGGTGACGCCCGCAACGTAGGCCACCTCGTACCACACCTGGTCATCGGAGAGCCCTTGCAGCTTCCCGGCTGCACTGTGGGCGACGAGTCAGTACTCGCAGACGTTGATGGCGCTCACCGTGGTCGCGATGAGCTCCTTCTGGGCGCGCGTGAGGGCGCCGTCCGCCATCGCCCGTCGAGAGGCGCGACCGTAGGGCCGCCCGAACTCGGGCACGGTGAGGAGCACCCGGCTCATCTTGGGCACGAAATCGATCTTGAACCAGGTCTTGGTGGCCTCGCAGAACCGCTGGTCCTCGGTTGCGAGCTCGAACGCCTCGGGGACTCTGACGATCTCCATGGTTCCTCCTCCGATCAGGGGCGCTTCGGCGACCTCCCGGTCCCGAGCGCTCCGAGCGTGGCCACGATGAACGGCACCGCATAGGTCATGGGCAGCTTCCAGAGCAGGGCGGGGGGCCAGGACCCGGCCAGCAGCGTATCGCCGTGGTTGATGGCGGTGAGCGCGGTGCCGACGACGACGGCGATGACGGTCGATCGCCGGATCATCGGCGGATACCGCAGGGCGCAGCGGAGACACCTCCCCGTCCATCCGCCCGGAGTCTGGAACCAGTAGGCGGGACGGTGGCCGAACGCACGCCGGCATCTGGCGCACTCCTCGACGACCGCGAGCGGGGGCAAGGCGTCTCCTCGCATCCGGTTCAGTGGTCCGTCGGCCGTCCGGCGCAGCGGAATCCGATCAGGATGTGGCGACTGGACGCGGGACGCCCGTGCCGGGCGGCGGGCCGGCAGAGTCCGGCATCGTCGTCCCAGGCGCAGCCCTTGAGGACGCGGAGCCCGGAGGGCAGCTGCGTGCTGGTCCACTGAAAGACATTGCCGACGGCATCGAGGATGCCGAACGGGCTGGCGCCGGACTCATAGCGTCCGACGGGGGTGGTTCCCTGCGGGCCCCGCGCGGCACTGTTCAGGCGCTCGCTATCCCAGGCATCTCCCCAGGGAAAGATGCGGCCATCCGTCCCCCGCGCTGCCTTCTCCAACTCGCCCTCGCTGGGAAGCCGCCCGGCTGGATGCCGCCAGCGGCAGTACGCTTCGGCATCATACGCGCTGACCAGCACCACGGGGTGGTCGAGCTTGTCGCGGGGAGGTGAGCGTCCCTTCCAGAAGTACGGGGTCCACTCCGCGTAGTCGTGGACGAGGAAGCCCTGCCGCCTGTAGTCCGCGCGCGAGATTCCAGGCACGGCACGCCTGGTTCGCGTGACGAACCCGAGATACTCCTGCTGGGTGACGAGGTACCGATCGATACAGAAGGCCTCCGACCGCGCCGGGTAGCGCGGACTCTCCATATTGAACCAGTTGGCCGCGACGGTCTCCGGACTCGACAGGCGATTGGCCAGCGCTCGCTCGCTGGCATCACTCCCCATCCAGAAAACGCCGGTAGGGATCAATACTTGACCGAGCCCGTCTGGGCATCCCCTTGAAGCCGCCTCGGAACCCACGAGGAGCAGCACCCCCAGCCCGACGACGAGGAGGACGGCGCGAGCCTCTCCACGGCGGAGGAGTTCCCGGCGCGGCTCGGAGACCCGGCGAGACGATGCGCTCATGCTGGCGGCCGCTAACCCTACAGAACTTCGGAGGCGGGCAATCTATTCCCGAGGCCGGCGAGCAGGCCAGCCGCGATGCCGGAATAAACCGGGACTGTCCGAGGTTTGTACCGGCAAGGCTGGATCCTGTGAGTGAAGGGAGGTGAACCGCTTGATTCGAGAGGTCGTCACCGCCGTCTCCGTCGCCTCCGTATTGACCCTCGGACTCGGCAGCCCCGCGCTGGCACAGAAGCCGAATCCGTGTAAGGCCAAGAACCCGTGCGCGACCAAGTCCGCCAACCCCTGCGCCGCCAAGAATCCTTGTGCGGCCAAGAACCCCTGCGCCGCGAAGAACCCGTGCGCCGCGAAGAACCCCTGTGCGGCCAAGAACCCCTGCGCGGCCAAGAACCCGTGCGCGGCCAAGAACCCGTGCGCCGCGAAGAAGAAGTAGCCGAAGGAGGAGTCGTCGGACCGGGGCTGGCCCGTGACGGGTCGGCCCCGGAGCCTCTAACCAGGAGAACGGCATGAACCCTGTTGCTCGAACGCTCGCGGTGGGGGTGGCGGCGGCCCTGGCCCTGGCCGGAGGCGTGGCCACGGTTGGCCCGCAAGCGGGGGCCCAGACCAAGAACCCGTGCGCCGCCAAGAACCCGTGTGCGGCGAAGAATCCCTGCGCGGCCAAGAACCCGTGTGCCGCCAAGAACCCGTGCGCGGCCAAGAACCCCTGTGCGGCGGGCGCGAAGATCGACCCCAAGGCCGTCACCCGGCCGGCTGGGACGAAGCTGGTGCTCACCGGGAAGGGGGACCTGCTGAAGGAGGGCGAGCGCCTCTGGAAAGACACCAAGCTCAGCACCAACGGGCTGTCCTGCAACACCTGCCATGTGAACAATGCGGCGTTCAACCCGACGTTCGCCAAGCCCTACCCGCACCCCGTGCAGATGCCGAAGGACCGCGCGGGCCTGAAGCAGGTGAACATCGACGAGATGGTTCAGCTCTGCATGGTGATCCCCATGGCGGCGAAGCCGTTGCCCTGGGACTCCAAGGAGTTGGCCGCCCTGTCCGCCTACTCGCTGCAGGTCCAGAAGGGCTTCAAGCCGGCGGCGGCCAAGCCGGGCGCTGCCAACCCCTGCGCCGCGAAGAATCCCTGCGCGGCGAAGAATCCTTGCGCTGCCAAGAATCCGTGTGCGCCGAAGAAGTAGCCTGGCCGTTGCCCTGGGGATGACGCTGCTGCTCGCGAGCCCCGGCCTGGCTCAGACGTCATGGGTCGCTCCCGCGCCGGAGAAGGCGAGGAAGAATCCGGTCGCCGGTGATCCGAAGAGCATCGAGGTGGGGCGCTCGGTGGCCAGGACCAACTGCGTGCCGTGCCACGGCGAATCCTTCAAGGGAAACGGCCCGGCCGCCATGGCGCTCAATCCCAAGCCGGCCGACTGGACATCGCCGCGGGTGCAAGACCAGAGCGACGGGGAGCTGTTCTGGAAGATCTCCACCGGTCGCGGGGCCATGCCGTCCTGGAAGCAGCTCCCGGAGCGGGAGCGATGGGCGGTGCTTAGGTTCATCAGGACGCTCAACAAGAAGTAGCCCGGAGCTCAGCGGGCGGCCAGGGCTCGATCGACGATCGCCCTGAAGATCGGATCCAGCTCGCTGGCGATCTTCTGCACCTCCGGGTTTCGGTACGGCGCGAAGACCGCGGAGGGCGGCAGGTAGTTCACCGTCGCCGTGCCGTTGGGGTTCTCGTACACGTAGATGCGGATGGGCGCCTCGAAGCCGGCCCGGGGGTCGGCGGCCAGGAGCCGGATCGCGAAGTCGGGCCGGAAGACCATTAGCACTTGATTGCCCTTGATGGTGACGCCGCGCCCGGCCGCGCCGCGCTGGGCGTTGGCATGGCAGACCAGCCCCATCTTCTCCTCGGTGATCGCGCGCTCCAGGGCCTCCGCGACCTTCGGGAAGGGTGCCTGCGATACGGCGGTGATCCTCGCGTCCTGCGCGTGGGCCGGGACGGCGGTGAGCCACCAGAGGGACGCGAGAGCAACGATGGCGATCAGGACTCGGGTCGGACGCATGGGCTTCTCCTTTGGCTCACGTGAGGGTGATGACCCGGCTGAAGATCACGAAGGGCGAGCGGCGGGTCGCTTCCAGCGCCTCCTGGATCTGGGCGGTGCCGCGGCCTGCGCCCCCCGCGAGCAGGGACTCGAAGAACCGCGTGTAGAAGTGGTCCGGGAAGACGGTGACGGTGACCCGGAGGGACAGGCCGGGCCGGGTGAGGCGATGCCCGTACTCGAACGTGAATCGGCCGCCGGGAGGGATGCGCGTGTCGGCGATCTCGCGCGACAGATCGAGCGGGACGTCGCGGCCGATGGCCCGCTCTTGCGCGCTGGCGGGGACCGGCGTGCCGGCGGCATCCAGCAGCTCGCCCCGGACCACGACCCGGGGCGTGACGTAGGTGGGGAAGTAGTGCCCGACCCGGACGCTCCGTACGGTCAGGGTGGCGCGGACATTTTCCCCCGGCCGGTAACGTGGTCGATCCGTCGCGAGCGAGATCTCCACACCGGACTTCACCATGTCCGGGTCGTGGATGCCGCGCCAGAGGTGACGGCGGTCGGGCATGTGGCAGTTCTGGCACTGCAGGCCCTGCCGCGCCGCGGGGCTCGCCTTCCACTCGGCGTAGGTGTCCTGGAGGAGCTTGCCGTTCAGGCGGAGGTCCGTCGGCTCGAACTGATGGCAGGTCGAGCAGAACTCCGACCTCAGGTAGGCGCCGCTTCTCGTCGCTCCGTTGTGGGGGAGGCTCGCTCCGGTCGTACCGGGGGCCGGGGCCCCCTCACGCGGGGGCGGGCCGAAGCGCTGATGCTGGCGCACATGGCAGGCGGCGCAGACGAGACCTTGCCGCTGGAGCCCGGCGTCGAAGGCCGGGTTCGACACCGCGCCGCGCGGCTCTTCGATCTCCTGGGATTGCTCGGCCAGCGGGGCGTGACAGGTCAGGCACGAGCGGGCGCCGTCGGGGTCGGTGCGCCTCATCTCGACCAGCTGCCCGGCGACGCCGGGGCCCATGCTCCTCGAGTGCACTGTGGTCGTCCAGTCGGCGAGCTGGGCGGGATGACAGGTGCCGCAGCTCTGAGGGGCCAGCGATCGCTCGACCGGGGAAAACTCCGCGGGGGCCGGGCCCTGGGGCCCGATGGGCCGTCGCCAGTGTCGGGCCAGGAACTCCCGCTCGGCTGGCGAAATGCCCCGAGGCCGAGCGGGCGAGTCCGCGCCGGCGACCGAACCTGCCAGCAGGAGGGCACTCAGGACCCCCACCCTCCGGACCCACACCGAGACACGGATCATGACCCAACTGGTAATTCTCGAAACCACGAAACTATTCCGGACGTTACACCGGCGGCAGGCGCCGGTGGAATATTGCTGGGCGGGGAAGGGTTTAGCATGGCAGGGGACACTGAATGCTCGAGTGGGCCAAGCCAGGCGATCGCACCCGGGAGTTCGAGGAGACGGCGCTCGTCCACCTCGACACGCTCTATCGGAGCGCGCTCCGCCTCACGCACAACCGGGCGGAAGCCGAAGATCTCGTCCAGGAGACCTGCCTCCGCGCCTTTCGCGGCTTCCACCGGTTCAATCCCGGGACCAACTGCCGGGCCTGGCTGCTGACGATCCTCCGGAACGAGTTCCTGAAGCGCTTGAAGCACGGGGGCCGCGAGGTCCTGGACGGCGATCTCGGCGATCATCATAAGGACGCCACGAGCATCACCGACGAGGGGCGCGCCGGCGGCCATCCGGAGGAGGAGTTCCTCCAGACGATGCTCCACGGCGACGTGGACCGGGCGCTCCGGGCGCTGCCGCTCGTCAATCGAGAGGTGGTGGTCCTGGCCGACTTCGAGGGGTGCAGCTACCGGGAGATCGCCCAGATCGTCGATTGTCCCATCGGCACCGTGATGTCACGACTATCCCGCGGCCGGGCTCAGCTGCGGCAGCTGCTCGGCCGGCTCGGGCGAGAGCACGGCTACGTGAAGGAGTCGGAATGAACTGCATCGAGTTCGAGGCCCGGTTGCACCCGTACGTCGACGGCGAGCTCGAGATGAGCGAGATGGCCGCCGCCGAGGCCCACCTCGCGCAGTGCGTGGACTGCAAGGCCGGTGTGGAGCAGGAGCGCCGGTTCCGCCAGCTCCTGCGCCGGCAGCCGCGAGAGTCGGCGCCACCCGAGTTCCGCGCGATGATCCGGAATCGGATCCGGCGCTCGGCCCGGATCGCGGTGATCCGGCCATGGGTCGTCGGGACCGCCGCTGCGGCGGCGGTGCTCCTGATGGTGGCAGTACTGCCAGGGCTGCGACCGGGCCCGGCCCTCGTCGCCGACCTCGTGAGCAAGCACATCACCTACGCGCAGATCGAGCAGCCGGCGGAGTTCGCGTCGCACGATCCGCGCGCGGTCGAGGCCTGGTTCCGGGAACGGGTCGGGCTCCGCGTGACGGTGTCCGACTACTCGCCGTCTGGGATCCGCCTGGTGGGCGGGCGTCTCGCCGAGACCGGCGAGCGGAAGGCCGCTTACGTGCTCTACGAGAAGGGGCACACCCTGATGTCCGTGTTCATGCTGCCGGCGTCGGCGCCGGGCGCCGAGCTCGACGGCACCCGCGTGTCCTACCGGGGTTACGACTATCTGACCCTCGAGCGGCGGGGCTACAACACCGTGGCGTGGACGGACGGCAAGGCGATGTTCGGGCTCGTGTCCACGCTGGACTACGACGCGCTCCTGGAGTGCGCGGACCGGCTGCGCCTCGACCGGGCGGCGCGCTCCGGAGTGTAGCGCGGCGCCGTGCGCGTGAGCGCTCGCCGTCTCCTCCTGGGCCCCTTGGCTCTGGGGCTCCTGTGCCTGCCCGCGACGGCGGCCGAGCTCAGGACGGATCGCAGCAAGGCGCTCGTGCCCCTCGATGAGATCGTCTCGGGCGGCCCGCCGCCGGACGGCATCCCGGCCATCGACCGCCCGGCATTCGTCACGACCGCGGTCGCCGATGCGTGGCTCAAGCCGGTGGAGCCGGTGCTCGCCCTCCAGGTGAACGGGGACGCTCGCGCCTACCCGTTGCAGATCCTGATCTGGCACGAGATCGTCAACGACACGGTCGGCGGCCGTCCGGTGGCGGTGACCTACTGCCCGCTCTGCAACTCGGGCCTCGTGTTCGATCGCGTGGTCGACGGCCGGACGCTCGACTTCGGGACCTCGGGCAAGCTCTACCAGAGCGATCTCCTCATGTACGACCGGCAGACGCACTCGCTCTGGGCGCAGATGGAGGGGCGTGCCGTCGTGGGTGAGCGGGCGGGAACGCGGCTGGCCCGGGTTCCTGCCAACACGATCTCCTACGAGGACTTCAAGGCCGTCTACCCGGCGGGCCGGGTGCTCTCCCGCGAGACCGGGCACGCGCGCTCCTACGGCATGAATCCCTACCAGGCCTACGACCGCCCGGACAGCTCCCCGTTCCTGTTCCTCGGCCAGCCCGATCGACGGCGCCCGCCGAAGGAGCGAGTGGTCGGAATCACCATCGGCGAGCTCTCGCGGGCCTATCCATGGCCGGTCGTGACCGCGCAGCGGGTGATCCACGACACGCTCGGCGGAGAGGCCCTGGTCGTCTTCCACCGCGCTGGCGCGGTCTCGGCCCTCGACGCCTCGGAGATCGCGCGGTCGCGCGAGGTGGGCGCGACCGGGGTCTTCAGTCCGGTCGTGGACGGCCGGCGGCTGCAGTTCGAGTCCGCGGCGGACGGCTTCCGGGACCGCGAGACCGGCAGCACCTGGAGCCTCCTCGGTCACGCGGTGAAGGGCCCGCTGGCCGGCAAGCGCCTCCGGGCCATCGACCACGTGGACGCCTTCTGGTTCGCCTGGGCCGCCTTCAATCCCACCACGTCGGTCTACGGCGCGCCGTGACCGCCCTCGAGGAGCTGGCGAAGCTGCTCGAGGACCTCGAGCGCGAGGGCACCTCCGTGATGGCCCTGGCCCGCGGCGGGCAGCGGCAAGAACCCTGGATCCTCTACCCCGACGAGTACGGGATCTTCGACCGCAAGCGGCACAGCCAGTTCTACTACCACGCCCACGCCGAGGCCGACCACGAGGAGGGACACTTTCACACCGTCCGCCTCTTCTCCGATCACACGGTGCACCTGGTCGCGATCTCGATGGCCCCCGCCGGCTGGCCGCAGGCGCTGTTCACCCTGAATCTCTGGGCGATCGGCGATGCCTACGCCTCGGCGGCGGATCTCACCCGATACGTGGGGCAGTATCGCGTCGAATCGCGCAAAGGAAGCCCACGCCTCGTCCGCTTCATCACCCTGATGTTCCGGGCGTTCCGGCCCGAGATCGAAGCGCTTCAGGAGGCCAAGGCCGAAGCCATCGAGCGCTATCGCGCGGTCCGCGGGGGCGCCGATCCGTTCGAGGACCGGTCCGTCGAGATCCTGAGCCGGGTCGAGATCGAGATTCCCAAGACCGTCGGGGTGACCGTCGCGCGAGAGGAAGGCCGGCGATGATCCGGCTGTTGATCGTGGCCACGGTTGTCTTCGGGTTGGTGGCGGTTACCCGCTCCGAGTGCGCTCCGCCGGATCCCAAGCCGGGTATCGACGGGGCGGTGTGGCACGCGGCGGGGATCGTTCCGTTCCCACGGCCGGAGCCGGCGCCTCCGCTCCGGCTGAGCGACCTGTCCGGCAAGACGGTCGATCTCCAGCATCTCCGCGGCCGCCTGGCCATGCTGTACTTCTGGGCGACCTGGTGACCGCACTGCACGAGGGAGTTGCCCTCGATCGAATCCCTGCAGAAGGAGCTCGGGAGGGACGGGCTGACGATCCTGCTGGTGAACGTGGGAGAGCCACGCGAGAAGGTGGCGCAGGTCGTCGCCGCTCGGGGCTACACGGCCCGCGTGCTCCTGGATCCCGACAGCCGCGCGATGGAAGCCTACCGTGTCCAGGCGACGCCCACGGTGTACCTGATCGGACGGGATGGGCTGCTGCTCGGGCGGGCGGTCGGTTCGCGCCGGTGGACCGAGCCGCCGGGCCGCGCCCTCCTCACCGCGCTGCTCGGTCGGACAGCGCGTCGATGACGGGGCACTTCGGCACGGTCCCGCCGTCGCACTGAGCCGCCATCCGGGCCAGGACGCGCTCGATCTTCCGGAGGTCCGCCAGCTTTCGCCGGACCTCGTCCAGGTGGTGGACGGTGATGCTCTTGACCTGGGCGCAGGTGTATCGGCCCCCGTCGACCAGCTTCAGGAGCGTCCGGACCTGATCCAGCGTGAAGCCCAGCTCGCGGGTCCGGCGGATGAAGCCCAGGCGCCGGCTCTCGGCTTCCCCGTACACGCGATGACCGCCCTCGCTCCGGGTGGCGCGCGGCAGCAGCCCGATGCGCTCGTAGTAACGGATCGTCTCGATGTTGCAGCCGGTCTGCTTCGACAGGGCGCCGATGCCCCGCCCGGCCGGTCGGGTCGTCATGCCCATAGGTTCCCCTCCAAGAAAAGGCTTGAATCTGTAGTTACTACAGGTTGTACGGTCGTGCCACCCGAAGAGATCGAGCCAGGAGGAGCGGGCGATGACGGTCGAGATCAGGACGGCGGCGGAGCAGATCGCCCTGGACGTGGAGGGGCGCGGGGCCGCCAGGCGCGCGGCGCGCGAGACCCCGCTGCTGCGGCACGTTTTGCGGGCGTTCGTCGATCGGGCGGGGCCCGTCCGGGTTGAGGAGATCGTCGCGGCCTTCCCGACCCAGGCCCCCGAGAGCGTCCTCGAGGCCCTGGCGCGGCTGGACGAAGACGACCTCCTTCGCCTCGACGCCGGCCGCGTGGACCTGGCCTACCCGTTCTCGGCCTCCCCGACGGCCTTCGTGATCGACCTCGGCGAAGGCCTCGGACAACGGTTCGTGTGCTGCGCGATCGATGCACTGGGAATTGCGCCGATGCTCGGACGGCCCGTGCGCATCTGGTCACGCTGCCACCACTGCGCCGCGCCGATGGAGCTGTCGGTCGATCCGTCGGGGCCCGCCCCCGACGTCGAGGGCGTCATGGTCTGGGTCGGGAAGCGGGTGGAGGACGAGCGGCGGGCCTGCGACTCGCTCTGAACGACCCTCAACTTCTTCCGGTCGGAAGAGCACCTGCGGACGTGGCGAGCGGCGAACCTGGATGTCTCGGGAGCGGGGATGACCGTCGCAGAGGCGTTCAAGCTCGGGGACCACATCTTCGGCGAACTGTTGCTCGAGACAGATTGAAGTTTCACCACGAGGCTCGCGGTGACGAGCGTGCGGGAGGTTCGCATGATGGACTACAAGCGGGCGGAAGAGATGGTACGTGGGCTCACGCGGGACGACGGCGTCCTGGGCTACACGACCGAGCAGGCGCGGCTCCTTCTCCAGGTCCTCAGGACCCTGGCACGCGGGCGGCCCGTGACGGGGCCAGAGGTCGACGCGATCGCGGCCGATCTCGGCTGGGCCCCCGACGCAGCCCAGGCCTTCCTGCGGCCGCTGACCGAACGGGACGCCGCCGATGCGATCATCGGAGTGCTCCCCGGGTTGTCGCTCGGCGACCATCCGCACCGTTTCTCGCTGGACGGCCGGCGGATGTCGACGTGGTGCGCGGAGGATACGCTGCTCCTCCCGGCCCTGCTCGGGCAGACCGCGACGGTCGAGTCGACCTCGCCCCTCAGCCGAGCGCCGGTTCGGCTCACGGTGGGCCCGGACGGGGTGCGGAGCGTGAACCCATCCGGGGCCGTGCTCTCGATCGCGATCGTGGACCCCCGCGACACCACCCTGGAGACGGTCGAGTCGATCTGGACGACGTTCTGCCACCACATCCACTTCTTCGCCACGAGGGAGGAGGCGGCGCGGTGGGCCGCCGACCGCGGCGACATCGCGATCCTTACGGCGGACGAGGGCTATCAGCTCGGACGTCAGCTCACCAGCCGTCTCCTTGCTCAGGCCGGCTGAGGGTCCGGAAGCGACCACACTTGCGCGACAAAGGAGGCCAGGGGCCATGGGCACGCCGGCAGTGACCGTGTACTACTCGACGACCTGACAGTCCTGCCACACGGCGAAAGAGTTCCTTTCGTCTCACGGCATCGAGTTCACGGCGAAGAACGTCGCGGAGGATGCCGCCGCCCGCGAAGAGCTGATCGCGAAGACCGGGCGCACGGCCGTGCCCGTCATCGTGGTCGGTGACGAGGTCATCGTCGGTTTCGACCGCGGCCGCCTGAAGCGGCTGCTGGGGGTCTGAGCGGAGAGCGATGGACGTCCGCTGTCCGGACTGCGGCGAGGTGATCGGCATACCGCGGGACGCCGAGCCCGCAGATCTTCTCGAGTGCCCGAACTGCGCGGGCCACGCCCTCCGCCTGAAGAGGGAGGACGGGGGCTGGGCCGCGACGCTCGCCCACCGAGTGAGCTGTCCGGCCTGCAACGCGGTGCTGACGCTCCCGGAAGTCGTGAAGGCCGGGGACACCGTCGAGTGTTGCGGGCGGCGATACCAGCTGACCTTCGAGTACGGGGCGTTTGCCGCGGAGAAGCCGGAGGCGCGTATGTGGCGAGATCGATGGCTCGCTCTGGGGGTTATCGGCACGATCCTGAGTTGCGTGGCCTGTCTCACACCGGTCGCGGTCCTGGCCCTGGGGGCGATCGGGCTCGGCGCCTGGACCGGCCACCTGGACGCGGTGCTAGTCCTGCTGCTGATTGGCTTTGCGGGACTGGCCGGGTATCGCTACTGGATCGCCCGAAGGAGGACACCATGAAATCCGGAACGATCGGCGCGAGCATCGTCGCGTGGGGCGGAGCGCTGCTGTCTTCCCTCTGTTGCCTGCTGCCGCTCGCGGTGATCGTCCTGGGGCTGGGAAGCGGGGCCTTCATGGCGACCACGATGAGCTACCGCTGGATCTTGATCCCGGCCGGAGTGCTGGGCATCGCGGGCGGTTTTGCTCTCTACGCCCGCGAGCGACGGCGCTGCGATGCCCTCGGCTGCCGGCTGGCGGGAGCCCGGGTCACGTTGGCGCTGCTTATCGTCGCGAGTGTTGTCGTCGCCACGTCCATCGTCCTGGACCGGTTCCCCGAAATGACTTCGGATCTCCTCGCTCGGCTGGCCGGAGATGGCAATGCGAGCGCTGGCCACGACATGAAGGGCATGGGCGGGAGGTGAGGCTGTGATTCCCAAGGCGGGGCTCTGGCTCACCCTGCTGCTCTCACTGCTGGTTGCCCACGCGGCCTTCGCCGCGCCGACGACGGTCGTGTTGTCCGTCGAAGGGATGACGTGAGGCACGTGACCCCTGGTGGTCAAGCGAGCCCTGGAGGGGCTCAAGGGCGTGCAGCGGGCCGACGTGAGCTTCCGGGACAAGGAGGCGCGAGTGACGTTCGAGCCGGCCGAGGTCACGGTCGATCAGCTCATCGACGCCGTCAACCGGAGCGGGTTCCGCGCCTCGCTGAGACAGGCCGAATAGAAGGACTTGACCTTCCCCTGCGAGGGAAGGTCTAAGCTGACTCCGGGAGGGGGCGAGCATGGAGCAGTTGGAGCTTCACGTGACGGGAATGACGTGCACCGCGTGCGAGCAACGCATCCAGCGGGCCCTCGCGCAGGTCTCGGGTGTCGTTCGCAGCACGGCGGATCATCGGGCCGCCCGAGTCTCAGTGGTCTTCGACCCCGGGCGGACGTCAGCCGACGAGGTCCAGACCCGCATCAAGCAGGCGGGGTACGAGGTCGTCTCATGAGCAGTATCGCGGCGACGGTTGAACCGACGGCTTCCGCGCCGTACTGGGGACTACCGGCACCAGCGGCTGCTGATGGTCTTCCACCGACACCTCGGCTGACTGCCTTGACGGGAGCATCTGTCGCAGTTGCGACAGCACGAGACCGAGTTCCCGAGGTTGGGCCTGCGCGTCGTGGTCATCACGTTCGAGGCACGCGAGCGTGCCGACGAGTACGTGCGCGAGACGGGTCTCGCGTGGCCTTGCTGATCGACCGGGAGCGCACCCTCTATAAGGCCTACGGGATGGACCGAGGGCGGTGGTCCGCGATCTGGGGACCCGCGACCTGGTGGGCGTACGCGCGGTTGATCGTGCGCGGTCAGCGGGTGCGGCGCCCCACCGACGACGTCCAGCAACTGGGCGGCGACGTTCCGGTGGACCGGATGGGGAGGGTGGCTCTGCATCACGTCGGAAAAGGCCCCGCGGATCGGCCGGCGGTTCGGGCAATCCTCGAGCGGATCCGGCAAGACCAGCGTGATTAGAGAAGCGTGAGACCCGAAGCGCGATTCACTCCTTCCTTACTGTGGCCGAAAGTGCATGGGTCTGCCCCCTACGCTGGCTTCTCGTCATCAAGCTGCCCTCAGGCGACAAGTGGTACCTGATTTTCAATGGTGCCAAGAGTGTCGAATCCCAACGCACTTTCGTACCTGGAGCACCTGTAGGGACCGGCGAAGTCCGCCAAGGCATTCAATAACTCAACAGAAAGGTAAACTCTAGCAGTCGCTTCCACAATTCAAAGCGGGCCCCCGATTTGAACCAGCGACAAGTGACTTCAAGGAACTTGAGGCTGCGTGTTTTAGTCGCGTGCCCGTGTTACGGTTATGTTGCCTTGCAACTAGTGTTCCGTCACGAAAGTAGAGTTAATATAGGCCATGGCGTGCTCTGGGAGGGCACTCATGGCCAACCACGTCCGGCCCATCGGCGTGACCGAGGCGGATCGGCTCGAGTTGGAGCGCTTGCAGCGGGCCTCCTCGACCCGAGCCGGCCTGAGCCGGCGCGCCCGGGCGGTGCTGCTGATGGCCCAGGGGCGGTCCGGGGTCGAGATCGCCGAACGCATTGGCTACACGGTGATCCAGGTGAGCCGGATTCGGCGCCGGTTCGCCGAAGGGGGGCTGGCGGGGCTGTACGATCGGCCCAAGTCGGGGCGGCCGCCGACCGTCACCGCCCGCAAGCGAGCCCAGATCGTGGCCCTGACGCTCAAGCCGCCGGGCGGCGGGCGGACGCATTGGACGAGTCGGGATCTCGCCCGCAAGACCGGCGTGTCGCACACCACGGTCCATCGGCTCTGGCAGGCGCATGCGCTCAAGCCGCACCGGGTGAGCACCTTCAAGTTCACGACGGACCCCCAGGCGGAGGAGAAGATCCACGACGTCGTGGGGCTCTATCTGAATCCGCCGACGAACGCCGTCGTGCTGAGTCTCGACGAGAAGACGCAGATCCAGGCGCTGAGTCGCACGCAGCCCCTGCTGCCGTGGCGCCCCGGGCTCCCGGCTCGGCAGACCCACGACTATCGGCGCAATGGGTTGACCAGCCTGTACGCCGCGCTCGAGGTGGCCACCGGCGCGGTGCTGGGCGAGTGTCGGCCGCGCCACACCGGCGCCGACTTCTTGGCCTTCCTCAAGCGACTGGCTCGCGCCTATCGGGGCCAGGCGCTGCACGTCATCCTCGACAACTCCTCCACGCATGGCACGCCGGCCGTGCAGGCATGGCTGGCGAGGCATCCCCAGATCCACTTTCACTTCACGCCCAAGGGCGCGTCGTGGCTGAACCTGGTCGAGGCCTGGTTCAGTATCCTCACGCGCAAGTCGGTCCGCCGGGGTTCGTTCGAGACCGTGCGGGCCCTGATCCGACACATCGAGCGTTATCTCGCGGAGTGGAATGCCCATCCCACCCCGTTCGTCTGGACCAAAGAGCCGGCCGCCATCATCAAGAAGGCCCTCCGGCGGAGTCGTTAACATGACTTCGCGGACGGAACACTAGCGGATCGAATTGGCGAAAACGTGGTCGCGACTGAAACACGGGTTCGAATCCCCTTGGGGCCACCAAATTGCCTTTGTTGATGGTTTCGACGTCGGGATCGAGGAACCTCTGAGTGTTTCTCGAACCCACGTCGGTACCGGGTCCGTAGTTGTTCCGTCTCTCGCTCTAAAAGCCGCCGCGCCGCCGGCTAGGTCTCGCGCTCCAGGGAGGCCTTGAGCCGGCTGAGGGCCTCGTCCCACTGGCCTTCGATGTGGTCGAGCCACCGTCGCGCCTCGCCGAGGCGGGCCGGCTCGATCTCCCAGACGTGGTCGCGGCCCACGCGGGCGCCGCGCACCAGGCCGACGCCCGCGAGCACGTGCAGGTGCTTCGTGACGGCCTGGCGCGTGACGCCGGCACCCGCGGTGAGGCGGGCGATCGACATCGGTCCCCCGTGCACAGTCGGGCGACGAGGCCGAGGCGTGTCTGGTCCCCGAGCGCTGCGAAGACTGGCGCGGCGCCGGCGATTCGCAATCTGTCGCGACACGGCTACGAACTGCTTTTTTTGACGGGGTTTCTGGTGGTCAATCTCCTGAACATGATGTTCGGGAGGGGCGGGTACTTCGCCGCGGTAGAGGTCCTCCTGCTGCTGATCACGTATGTGACCGTCGTCATCCATCTCAAGGATGACTACCGGAGGT
>JBBDXN010000142.1:0-20359 GCA_040902305.1 Candidatus Rokuibacteriota bacterium | reverse complement strand
GGGGTTGCGCCGGGGGTTTCGCGGGCGCGGGGGCGCAGCCCCCCTTCGAGTTCCCTAGCCCGCCGTCGCGACATACTTCTCGATCGCCTGCATCTGGAACGTCCAGCCCTCCCCGTTCATTCGATACGCCTGGGCCCGCGCGCCAGAGGGACCTGATCGAACCCGGACTCTACTGCCGTGAGCATGGTGCCGCCGGGAGCGTCCGCGAGCTCAAAGGCCACGAGTGTGGTGGGCTCGGCAGAATAGTCGACGCCGGGCTGCACGGCGTGCGGGTGCCAGCGCCAGGAGAACAGCCGCTCGGGCTCCATCCGCTCGATGGTGATGTCGAACACCACGTGCTCGTAGCCCGGGTGGGTGATCGCCCCGCGCACGTGGGCACCCAGCGTAAAGGTGCCCTCCACCGTGACGCCGAACCATGTGCCGAACTCCCCGGAGTCGGTGAGGGCGCGCCACACCCGGCGTCGCGGCGCGCGCAGCAGGATCTGCCTCTCGATGCGGTCCGTGCTGGTTGGGCTCATGTGCAACCTCCTGGATGCAGGTTAGACGCGGGGCCAGGTGACCCGTCTCCCTCATGCCCCTGCGAGTCTCAGGGCCGCCGCGAAAGCCTGCGAGGGAGTAGATCAACTGGAAGTTCAAGGGCGGGTCGGCGGCTCTCAAAGGCCACGCTGACGTCGTCCGCAAATCCATCCGGACGTGTTTGACGTTCTTATGAGTGATGACAGATCGCGGTGTGTCGACGATAGACGGACCCGATGGCCTCGCGCGCGTTTGGGGGGTTGTCGGGGGACGGGGCTAGATGAACGACGAGAGCACTCTACGGGAGAAAGCCCGCGCAGGGATCCAGAGTGGGACGGTACCCAACGGCCACCCAGACCGCATGTGGGGCGGGCCCGGCGTCGGCGCTAACTGCATGATTTGTAATGAGCGCGTGAAGCGCGACGAGCTTGAATTCGAGATTGAGTTCGCCCGGGACGGCGATGATCCTGGCCTCAACACGTACCATGTCCACATCCGCTGCTTCGCGGCTTGGGAGCTCGAACGCTTCAATCTCGATCAGCTGGTTTCCGGGGCGCCTCCAGCGACCAACGGGATGGCCAGTGGCTGAACCCTGGGGGTCAATTGAGAACCTGCCCGTGGGCCGCCGGATCTTGACGGAAAGGGTCAATGACGGCATCATTTTCCGCGATGGGTGCGGCACGACCTCCAAACCATGACCCGCGTAAGCGCGAGCCAACACTGGGCGATCTGCTCTATGCCAACAAGACGAAGGCGCCGGTATCCGAGCAGGAGTGGGTCGGACTCGTCCAGTCTATCGCCCGAGGCGACCAGTTGGCGCTGCAGGCCCTCTACAAGCAGACATATCGGATCGTATTCACCTTGATCATGCGAATCACCAACAATCGGGAGACCGCTGAAGAATTGACGGTCGATGTGTTCCACGATGTGTGGCGACGATCGTCGGCATACGATCCTGCGGGCGGTTCCGTTGTCGGATGGATCATGAATCAGGCGCGCTCCAGAGCGATTGACCGGGTGCGGTTCGACCAGCGGAAGAAACGCGTCAACAATCATGCGGACAGCCCACTTACACCGACGGCTCCGAGTGGCCCACAAGAGGTCTTCGACCTCACAGAGCAGGGCCGTCTCTTGCGACATGCCTTGCGGGTGCTGACCCCGGAAGAGCGACAGGCCATCGAAACCGCATTTTTCTCCGAACTGACGTATGGCGAGGCGGCGGCCACATTGAAACAACCCCTCGGAACCGTGAAGACACGAATCCGTTCGGGATTGGGGAAACTGCGACAGGCGCTCGCCGGAACATTGAAGGGTCTATGAGCTCCGGATCGGACACCCACGATCGCGACTACCGGGAATGGGTGTCCTTGTACGCCCTGCAGGCTCTTCCGTCGAGCGAAATCCCGGTCGTGGAGGCTCATATCTCCGCGTGTGGGGATTGCCAGCAGGAAATGGAGGCGCTTCGTCCGATCATCGGCGCCTTCGTCTCGTGGCCAACCGATGTGCTGCGCCCAGCTGCATCTCTGTGGGAACGCCTTGCGCGGCGAATCGCCGCGGAGACGGGCCAAGAGCCGGTGGTGCCGGCGCCACAAGGACGGGCTGAACCGGAATGGGAGGAAGCGGCGCCGGGCATCTCTTGCAAGCTGCTCGCGACGGACACGGAGAAGGATCGCGTAAGCATGCTGGTCCGACTCGCGCCGGGCGCCGCGTATCCGCCTCACCGCCATGCGGGAGTCGAGGAGTTGTATCTGCTTCACGGCGAGCTGATGATCGACGACAAGAAACTCTATCCCGGGGACTACAACCGGGCAGAGGCCGGCAGCGCCGATCAGCGTGTCTGGAGCGAGACCGGCTGCACGTGCGTTCTCCTCACCTCCACCCAAGACGTCCTTCGCTGATTTCATTTCGCGGCCGGGTGAGCACCCACCCGCACCCGTAGCGGGCGGTGCCTCCAGGCTCCGCTAGAACCAATCGGCGACGACGCTGTGCAGAGCTCGCAGGAACAGGAGGCCGGCGTACGTGACGAGCAAGAATCCGAAGAACAACCCGACGTGATGGAGCGCGCGCCAGGCGCGTGGATGCCGGACGCTCCGGAGCCCGTGATGCGTCAGCGGATGGAGCACCGGCGAGGCCTTTCGCTGAAGCCGGCGCCGGACGCGTCGCGCCGAGAACCCCTCGATCACGCCGGCGAGGATGCTGAACGTGAGCGCGGCAACCGCGAAGAGGGCCAATGTTGTCATCGCGGAGGTGGCAGCCACGCCGCACAGTGGGGGCACTTGACGGAGCCCTTGGGAATGGGCCGCCCGCACGACGGGCACGGCTGGGTCCGCTGGATGATTCGGATGAGGACGGCTAGCCCGCGCAGCACGATCCCCCGATCTGTCCGGAGGCCCGCTCTGCCCTCTCCCTCAGGCGGCCGTGGTGGGGCATTCTATCAGATCGATCCGGGCAAGTGCAGGGGTACCGTGAGCGCCCAGGCAGCGGCGGCCGAGGGAAGCGGGATCAGCGAATTCCGATCCCGGCCTTCAGGGCTCGCGCGATGGTTCGGTAGCCCTCGTCGTTGAGGTGGCAGTCGTCGAGGAAGACCGGCCGGGTGTGGCCATCGAAGACGGTCTGCAGGTCCATGACCGAGAACCCTCGCGTCCGCGACTCGAGGAGGGCGCGGAGGAGGTCCGCGCGGTAGCGTCGAAAGACCGGCTCGATGTCCTTGAATCGCGAGACATAGCGCTGCCGGACCTCCATCTCCTCGCGGGTCAGGGCCTTGCCCGTCGTGTAGAGCTCCGGCTGGAGCGCCACCATCAGGCGACCGCCGCGGCGGTCGAGGAATTCGGCCATCGCGGAGTAGAGATCGGCAATCCGGGCCATTTCTCGCTCGGCCACCGTCCGCTCGTACGCCACTCGCCGGCCGGACGACGCCCGCGCCGTCAACCGCTCGCGCAAGTAGACGACGAGGCGCCAGACCCCGAGCGTTCCCACGACCTTCCTGATGGCCTGGAAGGTGTCCATGGGCCGCAAGTTCGCCTCGACCGCGTTCGCCAGCTCGACCGACTCGGGCCGCTGCAAGAACTTACCGGCCCCAAACCTGGCCATCGTCACCAGGTCGTTGTAGCCGGTCAGCGCGATGACGAGGTCCGGCTGGAAGATGCCGAAGAACTCCAGCAACACGACCCGCTCCTGCCTCGAGCTCCACCCGGTGAACGCCCCGCTCATCACCCGATGGGAGCTCTTCGCGGTGGCGTCGTTCAGCAGGCGCTCGAGAACGCCCGCCACCGTCGCCTCCGTCGACGAAGCCCCGAAACCCCACGCGGTCGAGCCGCCGAGCAGGAGAATCCGGAGCTCGTTCGGCTTGCGGGGCTCGACCGGTCGGTCGCGGAACCCGAGCTCGTTCGCCTTGAGGGTAGGCAGGTCGGTGTTCGGCGCTCCGATCCAGCCGAGGAAGGGCAGGTATCGGTGGTCGAATCGATAGATGTCCTCGATGATGCTCTCCGCGCTCACCTGGGGAGAGCCCAGGTACGACAGCTTCGCGCGGGGGTCCCGCTCGGTCTGTATCCGGGCGCGGCTATCCGGGTCGAATGGGTAGACGATGCGACCCGTGACCTCCAGGACGCAGAGCAGAACGAGCAAGGGAGCGAGGCTGAATACGACGATCTTGGTCCGCGACAGCGGGCTCTGGCTCACCGCTCAATCGAGCTCGAACGCGCTCTTGTAGTCCTGCTTGAGAGCGAGGTCCTGGTCTGCCTTGAGCAGGAAGCAGTTGCCGATCGCCAGAACCTCGATCTCGGTGCCCATGAAACAGCGGAAGGCGTCCGCCGGGGTGCCCACGATGGGCTCCCCGCGAACGTTGAAGCTCGTGTTGACGATGACCGGACATCCGGTGCGCTCCTTGAAGCGGCTGAGGAGGGCGTGATACCGGGGGTTGGTGTCCCGGTGCACGGTCTGGATGCGAGCCGAGTAGTCGACGTGAGTCACCGCCGGGATGTCCGAACGGGGGACGTTGAGCTTCTCGATTCCGAACCGGGCCTGCTCTTCCGCCGTCATCTCGCGCCGGAGATGCTTCGCGACGTCGGCGACCAGCAGCATGTACGGGCTGTCACCGGCCAGATCGAACCACTCCGCCGCGTCCTCGCTGAGCACCGACGGCGCGAAGGGGCGGAACGACTCCCGATACTTCACCTTGAGATTCAGCACCGACTGCATGCTCGGCGAGCGCGCATCACCCAGGATCGAGCGCGCGCCCAGGGCGCGGGGCCCGAACTCCATGCGGCCCTGAAACCAGCCCACCGCCTTCCCGTCGATCAAGGCCTCGGCGGTCTTCGCGATCAGGTCGTCGTCGTCCAGCACGCTGAACCGCGCGCCGGCGCGACCCAGCTGCTCCTCGATCTCGGCCTGGGTGAACGACGGCCCCAGGTACGCTCCCGACATCGCGTCGCCCGACACCGGGAGACTCCGCGGCTGTCCCTTGAACAGATGGTACGCGCAGAGCGCGGCGCCGAGCGCCCCGCCGGCATCGCCGGCCGCCGGCTGCATCCACAGCCCCTTGAACCGTCCATCCCGCAGCACCTTGCCGTTGGCCACGCAGTTGAGCGCCACCCCGCCCGCCAGGCACAGATTCTCGGCGCCGGTCTCGGCCGCGATGCTGCGGGTCAGCCGCACCACCACCTCCTCGGTCACGGCCTGGATGGACGCGGCCAGGTCCATGTGATGCTGCGTGAGCCGGTCGTCGGGGCCTCGCGGCGGGCCGCCGAAGAGCCGGTGAAAGCTCTCGCCGGTCATGCGCAGGCCGGTGCAGTAGTCGAAATAGTCCAGGTTCAGCCGGAACGAGCCGTCGGCCTTCACGTCGATGAGGTGATCGAGGATCAACTTCGCGTAGCGTGGGTCACCGTACGGCGCCAACCCCATGAGCTTGTACTCGCCCGAGTTGACCTTGAAGCCGGTGTAGTACGTGAAAGCGGAGTAGAGCAGCCCGAGGGAGTGGGGGAAGTGTATCTCCTTGATCATCTCCAGGCGGTTGGCCCGCCCCATCCCGACGGAGGTCGTCGCCCACTCGCCCACGCCGTCCATCGTGAGGACCGCGGCCTCCGCGAACGGCGATGCGAAGAAGGCGCTCGCGGCATGGCTCTGGTGGTGTTCGGCAAAGAGTAGCCGCTTCTCCGCCTCGAAGGCCGGGTCGAGCCGCCGGAGCTCGCTCCGGAGCAGGCTCTTCTGGAAGAGCTTCTCCTTGAGCCAGACCGGAAGGGCCATGCTGAAGGACCGAAAGCCTCGGGGCGCGAAGGCAAGGTACGTCTCGAGCAGCCGCTCGAACTTCAGGAACGGCTTGTCGTAGAAGGCCACGTAGTCGACTTGATCCAGGCCGACGCCGGCTTGAGCGAGGCAGGCGGCGATGGCCCGTCGCGGGAAGCGGGCGTCGTGCTTCTTGCGGGTGAAGCGCTCCTCCTGGGCCGCGGCCAGGATGCGGCCGTCCTCCACCAGCGCGGCGGCGCTGTCGTGATAGAAGGCCGAGATTCCGAGGATCCGCACGGGGAGCCGCTTAGAACAGGGTGTAGATGAACGGAGCGACCGCGCTACCCTGCGTGAGGACGATCAGCCCGCCGAAGAAGGCGAGCATCAGGAGGATCGGCAGGAGCCAGAGCTTCCTCCTCACTCGCATGAAGGTCCAGAGCTCTCTGACAAAGGCGACCATACCCATCTCCCTAGAACTGGTTGCTCATCGTTTCCGGTGTCGGTCCGGGCGGCCGTCGCTCGATCCAGTAGCTCTGGGCCAGCGGGTCGAAGCGCTTCCGGAGAGGGTCCCGCCCGGCCGCTCGCATCGCCAGGCCAAAGGGCGTGATCACCCCGTAGAACATCACGCCCATGACCAGCGGATTGACCACGCGGTGCAGGACCAGCCCCACTCGCAGCCACAGCCGGTTCAACGGTGCGAGCAGCCCGGGACGCACCAGCGCCGCCACGAGAAACAGCGCGGAGACACCGAATGCCCAGGCTCGTACGGGCCCGCCGCGCGCGAGGGGCCACAACCCGACCAGGAGGAAGAACCCCGTGAACGTAAGACCGAACGAGCGGTCGGATGACCCTATGACTTCCTGTTCCCGCGCAAGACTTTCATGGGTGCCGCCGGTCGGCTTCATGCAGGCATCCTGGGGTCCGGGAGGACCCGAAGGAGGCGGGGCGTTGTCTCCGTCTCCGATACCTGGAGGTGCAAGGTGGAGCCAGAGTGTAGACGCGCCCGCGGCCGCCTGTCAAGTGGGCCGCGACGGAAACGGACGTTCCAATCGCGAGCGTCGATCTTGGGAGCCGGCGGAGCGCGCCACCTGGCGAGGCGCACCAGCCGCAGCTCGCTGTGGACGAGATCCGGCACCACCACGAGCAACCCCATCGGCTTGAGCGCGGAGCCGAACTCGGTCACGTAGAGCACCCGGCGCTGAGAGTCGTAGCGAGCACCCGGAACTGGTGGCCGAGCGGATCGTGCGGTTCGCCGGCGTGGTCGGGCGCGAGAACGTCGTCGCCGGCGCCGACTGTGGGTTCCCGGCGGCTCTGGGGTCGGTGAGGCCCTACGTCGTCGCGATCGCCGAGAGGACCGCCTGCGCCACCTCCGCCCGCGCGACGTCGCTGTGGTCGGCGATGAACTGGTCCGCCAGCAGGTTGTGGATCCGCTTGCCCGCGGCGAACTGGTACGCGGTGTCCACCGCGAGGAGCTGCCCAGTGGTCGCCTCCGGCGTGAACTTTGCCAGCGCCCCGTTCCGGCCGATGCCGCCATACGTGTCGTTTTCGTCTCCGAGCGCCGACGCCTTCTGAGAGGCCAGGCGCGAGGCGAGGGGATACGCGAGCCCCACCGCCCGGTCATTGCGCGTGTGCGTCACGATGATCGGGCCGGTGACCTTGCCTTCCGTCACCACCTTCCGGAAGAGCCCGTCGGTCTTCGTGTCGAACTTGCTCGCAAAGCCGTTGTGCGAGAACGCGGCCTGGAGCAGCGCGAGGGAGCTCACCGGCACGGCCGGCTGATTGTCGGGGCCGTCCGCGGCCGCGGTCACCAGGCGCCCGCCGAAGCTGTGCCCCACCAGATGAATCTTGAGCGCCGGCTTGCCCGCCTTCAGGTCCCGCAGTACGCGGTTGAGGCCATTGGTCCCCACCGTCCCCGCGCGGGCCTTCATGGCGTAGTACGTCGTGAAGTTGAGGACGTTCTTCGCCCCGTTCTTGATCCCGCCCAGGAAGTCGGCGAACCCCGCCGCACCTCCCGCCACGCCCCCGGCCACGCCGCCCGCGGCGCCTCCGCCGCCGCCCGGCGCCGGCGTCGTGAAGAGTGGCTTGGACAGCTCCGCCATCACGTCCTTCGCCGGACGAGAGAAGAACAGGTCGGAGGCGTCATCCGCGCTGGCGGCGTGCGCCCCGACGCTCGATCGGACCAGCTCCACGAACTTCGCCTGGTCGGCGGGGCTATTCTGGAGATTCGGAAGGAGCGCCTTCGCCTGGTCCAGCTTCGCGGCCGCCGCCGGCGACCGGAGATACGCCTTGAGGTCATCGACCAGTGTCCGGAGCTGCTCGTCGCTCGGGCCCGGCGGGCCACCCGGTCCGGCCGCGGCCGCCCCGCCTCCCACGCCGCCCGCCACGCCGGGGGGTCCGAGGCTCGCGGCTCCGCCGGGAATCAGGTCCGCATCCTCGAACTTCTTCGACGGCCACAGCACCGCCACGACCGCGAAGGTTCGCGACGCGGGGGCCATGATCGCCCCCTTGTCGAGCCGCGCCCTGAAGTTCGCGAAGAAGTCGGCATAGAGGCGTCGCGCCTCGTCCATGTTGTTGTTCCACCCATGGGAGATCGCGATCGCGTCCGTGACGCCCGCCGCGGGCGACGTGATGAAGGCGGTCGTCTCGCTCGCCTGCTTCGCATCGACGAGCCGCCCGTCGATGTCGAACTCGATCTCGAAGCAGGGGAACCCGTGCAGTGTCTTCATGTCCAGCTCCGCCTCATACGGACTGAATGGCCCGCATCAGATCGACCATCCCCCGTCCCTGAAAATTGGAATCTCGCTTGAGATCCGTCGCGGTGTCGAGGAAGATTCGCTTCACCGCCTCCGGCTGCCCGATGAACTCGCGGCGGATGGAAAGAAAGGCCGCGATGGCGCCGGACACGTGCGGGGCGGCCATGCTCGTCCCGCTGTCTTCGCGGTACCGGGCCGCCGGGGGCGCCGCCGGTCCGCGCGCCGGCGTGGCGGCCTCAGGAGCCGCCGCTTCCGCGCCGGTCTTGGCGGCGCCGACCCTGACCGACGGGGTGCCCACCGCAAGGACCGACGCCGCCAGCTCCGCCGATTGCACCTGGACCACGGGCGGGGGCGGTGGGGCGCTCGGCTGCGCGGCTCGGGCCGCCTCGCCGCAGCTGGCCGCCGAGATGATCTTCTCCCCCGGCGCCACCAGGTCCGGCTTGCGCCGGCCGTCTCCGGTCGGCCCCTTCGAGGAGAAATAGGACACCCCGAACATGTGGGGCATCTCGCGGTGAGTGGAGCCGACCGTGATCGCCAGCTCGGCGTTGCCGGGGTCGTTGATGGTCAGATCCATCCCGGCCGCCACGGCCCCGCGGAAGGTCGACTGGTTCCACCCGTACCCGGTATTTCCCGCGGCGACCACCACCACCACGCCGCTGCGCACCAGGCGGTCCACCTCCACGCACAACGGGCTCTGCCCACACGCGAACCATTCGGGCTCGAAGTCATACCCCACGCTCAGGTTCACGCCGTGGATGCGAATCCGGCGCCCGTACCCGTTGATCTCCTGGATCGTCTCGATCGCCGCGATCAGGTTGCTCACCGCCCCGTGGCCCTTGTCGTCGAGCACCTTGAGGCTCACCAGCTTGCACCGGGGCGCCATCCCCGAGATCCGGCTCACCTTCACCGCGCGCGTCTGCAGGGTGTCCGCCTCGTCGCGGAACCGCGTCTCCGCCTCGATCGGACCGTCGCGGTCCGCCTCGCGGGCGCCCCCGATGATGGCCGCGACGTGAGTGCCATGCTTGAGCACGTCGACGAGGGGATAGCCGGGGCCGTCGAGGACGGTGAAGTCGTAGTGCCGCAGCGGCGGCTCCAGCTCGAGGTTCTTGTACCGGGCGAAGTGGGGATGGGTGCCGTCGATCCCCGAGTCCATCACCGCCCAGGTGACGTCGTCTCCCAGCGCCGAGAACGCGTTGTGGGCCGCGTCGGCCTTCACCGTGCTGATCGACTTCGTGGTCATGCGCTCGACCGGAAAGTCGGGCCAGATCCGGTAGATCGCATGTCCAACCGTCATCTGCGCCTGGACGTCCTTCACGTCCGGGCGATCGCTTCCCGCGCCATCCGCGCGGACGAGTCCCTGGATCGCCCTGGCCCCGAGTCGGGCGAAGATGTACTGGTGGCTCAGGCGGCTCTTGGTCGCGTGAATGCCCTGTCCGGGAAGCGGCTCCCGACCGATCGCCTCCGCCACGAGCCGTTCAACCCGTTGCCGCGCCGCCAGCCGGCCACCGGGATACAGCAGGTTGAGGTCGATGATCACGTCCCACGGCTCGGGCTCGTCGCTGCTCCCGTGCCCGGAGCTCTTCCGGGTGATCCGGTTCAGCAGCGGGATTGCGATGACGGTCCGATCGAGGATCTTGGGGTCGAAGACGTCCCGCGCCGCGTCGCTGCCCGCGCCCTCACCGGTCGTCTCCTTGCCAGTCCTGGTGCGCCGGCCGGATCCGGTGTCCGGCTGCTTCCGCTCGGCCATGGGACCTCCTTGTGTCGAGGACTATGCGGCCGTCGGTGGCCGAGACTTCCTTCTGCGCCAGGCGGCCAGGGCTATGCCGGACAAGCCGGCGCCGAAGAGGACCAGGGACGCCGGCTCGGGGACGGGGGTCAGGCCGCCCGGGGTGGTGCTGCCGAAGGTGATGTCGTCGAACACCACCTGGCCGGCGACACCGGCAAAGGAGACCGACTGGGCGGTCCCGCTGAAGCCGATGCCGGACGGAAGAAACGGACAGAGGTCGGCGCCATACAGTGAGACGTCGCAGCCGCTCGGCGTCGTCGGCAGGTTCAGCGTCGCGAGCAGGCTGCCGGTACCGCCCAGGCCGGCATAGACGCTGACGCTGCTGGGGTCGTTGATCGCGGCGTAGAAGAACGAAAAGCCGGTGTCGAAGCCCGCCGGGACGTTCATGAACGTCTCGGTTCCGGACAGGGAGAACAGCCCGCCCCTGGCGGAAGCCGGGCTGCCGGCGCCGCCGCGAGAGGCATTGGAGCACGAGATCCCTGGACTGTTGAGGCAGATCGCCAGGGAACTGTCCGTGAAGCCGATGCCAAAGTTGGGGCCGCTCGTCCCATCACTGCTGGTGCCACCGTTGTAGAAGCCCAGCACCTGCGCAGGCGCAGAAGGAGGGTACGTCGCGTTGACCCCTTCGAAATCCAGCACGATGGGGCTCGCGTGGGCCGCGCCGGCGAACAACCCCAGCCCGGCCAGGACCGGTAACAGTCTCCAGGCAACTCTCATGGCGCTCGCCCCCTTCCGACGAGTTACCAGCATCTACTGACAGCACGCTAACACACGGGCGTGGCTCACGCCTTCCCGGCGGGCGGATCCGGAGGCCGCCGCGCCTTCCAGTCGGTGGCCTCCTCGTAGGCGCGGCCGACGCGGAGCGCCATCGCCTCGTCCCCCGCGTGCCCGACGATTTGCAGCGAGATCGGCAGGCCGCCCGCGGTGAAGCCGTTCGGCACCGCGAGGCCGCAGAGGCCCAGGTAGTTCACCGGGCGCGTGAAGTGGGCGGCGGTGCCGGCCTGGTCCGCCTGCTCGATCGGGATGGCCGGGGTGAGCGCGGTGGGTGTGAGCAGCGCGTCCACGTCGACCAGCGCGGCCTCCACCGTCTGGCGCCGCTCCTCGCGCTCGGCCAGCGCCAGCAGGTAGTCGCGCGCGGAGAGCCCGCGGCCGATCTGGATGCGCGGGCGCACGTGCGGGTCGACCGGCAGGCTCGCGTCGTCGACCAGGTGGCCGACGAAGCGATAGCCCTCGGCGCCGATGATGCGCCCGGTGGCGGCCGCATAGTCGCTGAAACGATGCGGGAGCCGGACGCGCACGATCCGCGCTCCGAGCTTCTCGAAGGTCTGCACCGAGGCGTCGTAGGCCGCGAGCACTTCGCCGTCGACGCCCGCCCGCTCGGCGTCCGGCATCACCGCGAGCCGGAGGCCGGCCGCGCCGCGGTCGAGCGTCGGCATCGGGTCGGCCGGCGCCCAGGCGAGGGTCTGGGGGTCGCGCGGGTCGGGTCCGTTGAGCAGGCGGAAGAGCAGCGCCGCGTCCTCGACCGAGCGCGCCATGGGCCCCGGGGTGTCGAGGGTGAAGGAGAGCGGCAGGACCCCGTAGGTGCTGATGCGGCCCGCCGTCACCTTCAGGCCCACGATGCCGCACCACGCGGCGGGCAGGCGCACGGAGCCGCCGGTGTCGGTGCCGATGGCCACCGGCGCGAGGCCGGCCGCCACCGACACCGCGGAGCCGCTCGAGGAGCCGCCCGGCGTCCGGTGCACGGTCGGATCCCAGGGGTTCCAGGGCGTGCCCATGTGGGTGTTGGTGCCCCAGCTCCCCATGGCGAACTCGACGGTGTGGGTCTTGCCGAGGACGATCATGCCCGCCGCGATGGCCCGCTCGGCGAGCGTCGCGGTGACCGGGGACACCCGCTCGGCCCAGACCTTCGAGCCGCCGGTGGTGACGCGCCCCTCGAGATCCACCAGGTCCTTGAGCGCGATGGGAACGCCGTGGAGCGGGCCGATGCGATGGCCGGATCGGATCGCGCGATCCGCCCCCTCGGCGGCCAGCCGCGCCTCGTCGGCGTACAGTGCGGCGAAGGCGTGCAGGCGCCCGTCGTGGCGGCGAATGCGCTCGATCAGGGCGTCCACGACCTCGACGGGGGAGAGCGTCCGCGCGGCGAAGGCGCGGGACAGCTCGGCGACACCGGCCCATACCGGATCGATCCTGGTCATGCGGGGCCTCCTGGGCTACGTTTGTCCGAGACGATGCGCCCCTCCTTGAAGACGAGGAGCAGCCGCCGCAGGTTGGTGATGTTCTCCAGCGGGTCGGCGGCGACCACGATCAGGTCCGCGAGCTTGCCGGGCTCGATCGTTCCGAGGTCGTCGCCGACCCCGCACAGATCGGCCGCGTGGCGGGTAGCGGCCAGGAGGGCCTGCCACGGGGTGGCGCCGGCCTTCACCCAGAGCCCCAGCTCGAGGAGGGCCGCGTCCTTCAAGGGCCGGATGTCCGAGCCGAGGGCCATCCGGACGCCGGCGGCCAGCGCCTGCCGGAAGCCTTCCCGGTGCTGCTCGGCCGCGGCGTCCGCGCGGTGGCAGAGATCCGGGGCGAGGTTGCGCTCCTCCACCCAGCGCTTCTCCCACGGATCCCGCGCCTGGTCCGGGGTGAGGTGCGTGATGGCGAGGGTCGGGACGTACCAGGTGCGGTGCGCGCGCAGGCTCTCGACGCACTCGGCGTCCATGATGTAGCCGTGCTCGACGCTGTGGGCGCCGAGCCGGGCGGCGGCCCGGACGGTCTCCGGGCTCGCGGCGTGCGCCATCACCCGGAAGTCGCGCTGGCGACAGATCGCGAAGGCCGCCTCCAGCTCGTCGTCGAGCAGGAATGCCTGCGAGTGGCGATCCCACGCGGGACCCATGATGCCGCCGGTCAGGTTCAGCTTGATGTGGTCCACCCCGTTCTTGATCTGCTCGCGGATGGCGCGGACGAAGCCGTAGGGGCCGTCGCACTCCCGGGCGTGGCCGGAGGTCAGGAAGTGGCCGCCGGTCGTGGTCAGGAAGTACCCGGCCGCGAACACGCGCGGGCCCGGGTACCGGCCCGCGTCGAAGGCCCGCTTCCACGCCACGTCCATGAAGTGCGCGGCGCCCGCGCAGCGCACCCCGACCACGCCGCTCTCGGTCAGGGCCTGCATGAGGCGATGGCCGAAGATGGCGGTCTGCTCGGCGATGGAGGCGCCGGTCGACGCCAGGTAGTCGGGGTGGATGTGGACGTCCCACAGGCCGGGCAGGAGATAGGCGCCCTGGAGATCGATCACCTCCGCGCCCCGTGGGTCGGGGGACCGGCCGCCCGCGAGCACCTCCACGATGCGGCCGCGCTCGATGGTGACACTGGCGCCGGGGACGGGCCGGGGATCGACGCAGTCGATCACCGTCGCGTTCGTCAGTACGGTTTGCATCGCGCCGATCCTGCCAGAGCGCCGGGGCCAGGTCAAACCGGCCTTGACGTCGGCGGGGAAACTGGCCATGGTTCCGCCATGCGCGCGGTGATCGGAGTGCCGGTGTCGCTCGTGCATGCCCGCACCCGCGACGGCGTCGTGCTCGAAGGCGTCGTCGCGGAGCCGCGCGGGCGGCGGCGAACAGCCCTCATCTGGATGCACGGCCTCGGATCGCGGTTCTCCTCGGGGCAACCGCTCATCCGGGCGCTATCGGCGCGCCTCAACGCGGCCGGAATCGGCTATCTCAAGCTCAACAACCGGGGCCACGGTACCGTCGCGCGGGCCGGCTCGCGGCTCGCCGGCGCCGCCTTCGAGCGCTTCGACGAGAGCGTCCACGACATCCGGGCCATGATCGGGCTCGCGGTCGGGAGGGGGTACCGCCGGGTCATCCTGGCCGGGCACTCGACGGGCGCCAACAAGGTGCTCCACTACGCGGCCCGCGCCCGCGACCGCCGCGTGATCGGGCTGATCCTGCTCGGGCCGGTCTCCGACGTCGCGGGCGAGCGCAAGCGGGTCGGCCGCCGCGAGCTCGTCCGCCGGGTGGCCACCGCCGAGCGGATCGCCCGGCGCGATCCGGAGGCCCTCGTTCCTCGCCGCTTCGGGTTCTGGAGCGCGCAGCGCTTCATCAGCCTCTACCGGCCGGGCGAGGCCGAGGACGTCTTTCCCTACTACCGGTCGGACGCGGGCTGGGCGGCGCTCCGACGGGTCCGCGTGCCGCTGGCGGTCATGGTCGGGAGTCGGGACGAGTACCTCGACCGGAAAGCGGGCGAGCTGATCGCCGCGTTCGAGCAGCACGCGACCCGGGCCCCGTCGTTCACCGGGACGGTCATCCCGCGCGCCCCCCACGGATTCGACCGGCACGAGAACGCACTCGCGCGAGCGATCACCCGCTGGGCGCGCCGCATCGACCTGACGTGATGGGAGGAGCCACGATGGCGTCCGAAGACCGAGTCTCGCGAAGGCTGCACCCGAAGCTGCGGATGATCGCCAACGGCGGCGATCGAGTGAACGGCCTGCGGGCCGAGCTGTCGTCGATCGTGGCCTCGAGCGTGGACCAGCGGGCGATCGCCCCGCCCCGGCGCATCGCGGCGAAGCTGGCGAAGCCCGCAGTGCTGCGCGCGCCGGGCAACGAGACCGCGTTCAGCGCGAAGAGGCGGCCGGAGAAGCGTCCCAAGCTCGCGAAGGCTCGACACGCGTTCGTCAACGTGTTCATCGAGCTCGAGCGTGACCGGCGCGCCGGGGCCCGAGGCGAGGGCGTGGAGGGGATGGACGCGCTCGCCTCGCGTCTGCGGAAGCTTCTCACTGAACAGCCCCGGGGCGCCCGGGTCCACGGGTCCGTCGTCAAGCAGCGCAACTTCATCGCGGCGACGGTCCCGGTCGCCGAGCTCGATCGCCTGAAGAAGATGGACAACGTCGCCTTCGTGCAACCGGCTGAGGCGTTGAAGTTCAACCTGCCGATGGCCTCGACCACCGCCGGGCTCAAGCCGCCCGCGCCGCGCGTGCCCTTCGGCCGGGCCGAGCGGCCGACCGGCAAGGGGGTGATCGTCGGGATCATCGACGTCGGCGGCTTCGACTTCGGACACCCCGACTTCCTGGATGACGATGGCAAGACCCGGTTCATCGGCATCTGGGATCAGGGCGGCGCCGGCCGACCCGCCCCGCCGCGGTTCGACTACGGCGCCGCGCTGACCGCCACGCATCTCAACGCGGCGGTGGCGCGGGCCGGGCGGCCGGGGGGCCTGCCCGCGGCGCTCCTGGAGCCGCAGGCGCAACAGGTGCGGGGCTCCCACGGCACCCACGTGGCGAGCATCGCGGCGGGCCGGTCCGGCGTCTGTCCGGAAGCCAAGATCGCGGCGGTGCTGATCGACGTCCCGCGGCAGGGAAGCCAGATGGACGAGCGGCGGTTCACGTTCAGCGACTCGAGCCGGATCGTGCACGCGGTGGAGTACCTCCTCGACGTGGCCGACGGCCGCCCGATCTCGATCAATATCAGCCTGGGGACGAACGGAGGCGCCCACGACGGCTCCAGCGGCGTCTCGCGCTGGCTGGACGCGCTGCTGGCGACCGAAGGGCGGAGCATCTGCGTCGCGGCGGGCAACGCGGGCCAGGAAGTGGCGACCGAGCCGAACGATATCGGCTGGGTGATGGGCCGCATCCATTCGAGCGGGCGGATTCCCGCCCAGGGGCTCGATCTCGACCTGAACTGGGTGGTGGTGGGCGACTCCATCGCCGACGTCTCCGAGAACGAGCTCGAGATCTGGTACGGGGCGCAGGACCGGCTCGTCGTGCAGCTCAAGCCGCCGGACAGCGATCGCTTCATCGTGGTCGAGCCGCGCCGGTACGTCGAGAACAAGCGGCTCGCGAGCGGCACCACCGTCTCGATCTACAACGAGCTGTACCACCCGACCAACGGGTGCAACTACATCTCCGTGTACCTCTCGCCGAACCTGGAGCCGGACCGGCCGATCGGCGTGCAGGCCGGGGTGTGGAAGGTCCGGCTCACCGGGCAGGAGATCCGGGACGGGCGATTCCACTGCTGGATCGAGCGCGATGATCCGTACGAGCTGGACCGCCTGGGGCAGGTCCGGGTCTTTCGCTTCCCGTCGTTCTTCTCCGCCGAGAGCAATGTCGATTCGCATTCGGTCAGCTCGCTGGCCTGCGGGTATCGGGTCATCGCGGTGGGGAACCTCGACGAGGCGCGGCAGAAGATCAACGCCACGAGCAGCCAGGGGCCGACGCGGGAGGACCGGCTGAAGCCGGATATCGCGGCCCCGGGCACGGACATCGTCGCCGCGAACGGCTTCGCCCCCGGCGAGCCGCTCTGGACCTCGATGTCGGGCACCAGCATGGCGAGCCCGTACGTGGCCGGGGTCATCGCCCTCCTCCTGGCCCGGCGCCCGACGCTGACCGCCGCCCAGTGCCTCGGCATTCTGCAGCGGACCGCGCGGCCGCTCCCCGGCGGGTCCTACGAGTGGCGGAACGACGCCGGGTTCGGGCAGGTCCATCCGGAGCGCGCACTGGAGGAGGCCCTGAGCCTCGACGTGCGCGAGCCGACCGAGGGCCGGGCATGAAGCTCGACATCTTCCAGTCTCACAAGGGCGATTGCCTGCTGCTGGAGAGCAAGGATGGCCACCGCATCCTGTGCGACGGGGGCATGAGCGCGGCGATGAGCCAGTTCGTGGCCCCCGCGCTGGCCAAGCTCCGGAAGGCCAACAAGAAGATCGACGTCGCGTACATCTCCCACATCGACCAGGATCACATCAGCGGGGTGCTGCGCCTCCTGCGTGACGAAGTCGACTGGCGCGTCTTCGAGTACCAGCGGTCGAAGGGCAACCCGAAGGCCAGGAAGCCGAAGAATCCGCGGCCCCCGGTGATCGGAGGCATCTGGCACAACAGCTTCCGTGGCCTCCAGGATGACCACGACGGGGCGATCGAGGATCTCATCGCCTCGACGGTCCCGGCCCTCCTCGCCACCGGGGTGTCGGAGCTGCGCGACATGGGCGAGCGGCTGTACGACATCGCGACCTCCATCCCGGAGGCGCTCGAGGTGTCCGGGCTGGCCGGCGCCGGCCTCCTGGGCATTCCGGTCAACCGGCTTCCCGGCTCGCCCGGCCCGGCGCGGCTGCTGATGTCCCGGCCCGGCCAGGGCGCGGTGAAGATCGGCAGCCTCCGGCTGACCATCATCGGGCCGGGGGAGGAGGAGCTCCGCCTGCTCCGGAAGGGCTGGGACAACTGGCTGGTCGAGAATGGCCGGCGCGTCGAGGAGATCAACGACGAGGTGAAGCGCCGGATGGAGGAGATCGGCGCCCGCGCCGCCGCCGGCCCGATCCTGAACCTCAGCGGCTGGAACGGGATCCCGGACTACGAGGGCGTCACCGTGCCGAACATCGCGTCGCTGATGTTCATGGTCGAGGAGGACGGCAAGCGCGTGCTGCTGACCGGCGACTCACAGCAGGACGTGATCATCCGGGGCCTGACCGCGGCCGGCTTTCTCGGCCCGCAGGGTCTGCACGTCGAGGTGCTGAAGATCCAGCACCACGGCTCGGAGAACAACCTGGACGAGGCCTTCGCGCGGCAGGTGTCGGCCGACCACTACGTGTTCTGCGGCAACGGCGAGCACGAGAACCCGGATCTCGGCGTGATCCGCAAGGTCTTCGCGTCGCGCCTGGGCGCGGCGGGCAAGCGGGCGATCGCCCCCCGGGCCGACGGGCGCGCGTTCACCATGTGGTTCAGCGCCACCGCCGCGGTGGGGCCCAACGGCGAGAAGGGACGCAAGCACATGGTGGCGGTCGAGAAGCTCGTCAAGGACATGGTGGCCACGTCGAACGGACGGATGAAGGTCTGGGCCAGCACCAAGCCGTTCGTCACGCTCCGCGTCTGAGCGTCGCGGAGCGTCCGGCTACCGCCGCGCGACCAGCCGGCGAAACGCGGCGCCGTACTCGAAGCCGTAGCCGGCGGCCAGCTCCGCCGCGTTCTTCTTCACCCGCTCGCCGATGGTCACGCCCTCCGGCACGTTGAAGCCCGGCATCTGGCTCTGGTGGCGGACCAGCGCGGCGATCTGCCGGTCGATGCCGGCGGTGACGTCCACGATGACGTCCGGCTCGTCGGCGCCCCAGTACCACAGCTCGCGCACCTTGTGGGGCTCGAGGCCCTCCCGGGTGATGTGCTCGGCGAAGTGCAGGTGGTCGCGGGCGTAGGGGTAGACCGCGTCGGTGGTGGCGATCCCGGCCTTGCGGTGGTCGCGGTGCTGGAAGCCCTTGATGCGGTACGGGTCGTGGACGAGCACGGTGTGTGGCTGGTGGCGGCGGATGGCCCGGACCACGTCGCCCAGGAATTCTCGGGTGTCCTCCAGCCGGCCGTCGGGGTATCCCAGCATCTCCACGTGGCGCACCCCCATGAAGTCGGCGGCGGCCCGCTGCTCCTGGGCCCGCTTGCCGGCCAGGTCGGCCGGGGTCAGGTCGCGGTCGGCGGTCCCCGCGTCGCCGTTGGTGCACAGGACGTAGGTCACCTCGCAGCCGGCGGCCACCCAGGCGGCGATGGCCCCGCCCGAGCCGATCTCGGCATCGTCGGGATGGGCGAAGACCACCATGGCGGACTCGGGCACTCGGGTGACGATCTCGAGCTTGCGGTCGGTGTCTGGCATGGCGCGATCTTACCGCGTTATGCCTCGTGCACGGTCGCGAGCACGGCGGGCAGGGCGGCCAGGACTTCCCGGAGGCACCGGCGCACGCGGGCGATGTTGGCCTCTGCCTTCTCGGGGAGCTCCCCGCGGGAGATCAGGGCGATGAGCTCCTCGCGGCTGGTCGACATGAGCAGCGACGCGTTGATCTCGAGCTGCAGCGCGTGCACGCGCCGGGTGCGGGGCTGGCCGAACGTCGCCACGATGTTGCCGCCCGCATAGCCGCTGACGTTCTCGTGCACCGCGAAGCCGTGGCGCGTGAAGATCGCGGCCACCGTCGCGGTGATCTGGGGGGCGCAGGTGGCCGCGTGGCGGGTGCCGATGATCACCTGGTGGTCCTTCATCCGGCGGGGGCTCCCGGTGTGCCCGTCGAGCAGCAGGGCGTAGCCGTAGGCCTGGTGGAGCTGGGTCAGGAGATCGTCCAGGGTCGCGTAGTAGGGATCGTAGAGCGTCTGCAGGCGCGCTTCGAGGTCGGACAGCCCGAGCGGCCGCGTGAAGATCGCCACGTCGCGCATGGTGTGGGTGCGCACGACCCCGCGCCGGGAGCGCACCTCGCCCTCGTGGTGCTCGAAGTCGTCGCGCCGGCGATTGACGTCCACGAACATGCGCGAGAACGGCGTGGCCAGCACGGTGGCGCCGTGCTCGTGCAGGTCGTCGTAGAGATCGCCCACGAAGGTGTCGGCGAAGCCGTAGGCGAAGGTCTCGAACCAGGGCTCGCAGTAGTCGTCGCGGGTGATGTGGGGCAGGGACCGGGTGCCGTAGTGGGGCACGCTGACCAGGATCGGCGAGCGGAGCGCCGCCACCGGGTGCCGGACGATCGGGAACGATGGCTCCAAGGCGCTCCGGAGTGCCCCGGCCACCGGCGGCGGCTAGGCCGTCCGCGCCTGGGTGAAGCGGCCGATCGCCTCGACGGCGGCCTGCGCCTCGTCGAGCATCGGCAGGAACCAGTGCCAGACGTGGATCATGCGCTCGTAGACCTCGAGCGTCGTCTCCACCCCGGCGGCCCGAGCCCGCTCGGCGAGCTGCACCGCGTCGTCCAGCAGCACCTCGTCGCTGCCCACGTGGATCAGCAGCGGCGGCAGCCCGCGCAGATCGGCGAAGAGCGGGGAGGCGAGCGGGGTCCGGGCCGGCGTGGCCCCGAGATAGGCCTGGGCCATCTGCTCGACGCCGGCGCGGCGGACGATGGGATCGGCCTCGGCCTTCGTCGCATAGCTCCCGGCGCTGCAGGTGAGATCCACCCAGGGCGAGATGCAGACGCCGCCCGCCGGCAGCGGCACCCGCGCGTCGCGCAGGGCCAGCAGGGTGGCCACCGTGAGCCCGCCCCCCGCCGAGTCGCCCGCGATCACGATGCGCTCGGGCGCGACCGCCTGGTCCAGCAGCCAGCGGTAGGCGGCGGTGGCGTCGTCCACCCCCGCCGGGTACCGAAGCTCCCGCGCGAGGCGATACTCGAGCAG
>JBBDXN010000141.1:0-2065 GCA_040902305.1 Candidatus Rokuibacteriota bacterium | reverse complement strand
GCGCTTCGTGAACGCGGAGAAGTTCCCCGGGGTGTGGGCCGAGTTCCTCAAGGGCGACGACATCTGCCGGGTGACGGTCATCGAGGGCACGAGCGCCACCCACGTGGACTACACCCTCGCCCGCGTGACCCCGGGCGCGTGATGGCCACCGCCGATCTCGGCTGGATCGCCGCGGGTGAGCTGGCCGCGCGCATCCGCTCCAAGCAGGTCTCGCCCGTCGAGGTGGTGGACGCGGTGCTGGCCCGCATCGAGCGCCTCAACCCCTCGCTCAACTGCTTCGCCGCGGTGACCGCCGAGGAGGCGCGCGACGCGGCGATGGCCGCCGAGGTGGCGGTGATGACCGGCGAGGCGCTCGGGCCGCTGCACGGCGTGCCGGTATCGATCAAGGACCTGGTCTTCACCCGTCGCGTGGCCACCACCGGCGGCTCGCGACTCTTCGTGGATCACGTGCCCGAGGAGGACGCGGTCGCGGTCGAGCGCCTCAAGGGCGCGGGCGCCATCATCGTCGGCAAGACCACCACGCCGGAGTTCGGGCACAAGGCGGTGACCGAGAGCCCGCTCTTCGGCATCACGCGCAATCCGTGGAAGCCCGCGCTCACCCCGGGCGGCTCGAGCGGCGGGGCGGCCGCGGCGGTGGCCGCCGGGCTGGGCCCGCTCGCGGTGGGCACCGACGGCGGCGGCTCCATCCGCATCCCCGCGTCGTTCTGCGGCATCTATGGGCTCAAGCCCTCCTTCGGTCGCGTCCCGCAGAACCCGGGCTTTCCGGGCTGGGAGACGCTGTCGCATACCGGCCCCATGACCCGGACCGTGCGCGACGCGGCCCTCATGCTCGACGCCATCGCGGGCCCCGACGATCGCGATCGCCATTCGCTGCCCGCCGCCGCGCGCTCGTTCCTGGCCGCGTGCGAGAGCGGTATCGCGGGGCTCAGCGTGGCCTGGTCGCCCGATCTCGGCTACGCGCGCGTGGACCCGGAGGTGGTCGATCTCTGCGCCGCCGCGGCCGAGCGCTTCGAGAGCTTCGGCGGCCACGTGGAAGTGGTCTCGCCCTCCTGGGAGGATCCGGAGGAGACCTTCCGCGTCACGGTGGGGGCCGAGACGTGGGGCGCGTGGGGCAGTCGGCTCGAGGCCGACGGCGAGCAGATGGACCGCTCGCTCCGCGCGCTGCTGCGCTTCGGCGCCGGCGTCACCGCCGAGCAATACCTGCGGGCGCGGCGGCGGCGCCAGGAGCTCTGGACCGAGGTCCAGCGGTTCCTGGCCCGCTTCGACCTCCTGATCACGCCCACGGTGGCGGTGCCCGCCTTCGCGGTCGGCCAGCCGGGGCTCAACGAGGTCAACGGCCAGCCGTCGTCCCCGCTCGGCTGGACGCCGTTCTGCTTCCCGTTCAACCTGACCGGCCAGCCCGCCGCGACCGTGCCCGTCGGCTTCACCGGCGCCGGGCTGCCGGTGGGGCTGCAGATCGTCGGGCGGCGCCACGCCGACCATACGGTGCTCGCCGCCTCCGCCGCCTTCGAGGCCGCCCAGCCCTGGGCGGATCGTCGACCCCCGGTCGATTGACCGATGCGCTTCGCCCTCGTCTGCCTGGGCGGCGCGGCGGGCACGGGGGCCCGCTATCTCCTCGGCGGTCTCCTCATCCGGTGGCTGGGCGCCGATTTTCCCTACGGCACGCTGCTCGTCAACCTGATCGGCTCGTTCCTCATCGGGCTCGTCCAGCATCTGGCCCTGACCGCGCTCGTCGTCCCCGAAGGCCTGCGCGTGGTGCTCGCGGTGGGCGTGCTCGGGGGCTTCACCACCTACTCCGCGTTCGCCTACGAATCGCTGCGGCTGGCCGCGGACGGCGCGTGGGGGGAGGCGGTGCTGTACGTCGGGCTCACCACGATGCTCTGCTTCGGGGCCTGCCTGCTCGGCATCGCGGCGGGCCGGCTCGTGGCGGGGAGCTAGCCGGGACTATTTCACGAAGCCCGGTCGGCACGGAGGCCGCCCCCTCACCCGGCCCTCTCCCCCTGGCGGGGGAGAGGTATCACCAACCGGCTCCCTCTCCCTACCTGGGAGGGAGACGGTCGGGGTG
>JBBDXN010000140.1:7364-14458 GCA_040902305.1 Candidatus Rokuibacteriota bacterium | reverse complement strand
CAACGGCCCGGGCGAGTCCAAGCACGCCGACATCGGCATCTCGCTGCCCGGCACCTTCGAGGAGCCCAAGGCCCCGGTCTTCGTGGACGGCGCGCTGAAGCTGACGCTCAAGGGCGACAAGATCGTCGCCGACTTCCTGAAGATCCTCGACGATTACGTCGAGAAGCGGTACGCGGGCAGCCGCAAGTAGCGGCGCCGCGCCCGCCTACCCCCGGAGCAGTTCCTCCGCGGCGCGCTTGACGTCGCCCGCCTCCACCTGGCCCTTGTGGGTCTTCATGACGTCGCCGACCAGGCGGCCGGCCTGCTTGGGATCGGTGATGCCGAGGGCGGCGATGCGGTCCTTGACGAGCGCGCGTACCGCGGTCGCGTCCATCGTCTTGGGCAGGTAGCGCTCGCAGAACTCGATCTCGAAGCGGAGCTGGGCGGCCTGGGCCGCGCCGCGCTCCCCGACCTTCTCGAACTCGGCCACCGCCTTCTGCAGCAGCTTGCGGTAGGCCGCGATCACGTCGAGCACGAGGGCGTCGTCGACTTCGCCCGAGAAGCCCTTGGCGGTGCGCCGCTCCTGGACCTTGGTCTTGAGCATGCGCACCACGTCGGCGGTCTTGCCGTCCTTGGCCTTGATGGCCTGGGTGAGGGTGGCGTTCAGCGTCTGCTCGAGTGCCATGGAGATCCTCTAGGCCAGCCAGTCGGCCAGCTCGGTGAGCGTGGAGAGCTCGCGATCGGGGCGCGGCTCCCCCCGGACCAGGTGCTTGCGGTTGATCCAGGCCGTCGGGATGCCGTGCCGCCGGGCCGGCGTCACGTCGTGGAAATGGCTCTGCGCGGCGTGCAGCCATCGCCGGCCGCCGATGCGCTCGCGCGCGGTCACGAAGTGCCCGTCGGCCGGCTTGTAGGCGCGCACCTGCTGGGCGGTCACGACCAGGTCGAACGGCACCGTGAAGTGCTTCCGCGTTCCCGCCAGCAGGTCGTCGTCCACGTTGGAGAGGATGCCGAGCTGGTAGCCGGCCTTGAAGAGGCGCTCGAGCGCCGCGTTGGTGTCCGGGAACGGGATCCAGGACGGCAGGCTCTCGGCCAGGAAGCCCGCGCGCGACTCGGCCAGCTCCCAGGCGAGCTGACCGGCGACGCGGCGCGTGCTCTCGGTGAGCACCTCGCGATAGCTCCGGTAACGCTCGGCCTCGACCGCGGCCTCGATCTTCTCGTAGGCCTCGAAGACGTGGCCGGGGTCGAGCCGGCCGCCCGTCTCCGCGACGGCCTGCGCGAACGCGCCCGCGATGCCGCCGTCCCAGTCGATGAGCGTGCCGTAGCAGTCGAAGGTGATGACGTCGTAGAGACGGTCGGCGCTCATCGGGCTCCCGGCGCGGCGCGATTCATCTCGGCCAGGTTTCGGGCGCGCGCGTCCGCGGTGGCGGCGCCGGAGCGATACGGCCCCGAGATCATGATCCACATCGTGCCGGCCCGCTCAGACCGCGGGCCGCTTCTCGGCCCACGGCCGCGCCTGCTCGAAGGCGGCCGAGGCCTGCAGCACCTGGAGATCGGCCAGGCGGCGGCCGACGATCTGCAGCCCCACCGGCATGCCGGCGGCGGTGAAGCCGGCGGGCACGGTGGCCGCGGGCTGGCCGGTGAAGTTGAACGGGTAGCTGAAGCCGGCCCACGGGAACCAGTCCCACGCATGCTGCGGGAAACCCACCGGATTGAGCCGCCCGACCTCGAAGGCCGCCACCGACACGGTCGGGGTCAGTAGCAGGTCGTACGTGTCGAACAGCGCCCGCACCGCGTCGCAATACGCGTACTTGCGGCCGCGCATCGCCACGTAGGCTTCCGCGGAGTAGCGGCGGCCGTCCTCGAGGGCGGCGACCAGCCCCGGATCCATGCGGGAGCGGAACTCGTCGAGGAACTGGCCGTAGTTGCCCGCGTAGTGCGCGTTCCACATCAGGTGGATCATCTCGGTCGCGTCCGGGAGGCTCACCTTCGCCTCCTCGACCGTGCAGCCCAGCTCCTGGAACGCGAGCGCCGCCCGCTTCGCCACCTGCCCCACCTCGGGATCCACCTGGAGGCAGCCGAGGTCGAGACTCCACCCCACGCGCAGGCCCTTGATGCCGTCGTGCAGCCGGCCGACGTAGTCGGCGGGCGGCGCATCGAGCGACTGGCGGTCCCAGTCATCCGGCCCCGCCATCACCGCCAGCATCAGCGCCGCGTCGGCCACCGTGCGCGTCATGGGGCCCACGTGCGAGGCGCTGTCGGTGTTGGACACCGGCCACATCGGCACGCGGCCAAAGGTGGGCTTGAGCCCGTAGATGCCGCAGAAGGCCGAGGGGACCCGCACCGAGCCCGCGCCGTCCGAGCCCTGGTGGAGCGGTCCCAGCCCGGCCGCGGTCGCCGCGCCGGCCCCGGCGCTCGAGCCGCCCGACGTCATGCCCGTATTCCACGGATTGCGCGTGATGCCGGTGAGCGGGCTGTCGCCGAGGGCCTTCCAGCCGAACTCCGGCGTGGTGGTCTTGCCGGTGAGGATGGCGCCCGCCTCCCGGAGCCGCCGCACGAACGGGGCATCCACCTCGCCAATGCGCTTCTCGAAGACGAAGGAGCCGAAGCGCGCCGGCACGCCCTGCACCAGCCCGAGGTCCTTGATCGAGACCGGGATGCCGTGAAGCGGCCCGAGCCGCCCGCCCTCCATCACGGCCTCCTCGGCGGCGCGGGCGGCGGTGCGCGCCGACTCCGCGGTCACGGTGCCGAACGCGTTCAGCGTCGGATTCACCTGCTCGATGCGCTCCAGCACCGCGCGCGTCAGCTCCACCGGCGACAGCGCCTTCGACCGGATGCGGGGGATGAGCAGGGTGGCGGGCGTGTAGGCGAGATCGGTCGCGTTCATGAGGCCTCCGGAGCGGGGTGATCGGCTGCCGCGGGGAATGGTAGCACGGTCAGCCGGGACGGGGCGGCAGCGGCACCGGCACCCCGCTGATCCGCGCGAAGCGGGCCGCGAGCCGCTCGCCGAACGACGAGGCATCGAGCGGGTTCTCCGCCGCCGCGCCGGCCACCCGCGCTTCCGCGGTGCGCACCAGCCCCCGCATGCAGCCGGCGGCCTCGAAGTACCGCAGGCGCGCCGGATCGAGCGGGCGCGACCGCCGGTAGACCGCCAGATAGCGCAGGGCCAGGGCCCGGCGCAGCGCGGCCACGACCGGGCGCAGCGCGGCCGGCACCGGGAACAGCGCGACCGGCGTCAGCGTGAGGATGACGCGGGTCGCGGCCACGTCGCATTCCGGCTCGGCCACGATCACGTTGGGCCAGTCGAGCACCGCGGTCACCCGCCCGTCCAGCGCCAGCAGGTTCTGCGGGTGGAAGTCGCCGTGGCAGATCACGCGCGCCGCCCGCGCTCCCGGGCGGTGCTCGGAGAGCCAGCGCAGGCCGTCCGCGAGTCCCGCGAGCTTGGACTGCCGTATGCGCGAATCGAGCGATGCCAGATGCCCCTCGAAGCTGACCGTGTCGCGATCGAAGCTCCATCCGGCCGCCCGGCCTTCGTCGTCCAGCGCGCGGAGGAGCGCCTCGGGGTTGAGCGCGTGCAGGCGCGCGTGGGCCTCGGCGTGGGCGCGGCCCATCCGGGGGGGGCGCGCTTCCAGGAGCGGCCGACCGGGAGCCCGCTCCATCACGAGGAAGCCGGCGCCCAGGGGCCCGCGGTCGGCGCAGGCGGTGAGCACGCGCGGGACGGGATAGCCCAGCGCGGCGAGGGCGTTCTGGGTGGCGCGCTCACGCAGCGCGCGCTGCGGGTCCTGCGTCGGGCTCAGCATGCGGAGGATGAGCGAGCCCGACCACGCCGCCGGGGCGGCGCTCAGGCGGAAAGCGAAGATGCGGGTGTCGTAGCCGCCGGTGATGGCGACGGGCGGGTCGGCGTAGGCGAGATCGGGGGCGCGAAGAGCGGCGCGGAGGTACGCGAGGAAGCCCGGGGCGACGTTCGCCGTGTGCGTAGCCCCCTCACCCTGCCCTCTCCCCCTCACCCTGCCCTCTCCCCCAAGGGGGGAGAGGGTGTCAGGAACGAGGAGAGACGGGTGAGGATGAAGGCGTAGTCGAAGGCGATCTCGCGAAGGTAGTCGTAGCGGCCGGAGGCGCCGCCGTGGCCGGCCTCCATGTTGATCTTGAACACGGGCGGCACCACCGCGGTGCCGAGCGCCCGCATCCGCGCGACGTACTTCGCGGGCTCCCAGTACATGACCTGGCTGTCGTTCAGCGAGGTCTTGACGAGCAGCGCGGGGTAGGGGCGCGCGTCCAGGTTGGTGTAGGGGCAGTAGCTCTTCATGTACTCATAGTGCTCGCGGATCTTCGGATTGCCCCACTCCTCGAACTCGCCCACCGTGAGCGGCAGCGACTCGTCCAGCATCGTGTTGATCACGTCCACGAACGGCACCCGCAGCACCGCGGCCGCGCAGCAGTCGGGACGCAGGTTGAGCACCGCGCCCATCAGCAGCCCGCCCGCGCTGCCGCCCTCGATGATCAGGCGATCCGGCGCGGTGTAGCCGCTCCGGGCCAGGAAGTCGGCGGCCGCGACGAAGTCGGTGAACGTGTTGCGCTTGTTCATCATGCGGGCTTCGTCGTGCCAGCGCTTGCCCAGCTCGCCCCCGCCCCGGATATGGGCGATGGCCACGCTGACCCCGCGGTCGAGCAGGCTCAGCCGGTTGGACGAGAAGCCCGCCGGGTACGGGAACCCGTAGGCGCCGTAGCCCGCGAGCAGCATCGGGTTCGAGCCGTCGCGGGGGGCCTCGGCGCGGCGCACCAGCGAGATCGCGACCCGCGTGCCGTCGCCGGCGGTGGCGTGGACCCGCTCGGAGGCGTACCGGGTGGGATCGTAGCCCCCCAGCACCTCCGCCTGCTTCAAGAGCAGCAGGCGCCGCCCCGCGATATCGTAGTCGAACACGGACGCCGGCGTGATCAGCGACTGGTAGCGGAGCCGATACGCCCCGGTCTCGAACTCCGCGTTGGCGTCCGAGCTCAGGTCGTAGGTGGGCTCCGGGAACTGCACGTGATGGTGCGCGCCGGAGCGGGCGTCGGTGACGCGCAGCCGGATCAGCCCGTCCTCGCGCTCGTGGACGACGTAGTGCTGGGCGAAGACGTCGACGTCCTCGAGCATCACGTCGGGGCGATGGGGGATCAGCTCGCGCCAGCGGTCCGGATGCGGATCGGCCACCGGCGCGGTCACCAGCCGGAAATTCCGGAGCCCGCCCCGGTTGGTGCGGATGTAGAACAGGTCGCCGTCCGGGCCTATGCCGTGATCCACCTGGTACTCGTGGTCCTGCTCCCGCGGTAGCAGCATGCGCCAGGGCCCGCCCGGGTCGGCGGCGGGCAGGTAGCGCACCTCGGTGGTCGTGAAGCTGCCCGAGATCAGGAAGAGGTAGGCCAGGCTCCGCGAGCGGCCCACGTGGACGCGGAAGAGGGCGTCCGGCTCCTCGTGCAGCAGGTCGGCCACCGCCGCGCCCAGGCGATGGCGGTGCAGCCGGTACGGGCGCTTGGCCTCGTCCTCGGTGACGTAGAAGAGGGTCTCGCCGTCCGCGGCCCACGCCACCGCGCTCACCTTCTCGACGCGGTCGGGCAACAGCGCGCCGGTCTCGAGGTCCTTCACGTGGAGCGTGTACTCGCGGAAGCCGGTCACATCCGTGGTGTAGGCGAGCCGCCGGCCGTCGTCGCTCACGGTGGCCGCGCCCAGGGCCAGGAACGGGTGCCCCTCGGCGAGCTGGTTGAGGTCGAGCATCACCTGCTCGGGCGCCTCCAGGCTCCCGGCCTTGCGACAGTAGATCGGGTACTGCTTGCCCTTCTCGGTGCGCGAGTAGTGGAAGTAGCCGCGCAGGCGGTAGGGCACGCTCTGGTCGTCCTCCTTGATCCGCGCCAGCATCTCGGCATAGAGCGACTCCTGGAAGGCCACGGTGGGCTTCATCACCTCGTCCGCGTAAGCGTTCTCCGCGGTCAGATAGGCGATGACCTCCGGGTCCTCCTTGCTCCGCATCCAGAAGTAGTCGTCCTGGCGCACCTCCCCATGAATGACGTCGGTCTTGGGGATCTTCGGGGCGACCGGGGGCGGGCCGACCGGGGGCCTGGCGACCGAGGGGGTGGCGGACATGGCCCGCACCGTACCACAGGCCCGCCGCTTGCGCGGCCGCGCGCTCGGTCCCTACACTGACGCGATCCCCCATGCCCGAGCTGCCCGACGTCACCGTGTATCTCGAAGCGCTCGACGCGCGCGTCCGCGGCGCGCGGCTCGAGCGTATCCGGCTCGCCAATCCCTTCGTGCTGCGCTCGGTGGATCCCTCGCCCGCGGGGGTGGCCGGAGGCGCGGTGACCGGCCTCCGCCGCCTGGGCAAGCGGCTCGTGATCGCGCTCGAGGGCGAGCTCTTCGTCCTCCTCCACCTCATGATCGCGGGCCGGCTGCACTGGAAGGAGGCCGGCGCGAAGCTGCCCGGCAAGATCGGGCTGGCCGCGCTCGATTTCTCCACCGGCACGCTCACCCTCACCGAGGCGGGCTCGAAGCGCCGCGCGGCGATCCACCTGATCCGCGGCGAGGCCGCGCTGGCCGCGCACGATCCGGGCGGCCTCGAGCTGTTCGCGGCCGACCTCGCCGCCTTCCGCGCCGCGCTCACCCGCGAGTCCCATACCCTCAAGCGGACGCTGACCGACCCGCGCCTCCTGAGCGGCATCGGCAATGCCTACGCGGACGAGATCCTGCACCGGGCGCGGCTCTCGCCGGTGCGCATGACGCGCCGGCTCTCGGACCAGGAGTCCGCGCAGCTCTTCGAGGCGGCCAAGGCCACGCTGACCGACTGGACCGAGCGGCTGCGGAGGGAGGCGGGCGGCGCATTCCCGGAAGGCGTCACCGCGTTCCGCCCCGGGATGGCGGTGCACGGCCGCTATGGCAAGCCCTGCCCCGACTGCGGCGCGCCGGTGCAGCGCATCGTGCACGCCGAGAACGAGACCAACTACTGCGCGCACTGTCAGACCGCGGGGCGGCTCCTGGCCGACCGCGCGCTCTCGCGGCTCCTGCGGCAGGACTGGCCGCGCACGCTGGAGGAGATGGAAGGGCGGCGGCCCGCGGGCATCACCCCAACGTCACCGCGGGCCCGCCA
>JBBDXN010000140.1:0-7354 GCA_040902305.1 Candidatus Rokuibacteriota bacterium | reverse complement strand
GGGGGGCCCGCGGTCAGCGGGGGGCCGGCTTCGGGCTTCCCACGGGCTCGCCGACCAGGACGTCGGCCGGATCGGTACCCTGCAGCTTGACGCGCACCCGCCACGGCCCCGGACCGGCCTGGGCGAGGGGGAACGAGGCGATGCTCGACCCGACGCCGGAGGAGCCCCCGCCGCCCACGGTCGTGCCGGTGGAGACGCCGACTCCCGTGCTCACCCCGCCGCCCAGTCCGCCGAAGCTGCCGATCCCGATGCCGATCCCGACCGGACTGCCGCCGCCTCCGCTGGCCGGGGTGTACTCGATGGTCTGGGCCTCCAGCACGGCGCCGTCGGGCTTCACGATCTGGGCCCGCTCGAGCCGCCGGCCGCCGCTCTCGATCTCCACGCGGAGGCGGTCGGCCACGATCGTGTAGGCCGCGGAGATGGTGGCGCCCGGCGGCTGCACCTCGGGCTTGTAGGGTAGGCTCGACGAGGCGGAGGAGCAGGCCCCCAGCGTCACCGCCAGCATCGCAGCCGCGACCTTGGCTCGCATGCACGGTATTATCGCACGCGGACAGGAGAGAGCCCATGAGCGCCGACGACGAAGAGCGCGTGCCCCAGGGAGCCGATCTCGAGCGATACGTCCGCGACCTGGCCGCCTTCGTGGGTCTGGACGAGGCCGACGCGATCGCGATCCGCGCGAGCGCCCCCGCGATCCTGAAGCACGAGGAAGCCCTCACCAGCGCGCTCTACGAGCACTTCCTCCGCTTCCCGGCGACCGCGCGCTTCTTCCTGGGCCCGGACGGCGCGCCGGACCGCACGCGGATCGACCGGCGCAAGCACAGCCTCGCCCGGTGGCTGCGCGAGACCGCGCAGGCCGCCCTCACCCACGACTTCGCCTACTATCTGCTCTCGGTCGGCCTCGCCCACAGTCACCGCGACCACGGGCCGGGCGGCCGGATTCCCCCGCAGTTCATGGTGGCCGCGATGAGCCTCACCCAGACCGCCCTCGCGCGCGTCCTCCACGAGGAACTGGGCGAGCCGGCCGCGGCGCTGGAGGCGACGGTGGCGTGGAACAAGCTGCTGCTGCTCCACCTGAACGTGCTGCTGATCGGCTACCTGCTACCCCCCCGGCCCACGCCCCGGGAGCCGGCCGGCCCCCGGGGCGCGTCGTGAGCGTCGAAGCTACTTGGCCTTGTGGGTCAGCTTGAGATCCATCGCCTTGGCCGCCTCCGCGTACTTGGCCTCGGACTCGGCGTGCTTTCCCGCCTTGTGCATGGCGTCGCCCTCGGCGGCCATCGTCTTCGCCTTGTAGGCGGCGTCGTCCAGGCGAGAGTCCGCGGCGGCCATCACCTGCTTGTGCAGCATCGGGCACTCGCTGGCGAGCGCGGGGGAAATTGCCAGTCCCAGGGCAGCAATCGTCATCAGCACGGTCTTCATGTGTCGCATTCTCCTCACGGGTTGAATGGGGTGGAACGAGCGACGGGACGCTGCGCGAGCCGGTCAGACGCGAGGAGGAGCGCGATCGGACGGGGTGACGACGACGATCCAGCTGGAGAGGGAGGCGTCCGCCCGGACGAGCAGGCTCGCCGACCGCATGGGGACGGGCGCCGAGATCGCGGGCCCGGGGCCCACGACCCCACGAGAGGCGGCCCGGAGGAACGCGACGCCATTGTCGGCCGCGTCGTGGACGCCGTCGATCCAGTTATCGTCGAGCGCGACATCCGCCCCGAGCAGGATCAGGACGACGAGCAACGGGACGACCGCCAGCCGCCTCCACTGCGTGGGGCCCGACCCGCTCCGCATGGAGGAATCTTGAGCGGGGGGCCACCGCCTGTCAAGGCATCTCGCGTCGCGATCCGGGCGCCGACACGGCCGTCCGATTGACAGCGGCCATGGCCCGCCGCATAGTGAGCCCACGACCGCGAAGGGAGCCCTCATGGCGAGACCGACCACGATTCGAGAGCTGCGCGACAGCGGCTACATTTCCCGATCCGTCAAGCAGGAGCTGCGCGACAATCTGATCGCCCGCCTGCGGCGCGGCGACGCTCTCTTCCCCGGCATCGTGGGCTACGAGCAGACCGTCGTGCCCCAGATCGAGAACGCGGTGCTGAGCGGCCAGGACATCGTCTTCCTGGGCGAGCGCGGCCAGGCCAAGACCCGGCTGGCGCGCCTGCTGGTCGGCCTTCTGGATGACGAGATGCCCGCGCTGGCCGGCTGCGAGATCAGCGACGAGCCCTTCGCGCCGATCTGCTCGGCGTGCCGGCAGCGCGTCGGCGAGCAGGGCGACCGGGCCGCGCTCGCCTGGATCCCGCGCGACCGCCGCTACGGCGAGAAGCTCGCCACCCCCGACATCACGATCGCCGACCTCATCGGCGAGGTGGATCCGATCAAGGTGGCGGAGGGCCGCTATCTCTCCGACGAGCTGACCATCCACTACGGGCTCCTGCCCCGCACCAACCGCGGTATCTTCGCGCTCAACGAGCTGCCGGACCTGGCCGAGCGCATCCAGGTGGGCCTGCTCAACATCATGGAAGAGCGCGACGTGCAGATCCGCGGCTACAAGGTGCGGCTGCCGATCGACCTCTACGTGGTGGCGAGCGCGAACCCGGAGGACTACACCAACCGCGGCCGCATCATCACCCCGCTCAAGGACCGGTTCGGCTCGCAGATCCGCACCCACTATCCGAAGCGCGTGGAGGACGAGATCGCGATCATGGAGGCGGAGCGCACCGCCTACGCCGACGCGGGCCTCGAGACCCGGAGCCCGGACTTCATGAAACAGCTCGTGGCCGAGGTCACCCACCTGGCCCGGCGCTCGCCCGAGATCAGCCAGCGCTCCGGGGTGTCGGTGCGGGTGACGATCTGCAACTACGAGAACCTCCTGTCGAGCGCGCTGAAGCGGGCGATCCGGCTCGGCGAAGCGGTGGCCGCCCCGCGCGTCAGCGATCTCGGCGCCATCGCCGCCTCCACCGGTGGCAAGATCGAGATGGAGAGCCTGGGCGACGCGACCGAGGACAAGGTGCTGGGCAAGATCATGCAGCGCGCCCTCCTCAACGTGTTCAACCGCACCTTCACCTCCGGCGAGCTGGACGAGGTGGTGGGCGCCTTCCAGGACGGGCTCAAGGTCGAGGTCTCCGACTCGATGCCCGCCGATGCGTACCTGAAGCACCTCGGCCAGGTGCGCCCGCTCCAGGCCGCGGTGCGCAAGCTCGGGGCCCAGGACCCGGCGAGCGTGGCCGCCGCGGTCGAGTTCGTGCTGGAGGGCCTGCATCTCAGCAAGAAGCTGAACAAGGACGTGCAGGCCGGTCAGGCGCGCTACCGGCTGGCGTGAGGCGCTAGTGTCGCCCACCTGGTATTCGCGCTGGGACGGCTCCCAGCGCCTCGACGACCTCGACGCCGACCAGCTCCTCGACGCCATGTCCGACGATCTCCTGTCCGACGGCGATCCGTGGAGCGCGCTGCGCCGGCTCTTCCAGCGCGGCGCGAAGAGCCCGGACGGGGCCAACCTGCCCGGGCTGCAAGACCTGCTCAACCGGCTGCGGCGCCAGCGCCAGCAGCAGCTCGACCGCTACGATCTCTCCTCGGTGCTCGACGACATCAAGCGGAAGCTCGACAACATCCTGAAGACGGAGCGCGAGGGCATCGAGCGGCGGGTGAGCGACGCTCAGGAGCGGGCCGAGCGCGGCGAAGCCCCCGACTCGTTCCGCCAGGGGATGGAGCAGGCGGCCGCCGAGCACCGGAAGACGCTCGACGAGATGCCGGAGTCCCCGGCCGGGCGCATCCAGGGGCTGCAGAGCTACGAGTTCATGGATCCCGACGCGCACCGCCTGTTCTGGGAGCTGATGAAGGGCCTGCAGCAGCAGATGCTGCAGCCGTTCCTCTCCAACATGCAGAAGGCGCTCGGCAACATGACCCCCCAGGATCTCGAGCGGATGCGGGAGATGGTGCGCGACCTCAATCGCATGCTCCAGGACCGGGCGGAGGGGCGCGAGCCGGACTTCGAGGCCTTCAAGCAGAAGTGGGGCGACCATTTCCCGGGCGCCCAGAACCTCGACCAGCTCATGGAGCAGATCGCCCAGCAGGCCGGCCAGATGCAGTCGCTGCTCTCGAGCATGTCGCCCGGCCAGCGCGGCCAGCTCCAGGACATGATGCAGTCGCTCTTCATGCAGGACGAGCGGCTCGAGGCCGAGTTGCGCCAGCTCGGCATGAACCTGAGCCAGCTCATGCCGCCACCCGACGGCCAGCGCTACAGCTTCCGCGGCGACGACGACCTCACGATGAAGCAGGCCATGGAGCTGATGGACGAGCTGCAGCAGCTCGACCAGCTCGAGCGGCAGCTCCAGAAGGTGCGCGACCCCAACGATCTGGAGAAGATCGACCCGCAGCAGGTCGAGCAGCTCCTCGGCGAGGAGGCGGCCCGGGATCTCGAGCGCCTGCGCGAGATGACCAAGAAGCTCGAAGAGGCGGGCTACCTCGAGCGGAAGGGCGACCGGCTCGAGCTGACCGCGCGGGCCATCCGCAAGATCGGCGACAAGGCCCTGCGCGACATCTTCGGGCACCTCAAGCGCGACCGCTTCGGCGGCCACGCGCTCGAGCGGCGGGGAGCGGGCGGCGACCGGACCGACCAGGTCAAGCCCTACGAGTTCGGCGACCCGTTCCTGCTCGAGCTGCGCGAGACCCTGATGAACGCGGTGGAGCGCAACGGCGCCGGCGTGCCCGTCCGGCTCGACCCGGGCGACTTCGAAGTCGTCCGCACCGAGACCCAGACCCACGCGGCCACCGTGCTCATGCTCGACATGAGCCGCTCGATGATCTTCAACGGCTGCTTCCTGCCCGCCAAGAAGGTCGCGCTCGCGCTCAACGCCCTGATCCGCGGCCAGTTCCCGCGCGACAGCCTCTACATCGTGGGCTTCTCGCTCTACGCCCGCGAGTTCAGCGCGGCTCAGCTCCCCCACCTGGCCCCCGGCGAGTGGAGCGTGGGCACCAACATGCACGCGGGCTTTCTCCTCGCGCGCCAGCTCCTGGCCCGGCACAAGGGCGGCAACAAGCAGGTGATCATGATCACCGACGGCGAGCCCACCGCGCACCTGGAGGGCAGCGAGCCCGAGTTCGCCTACCCCCCGACCCGGCGGACGCTCCAGGAGACCCTCAAGGAAGTGCAGCGGTGCACGCGCGAGGGCATCACCATCAATACCTTCATGCTCGAGCAGAGCCACGCGCTGGCCGCCTTCGTCGAGCAGATGACCCGCATCAACCGCGGCCGCGCCTTCTTCGCGACGTCCGATCGCCTGGGCGAGTACGTGCTCGTGGACTTCGTCCGCGCGAAGCGCCGGGCCGTGTCCTAGCCGGCCCGCCCGATGGCGGACGCCGCGACGGTCGTCCTGCTCGTACGCCACGGGCTGACGCCCACCACCGGGATCAAGCTGCCCGGCCGGGCCCCGGGCCTGCACCTGACCGACGAGGGCCGGCGCCAGGCCGAGGCCGCCGCCGCGCGGATCAAGGCGCTCCCCAAGGTCGCGGCGGTCTACGCCTCGCATCTCGAGCGGGCGCGCGAGACCGCCACGCCCATCGCGCGGATCCGCGGACTCGCGCTCCGCATAGACCGCGACCTGGCCGATCTCGACATCGGGGCGTGGACCGGCCTGAGCCTCAAGCAGGCGGCCCGGCGCCCGGAATGGGAGACCGTGCAGCGCAATCCGAGCGGCTTCCGCTTTCCCGACGGCGAGTCCTTCCCGGAGATGCAGGCGCGCATCACCTCCGCGATCGGCCGGCTGGTGGCCCGCTATCCGGGGCAGATCGTGGTCGCGGTCTCGCACGCCGACCCGATCAAGGCGGCGGTGGCCCAGGCCCTGGGGACTCCGCTCGATCTCTTCCAACGGATCATGATCGCGCCGTCGTCCATCACCGCGGTGGCCTACCGGCGGGCCGGCCCCGCCGTGCTCACCGTGAACTCGATCGCGGGTGACCTCGCCTGGCTCGGCGGCAAGGGATGAGCGACAACCCATCCTTCGAGATCGACTCTCCCGACCACTTCGCCGCCGGAGCGGTCGGGCCGCCCGGGCAGCGGGTCTTCTACCTGCAGTCCCGCGACGCCGGACGTCTCATCACCTTCAAGGTGGAGAAGGAGCACGTGCGCGCGCTCGCCGAATACCTCGGCGGGCTGCTGGCCCGCGTGAAGGCCGCGCCCGGCGCGGCGCACGCCGAAGCCGACCTGGTCGAGCCGCTGGAGCCCGCCTGGGACGTGGGCTCGCTCGCGGTGGGCTACGACGAGGGTCAGGATCGGGTGGTGGTCGAGGCGAGCGAGCTGATCGAGGCGGAAGAAGAAGGCGGCCCGGAGCCCGAGCCGGCCATGGCCCGCTTCCGCATCACCCGAGCCGTGGCCGCCGCCTTCGTCGAGCGCGCCAACGAGCTGATGAAGGGCGGGCGCCCCACCTGCCCGGTCTGCAGCCGGCCCATGGATCCGGAGGGCCACGTCTGCCCGCGGGCCAACGGCCACGTGAAGCACTAGCCCGCGCGCGATGGGCGAGCTGAAGCCCGCAGGGCGAGGTGACGGCGAAGGCGAGCCGAGCGAATCCAGCGGATCGAGGCGAGTGGATACCGAAGAGGGGCTCCGGTTGCTCCGGGGGGGCGAGATCGCCGTGAAGGGGCGCATGCCGCGGAGCAGCAACGCCACGTTTCTCGTCGAGCTGGCCCTGGACGGCGCCACCGCGCTCGCCGTCTACAAGCCGGAGCGCGGCGAGCGGCCGCTCTGGGATTTCCCGCCCGGCCTCTACCGCCGTGAGATCGCCGCGTACCTGCTCTCGGAAGCGCTCGGCTGGGGCCTGGTGCCACCGACCGCGCCGCGCGACGGACCGCTCGGCGAAGGATCGCTCCAGCTCTTCGTGCCCGCCGACTTCCGCCAGCACTACTTCACGCTGCTGGAGGCGGCCGAGCACCGCGAGACGCTCCAGCGCATCTGCCTCTTCGACCTGGTGGCCAACAACGCCGACCGGAAGAGCGGCCACTGCCTGCTGGTGCCCGACGACCGCATCTACGCCATCGACAACGGCCTCAGCTTTCACGCCGAGCCCAAGCTGCGCACCGTGATCTGGGACTTCGGCGAGGAGCCCATCGCCCCCGCGCGGATCGAGGACCTGCGCCGGCTCCTGAGTGACGATCTGCCCGCCGAGCTGGCCGCGCTACTCGACGCCGACGAGCGGCGCGCGCTCAAGCGCCGCGCGCGCGGACTCCTCCGCTCAGGACACTTCCCGGTGGACGAGAGCGGCCTCCGCTACCCCTGGCCCCTGATCTGATCTGGGGTCAGGTCTTACATTACGACATTTCCTCGCCGCCGGCTTGGCCGACCGCGACAGAAATGTCGTAATGTAAGACCTGA
>JBBDXN010000139.1:42904-75802 GCA_040902305.1 Candidatus Rokuibacteriota bacterium | reverse complement strand
AGAGGGGCCGGGTGAGGGGGCTGGTGGAGGGGGCGGGCCGGACGCGGGACCCGCGTTCGTGAATAGTTCGGGCCGGGGGGCTGGAAGGCCCCGTGACGCTGTGGTAGCATCGCCGCCACATCGTCCTTCTCCCCGCCAGGAGGTAGGTACATGGACATCGCCAAGATTCGCAACGTCGCATTCGTCGGCCACGGCGGCGTGGGCAAGACCTCCCTGGTCGAGGCGATCCTGTTCGGTTGCGGAGTCGGCAGCCGGCTCGGCCGGGTCGACGACGGGACCACCACCACCGACTTCGATCCCGACGAGATCAAGCGCAAGATCTCGCTCAATACCGCGGTCGCTTTCGGCGACCACAAGGGCCACCGGCTCAATCTGATCGACACCCCGGGCTACGGCGACTTCGTGGCCGACGCGCGCGCGGGCCTGCGGGTGGCCGGGGCCGCGGTGGTGGTGGTGGACGCGGTGGCGGGCGTGCAGGTGCAGACCGAGAAGGTCTGGCGGTTCGCGAACGACTACGGGCTGCCGCGCGCCATCGTCGTCAACCGGCTCGACCGCGAGCGCGCCGACTTCTTCCGCACGCTCGAGTCGTTGCAGAAGCGGTTGAAGGGCCGCCTCGTGCCCCTGCATCTGCCGATCGGCAGCGAGAGCGGCTTCACCGGCATCGTGGACCTGATCGCGATGCGGGCGCTCGTCACCGCCGACGGGAAGGTCCGGGAGGCCGACGTCCCGGACGATCTCGCCGAGACCGCCAGGTCCTATCGGGAGAAGCTGACCGAGGCCGCCGCCGAGACCGACGACGAGCTGCTCGCCAAGTACCTCGAGGAGGGCTCGATCGGCGAGCCGGAGATGTTGGCCGCGCTGCGCCGGGCGATCATGTCCGGCGACCTCGTGCCGATCCTGGCCAGCTCGGCCACCCGCGGCATCGGCATCGTCCCGCTGCTCGACCTCATCGTGAACGAGTTCCCGTCCCCCGCCGACGCGGCCGAGGTGGAGGGGACCGACCCGCGCACCAAGGCCCCGGTCAAGCGCGCCGCCGATCCGAAGGCGCCCCTCTGCGCGGTGGTGTTCAAGACGATCTCGGACCCACACGTGGGCAAGCTCTCCGTGTTCCGGGTGTACTCGGGCACGCTCCGGTCCGACAGCCAGGTCCTGAACGCGAGCCGCGACAGCCGCGAGCGGATCGGCCACCTCGGCTGGCTGTCCGGCAAGACGCAGAAGGCGGTGGAGGCGCTCGGGCCCGGCGAGATCGGCGTGGTCGCCAAGCTGAAGGACACGCTCACCGGCGACACCCTCTCCGACGAGGCCCATCCGGTGACGTTGCCCGGCATCTCCTTTCCGGAGCCCGCGATCTCCTTCGCGATCCAGCCCAAGAGCCGCGGCGACGAGGACAAGATCTCGACCGCGCTGCACCGGATGGCCGAGGAGGATCCCACGCTGCATCACCACTACGATCCGGAGACCAAGCAGCTCCTGGTCTCGGGCATGGGCCAGCTCCACGTCGAGGTGGTGGTCGAGCGCATGAAGCGGAAGTACAACGTGGACGTGTCCCTGCTGCCCCCGCGCATCCCCTACAAGGAGACGGTGAAGGGGCGCGCGGAGGTGCAGGGCAAGTACAAGAAACAGACCGGCGGGCGCGGCCAGTACGGCGACACCTGGCTCCGCGTCGAGCCGCTCACCCGCGGCGGCGGCTTCGAGTTCGTCGACGACATCTTCGGCGGCGCCATCCCGCGCAACTTCATCCCCTCGGTGGAGAAGGGCGTCCGCGAGTGCATGAAGCGCGGCATCTTCGCCGGCTACCCGGTGGTGGATCTCAAGGTGACGCTCTACGACGGCTCGTATCACGACGTGGACTCCTCGGACATGGCCTTCCAGATCGCGGCGTCCATGGGCCTGCAGAAGGGCTTCATGGAGGCGAAGCCCTGTCTGCTCGAGCCGGTCATGAGCGTCGAGGTCTCGGCGGCGGCGGAGGCGGCGGGCGAGGTCATCGGCGACCTGAACGGGCGGCGCGGGCGCATCGTGGGCATGGAGCCGGAGGGCGAAGTGGTGATCGTGCGCGCCCAGGTACCGATGTCCGAGATGCTCACCTACGAGTCCAGCCTGCGCTCCATGACCGGCGGGCGGGGCGGGTACTCGATGGAGTTCTCGCATTACGAGGAAGTGCCCGGCCAGCTCGCCGAGAAGGTCGTCGCCGCCCACCGCGCCGAGAAGGACAAGCACTAGCTTAGCCTCCGGAAGGGCCTAATTCTCTTGACAGGCTGCCTGTCGGACCGGTAGATTCACGTCGATCCCGGTCGAGAACTGAGAATTCAAGCGGCGCACGGAGGCGGAACAACGATGAGCGTGGTCACTCGAAGGGCGTTCCTGAGATCCTCCGGACTCGGCCTGGGCGTGCTGGCCGGCGCGGGCCTCGCCGGGTGCGCGCCGGCGATCAAGGGCGACTTCGCGCCCAAGAAGGGTCCGCGCGTCGTCGTGATCGGCGGCGGCTGGGGCGGGGCGACCGCGGCCAGGTACGTGCGCCTGCTCGACCCGACGCTCGAGGTCGTCCTGATCGAGCCCAACCGACAGTTCGTCTCCTGCCCGTTCAGCAACCTGGTCCTGGCGGGCGTGCGCACGATCGACTCGATCACCATGGGGTACGACGGCCTGCGCAAGCACGGGGTGCGGATCATCCACGAGACCGCGACCGCCATCGAGCCCGATCAGAAGCGGGTGCGCCTCGGCGACGGGTACCTCCAGTACGACCGGCTCGTGGTCTCGCCCGGCGTGGACTTCCAGTGGGAGCAGGTGGAGGGCCTCGCCCAGAACCAGGACAAGGTCCTGCACGCGTGGAAGGCGGGGCCGCAGACCGTGCAGCTCGCGCAGCAGCTCGCCGCCATGCCCGACGGCGGCGTCTTCGTGCTGAGCATCCCGCCCGCCGCCTATCGGTGCCCGCCCGGCCCCTACGAGCGCACCTCGATGGTGGCGTGGTACCTCAAGACGCACAAGCCCCGGTCCAAGCTCATCGTGCTCGACGCCAACCAGAACATCATCTCCAAGGCCGCGCTCTTCCGCGCGGCCTGGCGGGCCTATCCGAACATCGAGTACCGGGCGGCCAGCCGGGTGGTCGGGGTGGATCCGGGCGCGCGCGAGATCCGCACCGAGTTCGACAAGGTCCGCTACGACGTGGTCAACCTGATCCCGCCCCAGCGGGCGGGCGCCATCGCGGTCCAGGCCGATCTCGTCGGCGGCGACAAGCGCTGGTGCGAGGTCAACCACGTCACCTACGAGTCGGTGAAGCAGCCGGGGATCCACGTCATCGGCGACGCGACCATCGGCCTGCCCGTGCCCAAGTCGGGCAATATCGCCAACGCGATGGGCAAGATCACCGCGGCGGCGGTGGTGAGCTTCCTCAACGGCAAGCAGCCGCCCACGATCGCCCCCGGCAACACCTGCTATAGCTGGGTGAGCGACCGCGAGGCGATCGCGGTGGTCAACACCTACAAGATCGAGAACGGGAAGGTCGTGCAGATCGAGCAGAAGCTCACGCCGGCCCAGAGCCCGCTGGTGGCCCAGCGGGCCATCGGCTGGACCCAGTCCATCTGGGCGGACATGTTCGCATGAGCGCCGCCGGTCGCGCCTCCGGGAGGATCTCTTTCATGCGTTTCACGCCGTATCGCTCGGCGTTCGCCGCCGCGCTCCTCTGGGGCGCGCTGGGCGGGAGCCACGCCCTCGCCGCGGGCCCGCTCGACGAGCGCGGCGCGGTCCAGTCCGTCACCTGCACCGCGTGTCACGGGCAGGCCGGCAATAGCCGGTCGAGCGCCATGCCCATCATCGCGGGGTTCGACGCGGCCTACTTCAAGAAGCAGATCGAGGCCTACGCGGCGGGCAAGCGCCTCTCCCCGGAGATGGAGCCCTACGCCAAGCAGGTGCTGAACATCGGGGTGGACGACGTCGCGGCCTACTTCGCCTCCCGCAAGCGCGAGCCCACCCCCGTCACGTCGCCCGCCGACGCGGTGACCCGTGGCAGCAACGCGGCGGCCCAGTGTGTGATCTGCCACGGCCCGCAGGGACGGGGCGACGTCGCCAAGCTGATCCCGAGCCTGGCCGGCCAGGCGCCCGGCTACCTGCGCGAGCAGATGGTGCTGTTCAAGCAGGATCGGCGTAGCCCCGGCGACCCGGCGCTCACCGCGCTGAAGGCGCTGATGAAGACCATCCCGGACGAGACCTTCGCGGACCTGGCCGCGTACTACTCGAGCCTCCGCTAAGTTATCGGAGGCGCCGGCAAAGCCGGCGGTCGAACGACGGCAGTCGCGCTATCATGGGGCCCTTCATGAGCCACCATGCCCTGCGGCGGGCGCGCGCGTGACGCCGACGCTGGAGATCGCGCTCTTCGTCCTCGCCTTCTGCGGCGCCTTCGTCTCCGGGCTCCTCGGAGTGGGCGGCGCGATCGTGATGATCCCGCTCCTCTACTACGTGCCGCCGCTGCTGGGCGCGGGCGAGCTGCCGATCAAGGTGGTGGCGGGGCTCAGCATGACCCAGGTGCTCGCGGCGGCGGTGGTCGGCACGTGGAGCCACGGGCGTCACGCCCTGGTGAATCGCGGCCTCGCGCTCACCGGCGGGCCCGCGATGGCGGCGGGCTCCCTGGTGGGCGCGCTCCTCTCCTCCCGCGTGTCCGGCCGCACCCTGCTCGCCACCTTCGCCCTCATGACCACGATCGCGCTGCCGCTCATGTTCCGGTCGCCCGCCGACCCGCCGGGCGGGGACGACCGGGCCCGGGTCGCGTTCAACCGCGCGGGGGCGATCGCGGCGTGCGGAAGCATCGGTCTCGTGGCCGGCCTGATCGGGGCCGGCGGGGCGTTCCTGCTGGTGCCGGTGCTGGTGGGGGTGATGCGGATCCCGATGCGGCTCAGCATCGGCACCTCGCTCGCGATAGTGGGCATGTCCGCGGTGACCGGCTTCCTCGGCAAGGCGCTGACCGGCCAGGTCCCGCTCTGGCCCGCGCTGACGGTGGTGCTGGCCTCGCTGACCGGCGCCCCGCTCGGCGGCCGCGTGAGCCGGCGCGTGCCGGTGACGGTGCTGCGCGGCGTGCTCGCGGGCATCATCGCGCTGGTGATGCTCCGGGTCTGGTACGACGTGGTGACTCACTGACATGAGATACGGCTTCGTCATCGATCAGCGGAAATGCATCGGCTGCCACGCCTGCACGGTGGCCTGCAAGGAGGAGAACCAGGTTCCGCTGGGCGTCAACCGCACGTGGGTGAAGTACATCGAGAAGGGCGTGTTCCCGGACACGCGACGCTACTTCACCGTGATGCGCTGCAATCACTGCGACAACGCGCCCTGCGTGACGATCTGCCCGACGGTGGCGCTCTATCGCCGGCCGGACGGCATCGTGGACTTCGACGGGGAGCGCTGCATCGGCTGCAAGTCGTGCATGCAGGCCTGCCCCTACGATGCGCTCTACATCGACCCCGAGACCCAGACCGCGGCCAAGTGCCACTACTGCGCCCATCGCGTGGAGGCCGGGCTCGAGCCGGCCTGCGTCGTGGTCTGCCCGGTGCAGGCCATCGTGCCCGGGGACCTCGACGATCCCGGGAGCCCCATCGCGCGCCTCGTCGCCACGCAGCAGACGCAGGTGCGCAAGCCGGAGCAGGGGACGCGCCCGAAGCTCTTCTACGTGGGGGCGGAGGCCGCCGCGCTCACCCCCGGGATGCAGGAGCGCCGAGGCGGCTTCATGTTCTCTCAGGAGGGGAGCATCCCCGCCGCGGGCCGGCCGAACCGCCCGGTGTCGCGGCCGGCGCCGCCCTCGGATGATCGCGTGGACCTGCTCGGCCTGGCCCGCACCGTCTACGATGTCGCGCATCCGGAGCGGCCGTGGGGCGGGAAGGTCGCCGCCTACCTCTGGACCAAGTCCATCGCGGCGGGGGCCTTCCTGGTCGCCTCGCTCGGGCTCGGCGCCGGCTTCCTGACCGCGGACACCCTGACCGGGCTGGCGGTGCCCGCGATCGGGCTGGCGTTCCTGCTGCTGACCACCCTGCTGCTGGTCTTCGATCTGAAGCGGCCGGAGCGCTTCCTGTACCTGATCTTCAAGCCGAACCCGCGCTCGTGGCTCGTCCTGGGCGGCTTCATTCTCTTCGCGGCCGGCGTGCTCGGCACGCTGTGGCTGCTGGCCGGCCTCATCGGCAGTCTCGTCGCGCTACAGCTCCTGGCCTGGCCGATGGCGGTGGTGGCGGCGGCCACCGCCGGCTACAGCGCCTTCCTCTTCGGGCAGGCGGAGGGCCGCGACTTCTGGCAGAGCCCGCTGCTGTTGCCGCATCTGCTCGTGGCCGCCCTCGTCGCTGGGTCGGCGAGCCTGCTGCTCGCCGCGCGCGCGGTCGGCAGCGCGTCCTTCGTCGTGGGCGGCCTGGGGCTCGTCCTCTGGGCCTCGCTGCTGGTGAGCGCGCTGGTGCTGGGCGCCGAGCTGTTCACCCCCCACGGCACCGAGGAGGCCCGGCGCGCGGCCCGGCTGCTCACCCACGGGCCGTTCCGGGCCGCGCTCTGGGGCGGCGTGGCGGCGGCGGGCATCGCGCTGCCGCTGGTGCTGCTGCTCAGCGCGTCGGTGCCGTTCGGCTCCGAGCTGGCCGCGGTGCTGGCGCTGGGCGGCCTCTGGCTGTGGGAGGAGCTATGGATCCGCGCGGGCCAGATGCTCCCGCTGAGCTAGAACCGCACTCGAGCGCATGAAAAAAGGACGCAACCCTTCCATGACCGATCGACTGCAGGAGCAAGAGCCTCTCCACCCGGTGGCGCGGCGACTCGACCCGCCCGCCTCCGGCCTGGAGCGCTTCCCGCCCGTGGCGCGCTGGGACGACTGGGAGGAGTTCGACGCGAAGGCCTGGCCGCGCAAGGTGAAGCGGCGCTTCTCGCTGATCCCCACCATCTGCTTCAACTGCGAGGCGGCGTGCGGGCTGCTCGCCTACGTGGACACCCAGACCCTGACGATCCAGAAGTTCGAGGGCAACCCGGTGCACCCGGGCAGCCGGGGCCGCAACTGCGCCAAGGGGCCCGCCACGCTCAACCAGATCACGGATCCCGAGCGCATCCTCTATCCGCTCAGGCGGACGGGCCCGCGCGGGGAAGGCGGGTGGGAGCGGGTCACCTGGGACGAGGTGCTCGACGACCTCGCGGGGCGCATCCGGAAGGCGCTGGTGGAGGGCCGCCAGAAAGAGGTGATGTATCACCTGGGGCGGCCCGGCCACGAGCTGATCTACCTCCAGCGCGTCTTCCACGCCTGGGGCATCGACGGTCACAACAGCCACACCAACGTCTGCTCGGCCTCCGCGCGCGCGGGCTACGCGTTCTGGCACGGGCTCGACCGCCCCTCGCCCGATCACAGCAAGGCGCGCTTCATCCTGCTCCTGTCCTCCCACCTCGAGGCCGGCCACTACTTCAATCCGCACGCCCAGCGAATCATCGAGGGCAAGATGGCGGGGGCCAAGATCTGCGTGCTGGACACGCGCCTGAGCAACACCGCGTCGATGGCCGACTACTGGCTCTCGCCCTGGCCCGGCACCGAGGGCGCGATTCTCCTCGCCATCGCGCACTGCATGCTGCGGGACGGCACGTGGGACCGCGAGTTCGTGCGCCGCTGGGTGAACTGGGAGGAGTATCTTCGCGAGGAGCGGCCGGACCTGCCGGCCACCTTGGCCTCCTTCGAAGAGGCGCTGAAGGCGCTCTACGCCGACTGCACGCCCGAGTTCGCGGAGCGGGAGTCGGGGGTGCCGGCCGCGCGCATCGAGGAGGTCGCGCGCGAGGTCGGCCGTGCGGGCAGCGCGCTCTCCACCCACGTGTGGCGCAATGCCGCCGCCGGCAACCTCCACGGCTGGCAGGTGGCGCGCGCGCTCGAGCTGGTGGTGGTGCTCGCGGGGGCGGTGGCCACTCCGGGCGGGACCGCGCCGAGCGGCTGGAACAAGGCGGTCCCGAGCCCGCCGATGATGCCGCCGCCCGGCAAGGTGTGGAGCGAGCTGCTGATGCCGCGGGAGTACCCGCTGGCCTTCTTCGAGATGAGCTTTCTCCTCCCGCATTTCCTGAAGGAGGGGCGCGGCAAGCTCGCGATGTACTTCACGCGGGTCTACAACCCGGTGTGGACCAACCCGGACGGCATGTCGTGGATCGAGATGCTGACCGACGAGGCGAAGGTGGAGCGGCACGCCTGCCTCACCCCCATCTGGAGCGAGACCGCGTGGTTCGCGGACTACGTGCTGCCGATGGGGCACGCCTCCGAGCGCCACGATCTCATGAGCCAGGAGACGCACGCCGCCCGCTGGATCGGCTTCCGGCAGCCGGTGCTGCGGGTGGCGCTCGAGAAGCAGGGCCGGCGCTTCGACCTCACCTGGCAGGCCCACGAGGCGGCCGGGCTCGGGCAGGTGTGGGAGGAGGACGAGTTCTGGATCGAGCTATCGTGGCGCATCGACCCGGACGGCGCCCTCGGCATCCGCAAGTACTTCGAGTCGCCCTACCGCCCGGGGGAGAAGCTCCGCATCGAGGAGTTCTACCGCTGGATCTTCGAGCACAGCGTGCCGGGCCTTCCGGCGGCCGCCGAGCGCGAGGGCCTGGCCCCGCTCGCGTACATGCGCAAGTACGGAGCCTTCCTGATCCAGGAGAACGTCTACGGCACCCACGAGACGCCGCTCGCCCCGGCGGAGCGGGAGGGCGCGGCGGCGGACGGCCAGTCCCATCTCGTGCTGAAGAACGGCGCCGCGGTCGGGGTGGAGGTGGACGGGCAGTGGGTGGGCGGCTTCCCCACGCCGTCCCGCAAGCTCGAGTTCTACTCGAAGACGCTCAAGGACTGGAAGTGGCCGGAGCACGCGGTGCCCGCCTACGCGCGGAGTCACGTGCACTGGCGGGAGATGGATCGGGCGGCCGGCGAGATGGCGTTGCTGCCCACGTTCCGGCTGCCGACCCTGATCCACTCCCGCTCCGGCAACGCCAAGTGGCTCTACGAGATCTCCCACAACAATCCACTCTGGCTGCATCCGGAAGATGCGGAGCGGCTCGACGTGAAGACGAGCGACCTCTTGAAGGTCCAGACCGAGATCGGCCACTTCGTCGATCGGGTGTGGGTGACGGAGGCGATCCGGCCGGGCGTGCTCGCCTGCTCGCATCATCTGGGCCGGTGGCGGCTCTCCGAGCGCACCGGCGGCGAGCGCTGGTCCACCGCGCTGGTGACGCTCGAGCGGCCGGCGCCCGGGCGATGGCGCCTCCGCCACGTCCACGGGGTGCGGCCCTTCGAGAGCGCCGACCCGGATTCGCAGCGCGTCTGGTGGGAGGACGCGGGCGTGCACCAGAACCTGACCTTCCCCGTCCATCCGGATCCGGTGAGCGGCCAGCACTGCTGGCATCAGAAGGTGACGGTGAGCCGGCCGGGACCGGACGATCGCTACGGGGACGTGGTGGTGGACACCGACAAGTCCTTCGAGGTCTATCGCAAGTGGCTCGCGATGGCCCGGCCCGCGCCCGGCCCCGGCGGGCTGCGCCGTCCGCTCTGGCTGCCGCGCGCGTTCAAGCCCGATGCCTCGGCCTACCGGATCGACGGCGCGTGAAGCCGTTGACATCGTCCCGATCGGAGGCATGCTGGGGGCCATGAGCCAGACCCTCACGCGGCGCGCGTGGCTCGGGCTCGCGGCGCTCGTCGCGGCCGGCCCGGCATGGCGCCCGCGGCCCGCGGCCGCGCAGGGGTATCTCGCCAACCTGGCGCCCGAAGAGCCGATCGCCGCCACCCTGAAGCGGCTCTTCGGCGGCCGGCAACTCAAGGACGGCGCCGCGCTGATCACGATCGAGATGCCGCTCATCGCGGAGGACGGCGCCGCGGTGCCGATCACGGTGGAGGTGAAGTCGCCGATGACGCCGGAGCATCACGTCAAGGCGATCTACATCCTCGCCGAGAAGAATCCCCGCCCGCTCAACGTGAAGATCAACCTGACTCCCGCCGCCGGGCAGGCCTACGTGGGGACCAATCTGCGCCTGGCCGACAGCGGCCCGGTCCGCGCGGTGGCCGAGATGAGCGACGGGTCGCTCTGGCTGGCCGCGCGCGACGTCCGCGTCACGGTGGCCGGCTGCGCGGCCTGAGCCGATGGCCGACATCGGGATCGTGAAGCTGGCGGTGTCGGGCCGGGTCCGCCGGGGCAGCGTGGCCCGGGTGCGAGCCCTCGTCATCCATCCCCACGAACGGGTGGAGCGGCAGGGGGGCCGCTCGGTGGATCGCAACTACCGCTTCGTCAACCGCATCGTGGTAACGTACCTCGGCCGTGAGATCGCCGAGATCGAGCCGTCGACCGCGGTCAGCGAGAACCCGACGTTCACGATTCCGTTCCGGGTCACCGAGACCGGGCCGATCAAGGTGACGTTCTTCGACTCGCACGGGGTAAAGTTCGAGGGTACCGCGGAGGTGAGCGTCCCGTGAGGCCACTGCGTGGCCCGGCGTGCGTGCTGCTGGCGGCGTGCCTCGCGTGGGCCGCGCCCGCGCAGGGCGACGACGTCGACCGGTATCTCCGCGAGCTCGGGCTCGTCGCGGTGCCGGGCGAGCGGCCGCCCGCCTTCTCGCTCCCGAAGGTGGACGGCGGGAAGATGGCGCTGGGCGACCACAAGGGCAAGGTGGTGCTCGTCTACTTCTGGGCCACGTGGTGCGGCTACTGCCGGAAGGAGCTGCCCGTCGCGATCGAGAAGGTCACGCGCGCCCGCAAGGGCCAGCCCTTCACGGTGCTCGCGGTCAGCATCGAGGAGCCCAAGGACCTGGTCGCCGGCTACGTCAAGGGCGCGGGGGTGACCTCGCCGGTGCTCCTGGACGGAGACGGCGCGGTGGCGCGGGAGTACCGGGTGCGGGCCACCCCGACCGCGATCGTGATCGGCCGCGACGGACGCCTGGTGGCCCGGGCCGCCGGCACCCGGGAGTGGGACGGCAAGGCGGGCCGCGCCTTCCTCGACGCCCTGGTCGCCGCGCCTGCGAGGTAACCTCGGGGCCGGCCGATCGATGGCCACCGATCTCACCGTGGACAGCCTCGACACCGACATCCTCGTGCTCGGCGCGGGCGGCGCGGGCCTCTGCGCCGCGCTCCACGCCGCGGACCGCTCGCCGCGCCTGACCGTGACGGTCGCGGTGAAGGGGCTGCTCGGCCGCGCCGGCTGCACGCGCATGGTACAGGGCGGCTACAACGCGATGCTCGGCGCCCCCGACTCGATCGAGGCGCACCTGCTCGACACGCTGCAGGGCGGCGCCTGGATCAACGATCAGGAGCTGGTGTGGACGCTGGTCAACGAGGCGCCGGCGCGGGTGCTGGAGCTGGAGGCGCGCTACGGCTGCTTCTTCGACCGCCACCCGGACGGCCGCATCCACCAGAAGCCCTTCGCGGGGCAAAGCCACGATCGCACGATCCACAAGGGCGACCTCACCGGCATCGAGATCATGAACCGCCTGACCGAGCAGGTGTGGCGGCGCCCGTCGATCCGTCCCCTCGAGGAGCACCGGGCGGTCGAGCTGCTCCGCACCGACGGCGGGCACGTGGGCGGCGTGCTGCTGCTCGACATCCGCCGCGGCAGCTTCGTGGTGGTGCGCAGCCGCGCCATCCTGCTCGCCATGGGCGGCGGGCCCACCATGTACAAGGTGATCGCCTGCTCGGCCGACAAGTCCTCCGACGGCATCGCGCTGGGCCTGCACGCGGGGGTGCGCCTGCGCGACATGGAGATGGTGCAGTTCCACCCGACCGGCCTCATCGTGCCCAACTCGCTCATGACCGGCGCGCTCCTCGAGGAGGGCCTGCGCGGGGCGGGCGGCCGGCTTCTGAACGGCCGGGGCGAGCGGTTCATGCAGCGCTACGACGCCGCCCGGCTCGAGCGGTCCACCCGCGACCTGGTGGCGCGCGCCTGCTACACCGAGGTGATGGAAGGCCGCGGCACCGCCAACGGCGGGGTGTGGATCGACGTCTCGCACCTGGGCGCCGCCGTCGTGGAGAAGAGCTTCCGCGGCATGGTGCGCCGCTGCCGCGACTTCGGCCGCGACCTGGCGCGCGAGCCGGTGGAGGTGGGGCCCACCGCCCACTTCATGATGGGCGGCATCGTCATCGATCGCGCGTGCCGCACCGATGTGGAGGGGCTCTTCGCGGCCGGGGAAGACGCGGGCGGGGTGCACGGCGCCAACCGGCTCGGGGGCAACGGGGTGGCGGAGTCCACCGTGTTCGGCGGCATCGCGGGCGACGTCATGGCGGACTGGGTGGTCGGCCGCCCGCTGCCCCAGATCTCCCGCGCCCACGTGGACGCGGCGGCCGCCGCCACCACCGCGCCGCTCGGGCGCAGCGAGGGTGGCGAGAGCCTCTACCCGCTGCAGGCGCGCCTGCGTCAGGTCATGTGGGAGCACGTGGGACTGATCCGGGCCGGCGAGGGGCTCAAGCTGGCGCTGACCGAGATCGAGGACATCGCCAACCGGCTCGAAGGCGTGGCGGTGCGGGGCGGCGGGGCCTACAACCTGGCGTGGCAGGACTGGATCAACCTCCAGAACCAGGCCACCACCGCGTGGCTCATCGCGCGGAGCGCGCTCGAGCGCACCGAGAGCCGCGGCTCGCACTATCGCCGCGACTTCCCGGCGACGGCGGGCGAGGCGGTGGCGGTGTTCGCCGGCTTCGCCGACGGCGCGGGCCCCAAGGTCTGGACCGAGCCGGTGCGCCACACGCGGCTCCGGCCGGACGCGGCGCGCCGGCCCACGACGGTGGACGTCGGCGACTGATGCCGAAGCGGCCCCGGCGGATCCTGCGGCGCCGGTGGGCCACCACCGAGGGATGGCGTGGCACGCGGGCCGGCATGTGGGCGTGGCTGGTGCAGCGCACCGCCGCCGTCGCCCTCCTCGCGGTGATCGTGCTGCACGTGCGCACCCCGTACTGGCGCACCGTGCAGGCGTTCCTCCTGGCTTTGGTCCTGCTCCACGGCCTGCTCGGCGTGCGCGCGATCCTGCTCGACTTCGGCCTGCCGGTGCGCTGGCACCGCCTGCTCCTGATCCTGGCCCTGGCCCTCGGTGTGGTCATCTTCGCGGCGACCTGGGGGTGGCGATGGTCCTGAAGGTCTTCCGCTGGTCTCCCGGCTTCCGCGAGCGGATCCAGCGCTTCTGGGTGCCGGCCAAGGACGGCATGACGGTGCTCGACGCGCTGGTCGACGCGCAGCGCCGGCTCGATCCGACGCTGGCCTTCCGCTACGCCTGCCGCGTGGGCATGTGCGGCTCGTGCGGCATGGTGATCAACGGGCGCGAGCGCTGGGCCTGCCGCACCCTGCTCAAGAGCCTCGAGACCCGCATCGTCACCGTGCGGCCGCTGTATCACTTCCCGCTCATCCGCGACCTGGTGGTGGACCTGGCCCCGCTCGCCGAGCAGACCGCGCGCGTGGGCGGCGTCTTCGTGCCGAAGGAGGAGCCGGTGGCCTTCGCCCGCGTCGGGGCCGACGCGCCCGAGCGGCAGCGCATCGATCCCGCGATCGAGTGCATCGGCTGCGGCCTGTGCGTGTCGGCGTGCACCATGGTGGCGAACGACGAGCGGTTCCCGGGCCCGGCCGCGCTCAACCGCCTCTTCACGGTCGCCACGGACAGCCGTGACGCCGGCCACCCCGACCGCGCGGCGCTGCTGTTCTCGGAGGACACCCTGATGCGCTGCCACAGCCAGGCCAACTGCACCGACGTCTGCCCGATGGAGATCTCGCCGACCGAGTCCATCCTGGCGCTGCGGCGCCGCGCGGTGCGCGGGCTGCTCGGCTGACCGCGGCTCCGTGAGCCCGGACTCGGCCGCGGGCTGCCTCTTCTGCCGGATCGCGCGAGGGGAGGAGCCCGGCGCGCTCGTCCTCGAGGCCTCCGCGGTGGTCGCGTTCCTCGATCACCGGCCGCTCTTCCCCGGCCACTGCCTCGTGATCCCCCGCGAGCACGTGGAGACCGTGAGCGATCTGCCCGACGCCCTGACCGCGCCGCTCTGGGGCGCGGTGCGCGCGCTCGCGCGGGCGGTGGAGGGGGCCCTCGGCGCCGACGGCTCCTTCGTGGCGGTCAACAACCGGGTGAGCCAGAGCGTGCCGCATCTCCACGTGCACGTGGTCCCGCGGCGGCGGGGCGACGGGTTGCGCGGCTTCTTCTGGCCGCGCGGGCGCTACCCCTCCGCCGACGAGATGGAGGCGACGCGCCGCCGCATCGCGGCGGCCGTCGACGCGGCGGGAGGGGGGTCTTCTTGACCTCTCCGGGGCGTCATGTTAGCGTAACTACGGATTTTATCTAGTCGCCTCCTGCCTCTCACCGGGTTGGAGGCGATACGTATGTGTGCGGTTCGCCGGACCGGTGAGGAGCCGGCGGCGCAGCCCGGTCGGCGAGAAACAGTCGAGGAGGCCCACCATGGCGGTTGACCAGGTCAAGCGGCTGTACGAATCCATGCCCGCCAAGCTCGACCAGGCGCGCCGGCGCTTCGGCCGGGGGCTCACGCTCGCCGAGAAGATCCTGGTGGCGCACGCCGACGACTTCGCCAAGCAGGAATGGAGCCGCGGCCGAGCCCAGCTCCGGCTCCGGGTGGACCGGGTGGCGCTCCAGGACGCCACCGGCCAGATGGCGCTGCTCCAGTTCATGCAGGCGGGCAAGAAGCAGGCGGCGGTGCCGAGCACGGTGCACTGCGACCACCTGATCCGCGCGGAGAGCGGCGCGGCCGAGGACATGCAGCGCGCCATCGACGAGAACCGCGAGGTCTACGATTTCCTGCACTCGACCTCGAAGAAGTACGGGATCGGCTTCTGGAAGCCCGGCGCCGGCATCATCCACCAGGTCGTGCTCGAGAACTACGCGTTCCCGGGCGGCCTCATGATCGGCGCGGACTCGCACACCCCCAACGCGGGCGGGCTCGGCATGGCCGCCATCGGGGTGGGCGGGGCGGACTGCGGCGAGGCCATGGCCGGTCTGGCGTGGGAGGTCCTCGATCCCAAGCTGGTGGGGGTCCACCTCACCGGCAAGCTCGCGGGCTGGAGCTCGCCCAAGGACGTCATCACCTACCTCTGCGGGCTGCTCACCGTCAAGGGCGGCACCAACAAGATCATCGAGTACTTCGGCCCGGGGGCGGAGTCGATCAGCGCCACCGGCAAGGGCACGATCTGCAACATGGGAGCGGAGCTGGGGGCCACCACCTCGCTCTTCCACTTCGACGACCGCATGGCCGCCTACCTGCGGGCCACCGACCGGGCGGACATCGCGCGGCTGGCCGAGCAGCACCGCGAGCACCTGGTGGCCGATCCGGAGGTGATCCGCGACCCGCGGAAGTTCTACGACGAGGTCGTGGCGATCAATCTCTCCGAGCTCGAGCCCCACATCGTGGGCCCGCACTCGCCGGACCGGGCGCGCCCCGTCTCGAAGCTCGCCGCGGAGGTGAAGAAGGAAGGCTGGCCCGCTTCCATCAAGCAGGCCCTCATCGGCTCCTGCACCAATTCCTCCTACGAGGACATGCGGCGGGCCGCCCACATCGCGATGCAGGCGTTGAAGGCGGGGATCAAGGCCAAGACCCCGTTCCTGGTGACCCCGGGCTCGGAGCGCATCTACCAGACCATCAAGCGCGACGGGATCATGGACATCTTCCAGAAGATCGGGGGCACCGTGCTCGCCAACGCGTGCGGCCCCTGCATCGGGCAGTGGAAGCGCAGCGACGTGGGCAAGGAGGAGACCAACACCATCGTCTCCTCGTTCAACCGAAACTTTCCCGGCCGCAACGACGGCAGCGCCTCCACGCTGTCGTTCCTGACCAGCCCGGAGATCGTCACCGCGATGGCCTTCGGCGGCACCCTCGAGTTCGACCCGGTGCACGGGACGATTCCCGGGCCCGACGGCAAGCCCTTCCGCTTCACCGCGCCCGAGGGCGAGGAGCTGCCCGCCCAGGGCTTCGTGGGCGGCGAGGAGGGCTTCGAGGCGCCCGCCGCCGACGGCGACCGGGTGCAGGTGGTGATCGCCCCGAACAGCGAGCGCCTGCAGCTCCTGCAGCCCTTCCCGCGCTGGGATGGGCGCGACTTCGCCGAGCTGCCCATCCTGGTGAAGACGAAGGGTAAGACCACCACCGATCACATCTCGCCGGCCGGCGCGTGGCTGCGCTACCGCGGCCATCTCGACCGCATCAGCGACAACATGTTCCTGGGCGCGGTCAACGCCTTCACCGGCCAGGCGGGCAAGGGCGTCAATCCGGTCACCGGGGAGGCGGGCAAGACCTTCACCCAGAACGCGCGCGATCTCAAGGCCAAGGGCGTGAGCTGGATCGTGATCGGCGACGAGAACTACGGCGAAGGGTCGAGCCGCGAGCACGCCGCGATGTCGCCGCGCTACCTGGGATGCAAGGTGGTCATCGTCAAGAGCTTCGCCCGCATCCACGAGACCAACCTCAAGAAGCAGGGCCTCCTGCCCCTGACCTTCGCGAAGAGCTCGGACTACGACCTCTTCGAGCAGCCCGACCGCGTCAGCGTGCGCGGGCTGGCCGCCCTCGCGCCCGGCAGGCCGGTGGAGGTCGTCATTCACAAGGCCGGCGGCAAGAGCGTCACGATTCAGTGCCAGCACACCATGACCGCCGAGCAGATCGGGTGGTTCAAGGCGGGCTCCGCCCTGAACGCCCTCACATAACCTTCAGGGAGGTTCTCATGGCCTCGAGAGTCAAGATCCCGGCGGGCGAGAAGATCACGATCAGCCACGGCAAGCTGCAGGTGCCCGACCACCCGATCATCGCCTTCATCGAGGGCGACGGCGTCGGCCCCGACATCTGGGCCGCGTCGGTCCGCGTGCTCGACGCGGCGGTGGCCCAATCCTACAAGGGGCGCCGCAAGATCGCGTGGGCCGAGGTCTACGCGGGAGAGAAGGCGCAGACCGCCTACGGGAAGGACTGCCCCCCGAACCTGCTGCCGCCGGAGACCCTCGACGTCATCCGGGAGTACCTGGTCGCCATCAAGGGGCCGCTGACCACCCCGGTGGGCGAGGGCTTCCGCTCGCTCAACGTCACCCTGCGCCAGGAGCTGGACCTCTACGTGTGCCTGCGGCCGGTGCGCTGGTTCAAGGGCGTGCCCTCCCCGGTGAAGCGCCCCGAGAAGGTCGACATGGTGATCTTCCGGGAGAACACCGAGGACATCTACGCGGGCATCGAGTGGGAGCAGGGGACGCCGGAGGCGAAGAAGGTGATCGAGTTCCTCCAGAAGGAGATGGGCGTCACGAAGATCCGCTTCCCGGCCAGCTCCTCGATCGGCATCAAGCCGGTCTCGAAGGAGGGGTCGGAGCGGCTGATCCGGGCGTCCATGCGGTACGCGGTCGAGAACAACCGCCGCAACGTCACGCTCGTCCACAAGGGAAACATCCAGAAATACACCGAAGGCATGTTCATGAAGTGGGGGTACGCGCTGGCCAAGCGCGAGTTCTCGGACCGGCTGGTCTCCTGGGACGACTGCGGCGGCAAGCCGCCGGCCGGGAAGATCCTGGTCAAGGACGCCATCACCGACGCGTTCCTGCAGCAGATTCTCACGCGGCCGGACGAGTTCGACGTGATCCCGTGCTGCAACCTGACCGGCGACTTGATCTCCGACGCGCTGGCCGCGCAGGTGGGCGGCATCGGCATCGCGCCCGGCGCCAACATCAACTACGACACCGGGCACGCCCTGTTCGAGGCGACCCACGGCACCGCCCCCAAGTACACGGGCCAGGACAAGGTCAATCCGGGCTCGGTCATCCTCTCGGGCGAGATGATGCTGCGCTACATGGGGTGGAACGAGGCGGCGGACCGGATCATCGCGGGGATCGAGAAGACCATCGGCCAGAAGGTGGTGACCTACGACCTGGCCCGGTTGATGGATGGCGCCAAGGAAGTGAAGTGCTCGGAGTTCGGGACCGCCATCATCAAGAGCATGGAGTCGATGTGATGGCCGCGCGGCCGAAGATCTCGGTCATCGGCGCCGGCAACGTCGGCGCCTCGGTCGCGCAGTATACGGTCGAGAAGGAGCTGGGCGACGTCGTCCTGGTGGACGTGGTCGAGGGGATTCCCCAGGGCAAGGCGCTCGACCTGGCCCAGGCCGGCCCGATCCACGGCTACGACTCCCACCTGATCGGCTCCAACGGCTACGACGAGACCGCGGACTCCGACATCGTGGTGATCACTGCGGGCCTGGCCCGCAAGCCGGGCATGACGCGGGACGACTTGCTCTTCAAGAACGCGGAGATCGTGGGCTCGGTGGTGGAGCAGGTGGTGAAGCGCTCGAAGAACGCGATCCTGATCCTGGTCACCAATCCCCTCGACGCGATGGTGCAGCTCGCCTGGAAGAGGTCCGGGTTTCCGACCGAGCGGGTCATCGGCATGGCCGGCGTGCTCGACTCCGCGCGCTTCCGCACGTTCATCGCCCAGGAGCTCGCGGTGTCGGTGGAGAACGTCACCGCCTTCGTGCTGGGCGGCCACGGCGACACCATGGTGCCGCTGCCGCGCTACTCCACGGTGGCGGGCATCCCGATCACCGATCTGCTGCCCGCCGACCGGATCCAGGCCCTGGTCACCCGCACCGCCAACGGGGGGGCCGAGATCGTGGCGTTTCTCAAGTCGGGCAGCGCCTACTACGCGCCGGCCGCCTCCACGGTGGAGATGGTGGAGGCGATTCTCAAGGACAAGAAGAAGATTCTGCCCTGCGCGGCCTACCTGGACGGCCAGTACGGCACCAAGGGCCTCTACGTCGGCGTGCCGGTCAAGCTCGGCCGCAAGGGCGTCGAGCAGATCATCGAGATCAAGCTCCAGCCCGACGAGCAGGCCGCCTTCGACAAGTCGGCCGCCGCGGTCCGCGAGCTCGTCGATAAACTGAAACTGTGATCTCCACCCCTCTCCCCTCTGGGGAGAGGGGTGGGTGAGGGGTAGCAGGGTGAGGGGTAGCAGGGCGAGGGGTAGCAGGGCGAGGGGTAGCAGGGCGAGCTGAAGCCGAGGCGAGGCGAGGCGAGCGGATACAGAGGAGGGGTGAAGATTATGCCGAGACCAGTACCCGACGGCTACCACACGGTGACGCCGGCCCTGATCGTGAAGGACGGGGCCGAGGCCATCGCGTTCTACAAGCGGGCGTTCGGCGCGCAGGAGATCATGCGCATGGACGGCCCGGACGGCCGGACCGTGCACGCCGAGATCCAGGTGGGCGACTCGCGGATCATGCTGAGCGACGAGATGCCGGACATGGGTTGTCTCTCGCCCGCCTCGGTCGGCGGTCCCACCAGCTCGCTCTATCTCTACGTCCCTGACGTGGACTCGGCGTTCCAGCGTGCCGTCACCGCCGGAGCCAAGGTCCTGATGCCGGTCGCCGACATGTTCTGGGGCGACCGCTTCGGGCAGGTGGAGGACCCCTCGGGGCACCGCTGGGGCCTGGCCACCCACGTGGAGGACCCGTCGCCCGAGGAGATCGCCAGGCGGCATCGCGAGTTCGTCGCTTCCATGGCGAAGAAGTAGCCCCGTGCGCGAGATCCACGTCTCCGCGATCGTCGACGCGGTCAAGAAGCTCTGCATGGAGGCGAACTACTCCCTCGAGCCCGACATGCTGCGGGCCTTCGCGGGTGCGCTCCAGACCGAGCGCTCCCCGGCCGGCCGTCAGGTGCTCCAGATCCTGCAGCAGAATGCGGAGCTGGCCCGGACGAAGAAGATCCCGTACTGCCAGGACACCGGCTTCGTGGTCTGCTTCCTCGAGCTGGGGCAGGACGTGCACGTCACCGGCGGCGGCCTCTACGAGGCGATCAACGAGGGCGTGCGGCAGGGCTACAAGGAGGGTTACCTCCGCGCCTCCATCGTGCGCTCGCCCTTCGACCGCGTGAACACCGGCGACAATACCCCGGCCGTGATTCATCTCGACGTGGTGGCGGGTGGCGAGCTTCGGATCCAGATCATGGCCAAGGGCGGCGGCTGCGAGAACCGCTCGAAGTACAGGATGCTGACGCCCGCCGAGGGCGTGGACGGCGTGAAGGAGTGGATCCTCGAGTGCATCCGCGCCGCGGGCCCCGACGCCTGCCCGCCGCTCATCGCGGGCGTGGGGGTGGGCGGCACCTTCGAGCAGGCCGCGCGGCTCAGCAAGAAGGCGCTCTTCCGGGAGCTGGGAACGGTTAACCCGGATCCGGTGGTGGCCGCGGTGGAACGCGAGGTGCTGGAGCGCGCCAACCGGCTCGGCATCGGGCCGCAGGGCTACGGCGGCGACACCACCGCGTTCGGCATCCACATCCTCACGTATCCCTGCCACATCACGAGCCTGCCGGTGGCGGTGACGATCGAGTGCCACGCGCATCGGCACAAGGAAGTGTCGCTGTGAGGGGGAGAACCGCCCCCTCACCCTGCCCTCTTCCCCTTCGGGGGCGAGGGTTCCAGGCCCCCCCGCCCCCCGGGGGGGGGGGGGGGGGGGGCGGGGGGGGTGGGCGGGGGGTTGTGGGGGGGGGTGCGGGGCGATGATCACCACGGCGGCGGATGGGATCAAGGAGGTGACGCCGCCGCTCAGCGACGCCGACGTCGAGGCGCTGAAGGCGGGCGACCGGGTGCGCATCACCGGCGTGATGTACACCGCGCGCGACGCGGCCCACGCGCGGCTGCTCCCGCTGATCGACGCGGGCCAGCCGCTGCCCATCGACGTGCGGGGCCAGATCATCTACTACACCGGGCCCTCGCCCGCGCGACCCGGCGACGTGGTGGGCTCCATCGGCCCCACCACCGGCGGGCGCATGGACAAGTTCACTCCGAAGCTCCTGGCGCTCGGCCTCAAGGGCACGCTCGGCAAGGGCGCGCGCTCCCAGCCGGTCAAGGACGCGCTCCGCCAGCACAAGGCGGTGTACTTCGGGGCCATCGGCGGGGCGGGGGCGGTGCTCTCGGGCTTCGTGAAGAAGCTCGAGATCGTGGCCTACGAGGATCTCGGGACCGAGGCCATCCGGCGGCTCGAGGTCGAGGGGTTCCCCGCCATCGTGGTCAACGACTGCCACGGCGGCGATCTCTATCAGGACGGCATGAAGGCCTACGCGAGGGAGAACGCATGAGCGGCGCGACGGCGCAGAGGCAGGGCGGGCGGATCCTCGGGGAGGCGCGGTCGCCGATCGCGGATGCTCACCTGCGGACGGATTCGTGGTGGGCACTGCCGCTCACGGTGGTGGTGGTCCTGCTATCTTTCATCATCTATTCGACCTGGGCCGCGTTTCAGAACGCCCACTACTTCGCGGACCCGTATCTCTCGCCCTTCTACTCGCCCTGCATCACCAAGTCGTGCCTTCACCAGAGCTTCGGGTGGGCGCTGCCCGACATCTCGGTCCCGATCATGGGGCTGGTGTCGCCCGCGTTCCTCATCCTGGCCGGGCCCGGCATCTTCCGCCTGACCTGCTACTACTACCGCAAGGCCTACTACCGCTCCTTCTGGCTGGCGCCGGCGGCCTGCGCGGTGCGGGACGCCAAGTCGGGGTATACCGGCGAGACCCGCTTCCCGCTCTTCCTCCAGAACTTCCACCGCTACGCCTGGTACGTGGCGGTGCTCTTCATCGTGATGCTGACCTGGGACGCGATCCTGGCCTTCCGCTTCAAGGACGGCTTCGGGATCGGCGTCGGGACCATCGTGATGTGGATGAACGTGCTGTTCCTGGCCGGCTACACGTTCTCCTGCCACTCTTGCCGGCACGTCTGCGGCGGGGTGATGGACGTCTTCTCCAAGGCCCCGGTTCGCTACAGCCTGTGGCGCGGGATCACCCGGCTCAACGAGAAGCACCCGATGTTCTCCTGGCTGTCCCTCTTCAGCGTGGGCCTGACGGATCTCTACATCCGCCTCGTCTCCATGGGGATCCTCCACGACTGGAGGATCATCTGATGGCGACCGTGGAATACGAGACGCACGAGCACGACGTCCTGATCATCGGGGCGGGCGGCGCCGGCCTCCGCGCGGCCATCGAGGCCGCGGCCCAGGGCGTATCGGTCGGCCTCGTCTGCAAGTCGCTCCTCGGCAAGGCCCACACCGTCATGGCCGAGGGCGGTATCGCGGCCGCCCTGGGCAACGTGTATCCGGAGGACAACTGGCAGGTCCACTTCCGCGACACCATGCGCGGCGGCAAGATGCTGAACAACTGGCGCATGGCCCAGCTCCACGCCCAGGAGAGCCCGGAGCGCGTGCTCGAGCTGGAGCGCTACGGCGCCCTCTTCGACCGCACCAAGGACGGCCTCATCCTGCAGCGCGACTTCGGCGGCCACCGCTACGCGCGCCTCGCCCACGTGGGCGACCGCACCGGGCTCGAGATGATCCGCACGCTCCAGTATCACGCGATCCACCAGCCGATCGACGTGTACATGGAGTGCAAGATCGAGCGGCTGATCAAGGACGGCGACCGGGTGTGCGGGGCCTTCGGCTACTGGCGGAACACCGGCAAGTTCGTGCTCTTCAAGGCCAAGGCCATCGTGCTGGCCAGCGGGGGCATCGGCAAGGCGTGGAAGTTCACGTCGAACTCCTGGGAGTACACCGGCGACGGCCAGTCGCTCGCCTACTGGGCGGGCGCCGACCTGATCGACATGGAGTTCGTCCAGTTCCACCCGACCGGGATGGTGTGGCCGCCCTCGGTGCACGGCATCCTGGTGACCGAGGGCGTGCGCGGCGACGGCGGCACGCTCAAGAACACCGCGGGTGAGCGCTTCATGTTCAATTACATCCCCGAGTTCTTCAAAGGGGAGACCGCGGACAGTCAGGAAGAAGCCGATCGGTGGTACCAGGACAAGAAGAACAACCGCCGCACCCCGGATCTCCTGCCGCGCGACGAGGTGGCGCGCGCCATCAACTCCGAGGTGAAGGCGGGGCGGGGCACCCCGCACGGCGGCGTGTTCCTCGACATCGCGTCGCGCCGGCCGGCCGACTACATCCGCAAGCGCCTGCCGTCCATGTATCACCAGTTCAAAGAGCTGGCGGGCGTGGACATCACCAAGGAGCCGATGGAGGTCGGACCGACCTGTCACTACGTCATGGGCGGGGTGCGGGTGGACGCGGATTCCACCGCGGCCACGGTGCCCGGCCTCTTCGCGGCCGGTGAGGTCGCGGGCGGGCTGCACGGGAGCAACCGGCTCGGCGGCAACTCGCTCGGCGACCTGCTCGTGTTCGGCCGGCGCGCGGGTCTGCACGCCGCGCTCTACTGCAAGAACCTGGGCGGGCGGCTCACGGTGGACGCGGGCCAGGTGGAGTCCATCGCCCGGACGATGCTCGAGCCCTTCGCGCGCTCGGGCGGCGAGAATCCGTACGCGATCCAGTCCGAGCTGCAGGAGACCATGCACAACCTGGTCGGTATCATCCGGGTCGAGGCCGAGCTCAAGGAAGCGCTCAAGAAGCTCGAGGTCTTCAAGCAGCGCGCGGCCAAGGTGCGCGTCGAGGGCGGGCGGGTCTACAACCCCGGCTGGCACACCGCGCTCGACCTGGTCTCGCTCCTGACCGTCGCGGAGTGCTGCGCGCTCGCCGCCCTGGAGCGCAAGGAGAGCCGCGGCGGCCACACCCGCGAGGATCACCCGTACACCGACGACACCTGGGGGACCGTGAACCTGGTCGCCCGGCAGCAGGGCGACCGGGTGGACCTGCGGCGCGAGCCGCTGCCCCAGATGCCCCCCGAGCTCCGGGCCCTCTTCCAGGAGCGGAAGTGATGCCGAACTTCACGATGCGGGTGTTCCGCGGCGACCCCGCGGGGGGCGACTTCAAGGAGTACCGGGTCGAGAGCGGCGTGGGGATGGTGGTGCTCGACGTCATCCACCGCATTCAGGCGACGCAGGCCCCGGATCTGGCCTGCCGCTGGAACTGCAAGGCGGGCAAGTGCGGCTCGTGCAGCGCGGAGATCAACGGCAGGCCGCGCCTCATGTGCATGACCCGGATGGACATCTTCAAGGAAGGCGAGCCGATCTCGGTGGCGCCGATCCGGACCTTTCCGATCATCCGGGACCTGGTCACCGACGTCTCGTACAACTACGAGAAGGCCAAGCAGGTGCCGCCGCTGCGCCTGCGGCCGCCGGACGCGGACGGCAAGTACCGGATGATGCAGGAGGACATCGAGCGCGGGCAGGAGTTCCACAAATGCATCGAGTGCTTCCTGTGCCAGGACGTCTGCCACGTGATCCGCGACCACGATCTGAAGAAGCGCTTCTCCGGCCCGCGCTTCTTCATCAAGATCGCCGGCCTCGAGATGCACCCGCTCGACACCCGGGACCGCACCGAGTTCATGGATGAGCAGGCGGGGGTCGGGCTCTGCAACATCACCAAGTGCTGCACCGAGGTCTGCCCCGAGCACATCCACATCACCGACAACGGCATCATCCCGCTCAAGGAGCGGATGGCCGACAACTTCGACCCCATCGTGTTGGTGGTGCGCAAGCTCCGGGGCCACAAGAAGGCGTCGTCCTGATCGCATGAAGATCCACGAGTATCAGGGCAAGGCGATCCTGAAGGAGTTCGGGGTGCCCGTGCCCAACGGGGACGTGGCCGACTCGCCGGCCCAGGCCCGCGAAATTGCGCAACAACTGAACGGTCGAGTAGTCGTCAAGGCGCAGGTGCACGCGGGCGGCCGCGGCAAGGCCGGCGGCGTGAAGCTGGCCGACGCCGCGGCGGGCGCCGAGGCCGCGGCATCGCTGATCCTCGGCATGATGCTCAAGACCCCGCAGACGCCGCCCGAGGGCATCAAGGTGCTGAAGGTGCTGGTGGAGGAGGCCTCCCCGATCGCCACCGAGCTCTACCTCTCGATGACGCTCGACCGCGGCCGCGGCACCCACGTGGTGATGGCCTCGCAGGCGGGCGGCATGGACATCGAGGCGGTCGCCGCCACGCACCCGGAGAAGATCGTCCGGGAGTGGACGGACCCCGCGCTCGGGCTGCAGGCCTTTCAGGCCCGCAACCTGGCCTTTGGCCTGGGGCTCACGGGCGACCAGTTCAAGGCGGGCGTGGCCCTGATCCTGAACCTGTTCCGGGCCTACCTCGACAAGGACTGCTCCCTGGCCGAGGTTAATCCACTTGTTATTACCACCGATGGGAGGGTGCTGGCGCTCGACGCCAAGCTCACCTTCGACGACAACGCGCTCTACCGCCACAAGGACGTGGTGGCGCTGCGCGACGTCAACGAGGAAACCCCGCTCGACGTGGAGGCCTCGAAGTACAGCCTCAACTACATCAAGCTGGACGGCAACGTCGGCTGCATGGTGAACGGGGCCGGCCTCGCGATGGCCACCATGGACATCATCAAGCTGGCCGGCGGCGAGCCCGCCAACTTCCTGGACGTGGGCGGCGGCGCCTCGCCCGAGCAGATCGAGAACGCGTTCCGCATCCTCTCGTCCGACCCGAGCGTGAAGGCGGTCTTCATCAACGTGTTCGGCGGCATTCTCCGAGTGGACCGGCTCGCCGAGGGCATCATCGCCGCGGTGAAGAAGCTCGGGCTCACGCTGCCGGTGGTGCTGCGCGCCGAAGGCACCAACGTGGAGCAGGGCAAGAAGATGCTGGCCGAGTCGGGCCTGGGCCTCGTGATGGTCAACGACATGGGCGAGGGCGCGAAGAAGGTGGTGGAGCTCGCGCGCGCATGAGCGTCCTGGTTGACAAGAGCACGCGCGTGCTGGTGCAGGGCATCACCGGCAAGGAGGGCGCCTTTCACGCCGCGCGGTGCAAGGAGTACGGCACCCAGGTGGTGGGTGGGGTGACGCCGGGCAAGGGCGGGACGACCCACGAGGGCTTCGCGGTCTGGAACACGGTGGAAGAGGCCGCGAAGGCGACCGGCGCCGACTGCGCGCTGATCTTCGTGCCGCCGCCCGCCGCGGCCGACGCGATCATGGAAGCGGCGGACGCGGGCATGCCGCTCGTCGTGTGCATCACCGAGGGCGTGCCCGTCGCGGACATGGTGCGGGTGAAGGCGTTTCTCAGCCGCACCCCGAGCCGGCTCATCGGCCCCAACTGCCCGGGCCTGATCACGCCGGGCCAGGCCAAGATCGGGATCATGCCGGGCCACATCCACAAGGTCGGACACGTGGGCGTGGTCTCGCGCAGCGGCACGCTGACCTACGAGGTCGTCCACCAGCTCACCCAGCGCGGGCTCGGCCAGTCCTCCTGCGTGGGCATCGGGGGCGATCCGGTCAACGGCACCAACTTCATCGACGTGCTCGAGCTCTTCCAGGCCGACCCGGACACGACCTCGATCATGATGATCGGGGAGATCGGCGGAACGGCAGAAGAAGAGGCCGCCGCCTTCATCAAGGCCCACGTCACCAAGCCGGTCGTGGGATTCATTTGTGGTCAAACCGCGCCGCCCGGCCGCCGCATGGGCCACGCGGGCGCCATCATCGCCGGTGGCAAGGGCACCGCCGCCGAGAAGATGGCCGCCATGGAAGCCGCCGGCATCACCACCGTCAAGAGCCCCGCCGACATGGGCGCCACCGTGGCCCGCGTGGTCGGCGAGAAAGGGTAGGGACCTCTCCGCGATGGCCGTCCAGCGCACCCTCACCATCATCAAGCCGGATGCCGTCGCCCAGGGCGTCACGGGCCAGATCATCGCCCGCTTCGAGCAGGCGGGCCTCAAGGTGCTCGCCGCCAAGCTGATCCATCTGAGCGCGGCCCAGGCCGGCGGCTTCTACATCGTGCACAAGGAGCGGCCGTTCTACGGCAGCCTCTGCGCCTTCATGACCCAGGGCCCGTGCATGCCCATCGTGCTCGAAGGCGAGAGCGCCATCGCGCGGCTGCGCGAGCTGATGGGCGCCACCGATCCGGCCAAGGCCGACGCGGGGACGATTCGCAAGGAGTTTGCCTCGTCCATCGAGGCCAACGCGGTCCATGGCTCCGACTCGCCCGAGTCGGCCGCCTTCGAGATCCCCTACTTCTTCGGCGCGCTCGAGATCTTCCCCCGCTAGCCCGAGAGGCCGCGTGCACTTCCCGGCCCTCCTCGGGCGAAAGCAGCGACTCCTCGCCGGGGTGGTCGGAATCGGGCTCGGCTTCGGCGGGCCCTTCCTCCTGTCGGTCGCACTCGTCGCCAGCTCCGGCGATCCGAGCCTGCTCATCCTGCCGCTGCCCTTCCTGGGTGCGCTGTGGATGATCCAGGGGATGGCGCCAAGTGGCTACACGCTGGAGGAAGGCGGCCTGCGCCTCGAGCGGCGCTGGTCGCCGCGCCTCATCCCCTACGACCGCATCACCGGCTGCGACCGCGAGCCGCGCCCGATCGGCGGGCTGCTCGCCGCCGGCTTCAACAGCCTCTTCGGCTCCCACGGGCCGCGCTGGAACCCGCGCACCGGCTGGCACTATCTCGCCATCGCCAACACCGACGACCTGGTGTTCCTCCAGACCCGCGGCGGCCTCGTCGTGCTCTCGCCGAGCCGCCCCGACGAGTTCGTCGCCGCGCTCCACGCCGAGCTGCCCGCGAAGCCCGCGTCATGGCCGACTCGATCGTCGTGACCGCGGAGGTGCGCGTGCTGGCCTCCGCGCTGACCGTGCACGCGGCGCGGGCCTCGGCGCCGGGCGGCCAGAACGTCAACAAGGTCTCGACCAAGATCGACCTGCGCGTGGACCTGGCGGGGATCGAGGGGCTCGCCGCCGACGCGCGGGCGCGCCTCTCCCGCCTGGCCCAGAACCGGCTCGACGCCGACGGGCGCCTGGTGGTCATCAGCCAGGCGACGCGCAACCAGGCGCGCAACCTGGAGGACGCACGCGCCCGGGTGGCCGAGCTGATCCGCGCCGCCCTCGTGGTGCCGCGCCGGCGCGTGAAGACGCGGCCCTCGGCCGGCGCGAAACGGCGGCGCCTGGCCGGCAAGAAGCGCCGGGCGGACGTGAAGCGCTGGCGGGCGCGGCCGGGCGAGGCTGACTGAAGCCTAGCGGGGCGCCGGCTTGAAGACGCGGAAGAGGTAGAAGCCGAGCGACATGGCCATCTGCGCGCGCGGCGTGGAGATCATGGTAGACCTCCCCCTCGGGCGACGCCAGCTCAAGTGCTTGACACGTCGCACGCCCGGTTTCACGATCGAACGTTGGAGGGGCCATCATGAGTGATCGGGAGCGATGGCGAGTCGCCGGAGACGCGGCGTCAACCTACGAGCGCGCGCTCGTTCCGGCGCTGTTCGCGGCGTGGGCGTCGCTGGTCGTCCCGCTGGGTGCTCCGCGCTTAGGCGAGCGGGTCCTGGACGTCGCATGCGGTACCGGCGTGGTCGCTCGACTGGCCGCGCAGCGGGTCGGGCCCACCGGGATGGTGGTCGGCCTCGATCTGAATCCGGGCATGCTGGCCGCCGCCGCGGCATCCGAGACGGTGCCGGGAAGCGCGCCGATCACCTGGAAGGAGGCGAGCGCAACGAGCATGCCATTCCCGGACTCCGCGTTCGACATCGTCTACTGCCAGGCGGGCCTCCAGTTCTTTCCCGATCGCCCGGCGGCGTTGCGGGAGATGCATCGGGTCCTGGTGGCCGGTGGCCGGGCCGGGCTGATGGTGTGGCGCGGCATCCAGCACAGCCCCGGGTTCGGCGCGCTGGCCGCTGCCCTCGAGCGGCACGTGAGCGCCGAGGCGGCGGGCGTCATGCTCGCCCCCTTCGGGCTCGCCGAGGCCGACGAGTTGCGGGCGCTCGTCGCCGGCGCGGGCTTCCGCGACATCGCGATTCAGCCCCACACCAGGTCGGTTCGCTTTCCCTCGGCGGCGCGCTTCGTGCAGGACCAGGTTGCCGCCTCCCCCCTGGCCGCCCACGTGGCCAAGGTGTCCGACGCCGCCCGTGCCGACTTGGTCACCGAGGTCGCTCACGCCCTCGATTCCTACCCGGGCGGGGGCCCGCTGGCATTTCCGATCGAAGCGCACCTGGCGAGCGCCACGAAGTGACACGACGGCCGTAGAGATCTACGAGGCCATGCGGGGCATGCTCACCTGGAGAACCATCATGGACGAGGACCTGGACCGGATGTCGCGGCAGCAGCTCATGAACGAGGTGAAGGCACTGCGAGAAGGCATCCGAGAGCACCGCGACAGTACGCGACACGAGCTCTGCTGGCATCACCCGGCTCTCTGGGGACTCTTGCCGGAGAAGACCGATCCGATTCCGGCGGTGCCGGATTGGCCACAGTTCCTGCAAGGCTGCTTGAGGTATCGCCAGTCGCTTGACGAGCAAGCGCCGGACGCGCCGCGAACGAAGGACCCCTACCCTTAGCGTAGAATCGTCGCCCGGAGGGAGCGCGATGCGGTTCGGTGGTCAGGTGGTGGTGGTGACCGGGGGAGGGAACGGGATCGGCATGGCCATCGCCCGGGCCTTCGCCCGCGAGGGGGCGCGGGTGGCCATCCTCGAGGTGGACGCGGGCGGCCGCCGGGTGGCCGACGAGATCGTGCGGGAGCACGGCGAGGCCTTTGCCGTCGAGTGCGACGTGACCGTGCCGCACGCGGTGCGGGAGGCGGCCGCGGCGGTGGTAGCACGCTGGGGGCGGGTCGACATCCTCGTGAACAATGCGGGCCGCTTTCCCGGCATCAAGCGCGCGGAGGAGTTCACGCCCGAGGAGTGGGACGCCATCCTCCGCGTCAACTTGACGAGCGTGTTCCTCTGCTCGACGGCGATGCTACCGATCATGCGGCGCCAGGGCGGGGGCCGCATCGTGAACCTCTCCTCGATCGTGGGCCGCAGCGGCGCGGTGCTCACCGCCGCGCCCTACGCCGCCGCGAAGGCCGCCATCCTCGGGCTCACCCGCCAGCTGGCCGGCGAGTGGGCGCCGGACGGGATCGCGGTGAATGCCGTCGCCCCCGGCACTACCGCCACCGCGCGGGTGCTGGGCGCGCGCAGCCCGGAGGCGACGCGCACGCTCGCGGAGACGATCCCGCTGCGTCGGCTCGGCGATCCCGAGGACGTGGCCGAGGCGGTGCTCTTCCTGGCCTCCGCGGCGGCGCGCCACATCACCGGCGCGGTCCTCGACGTGAACGGTGGCCAGGCCATGATGTGATGGTGAATGCGCGCTCGAGCCCGGAAGCGCCCGGCGTCCTCGCCGTCGGGGTCGACGAATCACCGCCGCCGCCGCTCTGCTTCGGCCTGCCCGGCACGCCGGAGTTTCGCGGCTTCGAGGTGGATCTGCTGGAAGCGCTCGCCTCCCGGCTCGGGGTGGAGCTGCGCTGCCGCAGCGCGCTCTGGAGCGTCGCGCTCGACGAGCTGCGAAGTGGCCGGATGGACATGATCTGCACGGCGGCGACCATCACCGCCGAGCGTCGCCAGATGGTCGAGTTCAGCGATCCGTACTTCGAGGCGGAGCTGGCGCTGATCGTGCGACAGGGTGAGACCGTCCGCTGGCCCGACGGCATGGCCGGGAAGACGGTCGGGGTACGCGTGGCCACGACCGCCGAGGAGTTCCTCCGCGGCCAGGGCCTGCCGGTGACGGTGCGCACCTTCGATTTCAACGTGGACGCGTACCGGGCCCTCCGCGACGAGGAGGTCGACGCGGTGGTGGACGACCATCCGATCGGGTCGTACTTCGCGCGGTCGCAGGACGGGCTGGCGCTCGGGCCCCGGCTTGCCGGGACGACCTTCCGGTACGGGCTGGTCTTCTCCAAGGGCAACGACGGTCTCCGCGACCGGGTCAACCGCGCCCTCGCGGAGGTGAGGGCGGACGGCACGCTGGAGCGGATTCATCAGCGGTGGTTCACCGACTCGCCCTGACCGTCGGCCCCGCCACGGCGCGCCCACCACCCCGCTTGTAGCCCATGAGGCTTGGCGGCCCGCTGAAGGTTTCCTGCTAGAATCGCCGGCATGCCGGCGGCCATCGACGTTCCCGAGCGCTTCAATGCCGCCGCCTACTTCCTGGACCGCCACCTCGCCGCGGGCCACGGCGGGCGGCCCGCGTTTCGTTTCGCCGGCCGCGACGTCACCTACGGCGAGGTCGCCCTCCGCGCCAACCGGCTCGGCAACGCGCTCCTGGCCCGCGGCGTCCAGATCGAGCAGCGCGTGCTGCTGGCCCTGCCGGACCGGCCCGAGTTCGCCGAGGCCTTCTGGGGCGCGATGAAGATCGGCGCGGTGCCGGTGCCGGTGAGCGACGGGTTGCCCGCCGGAGAGCTGGCCTTCCTCCTCCAGGACAGCCGCGCCCGCGCGATCATCGCCTCCGAGGCGGCCGCCGCCGAGATCCTCAAGGTCCGCGCGCGCTGCCCGGCGCTGGAGAGCGCGATCGTGGTGGGCGGGCGCCGGCGGGGCGCGCTGGAGTACGAGCGGTTGCTCGAGAAGGCCTCGCCCGAGCTGGCCGCCACCGACACGAGCCGCGACGACGTGGCGCTCTGGCTCTACACCTCGGGCTCCACCGGGCGGCCCAAGGCGGCCGTGCATCTCCACCACGACCTGGTCCACGCGGCGGAGCTGGTGGGGCGGGGGATCTTCGGCATCGCGGCCGACGACCGGATCTTCTCGGCCTCGAAGCTCCACTTCGCGTTCGGCCTCGGCAACTCGCTCTACTTCCCGGCGCTGGTGGGCGCCGCGTCGGTGCTGGTGCCGGAGCGCCTGGACGCCGAGCGGATCTTCGAGCTGATCCAGGCCGAGCGCCCCACCATGCTGTTCGCGGTGGCCACCATCTATCGCCGGCTTCTTCAACTAGAGGGGGCGGAGCGGCGGTTCGATCTCTCGTCGCTCCGGCTCTGCGTGTCTTCGGGCGAGGCGCTGCCCGCCGGGATCTTCCACGCCTGGAAGTCGCGCTTCGGCCACGAGCTGCTGGACGTGGTGGGCTCCACCGAGGCGCTGCACGACTACATCGCCAACCGGCCGGGTGAGGCGCGGCCGGGCTCGAGCGGGCGGGTGATTCCCGGCTACGAGGCGCGGCTGGTGGACGACCAGGACCGGCCGGTGGCGCCCGGGTTCGTGGGGCAGCTCCTGATCAAGGGCGACTCCACCGCGGCGTACTACTGGAACCGCCACGAGCGGAGCCGGGCCACCATGCAGGGCGAGTGGCTGCGCACCGGCGACATGTTCTACCAGGACGGCGACGGCTACTTCTACTTCTCCGGCCGTCAGGACGACATGCTGAAAGTCGGCGGCACGTGGGTGTCCCCGGTCGAGATCGAGGCGTGCCTGGGCGAGCACCCCGCGGTGCTGGAGGCGGCGGTGGTCGGGCGCGGCGACGCCGACGGGCTCACCAAGGCGCACGCCTTCTGCGTGCTGCACGATGATCAGATTGGCACCGACGCGCTCGCCGCCGAGCTGCAGGCGCTGGTGCGCAAGCGCCTGGCCGGCTACAAGGCGCCGCGCTGGATCGACTTCGTGGCCGAGCTGCCCAAGACCACGACCGGCAAGATCCAGCGGTTCGCCCTGCGGCGCGGCTAGCATGCGCGTCGTCGTCGACCGCGTCTCCAAGACCTATATCGATCGGCGTGGTACCGACCGCCGAGGCCGCGACGTGGTCGCGCTGAGCCAGGTGGACTTCGCGGTGGAGTCCGAGGAGTTCGTGGCCCTGCTGGGGCCGTTTGCCCGCCACCTCGGGGCGCGTCTACTTCGAGGGTGAGCCCCGCGAGGGCCGGCCGCTGGCGGCCACCGTGTTCCAGGAGTTCGCGCTCTTTCCCTGGCGCACCGTGCGGGCCAACGTGGAGTTCGGCCTGGAAGAGCTGGGCGTCTCGCGCTTCGAGCGGGCCGAGCGCACGCGGCACTACCTCGACATGACCGGCCTGGCCGGCTTCGAAGTCGCCCTGGTGCAGAAGGACGGGCAGATCAGGGCCAGGTACACCGGGGCGCGGCCCGAGAACATCAGGCTGGGGTTTCCGTTCCAGGACCGCAAGGACGGCTGCTCGTGACCGACATCGAGCGGCAGATGGCGTGGTGGACGGCCAACGGGTTCACCAAGAAGACGCTGCCGCTGCGGCCCATCGTGGACACCTCGTTCGTGGAGGAGGCGGTGAAGGCGCTGGACCGGTAGAGGACCCCTCACCACCAGACCCCTCACCACCAGACCCCTCACCACCAGACCCCTCACCACCAGACCCCTCAC
>JBBDXN010000139.1:0-42804 GCA_040902305.1 Candidatus Rokuibacteriota bacterium | reverse complement strand
CCTGCCCTCTCCCCAGGGGGGAGAGGGGGTATGTCCCGGTCCCCTTTCCCCTCTGGGGAGGGGGTATGTTCTGGCTCCCTCTCCCCTCGGGGGAGAGGGTAGGGGTGAGGGGTCCGTTCCTGCTATCATGCTCGGAACGTGAGCGCCCCGTTTCGGAAGGTCCTCATCGCGAATCGCGGCGAGATCGCGGTCCGGGTCATCCGGGCCTGCCGCGAGATGGGGATCAAGACCGTGGCCGTCTTCTCCGAGGCCGACCGTGAGTCCCTCCACGTCCTCCTCGCGGACGAGGCGGTGCCGATCGGCCCCGCCCCCGCCGTCGAGAGCTACCTCGTCGGCGACAAGCTGATCGCGGCCGCGCGCAGCACCGGCGCCGAGGCCGTGCATCCGGGCTACGGCTTCCTGGCCGAGAACGCGACGTTCGCTCAGGCCTGCCTGGACGCGGGGCTGACTTTCATCGGGCCGCCGCCCGCGGCCATCCGGGCCATGGGCGACAAGATGGCGGCCCGCCGCGTCGCGATCAAGATGGGCGTGCCGGTGGTGCCCGGCACCGAGCAGCCGGTCGGCGACGGCGCGGAGGCCGCGCGGGTGGCGGAGCGCGTGGGCTACCCGGTGATGCTGAAGGCGGCGCTGGGCGGTGGCGGCAAGGGCATGCGCCTGGTGCGCGCGCCCGGCGATCTGGCCGGCGCGCTGCGCGCGGCGCGCGCGGAGGCGGGCGCCGCGTTCGGCGACGCCTCCGTCTACGTCGAACACTACATCGAGGAGCCGCGGCACATCGAGATCCAGGTCATGGCCGACGCCCACGGCGGCGTGGTCTACCTGGGCGAGCGCGAGTGCTCGATCCAGCGGCGGCACCAGAAGCTGGTGGAGGAAAGCCCGTCGCCGTTCGTCACGCCCGAGATGCGGCGCCGCATGGGCGAGGCGGCCTGCCGGGTGGCCGCCGAGGTCGGCTACGTCAACGCGGGCACCGTCGAGTTCCTGGTGGACCGCGAGCGCACCTTCTACTTCCTCGAGATGAACACGCGCCTGCAGGTGGAGCATCCGGTGACCGAGCTGGTGATCGGTCGCGATCTCGTGAAGGACCAGCTCCGCATCGCGGCGGGGGAGAAGCTCGGCTTTGGCCAGGACGACGTCGCCCTCGGCGGCTGGGCCATCGAGTGCCGCGTCAACGCCGAGGACCCGTTCGCCTCCTTCATGCCCTCGCCCGGGAAGGTGGCCGGGCTCCAGGCGCCGGGCGGGCCCTGGGTGCGCGACGACACCGGCGTCTACGCCGGCTGCACGATCCCGCGCTTCTACGACACGCTGATGGCCAAGCTGATCGTCTGGGGGCCCGACCGCGAGACGGCGATCGCGCGGATGAGCCGCGCGCTGGGCGAGTACAAGGTGGTGGGCGTGCAGACCACGATCCCGATCCTCCAGCGCATCATCGCGCATCCGGACTTCGTGGCGGGGCGCCTCTCCACCGGCTTCATGGAGCGGCTCCTGGCCGCGGACCAGCCGGAAGCGGCCGGTCGGCACCGCCGGATCGCGCTCATCGCGGCCGCGCTGACCGCGTACGAGCGCGCGGGTCGTCAGGCGCCGGTGACGCCGCCGGCCGGCGCGGTCAGCAGCTGGCGCCAGGCGCTGCGTCCCGGCTGGAGGAGCCGGTGAAGTTCGAGGCGCAGACGGGCGGCCGGACCATCCCGATCGAGGTCGCGGGAGCCGCGGGCCGCTTCACCCTCACCATCGACGGCGAGCCCCTCGCGGTGGACGCGCGCCAGACCGGGGAGGGCATCTGGTCGATCCTGCTCGACGGCGCCTCGCACGTGGCCGACGTCACCGAGCAGGATGGCGCCTACCTGGTGGACGTGGACGGCGAGCGGTACACGATCCGCGTCGAGGAGGAGTCGCGCTACATCATCCGCACCCGGGGGGCCCAGGGCGGCGAGCGCGGCCAGGTGCTGAAGGCGCCCATGCCCGGCAAGGTGACGCTGATCGAGGTCTCGGTGGGGCAGGCGGTCGCGCCCGGCGACGGCCTGATCGTGCTGGAGGCCATGAAGATGGAGAACGAGTTCAAGGCGCAGGTGGCGGGGACGGTGAAGGAGATCCGGGTGGCGGCCGGGCAGCCAGTGAACCCCGGGGACGTCCTGGTGGTTATCGAGTAGGCATGGCCGCGGCCATCGAGTTCAAGGGCGTCGACAAGTGATTCGGCCCGCTCCACGTGCTGGCGGACGTGGACCTGAGCGTGGAAGCGGGTGAGGTCGTCGTGGTGTGCGGCCCGTCCGGCTCCGGCAAGAGCACGCTCATCCGCTGCGTGAACCGCCTGGAGCCCATCCAGAAGGGCGAGCTCCTCGTCCACGGCCAGAACATCGCGGGGTCCGCCAACCTGGTCAAGCTGCGCACCGAGGTGGGGATGGTGTTCCAGTCCTTCAACCTCTTCCCCCACATGACCGCGCTGCAGAACATCATGCTCGCGCCGCGGAAGGTGAAGGGGCTGCCGGCGGCCGAGGCGGAGAAGATCGCGCGAGCCCTGCTCGAGCGGGTGCGCATCCCGGACCGGGCCGACTCCTACCCGGCCAATCTCTCGGGGGGCCAGCAGCAGCGGGTGGCCATCGCCCGGGCCCTGGCCATGCAGCCCCGGATCATGCTCTTCGACGAGCCGACCTCGGCGCTCGACCCCGAGATGATCAACGAGGTGCTGGACGTCATGACCGACCTCGCCCGGGAAGGCATGACCATGATGGTGGTGACCCACGAGATGGGCTTCGCCCGTCGGGTAGCCAGCCGCGTCGTCTTCATGGACTTCGGCCGGGTCGTGGAAGTGCAGAAGCCGGAGGCCTTCTTCGCGGCGCCCCAGTCGGACCGCGCCAAGGACTTTCTGTCCAAGATTCTGACCCATTGAGATCACCCCAAGGAGGACGTACATGCGGAAGCTGATCGGAGTCGTGATGGTGGGGGCGCTGCTGGCCGCGTCGGTGACGCCGGCCCTCGCGCAACAGAAGATGACGCTCGAGAAGATCGGCGAGACCGGCACGCTGACGATCGGCACCCGGACCGGGTCCCCGCCGTTCGCCTACGTCAACAGCAAGAACGAGTGGGTCGGCTTCTCCATCGACCTGGTCGAGGAGCTGATCAAGCCCGCGGTGGAGAAGAAGGTCGGCAAGCCGGTCAAGGTGGAGAAGAAGGAGAGCACCCCGCCGACCCGCATCCCGCTCCTGTCTTCCGGGGCGGTTGATCTGATCGCCGGCACCATGACCGACACCCGCACCCGCCGGGACAGCGTGGACTTCTCGGTCACCTTCTTCGTCACCGGCGCCCAGTTTCTGGTGAAGAAGGGGAGCCCGATCAAGGGCATCAAGAATATCGACGGCAAGCGCATCGCGGCCCAGCAGGGCTCGACCAACGCGCGCATCATCCGGGAGAGGGCGCCGAAGGCCGTCCTGCGCGAGTTCCCCGACCAGCCGGCCGCGTTCCAGGCCCTGGCGCAGGGCCAGGTGGACGCCTTCACCAACGACGGCATCCAGCTCGCCGGGCTCAAGGCCAAAGCGCCGAACGCGGCCCAGTGGGAGATCGTCGGCGACTTCTACTCCTACGAGCCCTACGGCATGGCGCTGCGAAAGGGCGACGCCGACTTCCGCAATATCGTCAACGCGGGCCTGATGGACGGCATCGAGTCGGGCAAGTTCTTCGAGATCTACGACAAGTGGTTCGGCGCCAAGGGCGAGCTGCCGTATCCGATGGCGCCCCAGGTGCGGAGCTTCATGCTGCTGCAGGTCGTCCCGAAGTAGCCGGCCAACCACCCCTCACCCTGCCCTCTCCCCTGAGGGGAGAGGGGGGCCCGAGGAACCCGCTCCCCCTCTGCGGGGCAGGGAGTCCGAGAACCCTCTCCCCCCTCTGCGGGGCAGAGGGGGCGAGAACCCACACCCCCGCCGAGGGGGAGAGGGCAGGGTGAGGGGGCTCGACGCGATGAACTACCAGTTCAACTGGTCGGTGCTCTGGACCGGCGAGTCCGGCCGGTGGCTGCTGAGCGGGTTGATCCTGACGCTCGAGCTGTCCCTCGTCGCCTGGCTGCTCGCCGCCGCGCTCGGCATCGTCTCCGGGGCGCTGCGCACCGTGCGTTTCTGGCCGCTGCGCGCGACCGCCACGTTCTACGTGGAGTTCTTCCGCAATGTTCCGCTGCTCGTCTGGATGTTCTTCTGGTACTTCGCGGTCCCGCCCCTCCTCCCGGAGCCCGTCCAGCAATGGCTCTACGGCCACGGGCTCGAGTTCTGGGCCGCCGTCTTCGCCCTGGGCGTCTACAGCGGCGCGCGCTTCTCCGAAGTCCTGCGTTCCGGCATCCAGTCCATCCCGCGCACCCTGCTCGAGGCCTCGGTGGCCTCCGGGCTCACCACCTTCCAGGCCTACCGCTACGTGATCCTGCCGGTGGCGCTCAGGCTCATCATTCCGCCCGGCACCAACGAATCTCTCAACCTGCTCAAGAACTCGTCGGTGGCGCTCACGATCAGCGTGGCCGAGCTGACATTCCAGACGCGCCAGATCGAGACCTACACCGCCAAGGCGATCGAGGCCCTGACCGCGGGGACGCTCATCTATCTCGTCCTCTGCGTCTCGATCGCCACGATCATGTCCTGGGTGGAGCGGCGCACCGCGATCCCCGGCCTCATCGTGGGCGGCGGCCGGCGACGGCGCTAGGCCATGCTCGATCTGGACGTCGTCTGGCGCAACTTCCCGTTCCTGATGCTCCAGGGCTTCCTGGGCATCGGCAACTTCGTGGGCGGCACCCTGCGCCTGGCCATCCCGTCCATCATCCTGGGCTTCATTCTCGGCATCTTCATCGGCATCGCGCGCCTGGCCCCCCAGTGGTGGATCCGCATTCCCGCCACCGTCTACGTGGAGTTCTTCCGGGGCGTCCCGCTGGTCATGGTGATCTTCTGGATGTGGTTCATCATGCCGATCGTGCTCAAGACCTCGATCCCGGAGTTCGGGGTGGCCCTCACCGCCTTCGTGGTCTTCGAGGCGGCCTACCTGGGCGAGATCGTGCGCGCGGGCATCCAGTCGGTGCCGCGCGGCCAGGTGGAGGCGGCCACCGCGCTCGGGTTGAGCTCGGCCCAGGGCATGCGCCACGTGGTCCTGCCCCAGGCGCTCAAGAACATGATCCCGTCGCTGGTCACCCAGTTCATCGTGCTCTTCAAGGACACCTCGCTCGCCTCCATCATCGGCTTCATGGACCTGACCAAGGCCGCCCAGATCGTGAACAACCGCGAGATTCGCCCGTTCCCGATCTATCTCTTCATCGCGGTGATCTACTGGGTCTGCACCTACTCCATGTCCCGCTACGCGCGCTACCTGGAGAAGAGGATCGGCCCTGCCTGAGGTCGTCCTGCCCACCGGCGTCCGCCTGCACTGGCGAGAGGCCGGCCTCGCCTGGGGGCCGCCCGCGTCTCCTCCGATCGTGGTCTGGATCCACGGCGGCTCGGTGGAGGACTCCTCGGTCATGGTGGCGGATCTCGAGCCCTTCTTCGGCCGCGTGCGCGCGCTCTTCCCCGACACGCGCGGCCACGGGCTGTCGTCGCGCTTCGAGCGGGTGGACGACTACACCTACGCGCGCAAGGCGGAGGACCTGCTGCGCTGGCTCGACGGCCTGGGCGTGCGCGAGGCGGTCTGGGGCGGGGCGTCCATGGGCGCCGCGCTCTCGTTGTGGATCGCGGCGCACGCGCCCGAGCGCGCGCGGGCGGTCGTCTCGATCAGCGGCCCGCCGTTCGTGCCGAGCGACGAGGACAAGCGCTGGTGGGCCCGGCAGCGCCCGCTCGTGGAGGCGGGCCGCTTCGAGGAGTACTTCGACGCCAACGTGCGGCTGCGCATGGGCGAGGAGGCGCTGGCGCGGCTCAAAGCCCGGCCCGAGCGCTACGCGGAGCTGACCGGCGCCCTGCGCGGGCACTCGGTGGCCTCGCTGCTCGCCTTGCTGGACGAGACCTATAGCCGGGGCGAGTGGCTCGAGGACTGCCGGCGCATCCGCTGCCCGGTGCAGGTGATCGCCGGCGCGCTCGACAGCTTCCCGACCGTGGCGATGTCCGAGCGAGTGGCCGCCGCCATCCCCGGCGCCCGCCTGCACGTGGTTCAGGGCGGCCCCCACTTCCCGAACCGCACCCATCGCCCCGAAGTCCAGCGCGTGATCGCCACCTTCCTCGACCACCTCGGCCTCTAGGGCGGGGTCAGGTCTTGCATTACGACATTTTCGAGCGGCCAGTGAGCCGCAAGCACGCGGAAATGTCGTAATGCAAGACCTGACCCCATTCTCGTTGCGGGGCGGGCGGGGGCGGGATAGAGTCCAAGCCGCGATGGACGAGGAGCAGGCGCGGATCCGGAGCTATCTGGTCGCCCAGGGCGCCAAGCTCACCCCCGCGGAGATCGTGGAGAAGGTCAGGGCCGCGATGGTCGATCTGCGGGCCGCCGCGGCCGCGGTGCCGCCGGCGCGGTTCGGCGAGCGGCCGGCGCCCGAGGAGTGGAGTGGCAACGAGGTGATGGCCCACGTGGTGGCCGCCGACGGCTACTTCGGCGGCGGCATCCAGCGCCTGCTCGCGGGCGAGCCGCCGCCGTCGCGCCCCGGCGGGCGCGGGGTCGAGGGCGCGCCGCTGCTCCCGGCCGAGGCCTGGTTCCGGACGCTGGCCGCGCAGCGCGAGGCCCTGTTCACGGCCGTCCTGGCCGCGGATCCGGCGGCCGCCCCCGACCAGCGCATCGACCACCCCATGTTCGGCCCGCTGACCTGGCGGGAGACGCTGCTCTTCAGCCGGCTGCACGATCTCGATCACGCCGGCCAGCTCCAGAAGATCGCGACGGCCCTCGCGGCATCGCGCCCCGCCTGATGCGCGTCTCGATCTCGCTGCGGCCCGCCCAGACCGACTGGGCCGAGGCGAGCGCCTACGTCACCGAGGCCGAGCGCCTGGGCGTGGACGACGTGTGGTCCGCCGAGGCCTGGGGCCACGACGGTGTCACCCCGCTGGCCTTCATCGCCGCGCGCACCTCGCGCATCCGCCTCGGCACCGGGATTCTGCAAACGGGCACCCGCACGCCCGCGCTGCTCGCCATGACCGCCATGAGCCTGCAGGCGATGTCGAACGGCCGCTTCGTGCTCGGGCTGGGCGTGAGCGGGCCGCAGGTCATCGAGGGCTGGCACGGGATCCGCTTCGATCGCCCGGTCCAGCGCATGCGCGAGACGGTGGAGATCGTCCGCCGGGCGATCAAGGGCGAGCGCCTCGAGTACAAGGGCAAGGTCTACGAGCTGCCGCTGCCCGGCGGCGAGGGCAAGGCCCTCCGCTCCGCGGCGCCGCCCCAGCCGATCCTGCCGATCTACCTGGCCACGCTCTCGCCCGGGAGCCTCGAGATGACGGGCGAGATCGCCGACGGTTGGCTCGGCACCTCGTTCATGCCCGAGCACGCGCACGTCTTCACCGATAGGCTGGCCGCGGGCGCGGCCCGCGCGGGGCGCTCGCTCGCCCAGATCGATCTGCAGGCGGGCGGCTTCCTGGCCTTCGGCGACGACGTGGAGCGGCTGATCCCGCCGCGCAAGCCCGGCCTGGCCTTCAGCCTGGGCGCCATGGGCTCGCGCCGGCACAACTTCTACAACGACGCCTACCGGCGCGCCGGCTACACCGACGCGGCCACGGAAGTGCAGAGGCTCTGGCTGGACGGCCGGCGCGAGGAGGCGACGGCCCGCGTGCCCGACGAGCTGGTGCTCCAGACCAACCTGCTCGGCACCGAGGCCATGGTGCGCGCGCGCCTCGAGGCCTACCGGCGCGCCGGCATCACCACGCTGCGGGTCGAGCCGGGCGGCGAGGGGCTGGAAGCACGGCTCACGACGCTCGGCCGCCTGCTGGACCTGCTCCGCGCCCTGGGATAGCATCTTTCGCTGAGGAGCCCCGCCATGGACCTGAACTACTCGCCCGACGAGCTGGCCTTCCGCGACGAGGTGCGCGGCTGGCTGCGCAGCAACCTGCCGGACGACCTGCGCGCCAAGATGGAAGGCTACCAGGAGCTGTCGAAGGACGACCTCCTGCGCTGGCACAAGATCCTGGCCAAGAAGGGCTGGGTCGCGCCCGACTGGCCGACGGAGTGGGGCGGCACCGAGTGGAACCTGGTGCAGCGCTACATCTTCGAGGAGGAGTGCGGCTTCGCGGCGACGCCGATGGTCGTGCCCTTCGGGGTGCGCATGTGCGCGCCGGTGCTGCTGCAGTTCGGCACCGAGGCCCAGAAGAAGAAGTTCCTGCCCCGCATCTACCAGGGCGAGGACTTCTGGTGCCAGGGCTACTCGGAGCCGGGCTCGGGCTCGGACCTGGCCTCGCTCAAGACCCGCGCGGTGCGCCAGGGCGACGGGCACTACGTAGTGACCGGCCAGAAGATCTGGACCACGATGGCGCAGCACGCCGACTGGATCTTCTGCCTGGTGCGAACCGATGGCACGGGCAAGCGCCAGGACGGCATCTCGTTCCTGCTGATCGACATGAAGACCCCCGGCATCACGGTGCGGCCCATCGTGCTGCTGGACGGCAGCAAGGAGGTCAACGAGGTCTTCTTCGACGAGGTCAAGGTGCCCGCCGAGAACCTCGTGCACGAGGAAGGCAAGGGGTGGACGGTGGCCAAGTACCTGCTGGGCTACGAGCGCATGGGCACCGGGCGCATCGGCGCCTCCAAGCGCGAGCTGGCCAAGCTGAAGGAGCTGGCCGGCGAGCAGATGAAGGACGGCCGCCCGCTCATGGAGGATCCGCGCTTCCGCGACCGGCTCACGCGCGTGGAGGTCGAGCTGATGGCGCTCGAGATCACCAACCTGCGCTTCCTGGACCAGATGCGGCGCAGCGGGCGGCCGCCGGGTGCCGACGTCTCCATGCTCAAGATCAAGGGCACCGAGATCCAGCAGGCCATCACCGAGCTGATGATGCAAGCGGCGGGGCCGCTCGCGCAGGCCTTCCGGCCGGTGGACGCGATGGACTTCGACCACTTCACGGCGCGACTGGCCCCGCGGTACTGCAATCTGCGCAAGGCGACGATCTACGCGGGGTCCAACGAAATCCAGCGGAACATCATCGCGAAAGCGACGCTCGGTCTGTAGTGGCGGCGCGCGGCGGTGTCCGGCGGGGCCGGGGGGTGGGCCTGGGGGGTCCTCTGACCACGAGGCGCTTTTCTTCGGCTACCCGATCAGGAGTTCCCAATCTGGGCGGTTGTCGGCTTCGTTCTGCGTGGCAGGAACGGGTCACCCGGACCCCCCAGGCCCACCCCCCGGCCCCGCCGGCGTTGCGGTGTGAAAAACTACAGACCCAAGGAGCGTTGGGATGAACTTTGATTTGACTGAGGAGCAGCAGCTTCTTGCTGATTCCCTCAAGCGGTATTTGGCCAATGAGTATTCGATCGATGCGCGGGCCAAGATCGTGGACTCGCCGACCGGGTGGAGCGAGACGGTGTGGGGGGCGTTCGCCGAGATGGGGCTGCTGGGCGTGCCCTTCGCGGAGGAGCATGGCGGCTTCGGTGGGACCGCGGTCGACGTCATGCTGGTGATGGAGGCGCTGGGCGAGGGCCTGGTGGTCGAGCCCTACTGGGTGAACGTGGGGTTAGGCGGGCGGCTCGTCGCGCGCGGGGGGTCGGAGGCGCAGCAGGAGCGGATCCTGCCCGGGCTGATCCAGGGCAAGCAGCGGCTTGCCTTCGCTCATACCGAGCGCGGCTCCCGCTACGACCTGCGCCACGTGACCGCGCGGGCCCAGCGAGCCGCCTCCGGGTTCACGCTGGAAGGCGAGAAGCGCGCGGTGCTGCACGGCGGCTCGGCGGACACCCTGATCGTCTCGGTGCGCACCTCAGGCGGCGACACCGATGCGGCCGGGATCAGCCTGTTCCTGGTGGACCGCGCGGCGAAGGGCGTGACGCTCAAGGAGTACCGGACCATCGACGAGCTGCGGGCCGCCGACGTGTGGCTCACCGACGTGGCGGTGCCCGCCGACGCCCTCCTGGGTGAGGAGGGCCGCGCGCTGCCGCTGATCGAGGACGCGGCCGACTACGCCACCGCGCTGCTCTGCGCGGAGGCGGTGGGGGCCATCCGCTACGCCAACGAGGCCACGCTCGAGTACCTCAAGACGCGGCGGCAGTTCGGGGTGCCGATCGGCAGCTTCCAGGCCCTGCAGCACCGCATGGTGGACATGGTGATCAGCTACGAGCAGGCGCGCTCCATGGCGTGTCTGGCGTGCGTCAAGGTGGACAGCGCCCCGCCGGCCGAGCGCGCCCGCGCGGTCTCCGCGGCCAAGATCAAGGTGGCGGACGCCTGCCGGCACGTGAGCCAGGAGGCGGTCCAGCTCCACGGCGGCATGGGCATGACCGAGGAGCTCAAGATCAGCCACACCTTCCGGCGGCTGACCATGATCGGCCAGCTCTTCGGCGACGCCGAGCATCACCTGGAGCGCTTCGCGGCCGTGGACGGCGGGGGTGCCTGACGCCGAAAAGTTGACTCGCCGCGCCGGTTCCGCCCATAGTCGTGGCGTATGGTGGATGGCCAAAAGTCGCCGGGACGGCCGTCGTTCTTCCACAAGCCTGCTCCCCCCGGTGCCGCACCTCCGCGGCCGGTAGCGCCTCCGGCCCCCGCACCGCCGACCAGTCCGCCTCCACCGGCTTCCCCGCCACCGCCGACCCCGCCGGACTACCGTCTGGCGCCCCCGCCCGGGCCCTCGCCGAACGGTCCCGGCGCCGGCCCCCTGCGGCGGCCCAGCTTCCACGGCAACGGCGGCACGCTCTTCGGTATCCACGTCGTCAACACCCTGCTGACGCTGGTCACCCTCGGCATCTACTACTTCTGGGCGAAGACGCGCCTGCGCCAGTACCTCTTCGGACAGACCCAGATCGAAGGCGATCGCTTCGCCTATCACGGCACGGGCCGGGAGCTGCTCCTGGGCACGCTCAAGGCGGTGCTCGTCTTCGGCGTGCCGATCTTCGTGCTGAACGTCATCCGCGACGTGCTGGACGTGGGGGTGCTCCTCAAGGTCGGGGCCGGGCTGATCTCGGCCATCCTGCTCTTCGTGTTCTTCCCGATCGCGATGGTGGGGGCCCGGCGCTACCGGCTCGCCCGGACCTCGTGGCGCGGCATCCGCTTCTCGTTCCGGGGCCGCGTGTGGGACATGATGAAGATCTTCATCCTGGGCACGTTCCTGACCGGCGTGACGTTCGGGCTCTACTACCCCTACTTCCTCGTGGCGCGGCAGACGTTCATGGTCTCGCACTCCTATTTCGGGAGCGAGCGGTTCTCCTTCGACGGCCACGGGCGGGATCTCTTCTGGCCCTACGTGCTGGCGATCCTGCTCACGCTGCCGACGCTCGGCCTGGGCTGGGTGTGGTACGTCGCGCGCAAGCGCCGCTACTTCTGGGATCACACTTCCTTCGGCCCCGCCCGCTTCGCCTGCAGCGTGTCGGGCGGCCCGCTGCTCGGCCTCTGGGCGGTGAACGCGCTCCTGCTCGTGCTCACGCTGGGGCTCGCGTGGCCGTGGGTGCGCGTGCGGAGCATCCACTTCGCCTTCGGCAACCTGGCGCTGCCGGGCCCGCTCGACCTCGCCCGCATCCAGCAGGACGCGCAGCGCGTCTCGGCCATGGGCGAAGGGCTCTCCGGCTTCTTCGACTCCGGCTTCGATCTCGCCTGACCGGCGTGCCGGCTCCGTCCTGATGCGCAGCGACTGGGCGGGCACGTATCTCGACGGGCGCACCGCGGCGCGGCATCCGGCCACCATCCGCCTCATGCGCGAGGGCCTCGAGATCACCGCGGCCGGCGGGACGCGGTTCTGGCCCTATCAGGAGCTGCGCCAGACCCAGGGCTCGTACGCCGGCGAGGAGGTGCGGCTCGAGCGGGGCGGGGAGCTGCCCGAGACGCTGTTGATCCCGGACGCCGCCTTCCTCCAGAGCCTGCACGAGGCCGCGCCCCACATCGGCCCGCGCTTCCACGATCCGCGGCGACGCTCCGCGCGGATCAAGTGGACCATCGTGGCGGCCGGGGGCGTGCTGGCCGCCACCGTCGCGATCTACTTCTGGGGCATCCCCGCGCTCGCCGTCCTCGCCACGCCGTACGTGCCGGTGGCCTGGGAGGAGAGCGTGGGGCGATCGGCGATGGCCTTCCTGGCGCCGCCGGAGCGGCGCTGCGGCGACGCGGAGCTGGGCGCGGCCGTGGACGGGGTCGTGCGCCGCCTCACCGCGGCGGGCCCGCCGTCGCCCTATACCATGCGCGTCTACGTGGTGAACCGCCCGGTCGTGAACGCGCTGGCCGCGCCCGGAGGCCACGTGGTGATCTTTCGCGGCCTGCTCGAGCGCAGCGGCACCCCGGAGGAGCTGGCCGGCGTCATGGCCCACGAGCTGCAGCACATCCTGCGGCGCCACACCACGCGCGCGGTCATCCAGGACGTGGGCACCGGGCTGCTGCTCATGGCCCTCACCGGGGACATGACGGGCCCGCTCGCGTACGGCCTGCAGACGGCCCGCGCACTGGGCGACCTGCGCTACTCCCGGCGCGCGGAGGAGGAAGCCGACCGCGAGGGCTTGAGGATGATGATGGCCGCGCGGCTGGACCCCGGGAGCATGATCGCCTTCTTCGAGAATATCCAGAAAGAAGCGGGCGCCCAGCCAGAAGTCCTCACCTACCTGTCGTCACATCCGATGCCCGCCGAGCGCATCGCCCGTCTCCGGGCCATGTCCGCCACCTGGCAGGGCCCCGCGGAGCCCCTACTCCCCCAAGCCGACTGGCCAGCCCTCACCAAGCGCTGCTAGGCCTGGGGTCAGGTCTTGCATTACGACATTTCGTAGTGCGACTCTGAGTCGGGCTCGGCACCGGGAGACGGGCGGGTGGCACCGGGGTGGCCCCTGCCGGGCGGCCGGAGCGGGCCCCCCGAGTCCGGTGCGCCGCTCGAAGAGCGGCGATTCCGGCGAGCGGGTGGCGAAGGCCGAGCCGGCAGGGGCCACCCCGGTGACAGGACCCGCCCCGCCTCGCGCTCGGAAGACTGGCGTATGCAAGACCTGCCCCCCGGGCTAGGTTTTCGGCTGCCAGGTCTTGAAGCGCTCGCGGAGGACTTTCTTGTCGAACTTGCCCACGCTGGTCTTGGGGACCGCGTCGATGAACACGATCTCGTCGGGGAGCCACCACTTGGCCACGCGGGGCTTCAGGTACTCGTAGAGCTCCTCGGCGCCGAGCGAGTCCTTGAACTCCGGTTTGGGCACGATGCAGGCGAGTGGCCGCTCCACCCAGCGCTCGTGGGGCACCGCGATGACCGCGGCCTCCAGCACCTTGGGATGACCCATGATGGTGGTCTCCATGTCCACGCTCGAGATCCACTCGCCGCCCGACTTGATGAGGTCCTTGGTGCGGTCGGTGATCTGGATGTAGCCGTCGGGGTCGAGCGAGGCCACGTCGCCGGTGCGGAACCACCCGTCCTCGGTGAACTGGGCGGCCCCGTCCGGGTTGTTGTAGTAGCCGCTGGTCACCCATGGCCCGCGCACCTGGATCTCGCCCGCGCTCCGCCCGTCCCACGGCAGCACGGTGCCGCGGTCGTCCACGATCCTCATGTCCACGCCGGCCACCGGCGCGCCCTGCTTGGCTCGCACCGCGTAGCGCTCGTCCTCGGTGAGCGCGTCCATGTGGGAGCGCGGCCGGCACACGCTGCCGAGCGGCGTCATCTCGGTCATGCCCCAGGCGTGGAGCATGTACGCGCCGTACTTCTTGTCGAACAGCTCGATGAGGCTCCGCGGGGCCGCCGAGCCGCCGATCGGAATGCAGCGGATCGAGGAGATGTCCCACTGCGGCTCCTTCTCGAGGATGGCCTGGATGGCGATCCACACCGTGGGCACCGCGCCCACCAGGGTGACCTTCTCCTGGTGGACGATCTCGATGATGTCGCGCGGCTGCGGGTTGGGGCCGCCGAAGATCTGGGTGGCCCCGTTCATGACGCCCGCGAACGGCACGCACCAGGCGTTGGCGTGGAACATGGGCACGATGTGCAGGATGACGTCGCGCTCGCAGATGCCGAGCACGTCCACCGTGGACGAGGCGAAGCAGTGCAGGTAGATCGCGCGGTGAGTGTAGACCACACCCTTCGGATGTCCGGTGGTGCCGGAGGTATAGCAGATGCCGGCCGCGTCCGTCTCCTCGAGGCGCGGCCACTCGGTGACCGGCGGCGTCCCCAGCACGAGCTGCTCGTAGTCGACCGCGCCCGGCGGCAGCGTGGCTCCCGGCGTGTCCTTCATGATGATGATGTGCTTGACGGTGGTGAGGTGGCTTCTGATCGGCTCAAGGATGTGCCACAGGCTCGCGTCGACGATCAACACCTCGTCACCCGCGTGGTTGACGATGTAGGTGATGTCCTGGGCGGAGAGCCGGATGTTGACGGTGTGGAGCACCAGGCCCATCAGCGGCGCCGCGAAGTACACCTCCATGTGCCGGTGCGAGTTCCACGCGAACGTGCCGACCCGCGCGCCCTTCTGCAGCCCGAGGCCGCGCAGCGCCCCGGCCAGGCGGCAGACGCGGTCCGCGTAGTCGCCGTAGGTGTAGCGCACGAGCCCCACCTTGGGCACCCGCGTCGCCATGGTCTTCCGGTGGAAGAGCCGGCGCGTGCGCTCGAAGAACTGGGTGAGCGTGAGCGGGTAGTCCATCATCAGGCCTTTCATCGCGTCAATATCCTCCCCGGTCCTCCGAGCTCGCGCAGCGGAACCCGACGTGGTGATGCCCGCGAGCCAGCCCGCGGTGGGCTCCATCATACGAGTAGAAGCGCCGGGTCGTCACCCGCAACGTCGCCGGGGGATCGTCGTGGCTGGCGCCCCGCACCACGCGCGCGGCGCGGGGCGCCGGCATCTCACGTCCGTCGTCGGGACGGTAGGGGTAGGGCCGGTACTCCGAGGCGGTCCACTCGCGCAGGTTGCCGAGCAGATCCTGCACCCCGGTCGGGCCGGCGCCGGCCGGACGCCGGTCACCGCGCTCGGTGGCATTGTACGGTCGCGCGAAGACCGCGTGCTCGGGACCGGGCGGCGCGTCGCCCCAGGGATAGCGGCGCTTGTCGAGCCCTCGGGCGGCCTTCTCCCACTCGGCCTCGGTGGGCAGGCGCTGGCCCCGCCAGCGGCAGTAGTCGCGGGCGCCGTACCAGGAGACCTCCACCGCCGGGTGATCCTCGAGCCCCGGATCGGCGGTGAAGCGGCCGTCGCGCCGATGAATGCGCGCGTCGGGGTCGTCGGCGTCGTAGTAGTCCATGCCCTCGGCGCTCCGGAGCCCGTGCGCCTCCAGGAACCGGGCGACCTCCCGATTGGTGACCTTGTGGCGATCCAGCCAGAAGTCGCGGACGTAGACGCGATGCATGGGGCTCTCGTCGGGCGCACCGTCGTCGCGGCCCATCCAGAACGCGCCCGCCTGGATCAGCATGATGCCGTCGGCCCAGACGGCGCGCGGCCCGGGAGCCGGGGCGGGGCCGCCGAGGCAGGTGAGAGCCAGCGCCGCGCCCAGCGCCAGGCCCCGCCGCGTCCACGCGATCACGCGCCCAAGATTAGGAGCCGGCGTCCGACGTGTCAACGTGCCCGCGCGCCTCGCCCAACCTTTACCGGTCTGACGGATTCGGGTATGGTGAGGGCGCGATGAACTCCCGCTGGAGCGACGCCGACGCGCAGGGCAAGGACGATCTCGATCTCCTCGTCTACGCCTCTCGCCTGATCGGCGCCGAGACCACGCTGGTGGTGTGGGGCGGTGGCAACACCTCGGTGAAGCGGGACGAGCGCGATCACCGCGACCGGCCCACGCGCGTGCTGCGCGTGAAGGGCAGCGGGTCGGATCTCAAGAGCATCCAGAAGAAGGATTTCCCCGGCGTGCGCATGGACGACGTGCTGGCGCTGCTCGAGCGGCCGGACATGCGCGACCAGGAGATGGTGGACTACCTGGCTCACGCCCTGCAGGAGCCGGCGAGCCCGCGGCCGTCCATCGAGACGCTGCTCCACGGCTTCCTGCCCGCGGCGGCGGTGATCCACACCCACGCCGACGCGGTGGTGTCGCTCACCAACAACGACCGGAGCCGCGACGTGCTGCGCGAGGTCTACGGTGACGCGGTCATCCCGCTCTCGTACCGGCGCCCGGGCTTCCTGATCTCCCGCGAGGTCGCGCAGACCTTCCAGGCGCATCCGACGGCGCGCGCGCTCCTGCTCGAGAAGCACGGCACGATCTGCTGGGGGGCCACCGTCAAGGAGGCCTATCTCGCCACCGTCGAGCTGATCAGCCGCGCGGAGGAGGCCATCGCCCATCGCGCCCGGGGGCGCGCGCGCTTCGGCGGCGTGGCGATCGCGAGCCCGCCCGCCGAGGAGCGGCGGCGCGTGGCCCTCGCGGTGGGGCCCCACCTGCGCGGGCTGGTCGGTCGCGACCGCCGCCAGATCGTCTGCTTCGACGACGCGCCGGACGTGCTGGAGTTCGCAGGCTCGCGGGAGGCGGAGGCGCTCTGCCGGATCGGGCCCGCCACGCCGGACCACACCATCTTCACCAAGCGGCTACCGTGCTTCGCGCCGGTCGCCGACCCCGCGGACCCGGAGTCCGTCCGCGCCGGCGTCAGCGCGGCGGTGGAGCGGTTCGTCACCGACTACACCGCCTACTTCGAGGCCCACAACACGGCCGGCGCCCGGCTGACGGACCCGTTCCCCCGGGTCATCGTGGTGGGCGGCCTCGGCCTCTTCGCGACCGGGAAAGACCGGCGCACCGCCGGCATCGTGGACGACATCTATCACCACACGATCTCGGTCCTGGGCGCGGCCACCTCCTTCGGCGGCTACGTCTCGCTCTCCGCCCGGGAGGCCTTCGACGTCGAGTACTGGCCGCTCGAGCTCTACAAGCTCTCGCTGGCGCCGCCCGAGAAGGAGCTGGCCCGGCGCATCGCGCTCGTCACCGGCGGGGCCAGCGGCATCGGGCGCGCGGTCGCGCAGCGGTTGGCCGCCGAGGGCGCCCACGTGGTGGTGGCGGATCTCGACGCGGCCGGAGCGCGAAAGGCGGCCGAGGAGATCGCGGGGGGCCAGGGCTCGGGGCGGGCGGTGGGGCTCGGCATGGACGTGACCAGCGAAGCCTCGGTGCGCGCGGCCTTCGAGGCGGCGGTGCTGGCTTATGGCGGCGTGGACATCGTCGTCTCCAACGCGGGCACCGCGCACTCCGCGCCGGTCGATCGCATGGAGCTCGGCGACTGGGAGCGGTCGTTCGCGGTGAACTCCACGGGACACTTCCTGGTGGCCCGGGAAGGCCTGCGCGTGCTGAAGGCGCAGGGCCTGGGCGGGGCCTTCGTCTTCGTGGCCACCAAGAACGTGATGTCGCCCGGCAAGGACTTCGGGGCGTACTCGGCCTCCAAGGCCGCCGAGGCCCAGCTCGCCAAGGTGCTCGCGCTCGAGGGTGGCCCCCACGGCATCCGCTCGAACATCGTGAACCCCGACGCGGTCTTCCGCGACTCCAAGCTCTGGTCGGAGGACGTTCGCCGCGAGCGCGCTCGGGCCCAGGGCATCTCGGTGGACGATCTGGAAGACTTCTACCGCAAGCGCAATATCCTGGCCCGGCCCATCCTGCCGGAAGACGTCGCGGAGGCGGTGCTCTTCCTGGCCTCCGACCGCTCGGCCAAGACCACCGGCTGCACGATCACGGTGGACGGCGGCGTGAAGGACGCCTTCCCGCGGTGATGCCCGAGCTGAAATTCGGGGCCTTCCTCGCCATGCACCCGCCGGACGAGCAGTTCGCCCTGGCCCGGCGCTGCGAGGAGCTGGGGCTTCATTCGCTGTGGACGGGCGATCACGTCTCCTTCCACGGGCCGATCTACGAGTCGCTGACGCTGTTGGCTTCCTACGCGGGGATCACGAAGCGCATCAAGCTGGGCAGCGGGGTCTACCTGCTGGCCCTGCGGCAGCCGGCCGTGGTCGCCAAGATCACCTCCACGCTCGACGCGCTCTGCGGCGGCCGGCTCATCTTCGGGGTCGGGGTGGGCGGCGAGAACCCGAAGGAGTTCGAGGCCTGCGGGGTGCCCCACAATGAGCGGGGCGCCCGGGTCACCGAGGGCATCGAAGTGGTGCGGACGCTCTGGCGGGACACGCCGGCCTCGTTCCAGGGCCGCTTCACCCAGTTCGACGGGGTGAGCATCGACCCCAAGCCCGTGCAGCGGCCGGGGCCGCCGATCTGGATCGGGGGCCGCTCGGACGCCGCGCTGGCGCGCGCGGGGCGGCATGGCGACGGGTGGATGTCCTATGTCGTCCAGCCCGACCGCTATGCCCAGAGCCTCGCCAAGATCCGCCAGGCCGCCCTACAGGCGGGGCGCACCCTGGACCGCTTCGTGACCGGGCACCTGACCTTCGTCACGGTCGGGCCCGACTACGAGGCTGCCGAGCGCGCCTGGGTGCGGATCCTCTCCCGGCGCTACGCGCAGGACTTCGGGCCGCTGGCCCGCAAGTACGGGGTGATCGGCACGCCCGAGCAGTGCGCCGAGCAGATCGACCGGTTCGCGCAGGCCGGCTGCCGCTACTTCGTGATGAATCCCATCTGCGATGTCCCGGACGAGCGGGCGCAGCTCGAGGCGATCGCGAGTGAGATCATCCCGCGCTTTGGGAAGGTCGGATGACGTGCGGCTCGCCTGCCCTCTCCCCAGAGGGGAGAGGGGTATAGGGGCTGGCGCATGCCGCCAAGGCCCCGGGAGTGCAAGGCCGAGGTCGCCGCGGTGCGGGCGGTGACGCCCGAGATCATGGAGGTGGACCTGCGGGTGATCGAGCCCGCCGATTTCACCTTCGCGGCGGGGCAGTGGATCTCGGTGCCCTTCGGCCCCAAGAACGTGCGCGCCTGGAGCATGGTCTCGTCCCCCACCCGCCGGGGCGGCTTCACGCTCTCGATCGACGTCGCGCCCGGCGGCCTCGGCTCGCAGTGGGCGCGCGAGCTCAAGCCCGGCGATCCGGTGCAGTTCAAGGGCCCGACCGGCGGCTTCGTCTTCAACCGGGCCGACCCCCGCCGCGCCGTCTTCGTGGCCGAGGAGATCGGGATCGTGCCGATCCGCTCGATCGTGACCCACCTCCACGAGACCGGCTACGGCCGCCCCACCGCGCTGATCTACTGGGCTCGCAACCCGGGCTGGCTCGTCTACGACGCCGACTTCCGCTCGCTGGCCCGGCGCTACCCGGGCTTTTCGTACCTGCCGGTCCTGCGGGAGCCGCCCGCGGCCTGGCGCGGCGAGAAAGGCGAGCCCGCGGAGGCGGTCGAGCGCCTCGTGTATGGCGTGGATAAATTGATCGTCTACGTCTGCGGGGGCGGGGAGACCATCAACAAGGTGCGCGACGCGCTGGTCAAGAAGGGCATGGACCGGAAGAGCGTCAAGTGGGAGAAGTTCTGGTGAGGGCCCAGCTCTATCACCTCCAGGTCAACGTGCGCGACGCGCAGCGGTCGCTGCCGTTCTACAAGGCGCTCCTCGGCTACCTCGACTACCGCGCCGTCTCCGAGACCGACGAGATGGTCGGCTTCTCCGGCCGGGGAGCCGACATCTGGGTCGGCGTCGCGGCGCCTCCGCACGCCGAGCCGGGCTTTCACCGCAAGCGCGCCGGCCTCAACCATCTCGCCTTCTGCGTCGATCGTCGCGAGGACGTGGACCGCTTCCAGAAGGAGTTCATGACCCCTCAAAAGCTCGGCGCGCTCTACGGCACGCCGCGCGAGTTCCCGGAGTACCGGCCGGGGTACTATGCGGTGTTCTTCGAGGATCCGGACCGGCTGAAGCTGGAGATCGTGCACCTCCCGACCGCGCCGCCGGCCTGACATGGCGGATCTCACCTAGGGTGGCGGATCTCAACGGGGGGCACCTCGTCGCGCGCACGCTCCGGCAAGCGGGCGTCGGCCACATCTTCACGCTGTGCGGCGGCCACATCCTGCCGATCTACGACGGCTGCATCTCGGAAGGCGTCCAGGTGGTGGACATGCGCCACGAGCAGGCCTGCGCGCACGCCGCCGACGCCTACGCGCGGCTCACCCGCAATATCGGCGTGGCGGTGGTGACCGCGGGGCCGGGGGTCACCGACGCGGTCACCGGCATCGCCAATGCGCACTCCGCGCGCAGCCCGGTGCTGCTGATCGGAGGCGCCGCGCCGCTCGGCCTCCGCGGGCTGGGGTCGCTGCAGGAAGTGGAGCAGGTGGACCTGCTGCGGCCGATCACCAAGGGTTCGTGGACGGTGAGCGAGACGCGCCAGATCCCGGAGGTGCTGACCACCGCCATCCGGCACGCGCTCACCGGCCGCCCGGGCCCCGTCTTCGTCGAGATCCCGGTGGACCTGCTGATGACCGTGGTGGAGGACCGTCTCGCGCCGATTCCCACCGCCTACGCGCACCGGCGCCCCACCGCGCCCGATCCCGCATCCGTGGAGGAGCTGGCCGGGCTGCTGGCCGGCGCGGAGCGGCCCGTGATCATGGCGGGCAGCGGGGTGTACTGGGACGACGCGGCCAGGGACCTCGAGGCACTGGCCGACCGGACCGGCGTGCCCGTGTTCATGAACGGGGCGGGCCGCGGCAGCCTCGCGCACGATCACCCGCAGGCCTTCGCCCAGGCCCGCGGCTTCGCGCTGGGCCAGGCCGACGTCGCGCTGGTGCTCGGCACGCCGCTCGACTTCCGCCTGGGCTATGGCCGCGCCCCCTCCTTCGCGGATACCGTGCAGGTCGCCATGGTGGACTGCGACCCGGCGGAGCTGGGCCGCAATCGCCCGCTGGCGGTGGGCCTCGCCAGCCATATCGGGCTCACGCTGCGGGCGCTCGCCGACGCGCTGCCGCGGGATCTGGCGGCCCGCTTCGCCCCGTGGCAGGACGCGGTCCGGAAGAAGGAAGCCGATTCGCAGGCCCGGCTCATGGCCGAGCGGCTCTCGGACGATGTGCCGATCAGCCACTACCGCCTGGGCCACGAGATTGCGGCGGTGGTGGACGCCGGGACCACCGTGGTGGGCGACGGGGGCGACGTGGTGGGTTGCGCCTCCAAGATCGTCCCGCTCTCGCGTCCGGGCCAATGGCTCGATCCGGGGCCGTTCGGCTGCCTGGGCGTGGGGCCCTCGTTCGCGATCGCGGCCAAGCTGCTCCGGCCCTCCCAGCGCGTGCTCCTGATCGCGGGCGACGGGGCCTTCGGGCTCAACGGCATGGAGACGGAGACCGCGGTGCGCTTCGGCCTGCCGATGACCGTGGTCATCGGCAATGACGGCGGCTGGGGCCAGATCCGCAACCCGCAGCTCTCCTTCTTCGGGGCGGAGCGGGCGGTGGGCACCTCGTTGCCGTTCACCCGGTTCGAGCGGGTGGTGGAGGCGCTCGGCGGCAAGGGCGTGCACGTGACGGAGCCGCGCCAGATCCGCCCGGCGCTGGAGCGGGCGCTGGGCTCGGGAGAGGTCTACTGCGTCAACGTGATCCTGGACCCAGCGGCGTATCGGCGCACCGGCCAGGTGTCCATGGCGATATGACCGGGAGATCCGAGATCATCCCTCTCCCTCCTGGGAGGGAGAGGGTAGGGTGAGGGTGAGGGTGGTGAGGGTGCTCGCGGTGAGGGTGGGCTCGTCGTGAAGATCACGTTCCTGTGCCCGCACCTGCGGATCGCGGGGGGGGTGCGCGCGATCCTCATCCACGCCGACCGCCTGGCCAAGCGCGGCCACGACGTCACGCTGGTCGTGCCCGCCCGTCACGCGCTGACCGCGTGGTGGCGCAACCGCTTCCAGCGCGGGCCCGACTGGATGCCGGCGCTGCAGGCCCGGGTGCAGTGGGTGCCCGAGTGGAGGGGGGCGACCGTGCCCGCGGGCGACGTGGTGATCGCGACCTCGTGGCAGTCGGTGGAGGCGGTGGCCGCGGCCCCGACCCGCTGCGGGCGGAAATTCTACTTCATCCAGCACTACGAGAGCCTCTATCACGGCGAGGCGGCGCGCGTGGACGCGACCTACCGCATCCCGCTGCGCAAGATCGTGATCTCGACCTGGCTCGCCGACGTCATGGCCGAGCGCTTCGACACCCCGGCCGCGGTCGTCGTCACCCCGGTCGACGGGACCCTCTTCCGCCCGGTGCCGGCCGAGGACGACGGGCGGCTCCGCGTGCTGATGCTCTTCCACGAGTATCCGTGGAAGGGCGTGGCCGACGGCCTCGAGGCCTTCGACCGGATCCGGTCGCGCCATCCGGAGCTGACCCTGGTGGGCTTCGGGGTGAAGTCGCCGCCGCGCAGGCTGCTTTTCGCCGAGTTCCACGAGAACCTGCCGCAGGAGCGGCTCGCGTGGCTCTACAGCCGCTGCCCGATCTATCTCTGCCCCTCCTGGGACGAAGGGCTCGGCATGCCCGCGATGGAGGCGATGGCCTGCGGGGCGGCGCTCTGCACCTACGACAACGGGGGCTGCCGCGACTACGCCATCGACGGCCGCACCGCGGTGGTGGCGCCGCGGCGCGACCTGGACGCGCTGGCCTGGGGGCTCACCCGTTTGGTGGAGGATACGGAGCTGCGGGTGCGGGTCGCGCGGCAGGGACGGGAGTTCGTGGGGACTCAGTTCGACTGGGAACGCGCTACCGCGCGGCTGGAGTCGCTCCTGGCCGCGCGGTAGCGGTGAGGCGGGAAGCTAGGCGGAGATGTGCTCGACCGGCGCCAGCGCGGGCCGCCGGGTACGGATCGTCCGGTTGGTCCAGCGCGCCACTACGTGTCCGAGCGTCTGCTCCGCGATCAGGCCCTCGGTCTTCAGTTGTTTGAAGACCTGCGTCCAGCCGGAGCTCTGCTGAGCCATGAACAGGATCTCGTCGAGGCTCTTCCGCGACGGCTGCGTGGGAGCGCTCTGCGCGTCATAGAGCGCATGCGCGATCTGCGAGTCCGAAGGCATCGCGCTCGGCTCGCGCCGGTAGCCCGATCCCATCAGCAGCCTCAGTGTGGTGGTGGTCATGGTTTCCTCCCCTGTGGCGTTCCCGGCTTCCGCCTGGCTCATCGACCGTGACCGCGCTGGTGATGCGGGAGCCGGTGAGCCCGCGCGGTCTGGCCGAAATGACGCTCCCGGAAGGCTCCGCGGGGGCCGTGCGGGTCCGAGAGACGATGGCCGCGTTGGCCCGCGCCCGGCTTGATCTCACCGGGCCGGCTTCCGTCGGGTCTCACGCCCTTCACGCTGCTGCCGTCCGCGAAGTCCGCCATGATAGCGCCGAGCTACCCTACGGCAAACTCGGTGCCAGCTTTTGCAGGGGGGTAAAGCGCTGATGCGATGGTGAGTTACGGCGTGCCACCCTCCGGATCGGCCGAGGGCGGGTGACGGGCAGCGGAATACACTGTACCGATTTCGGACGGTCCGACCCTCCCCGCAGGATCTGCGCCGGAATGGGCCGGGCGCGGAAAAAGGTCCGAGTGCTAGCGGGGCAGCCAGTCCCGGAGCGGCTTGACGATGGCGCCGGCCTTGACCAGACCCTCCCGCACGGCGGCCACGATCTTGTCCGAGCCCGGGCTATCGCCGTGGATGCAGATGGTCTCGACTCGGGCGTCGATCACGGTGCCGGTGATCGTCCTGACCTTGCCTTCCATCGCCATGCGCACGGCCTGATCGGCGGCCCGGGCCGGATCGGTGATCAGCGCGTCCTTGCCGAGCTTGCGGGTGACGAGCTGGCCGTCGTCGGCGTAGACGCGGTCCGCGAAGCCTTCCGCGGCGACCCGCACGCCCTGCACCTTCCGGGCCTCCGCGTCGTACTTCGTCATGGCCATGGTCATCAGGATGATCTGGGGGTCCAGCTCGAGGACCTGTAGGGCGGTGGCGCGCCCGAGGGGCAGGTTCTCCTCGAACATGTGGTACTGGATGCCGTGGGGCTTGACGTGCTGGATCCGGGTGCCCGCGGCCTGCGCGAACGCGGCGAGGGCGCCGATCTGGTAGCGGTGATAGTCCTTCAGCTCCGCCGGCGAAACGTCCATGCGGCGCCGCCCGAAGCCCATGAGGTCGGGCAGGCCGGGGTGCGCGCCCACCGCCACGCCGTGCTGGACGGCCAGCTCCACGGTACGGCGCATGACGTGCGGGTCCCCGCCGTGGAAGCCGCAGGCGATATTGGCGGAGGTGATGTTCGGCATCACCTCCTCGTCGTGGCCGAGGGTCCACCGGCCGTAGCTCTCTCCCATGTCGCAGTTGATATCGATGTGGATGGGCTGGCTCATAGCTTGGGCAAGACCTCCTTGGCGATGCGCTCGACCTGCTCGGGTTGATAGCGGTACGGGATCAGGATGATCCGGTGCACGCCGGTCTTCACGTGGGCGCGGAGCTGCTCGATGCACTCGTCCACCGACCCGTGGATGGCGTGATCGATGGTGGACTCGCTCCAGGCCGCGGTGTCCCACTCGGTGGAGAGCCACTGACGCATGTCGGCGGTGGTCTCCTCGCGGGATCGCCCCACGTAGACCGCCAGTTGATTCGTGGCGGTCAACGCGGCGGGGTCGCGACCGGCCTCGCGGGCGAAGGCCTTCACCTTCTCCCACGACTTCGTGAAGCTCTCCGGGGTGTAGAAATAGGTCAGCCAGCCGTCGCCGACCCTGCCTGCGCGCCGCAGGACCGCGTCCACGTAGCCGCCGATCAGCACGGGCGGGCGCGGGCGCTGCGCGGTGCGAGGGACCATCACCGCCTCCCGCAGGTTGAACTCGTCGACCTTCAGGGTCACGCGGTCCTGGGTCCAGAGGCGCATCAGGATGTCGAGGTTACGCTCGAACTGGCGCCCGCGCTGCTTGAACGGCACCCCGACCGCGTCGAACTCGCGCGCGTACCAGCCGGCGGCCACGCCCAGGATCAGGCGGCCGCCCGAGATGACGTCGAGGCTGCCGAGGGTTTTGGCCGCGACCACCGGGTTGCGCAGCGGCAGCACCAGCACCCCGGTGCCGAGCTTGATCTTGTGCGTTCGCGCCGCGACGGCGCCCAGCATCGTGATCGAGTCCACGATGGGGAAGGAGGGCTCCACGCCGAGCAGCACGTGGTCCCAGGCCCAGAGCGATTCGAAGCCGAGCGCTTCGGCGCGCTCCGCGTAGGCGTAGAGGCCCTGGATATCGGGGACCTCGCCCGGGCCCACGAAGTTGCGGATGGCCAATCCGAAGTCGGTCATGGGGTCTCCGTGTTCCTCGTCGTCTCTGGACCCCTCACCTCTGGACCCCTCACCTCTGGACCCACCTCTGGACCCACCTCTGGACCCCTCACCCTGCCCTCTCCCCAGGGGGGAGAGGGAGAAGCCCGGTCGATTCCCCACGGGGGAGAGGGAGATAGTCCGGTCGATCCCCTCTCCCCCTTGGGGGAGAGGGCCAGGGAGAGGGGGTTTCGGGCAATGGACGGGGTCATCCGATGAACTGGCGCTTGGGATCGAGCATGCGGAGGATCGACAGCTCCTCGTCGGTGGGCGGTTTCGTGGTGGTGAGCTGCGGGCTCACCAGCACCTCGAAGCCGGTGTGCTCGCGCACCTGCTCCACCGTGGCGCCCGGGTGGAGGGCCAGGATCTGCATGCGGCGGCTCGTGGGCTCGAACCCGAAGGTGCCGAGGGTGGTGACCACGCGGGAGACGCCGCCGAAAAGCAGGCCGGCGCGTCGCCGCGAGTCGCCGCCCTCGAGATAGCCGGGGCTCGTGACGAAGTCCACGCGCTCGGTGAAGCGCCGCCTCTCGTGCACGGTCAGGATGATCACCTCGCGGCAGAGCGAGATGATGTCGTTGGCCCCGCCGCTGCCCGGCAGCCTGACCCTGGGCCGCGCGTAGCCGCCGATGGCGCTGGTGTTGAGATTGCCGTGCCGGTCGATCTGGGCGCCTCCGATGAAGCCCACGTCGAAGAAGCCGCGCTGGGCGAGCAGGAACGCGTCGGTGATGGCGGGCAACATCTGGGCCCGATAGGCGGCGCGCATCTCGTTGGTGGAGATCGGCAGCTCGCCCGGCTTCCAAGTGGGCCCGATGACGCCGCCCTCGACCATCATGGTCAGCCGCGGGGCGTGGGTGCGCTGCGCCAGCACCGAGGCCATCATGGGGGCGCCCACCCCGGTGAACACGGTGGTGTTGTCGCGCAGCTCGCGGGCCCCCATCACGGCCAGCAGCTCGTTGGCGGTGACGCTCATGTGGTGAGCATCCGGGCCCGGGTGGCCGCGTCGGTCATCCGCGCCTCGCCGAAGAGGGTCAGGTAGTCGGCATGCCTCCCCGGAGCGTAGACGTAGCGATCGAGGTAGTCGGCCACGCCCGCCGCGCCGCGCTTCTGGATCCCGTCCACGTAGGCCGTGAAGTGCTCGGGCTCGGCGTCGTAGACGCCGTAGCACTCGTGCGGATAGGAGCCGTACGGCACGTGGGCGAGCGCGTCCACCAGGAAGCCCGGGATGACGGTCCGGTCCGGATGGAGCCGGATCTCGTCCTCGGAGACGATCTCCTCCGCGGTCACCAGCACGGTGGCGGCGGCGCGGGCGATGTCCGCGTCCATGTGCGGGTAGCCGTCGATCCGGCAGTTGCCGAGGCGATCGGCCTTCTGGACGTGGAGCAACGCCACGTCCGGGAAGAGCGCGGGCACCGCGTGAAGCGTGCGGCCGGTGTACGGGCACTCGACCGTCCGGGAGCCGCCCACCCCCATGAGATCCGAGCCCAGCATGGTGAGCGAGGGCAGGAAGGGCACCCCCATCGCGGCGGCGCGGTAGCGCAGGCCGAGCCCGAGATGGCTCCACTCCTCGAACTCCACGCGCCCGGCCTCCACGAACTCGCGCTGGATGCGCGAGAGTCCCCAGCGCAGGCCGATGCCCATCCAGGAGGTGACGACCTTGCTCACCGCGCCCGACACCATGCCCCACTCGCCCTCGTAGCACATGAGGTTGCGCGAGAAGGTGAGGCCCTGCGGCCGGCCGCGCAGCAACGCCCACACCAGCGCGAGCGGGGTGCGGGAGAAGAGGCAGCCGCCGATCGCCAGATGGTCGCCGTTCTTGATCCGCGCGACCGCGTCCTCCAGGGAGCCGAGCTTGGGCCCGGCCGACTTGGGCTTGGCCTCCAGGCGCTCGCGGGCGGCGACGAAGTCGTACTCGCGCGGCGCGATTGTCACGCGAGCACCTCCCAGGTCTGCTGGTATCGGTCGAGCTGCTCGACGGTGTAGGCGTCGAGCGGGTGCTCCCGCTCCGGGATCTCCACGTGCTTGGCCTCCCCGCAGAGCGGGGTGGTGAAGTAGCGCTGGCCGGTGTCGTTGATGATCGTCACCACCGACGGCAGCTCGGGATGGCGCCGGGCGAGCTTGAGCGCGGCGGCCACGTTGCAGCCGCTCGAGATGCCGCAGAAGAGGCCCTCCTCGCGCGCCAGCCGCCGGGCGATGTCCACGCTCTCCTCGGTGGTGGTGGTGATCACGCCGGTGAGCAATGAGACGTCGAGATTGCGGGGCACGAAGCCGTCGCCGATGCCCTCGATGCCGTGGTGGCCCCAGGCCCGACGGGAGAGCAGCGCGCACTCGGCGGGCTCCACCGCGTAGAGCTTCACCTGGGAGTCGCGGCTCCGGAGGTAGCGGCCGACGCCGGTGAGGAGGCCGCCCGAGCCCTGCGAGTCCACGAAGGCCCCGATGCGCCCGCCGGACTGCGCCCAGATTTCCGGGCCGGTCGTCAGGATGTGGGCCTCGACGTTATCGGGGTTGTCGAACTGGCCCGGCACCCAGTAGCGGCCGGGCGCGGCATCGCGGATGCCGCGCAGCCGCTCGAGGGAGAGATCCACGTCGCTCTCCCCGCCCGGGGTGAAGACCAGCTCGGCGCCGTAGGCGCGCATGATCTTCTTGCGCTCCTCGCTCATGCCCTCCGGCATCACGATGGTGCAGGGGTAGCCCTTGACCGCCGAGACCCAGGCGCACGCGATGCCGGCGTTGCCGGTGGAGCACTCGAGCACCTGCATGCCGGGCTCGAGATCGCCGCGCGCCTCCGCCCGCTCGAACATGTGCAGATAGATGCGGTCCTTGAGGCTGCCGGTGGCCCCGTACCACTCGACCTTCACGTAGATCGCGGGCGTCACGTCGCGGGTGACGCGGTTCAGCCGCACGAGCGGGGTGCGGCCGACCGCGGCGGCGATCGACGGCAGCGCCGCCGCGTAGCGGTCCCACGAGGTCTTCGTCTCAGCGCTCATGATGTTGGCCTCGCGGCCCCGGCGCGGCCGCGCCGCCGCCCCGCAGGAACTTGGTGAGCCGGTGCTGGCCGGAGGTGACCGGCTCGTAGCGCGGCGGATGGTCGGGGCCGCAGCAGCTCGGCAGGCACTCGATCAGGGCGTCGTAGTTCGGCTGGTGGAAGAATGGGATCGAGAGCCGGCGGTTGCCGGTGGCGGCCTCGCGCGGCGGGTTCACCACGCGGTGCATGGTCGAGATCCAGCGGTCGTTGGTCCAGTGCTGCATGAGATCGCCGATATTGCAGACGAAGGCGCCGGCGGGCGGGATGACCGCGATCCACTCGCCCCGCCGGTTCAGGACCTCGAGCCCGGGCACGTCGTCGGGCAGCAGGATCGTGACCGCGCCGTAGTCGGTGTGGGCGCCCGCGCGGATCTGACCCGGCCGGGGCGCCTCGACCTGCTCGGGGTAGTGGTTCGCGCGGATGCCGCTGATGTGCCGGTCCGTCGTGTCGCGGAAGAAGTCCGCGGGCAGATCGAGCGCCACCGCGAAGATGCGCATGACCCGCGCGGCCAGCGTCTCCATGGCGCGGTAATACTCGGTCCACACCGCGCGGAACCCGGGCGGCCGCGCGGGCCAGAGGTTCGGCGCGAACGACGGGTAGGCCTCCGGCCGGCGGTAGTACTCCTCGTCGGGCACGTCCACCGGGCCGATCGCGAAGAACTCCTTGAGATCGGTGGTGGTGGCGTCGCCGCGGCTGTAGGAGAGATTCTCGTCGCCCAGCGCGAGATAGCCGCGGCTCTGCTCCGGCCGCGGGCGCTTCACCGCCTGCTTGTCGGGCGCGGGCAGATCGAAGAAGGCGCGCGAGGTGTCCAGCATGCGCTCTACCAGGCTGGGCGGCACCCCGTGGCCGGCGACCGTGAAGAAGCCGATGTCGGTGCAGGCCGCGTTGACCGCGCGCGCCACCGCGGCGGGGCCGCCGGGCGTGCCGTCGGTGAACGGGGCGAGGTCGATGACCGGAACGGTGGTGAGCATGGCGAGCGCCTCCTACAGGAAGACCGAGCCGCCGTCCACGACCAGGGTCTGCCCGGTCATGAAGGCGCTGTCCGTCGAGGCGAGGAAGAACACCGCGCCCTCTACGTCTTCAGGGAGCGCGTCGCGCTTGAAGGCGCGCGACTGTAGCACCGCGGCCGCCTGGAAGGCGGTGACGGCCGGGTTGGCCTGCACGGTGTCGCTCAGGATGAGGCCGGGCGCCACCGCGTTCACCGCGATGCCGTCGTCGCCCAGCTCGCGGGCGAGGGCGCGGGTCAGCGCGATCACCGCGCCCTTCGACGTGACATAGTGGAGGAGGAACGGGGTGCCCTTGGCCACGATCGCGGAGGCCACGTTGACGATGCGCCCGCCCTTCTGCGCCCGCATGACCGGGGCCACCGCCTTCACGCAGTTCCACATGCCGCGGACATTCACCGCCATCACGCGGTCCCACTCCTCCTCCGGGATCGCGTCGAAGGGCTGGGGCTTGAGCGTGGCGAAGACCGCTGCGTTGTTGACCAGGACGTCGATGCGCCCGAAGCGGCGGCACGCCGCGTCCACCATGGCCGCCACCGCCGGGGCCGAGGCCACGTCCACCCGACACCCGGCCGCGCGGTCGCTCGCGTCCAGACGGCGGAGCGCTTCCGCGGGGTCCGTGATGTCGGCGATGAACACGCCGGCGCCCTCGTCGAGGAAGCGGCGGGCGTAGGCGAAGCCGAGGCCGGCCGCGCCACCGGTGATGACCGCCACGCTGCCCTCGAGCCGTCCCGTCACCGGCTCTCCTCGCTCCGCCGCGTGAACTCGAGCCCGTCCTGCAGCACGTGATCGGCGTGGGCCCGGGCCAGGCGCTCGCCGCGCTCGGCGTCGCCGGCCCGCACCGCCTCGAAGATCTCCCGGTGCTCGGCGACGCTCGACTCGACCCGCTCCGGGAGGTAGAGCGATCGCAGGCGCAGGACCAGGATCTGGGCGTAGACGTTCTCGAGCAGGCGGCTCAGGACCTGGTTCTTCGCGGCCGCCAGCACGCGGTCGTGGAACTCGATGGCGGCGCGCGAGTACTGCTCCATCTCACCGGCGCCCGCGGCGCCCTCCAGCTCCTTCATGGTCGCCTCGAGCCCGGCGCGCTCGTCCGGTTCGAGGTTCCGGGCGGCCTGGCGCACCGCGAGGGCTTCCAGGGCGCCGCGCACCGCGAAGAGATCGCGGATCTGGTCGGCGCCGTAGTTCAGCACGAAGACGCCGTGGCGCGGCACCGTATCGACCAGGCCCTCGCTCTCGAGGCGTCGCATCGTGTCCCAGACCGGCGTGCGGCTCACGCCGAGATCACGGCAGATCTGCTCGACGTTCAGCTTGGAGCCGGGGGGAAACACCTGGCTCAGGATCAGGTCGCGAACCGTCCGATATACTCGCTCGCCGAGGCTCTCGTGGAGCAGGGGCGCGATCGAGGCGCGGGGGGTGGATGATCTCGCGGGTGACATGGGGTCGTATTCTTGGGGCCGCCCGCGTCAATGTCAATCGGGTTTCATTTGACATGTGACATGAAATGTAGGATACGTGCTTGGCGAAGCGGAGGCGAGCGGAGCGGATTACAACGTCGCGGACGAATCCAACCAGTCCAAGGGTCAGAGCCAGTCCAAGGGTCAGAGGAGGTCGGTCATGAAGCAGGCAATCCGAGCCCTTTCCGTCGCGCTCACCGTCGTCGCCGCGCTCGCGACGCCCGCACCGGCCCAGGAATCGGTGAAGGTCGGCGTCATCCAGCCGCTGTCCGGGTCGGTGGCCGCCTCCGGGAACTACGTCCGCATGGGCGCCGAGATCGCGCGGGACTGGATCAACGCCAAGGGCGGCGTGCTGGGCCGCAAGGTCGAGCTCCTGATCGAGGACAACAAGTCGGACCCGAAGGAAGCCGCCACCGCCGCCGAGAAGCTGATCGTGCGCGACAAGGTGCCGGTGATCATGGGCTGCTGGGGCAGCTCGATGACGCTCGCCGCGATGCCGAAGCTCGAGGAGTACGGCGTGCCGATGGTGGTCGAGACTTCCAGCGCCGCCACCGTCACCAAGCGCGGCAACCCGTGGATCTTCCGCATCAGCCCGCCCAGCGAGATGGAAGCGCTCGGGCTCCAGAAGTACATGAAGGACCTGGGGATCAAGCAGGCGGACTTCCTGGCCGTGAACACGGACTGGGGCCGGGGCGCGGTGGGGGCCTTCGGCGATCTGCTCAAGCGCTCCGGCGCAAAGGTCGGCGCGGCCGAGTTCATGGAGCAGGCGGCCACCGACATGAACGCGCAGATCACCAAGGTCAAAGCGGGTGGCTCGGACACGCTCTTCCTCACCACGAGCGTCGAGCAGATCACGCTGGTCCTGAAGCAGGCGCAGGAGCAGCGCCTGGCCCGGAAGGTCATCACCACCGGAGGCAGCTCTTCGCCCACCCAGCTCATCAAGCAGGCGGGCGCGGCCGCGGAGGGCACGTACCACATCGTCTTCTTCCTGCCGTGGTTCCCGGAAGCCATGCCCGACGGCAAGCTGGCCAAGGCTTTCGTGGACGAGTGGGCCAAGCGAGGCCATCCCTTCGAGGGGCTGACCGAGGGCTTTCGCGGCCACGACGGCATCCTCACCGCGGTGGAGGGAGTGCGCCTCGCGGGCAAGCCCGAGCCCAAAGCGGTGCGCGACGCGCTCTGGAAGGTCAACATCATGGGCGTCAACGGGCCCATCAAGTTCGAGAAGGACGGCCCGGCGGGCAAGGAGAGCGGGCAGAGCCAGCCCAGCATCTTCATCGTCCAGGTGAAGGACGGCAAGATCGCGCTGCCCGCGTTCGCGGCAAAGAAGTAGCGCGACCGGCGACCGCGGGCGCTTGGATCAGCTTCTCCAGCACCTGCTGAACGGGCTGCTGCTGGGCGCTACCTACAGCCTGCTCGGCATCGGCCTCACGCTGGTCTTCGGGCTGATGAACGTGGTGAACTTCGCCCACGGCGAGTTCTACACCCTGGGCGCGTACGCCGCCTTCGCGGCGCTGGCGTTCCCCGCGGTCCCGTTCTTCCTCGCGATCCCGCTCGCCATCGTGGCCGGCGCTCTCGCCGGCGCGGTCTGCGAGCGGGTGCTCCTGCGCCCCCTGCGCGGGCAGTCCATCGACACGGTCATGCTGGTCATGATCGGGCTGTGGATCGTCATGCAGAACGCCGAGCTGCTCGCCTGGGGCGGGGTGGCCAAGAGCGTACCCACGCCGTTCCCCACCGAGCCGGTGGTGGCGGGCGCGGTATCGGTGGCGCCGCTCCGGATCTTCGTGTTCGTGGTCTCGGGCCTGCTGATCCTGGGGGCCCATCTCCTGCTGAGCCGCACCAAGCTCGGGCGCGCCATGCGCGCCACCTTCCAGGACCGCGAGACGGCCGCGCTCATGGGCGTCAGCATCGAGCGCATCCACACCGTCACCTTCGCCTTCGGGGCGGGCCTGGCCGCCGCGGCGGGCGCGCTGCTGGGGCCGGTCTTCCTGCTCTATCCCTCGATGGGCGATCTGGCCTCACTCAAGGCATTCTCGGTGGTGATCCTGGGCGGTCTCGGCAACTTCGGGGGCGCGGCCCTGGGCGGCCTCGTGCTGGGTATCGCGGAGGAGCTGGGCGCCGGCTACATCTCCTCCGGCTACCGGGACGCGGTCGGCTTCCTCATGATCGTCGCGGTGCTGCTGCTCCGGCCGTCGGGCCTCTTCGCCCGCGCGGAGCGCGTGGGATGAGCCGGCTCCCGCTCGCGATCGTCCTGCTCGTCGTCGCGACCGCGCCCGCCTGGGTGTGGAACCCGTATCAGCTGCACACGCTGATCATGGCCGGCATCTTCGCGGTGCTGGCCCTGAGCCTCAACCTGCTGCTGGGCTATACCGGGCAGCTCTCGCTCGGCCACGCCGCCTTCTTCGGCATCGGCGCCTACGCCTCGGCGCTGCTCAGCGTGAAGCTCGAGTGGTCGCCCTGGATCGGCCTGCTGGCCGCCATCGCGCTGCCGGGCCTGGCCGGTTACGTCATCGGCCGGCTGGCGCTGAAGCTACGCGGCGCCTACTTCGTGCTGCTGACGATCTCGTTCGCGGGCTGTGTCTCGCTGGTCAGCGTGAACTGGATGGACCTGACCAACGGCCCGCTCGGCATTCCCGGGGTGCCGCCGGTGGAGATCGCCCTGCCCGGGCTGTCGCCGCTGTCGCTGCGCAGCAAGAGCGCGTACTACTATCTGGTGCTGGTCGCGGTGGTGCTGGCCTATCTCCTGTGCCGGGCGCTCATCCGCTCCCGGGTGGGCCGCGCCCTGGTGGCGCTGCGGGAGAACGAGACCCTGGCCGCCTCGGTGGGCATCGACGCCACCCACTACCTCGTGCTGGCCGCGGTGTGGAGCGCGGCCATGGCGGGGTTGGCGGGCGGCCTCTACGCCCACTACACCCGCTTCGTCAGCCCGGAGGTCTTTCTCTTCACCTACACCGTGACCATGGTGATCATGGTGGTGGCGGGCGGGAAGGGCACGCTGGCCGGGCCCATCGTGGGCGCGGTGCTCTTCACGGTGTTGCCGGAAGCGCTGCGCGAGCTGACCTCGTACCAGTGGCAGATGCTGCTCTACGGGGTGCTGCTCGTCGCGGTGCTGTTCTTCATGCCCGAGGGGATCGTCCCAGCCCTGCGGGCGGCTTGGCCGGCCCTGCGGGCGGCGGGGCCCGCGATCCGCCGGCGCGGGCGGACGTCGTGACGCTCGAGGTCCGCGACCTCACCGTGCGCTTCGGCGGCGTCGCCGCGCTGGTCGGGGTGAGCTTCGCGGTCGCGCCCGGCACCGTGACGAGCCTGATCGGCCCCAACGGCGCGGGCAAGACCACCGCCTTCAACGTGATCTCCGGATTCCAGCGGCCGACGCAGGGCACGGTGCACCACGACGGCCAGCCCATCACCGGCTGGCGGCCCCACCGGATCGCCGCGCGGGGCCTCGTGCGCACGTTCCAGAAGACGAGCCTGTTCCCGGGCCTGACCGTCCGGGAGAACGTGCTCACCGGTCTCCACCTCCGCGGCCGGCTGGGCGTGGCGGCGGCGCTGCTCGGCCGCGGCCGGGTGCGCGACGAGGAGCGGCGGCTCGGCGCGGAGGCCGATCGGGTGATCGACTTCGTGGGCCTCGGCGCGCGCCGCCACGAGGCCGCCACCGCGCTCGCCTACGGCGACCAGCGGCGGCTCGAGCTGGCGGTGGGGCTGGCCGCGCAGCCCCGCCTGCTGCTGCTCGACGAGCCGGCCTCGGGCATGACCGCCTCCGAGAAGCTGGCGGTGGCGGCGCTGATCGGCCGGATCCGCGACGAGGGCATCACGGTGTTCCTGGTCGAGCACGACATGCGCCTGGTCATGGACATCTCGGACCGGGTGCTGGTGTTGAACTACGGCCGGCTGATCGCCGACGGCGATCCGGCCGCGGTGCAGCGCGACCCGGAAGTCATCCGCGCCTACCTGGGAGCCGGCGCGCATGCTCACGCTTGAGCGGCTGTCGGCGCGCTACGGGCGCATCACCGCGATCGACTCGGTGTCGCTCACGGTGGGAGCCGCCGAGTTCGTCTGCCTCATCGGCGCCAACGGCGCGGGCAAGACCACCACGCTCAAGACCATCTCGGGGCTGGTCCGGGCCTCCGCCGGGCGCATCCTGTTCGACGGGCACGAGATCCAGGGGCTGGCACCCCAGGAGATCCTGCGGCGCGGGATCGCCCATTGCCCGGAAGGCCGCCGGGTGTTCCCGCACATGACCGTGGGGGAGAACCTCCAGATGGGCGCCTACGTCCGTGGCGACGCGGCCCAGGTGAGCGCGGACCAGGAGCGGATCTTCGGCCACTTCCCGATCCTGGCCGAGCGGCGCCGCCAGCCCGCGGGCACGCTCTCGGGCGGCGAGCAGCAGATGCTCGCCATCGGCCGCTGCCTGATGGCCCGCCCGCGGCTCATCCTCTTCGACGAGCCCTCGCTCGGCCTGGCGCCGACGGTGACCGAAACCGTCTTCCAGATCATCGCGGGCATCCAGCGCGAGGGCACCACGGTGCTGATGGTGGAGCAGAACGCCTACATGGCGCTCCAGCTCGCCGGCCGCGCCTACGTCATGGAAACCGGCCGCATCACCCTCGAAGGCCCGGCCCGCGACCTCATGCGAAACGACCACGTCAAGAAGGCCTATCTGGGCGGCTAGGGCCGATATGGGCGCCAAGTACTTCGGAGCATCGGTAAGACGCAAAGAGGACCCGCGATACCTCCGCGGCGAGGGGCGGTTCGTGGACGACATCAAGCTGGCGGGAATGCTCCACGCCGCCTTCGTGCGGAGCCCGCACGCGCACGCCCGGATCGTGGCGATCCGCACCGAGGCGGCCAAGAGGCTGCCCGGCGTGGCTCGCGTGTTCACGTTCGCCGATCTCGAGCGGTGGATGAAGCCGCTGCCGCTCTTCGGGGCGATCCCGCCCGGCCTGGCCGCGCGGGTGGACGTGACCATGAAGCAGCCCCACCAGCTCGCGATGTGCCGGGACGAAGCGCGACACGTGGGCGAGATCGTGGCGATGGTGGTGGCGGGAAGCCGCGCGGTGGCCGAGGACGGCTGCGAGCTGGTGGAGGTGGACTACGAGCCGCTGCCGGTGCTGGCCGACGCGGAGGCGGCCGCGCGGCCCGACGCGCCCGTGCTCTACCCGGACTGGGGCGACAACATCGCGCTCTCGTTCAAGACCGGGTTCGGCGACGTCGAGGCGGCCTTCCGCCAGGCCGACGCGCGGGTGCGGGAGCGCTTCACGATTCCGCGCTACGTGGGCATGCCGATCGAGACCCGCGGAGTGGTCGCCCAATGGGATCCGCGCGACGGCGCGCTCACCACGTGGAATGGCACCCAGGTCGTCCACTTCGTCCAGCAGGGGTTGGTGGCGGCTCTCGGGCTGCCGCCTCACAAGATCCGCGTCATCGCCCCGGACGTCGGCGGCGGCTTCGGCACCAAGGCCAACGGCTACCCGGAGGATCTCTTGATCCCGGCCGCGGCCATCGCGACGCGCCGTCCGGTGAAGTGGACCGAGGACCGGCGCGAGCACATGATGGGCTCGGCCCACGCGCGCGCCCAGGTGCACGACATCGAGATCGCGGCCCGGCGCGACGGCACGATGCTGGCCGTGCGCGACCGGATCTGGGTGGATCTGGGCGCCTACAACTCCTGGGGCATCGTGCTGCCGTACAACACCGTCGCCCACCTGCTGGGCCCGCATCGCGTGCCGAGCCTCGACGTGGAGTGCCGCGGGGTGGTGACCACCAAGACGCCGAACGCGCCCTACCGCGGCGCGGGCCGGCCCGAGACCGTGTTCGCCATGGACCGCATCGTGGACTGCCTCGCGCGGGAGCTCTCCATGGATCCGGCCGAGCTGCGCCGGCGCAACTACCTCTCGGAGGCCGACCTGCCCTACGAGCTGCAGATCCCGTATCGCGACGGCAACCCGCTCGTCTACGACAGCGGCGACTTCAAGGCCGGGCTCGAGGCGGCGTTGCGCGCGGTGGGCTACGAGGCGCTGCGCGCCGAGCAGGCGCGGCTGCGCGAACAGGGGATCCATCGCGGCATCGGGATCTCCAGCTACGTGGAGGGCACCGCGATCGGGCCCTACGAGGGCGCCACCGTGCGCCTCGACGCCTCGGGTCACGCGGTGGTGGCCACCGGCGCCTGCTGCCAGGGGCAGGGGCACGAGACCTCGTTCGCCCAGATCGCGGCCGACGCCCTCGGCATCCCGCTCGACTGGGTCACCATCGTGGGCGGCGACACCGCGGCGATCCCGTTCGGCGTCGGCACCTTCGCCTCCCGCAGCGCGGTCAACGCGGGCAGCTCCATCCACGAGGCCTCGGGCCGCGTGAAGGACAAGCTCGTCGCGGCGGCGGCGGCGCTGCTCGCGGCCGCGCCGGCCGACATCGAGCTGGCCGACGGCGTGGTCACGGTGCGCGGCGCGCCGGGCTCGGCCACCCCGCTCGCCAGGGTGATCCGGGCGGCGATCCCGACGTTCGCCAGGCCCGGTGTGGCGTCACCCGACTTCGAGGCGACCGTCTATCACCACCAGCCCACCGTGACCTACACGAGCGCCACCCACGTCGCGGTGGTGGACGTGGACCCGGGCACCGGCGCGGTGAAGCTGCTGCGCTATCTGGTCGCCCACGACTGCGGCACCGTCATCAATCCGGTGATCGTGGAGGGCCAGATCCACGGGGGCGTCGCCCAGGGCGTGGGTGGCGGGCTCCTGGAGGAGATGGTCTACGACGAGCAGGCCCAGCTCCTGACCGGGACCTTCATGGACTACCTGGTGCCGACCGCCATGGAGCTGCCCGCCATCGAGACCGTGCATCTCGAGTATCCGTCGCCGCGGAACCCGCTCGGCATGAAGGGCATCGGCGAGGGTGGGGCGATCTCGCCGCCCGCCGCCATCGCCAACGCGGTCGAGGACGCGCTCCAGCCCTTCGGGGTGCGCGTGACCCGCACCCCGCTCGGGCCGTCGGTGGTCCTGGATCTGCTCGACCAGGCGGCGGCGAGGGGAGGCCGGCCCGCATGAAGCCCGCGCCGTTCGACTACGTGGCGCCGGCCACGCTGGACGAGGCGATCGGCGCGCTGGCCACCGGGGGCGACGACGCCAAGGTGCTGGCCGGCGGCCAGAGCCTCATCCCCATGCTGGCGCTGCGGCTGGCGCGGCCGGCCCTGCTGGTGGACATCAACCGACTGCGCGGGCTCGACGGCATCCGCGAGGCCTCGGGCATCCTCGAGATCGGCGCCCTCGTCCGGCAGCGCGCGCTCGAGCGCTGGGCGGCGGGGCGATCGCCGCTCTTCAGCGAGGTGTTCCGCGCGGTCGCGCACCCGCCCATCCGCAATCGCGGCACGGTGGTCGGCAACGTCGTCCACGCCGATCCGGCCTCGGAGCTGCCCGCGGTGCTCCTCTGCCTCGAGGGTGTCGTGGTGGCCCGCGGGCCCCGCGGCGAGCGGATGATCCCGGCGGATCGCTTCTATCGCGCCCCGCTGACCACCGCGCTCGACGGCAACGAGCTGGCCACCGCGGTGCGCTTCACGCTGCCGCCGGCCGGCGCGGGCTGGGGCTTCGCGGAGGTGTCGCGCCGCCATGGCGATTTCGCCCTCGTGGGCGTGGTGGCGGTGCTGACGCGCGCCGCCGACGGCACGGTGGCCCGCGCGCGGCTGGCCTTCTTCGGCGCCGGCGGGACGCCGGTCCGCGGCGTGGCCGCCGAGCGGGCGCTGGAGGGCCGCGCGCCGACGCCACCGCTGATCGGCGAGGCGGCGCGGGCGGCGGCCGCCGGGCTCTCACCCGATGGCGACATCCACGCGACCGCGGCGTACCGGCGGCGGGTCGCGGCCACCCTGGCCGAGCGCACCCTGACCGCCGCGCTCGCGCGGTGCGGAGGGGGCGCGTGATCAAGTCGATCCGGGTGATCGTGAACGGTCAGGAGCACGAGCGCCCGGTCGAGGTGCGTGGCACCCTGGCGGATTTCCTGAGGGAGGACCTCGATCTCACCGGCACCCACGTGGGCTGCGAGCACGGGGTATGCGGGGCCTGCACGGTGCTGCTCGATGGTGAGCCGGTCCGGGCCTGCCTGATGCTCGCGGTCCAGGCCGATGGCCACCGGGTCGAGACGATCGAGGGCCTGGCCCCCGCGGAGGGGCTCCATCCGATCCAGGAAGCCTTCTGGGCCAAGCACGGGCTGCAGTGCGGCTACTGCACGCCCGGGATCATCATGAGCGCGACTGCGTTCCTCCGCGATGATCCCGCGCCCTCGCGCGGGGCGATCCGCGAGATGCTGGCCGGGCATCTCTGCCGCTGCACCGGGTATCACTTCATCGTCGAGGCCATCGAGGCGGCCGCCCGGGCGCTGGCCGCCGACAATCGCACCTAGTCGCGGGTCACCTGGTGGTGAAGCCGCCCACGGTTCCGTAGCCGTCCGTCCCGTAGCCCGTCGCGAAGCCGGAGCCGCACCCTCCGAGCACCCTCCAGCTGCCCGGCGAGGTCATGGCCCGTAGCTCGCCCGCGATGCACATGGTCGCCATGGGCTTGCGGGCCGCGCCGGAATCCACGCGCGGCGCCGCCGGGGCCGCTGCGGTCTTGAACTGCAAGAGCCCGGCTTCGGCGGCCACGATCCGCTGGATGGCGTCCCAGCGCTGGGCCGCCCGGATCTGGTCGGCGCTCAAGGCAGGCTTTCCGATCCCGATCGGCCCGACCCACTCGGCCGCGTCGCGGTACGGCGCGGGCACATGGAGCTTGTATTGCGTGATCTTGCTCGCGCCGTTGTCGTCGGTGTACCGCCATTGCGCGTCTGTCCGCCCGGCTAGGAGCAGAAGAGCCGCGCTGAGTGCAACCACCATCGCAAATCGCTTCATGTGTATCTCCTCTCGGGGTCGCGTGGACCACTCGCCGACGCAAGAGCCACGCCACGGCGGAAGCCGCGGCGAATCGCGGCGTTAGATGGGCTCCGCAATGATTGCGCCTGGAAGTATTCCCCCATGCCTAGAAGGGAATTTCCCAGGTTGGTGACCCGCGCGCGGGAGCGCTGCTTAGCGGATCAGGGCCCGCAATCGCTCGAGCGCGCCCGGGCCCTCGAACTGGAGGGTCTGCAGCCCGACCCGCGCGGCGGCCTCGACGTTGTCCGCGCGGTCGTCCACCAAGAGGACGGTGGCGGCGGACCGGCCGAGCCGCTCCAGGCAGAGCCGGAAGATGCGGGGATCAGGCTTGGCGAGGCCGACCTCGCAGGAGATCACGACCGCGTCGAAGCGCGCCTCCAGCGGATGGTCCGCGCGGACGCGCGCCATGACCTCCGGGCCGCTGTTGGAGAGAAACGCGGTGCGGCCGCCCGCGGCGCGGAAGTCGGCGGCGAGCGCCCAGACCTCGTCGTGGTACGCGCTCCACGAGGCGACGTCGGAGGCGATCAGCCACGCCAGATCGATCGGGGCTAGGGCGCCGGGCCGCGCCGCGGCCACCACGCGCGGCCAGTATTCCGCGGCCGAGAGGCCGGTGTCGTAGGCGTGCCGATGCTGCCAGTAGGCGGCCCGGAAGGCCGCGGTGTCGGCGCCGAGCCGGCGCGCGGCCCCGTCCATCCACGTCTGATCCTGCGCGTGGGTGAGCACATTGCCGTAGTCGAGGATGAGGCCCGCGGGCGGCGCCACGCGCTCGATGCTACGCGACTTGCCCGCTCCGACAAAGCGGAGCCGGCGTGTTACGATGCGGCGATTCACATCGCCGCAAGCGAGGGGGGCGCGCGCCGTGCCGACGCAAGACGAGACGCTGGTGACCCGCGAGGGGCCGGTGGTCATCCTGACCTTCAACCGCCCCGAGGCGCGCAACGCGATGACCTGGGGCATGTACGACCGGCTCTCCCAGGTGTGCGAGGAGGTGGACGCCGACGACTCGGTGCGGGTGCTCGTGCTCCGCGGCGCCGGCGGCAAGGCCTTCGTGGCGGGGACCGACATCAGCCAGTTCAAGGCCTTCGACCGGGCCGAGGACGGTATCGCCTACGAGCGGGACGGCGACAAGCGGATGGCGCGGCTCGAGTCGGTGCGCAAGCCGGTCATCGCCCAGGTCGAGGGCTTCGCGGTGGGGGGCGGCTTCCGCATCGCCACCGCGTGTGACCTGCGCATCGCCACCCCCGACGCGCGCTTCGGCGCGCCGATCGCGCGCACCCTCGGCAACTGCCTCTCGATGGCGGCCTACGCGAGCTTCGTTGACGTGTTCGGGCCGTCGCGGCTGAAGGAGCTGATCTTCACCGCGCGCCTGCTCACCGCCGAGGAGGCGCACGGAGCGGGCTACGTGCACGAGATCGTGCCCGCCGCGCAGATCGCGGCGCGGGTGACCGCGCTGGCCCATCAGATCGCCGAGCACGCGCCGATCACGCTCCGGGTCACCAAGGAGTCGATCCGGCGCCTCGCGGCAAGCCGCGCGCTCCCGGACGACGAGGATCTGATCGCGACCACCTACATGAGCGCGGACTTCCGCGAGGGAGTGCGCGCGTTCATGGAGAAGCGCAAGGCGCAGTGGACGGGCAAGTGAGAGGCCGCCCATGATCCGCGAGGTGCCGGGCCGCAAGCCCCGGGTGCACCCGGAGGCCTACGTGGATCCCGCCGCCCAGGTGATCGGCGACGTGACCATCGAGGCGGGGGCCAGCGTGTGGCCGTTCACGGTGCTCCGCGGCGACCAGGACAACTACGTCAAGCTCGGCCGCAATTCCAATGTCCAGGACAACTCGGTGCTGCACGTCACCCCGGAGTTCCCGTGCATCGTGGGCGACAACGTGACGATCGGCCACCGGGCGGTGGTCCACGCCTGCACCGTGATGAACAACTCCCGCATCGGCATCGGCGCGGTGGTGCTGGACGGCGCGGTGGTGGAGGAGGGCGCGCAGGTGGGCGCGGGCGCGCTGGTGCCGCCGGGCAAGGTGGTGCCGGCCGGCTGGCTCGTCATGGGCGTGCCCGCCAAGCCGGTGCGCAAGATGAGCCCCGGAGAGCTCGCCGACATCCTGCGCAACGCGACCGAATACGTCGACCTCTGGCACCGCGACTACCGCTAGATGGGGTCAGGTCTTACATTCCGACATTTCGCGTGGAGGCACCGCTCAGAAATGTCGGAATGTAAGACCTGACCCCGTCGTAGGCTGGGGCCGTGGGGTATGTGGAGCGGCACCTGCTGCCCAGTGAGCGCGTGGTGTACAAGACGCGGCTGCACTGGGTGCTGTTCGTCAAGTCGGGGGTGATGGTGCTGGCCGGGGTGGTCCTCATGGCCCTGCTCTGGTCGGCGCCCGATCCGCCGTGGCTCTGGATGCTGGGCGGCGCCGTGACGCTGGTGGGGCTCGTCTGGGGGCTCGTCCACTACGTGGAGGTGATGACCTCGGAGTTCGGGGTCACCACCTCGCGCCTGATCTTCAAGGTGGGGCTCATCTCGCGCTACACCACCGAGCTGCTGCTCTCCAAGGTGGAGTCCATCGGCGTGCAGCAGGGGCTCATCGCCCGCATGCTCAACTACGGCGACCTCATCGTCACCGGCACCGGGGGCGCCCGCGAGGTCTTCCGGCGCGTGCGCGATCCGATCGGCTTCCGCAACCACGTCCAGCAGGCGTCGATGGGGACGAGCTCGAGCGGAGACTGAGCCGGGCGCGCGGCTACGGTGCGCCCGACGGCGCGCCGAGGTCGCGGGCGGTCCTGAGGTCGGCGCTCTGGTCGCGCAGGATCGTCGGGCTCATCACGATCTCCTCGATCACGGTGCGGGCCGGCAGGGTCACGCAGAGCATGATCGCGCGGGCCACGTCCTCGGCCTGCATCATGGTGGCGCGCGCCCTCTCGTCGGGGACGAGCGGACGATTGTCGAGAATCGGCGTGTCCACCTCGGCGGGCATGATGGTGGTCGCGCGGATGCCCTTCTCGCGCAGCACGTTGTGCACGTGGCCCATGAGATTGAGCACGCCCGCCTTGGCCGCCCCGTAGGGCGCGCCGCCGATCAGGCCGGGCTTGAGCGCGGCGAGCGAGCTGATCGTGACGATGGTCCCGCCGCCCCGCGCGATCATGCCGGGCAGCACCGCCTGGGTGAGGGCGTAGACCCCGGTCAGGTTCACCGCGAGCACGCTGTCCCACTCGTCCTGGTCGACCCAGCGGACGTTGCGCGCCTTACTCGAGTGGCCCGCGTTGTTGACGAGCACGTCCACGCGGCCGTACTGGGCCACCGTCCACTCGGCGAGCGCGCGGGCCTCGGCGGGCTTCGCCACGTCGCAGGCACGCGCGCCCGCGCG
>JBBDXN010000138.1:0-15005 GCA_040902305.1 Candidatus Rokuibacteriota bacterium | reverse complement strand
CCCTCGACGGGGGAGAGGGTTGACTCGGCACCCTCTCCCCTCAGGGGAGAGGGCAGGGTGAGGGGTGGCTCACGGTGAGGGGTGGCTCAGTCGGGCGACGATGGCGTCGACGTCGTAGACGCAGCCGCCCCACGCGCCGCCGCCCGCCTGCTGGAGCGCGACCCAGAGCCGCGTGTCGTCCGGCAGCTCCGGATCGGGCGCCAAGTCGGGACGCGGGGGGCGCGCCGCGAGGATCCGCGCGCCCTCCGCGGCGTCGAACGTCTGGCCCTCGGTGCCGACCAGATCCACGCTGCCCGTGAGACCCAGCCGGTCCACCACGATCTGCACGAGATCACCCTCGCGCAGCCGGCCGATCGGCCCGCCGGCCAGCGCCTCGGGCCCGATGTGGCCGATGCAGGCGCCGGTGGAGACCCCGGAAAAGCGCGCGTCGGTCAGCACCGCCACCTGCTGCCCCCAGGAGAGGTGTTTGAGCGCGGAGGTGATCTGGTAGATCTCCTCCATCCCCGCCCCGAGCGGGCCACGGCAGATGAGGACCAGCACGTCGCCCAGCTTGATCGGCGAGGGCCCGGTGCCCTTGATGGCCGCGATCGCCGCGCGCTCGGTGGTGAACACGCGGGCGGGCCCAGTCTTCCGGTACACCCCGTCCGGGTCCACCACCGACGGATCGATGGCGGTACTCTTGATCACCGCGCCCTCCGGGGCCAGGTTGCCGCGCGGGAAGGTCACGGTGCTCGTGAGGCCCCGCTCGCGCGCCCGCGCCGGATCCATGATGACGTCGTCGGGGTCCACGCCATCCTGGGCGCGCAAGCGGTCCCGGAGCGCCGAGCGCCGATCCGAGCCCTCCCACCAGTCGAGCGCCCGGCCCAGGGTCTCGCCGGTGACGGTCAGGCAGGTCTCGTCCAGGAGCCCGCCGCGGCGGAGGTGCAGCATCACCTCGGGCACCCCGCCGGCCAGGAAGACGCGCACGGTCGAGTGATTCCGCGGGCCGTTCGGCAGCACGTCCACCAGGCGCGGCACCTGCCGGTTGACGTCGATCCAATCCTGCACCACCGGGCGCCGCAGCCCGGCGGCGTGCGCCACCGCGGTCAGGTGCAGGAGCAGGTTCGTGGATCCGCCGACCGCCGCGTGCACCATCATCGCGTTCCGCACCGCGGCGTCGGTGACGATGTCGCGAGTGGTGAGGCCGCGCGCGGCGAGCAACACGAGGGCCCGCGCCGAGCGGCGGGCCATGTCGAGCCAGACCGGCTGTCCCGAGGGGGCCAGCGCGGCATGCGGCACCGAGAGCCCGAGCGCCTCCCCGACGACCTGCGCGGTCGCCGCGGTGCCGAGGAACTGGCACCCGCCGCCGGGCGACCCGCAGGCGCGGCAGCCCAGGTCGGCGGCCTTCTCCAGCGTGAGCTCGCCGTGGGCGAAGCGCGCCCCGATGGACTGCACGGTGCCCGCGTCCTCGCCGTCGGTGCGAGGCAAGGTCACACCGCCCGGCACCAGCACGCAGGGCAGATCGCGCAGCGCGGCCAGCGCCATCATCATGGCGGGCAGCCCCTTGTCGCAGGTGGCCACGCCGAGCACGCCCCGGCGCGTGGGCAGCGAGCGCGCGAGGCGCCGGAGCACTATCGCCGCGTCGTTGCGGTAGGCGAGGCTGTCCATCATGCCCGGCGTGCCCTGGGTGCGGCCGTCGCATGGATCCGAGCAGAAGGCGGCGAACGGCAGGCCGCCGAGCGCCGCCAGCTCCTCGGCCGCCGCCTGCATGAGCAGCCCGATCTCCCAGTGGCCGGTGTGATAGCCGAGCGCGATCGGCTTCCCGTCGGCCGCGCGAATGCCGCCCTGGGTGGAGAGCATGAGGAATTGCGGGCGGCCCAGCTCGCGCGGGTCCCAGCCCATACCCGCGTTCTGGGTGAGGCCGAAGATGTCGCCGCTCGGCCGCTCGAGGAGCATCTCCGCCGTCAACGGCAGCCGGCCCGGCGGGCCGGCGCCCGAGGTCTGGATCGCCCAGACCGAGGGGTCGGACCTCACGATCTCCTCGAACCCGGTCACGGTGGTCTTCGGTGGCCGGCTCATGCCTCGACGCCTCCCCAAGTTCTCCCCATTTTGGTCCTCGTTACACCCTGTTTTGGCCGGCGTGCCGCCCGTCGACCTGAGCCCACTCGATAATTCAATACCTTCCGGTACGGCGAGCCTGGCATCGGAGTTGCTCCTCTCAGTGCACATGCTGAAGCGATTGGGGCAGCGTCTCCTGGACCTGATCGATAGCGTGCCTCTCGGGTGGCTGGTGCCGTCCCGGCCACCCGTGCCGGTGCGCATCCGCCGCCGCGGCGATCCGTTCGCTCGCTGACAGGCCGGCCATGAGCCCCGGAGGCCATCTCGTCACCACCGCGGTCGCGTGCGCGGGCGTCTACGCGGGCACGGAGAGCGTGGCCCTCACCGCCGGGCTGGCCGCGGGCGGCTTCCTCATCGACCTCGACCACGTGGTGGACTACGTGCTGTTCGAGCGTCAGCGCGACCTCCGTCCCGCGAGCTTCCTCCGGTACTATATCGGCGGCAAGGTGCAGCGGGCCGTCCTCGTCCTGCACTCCTACGAGCTGCTGGGGCTGCTGGCAGCCCTCGCGTGGCTGACCGGTAACGAGTGGGTGTGGGGCTGGGTGTTCGGCATGCTCCTGCACCTGCCGCTCGACATCATCTTCAACGGCAAGTTCGCCTCCGGTGGACTCGTCCACTTCTACAGCTTCATCGTGCGGGCCCGCGCCGGCTTCCGCATCGCGCGCTTCGCGGACCGCCCCGCGCGCCCCGTGACCGACGAAGGCTTCTGGACCTCGTTCTTCAAGGGTGCCCAGCTCGCCGGGGAGCCCGGTCCGCGGCTAGTCGCCGGCCGGCGGCTCGCTGACCAGCATCCAGTCGTCGATCCCGTCCACCACCGGCGCGGCCTTGGTGCTCGTGGTGAAGGTTCGCCCCTTGCTCGGCGAGAACCACACGAACTCGATGACCGCGCCGGCGCCCGGCTCGGGTAGCTCCGCGATCTCGGGCCCGCTCGTCCCGCCGCTCCGCCTTCCGCGCCTTCTTGGCCTCCAGCTTGGCCTTGCGCTGATCTTCCCTGCGGCGCCGGTTGCCGCGATACATTCCCGGGTTTGGCAATTGAGTCTCCTGGGGGCCCGCCCTACATGACAGGCCCGATGATCCAAGGCGCGAACTCCTCCTCCCCGACGCCCGAAAGCTCGCTCTTGCTGCGCTTGCCCGAGGCGACCGCCACGATCTCCTCGAAGATCTGCCGCCCGACCTCGGGCACCGGGGTGCCCTCGAGGATCACGCCGCAGTTGATGTCCATGTCCTCCGACATGTGCCGGTACATGAGGCTGTTGGTCGCCAGCTTGATCGACGGCACCGGCTTGCAGCCGAAGACCGACCCGCGGCCGGTGGTGAAGCAGATCAGGTTGCAGCCGCCCGCGACGAGCCCGGTGATCGACACCGGATCGTGCCCCGGCGTGTCCATGAAGACGAAGCCGCGGGTGGTGATGGGCTCGCCGTACTGGAAGACGTCCATCATCGGGGTGGTCCCGCCCTTGGTGACCCCGCCGAGCGACTTCTCGTAGACGGTGGTGATCCCGCCCGCCTTGTTGCCGGGGGCGGGATTGTTGTCCATCGCCTCGATGCCGCGGCAGTACCACTCCCACCACTTGTAGCGGTCGATCAGCTTCTTGGCCACGCCCTCGTTGATCGCGCGCCGGATCAGCAGGTGCTCGGCCCCGTAGATCTCCGGCGTCTCCGCGAGCACGCCGGTGCCGCCGTAGCGCACCAGCTCGTCCACCGCCCAGCCGAGCGCGGGATTCGCGGTGATGCCGGAGGCCCCGTCCGACCCGCCGCAGTTGGTGGCGAGCGTGAGCTCGGACACCGGCTGCTTCGAGCGCTGCATCGCGTTGGCCAGCGGGAGCAGCTTGGCCACCTCGCGCACCGCGGTCTCCACCGTCTTCCGGATCCCGCCCGCCTCCTGGATATTGACCACGAAGGGCTTGCGCTCCGGATGCCCGGGCGCGGCCATCCGCTGCCGGTCCACCATCACCGCGGCCTGGTTCACCTCGCAGCCGAGCCCGATCAGGATGTAGGCCGCGATGTTCGGGTGCTTGGCGTAGCCGGCCAGCACCCGCTGCAGCGCCATGTGATCCTCGCCGAAGAGCTTGGTGCCGCAGCCCGACTTGTGGGTGATCGCCAGCACCCCGTCGATGTTCGGGTAGTCCTTCTGCACGTCGCGGAAGCGGTCCTTGACGAACTGGCTCACGCTCGCCGAGCAGTTGACCCCCGAGATCACCGCCACGTAGTTGCGCGTGCCGACCCGCCCGTCTTCCCGGAGGTACCCGTCGAAGTGGCGCATCTGGTCGGGCGGGTAGAAGGCCACCGGCTGCACGTCGGTGCCGATCTCGTATTCCTGATGCCGATCGCCCACCGCCACGTTCTGGGTATGGACGTGATCACCCACCGCGATGTCGGCGGTGGCGAAGCCGATGGGCTGCCCGTACCGCCGCACCAGCTCCCCCATCCGCCGCGCCCGGCGCGCCACCTTGTGGCCGGGCTTGATGTCCTGCCTCACCTCGATGCGGCCGCCCGCGTCCTCCAGGACGGTGCCCGCCGGGATCTCCTTCTTGGCGATGGCCACGTCGTCCTCGAGCTTCAGCACGATCGCCACGTCCGTGATCGCGTAAGTCGCCATGTCTATGCTCTCTTCTCCCCCTCTCCCCTATGGGGAGAGGGCAGGGTGAGGGGCTAGCAGTGAGGGGTGGCCCACTCTACCGTCAGCCGTCCCGCTTTGACAAGGCGCGCAGCGCCGTCACCGCCTCCGCCACCTCCCGCCCCTTCGCCTCGATGACATCCAGCAACTCCTCCGGCGTGCGCAGATCCTCGTCCTTCTTGGCGAACGGGTTCACCGCCTCCGGATCAGATCCTCGGTCCACCCGCAGGCGTGGAGGCCCGGGTCGATCAGCTTGGCGCGGGTGTCCGATTCGCCCCAAGGCATGGCAGCTTCGAGCATTCTAAGCTAGACTGCCTCGGTCATGGCCTTCCTCGAGCGCACCGTCCGGGTCAACAGCATCACGCTGCACTATCTCGACTGGGGGCCGGCCGACGCCCCACCGGTCGTCCTGCTCCACGGCATCACCGGCCATGCCCGCGTGTGGGACCACCTGGCCGAGCGCCTGGTGCCCGGCCGGCGCGTGCTCGCGCTCGATCAGCGCGGCCACGGCGACAGCGACCCCGCGCCCGACGACGACTACCGCGTGGCCACCATGGCCGACGACGTGGCCGCCTTCGCGGGGAGCCTCCATCTGGACCGCTTCGCCCTCCTCGGGCACTCGATGGGCGGGCGCATCGCGATCCAGTACGCGGCCGCCCACGCGGCGCGGCTCGAGCGCCTGATCGTCGTGGACATCGGCCCCGACATCGCCCTCGCGGGCCTGCAGCGCGTGCGCGACATGATGGCCCAGTCGCCCGAGCAGATCGAGAGCGAGGAGTGGGCGGTCGAGTACATCCGCCGCGCCAACCCGCTCCAGGACGTGGACCTGCTGCGCCAGCGCGTCCATCACGGCCTCAAGCGCCTGCCAGACGGCGCACTCACCTGGAAGTATGCCAAGGGGCTGCGCGACATGATGCGCGCGGGCCGCCGCGACCTGGTGGACCTGTGGGAGCCGCTGGCGCGCATCCCCTGCCCGACCCTGGTCGTGCGCGGCGCGGAGAGCGATATCCTCTCGCCCGAGGTGGCCAAGCAGATGACCGAGCGCCTGCCCGACGGGCGCCTCGTCGAGATTCCCGGCGCCGGCCACACCGTGCCCGCGGACCGCCCCGAGGACTTCGTCCGGCACGTGCGGGCGTTTCTCGGGGCCTAGACGCTCAGGGCGTAGACCCTCAGGGCACCCCCCTCACCCTGCCCTCTCCCCCTTCGGGGGCGAGGGTTCTCAATCTACTGCGCGCGGAGCTTGCGGGCGGCTTCGGCCCGCATCTTCTGCATCGCGTTGGTCTCCTGGTCGGCGTAGCGCTCCTCGGTCCAGGGATCGGCGTGCATGTGGTAGCCGTTGATCTCCCAGAAGCCGGGCGGATTGACGTCGAGGAACTCGAAGCCGCGGAGCCACTTGGCGCTCTTCCAGAAGTAGAGCTTGGGCACCACCAGCCGCAGCGGGCCACCGTGCTCCGGGGTGAGATCCTGGCCGTCGTGCTTGAGGGCCAGCAACACGTCGTCGTCCACCAGATCCTCGATCGGCAGATTGGTCGTGTAGTCCGGATCGGCGTGGATCAGGACGTAGCGCGCCTCCGACTTGAGACGGACGCGCCGCATGATCTCCCGGATGGGCACGCCCTCGAAGCGATTGTCGAGACGCGACCAGTGGGTCACGCAGTGGATGTCGCAGGTGACCTCGCCCCGCGGCAGGGCCAGGAGCTGCTCCCACGTGAAGCTCACCTCTTCCTCCACGAGGCCCGAGCAGCGGAACGACCACGTCCGCGGATCGAAGCGGGGGGTGCGCCCGTAGGTGAGCACGGGCCACTTCCGGGTCAGCACCTGACCGGGCGGGGTGCGCCGGGCCAGCTCCTCCGCGGACTCGCTCATGACGCGCTCCTCTCCGCGACGAAGCGGTAGCCCTGACCGTGCGCGGTGAGGATGTGCGCCGGCCGCTCCGGATCGTCCTCGAACTTCTGCCGTAGCCTCAGGATGTGGGTGTCCACCGTGCGGGTGGTCGGGAACCGCTCGTAGCCCCACACCTCGTCCAGCAGCCGGTCGCGGGTGATCACCTCGCCCGGGTGCTCCACCAGGTAGCGCAGCAGGTCGAACTCCTTCCGGGTCAGCCGCACCTCCCGCCCTCCCCTGAACACCTGCCGCGCCCGCAGGTGCACCCGCACCGCGCCGAACGCGAACTCCTCGAACTTCTGTCGCGGGCCGGGGCGGCGGAGCACGGCCCGGATGCGCGCCATCAGCTCGCGCAGGCTGAACGGCTTGGTGACGTAGTCGTCCGCCCCCAGCTCGAGCCCCAGCACGCGGTCCACCTCCTCGCCCCGCGCGGTCAGCATGATCACCGGCACGTCGAGCCCCCGCCGCCTCAGCTCGCGGCAGAGGTCCCAGCCGCTCATCCCCAGCATCATCACGTCCAGCACGATGAGGTCGGGCGCTTCCGAGAGCGCCAGCGCGAGCCCTTTCTTCCCGTCGCCGGCGGTGACGGTCTGATAGCCCTCGAACTGGAGGTTGTCCTCCAGCCCGCGCAGCATCTCGGGCTCGTCGTCCACGATCAGGATGCGGGGCATCCCCTCACCCTACCCTCTCCCCTGAGGGGAGAGGGGGGAGATGGAGGGTGAAGCGGGTACCCTCGCCCGGGCGGCCGTCCACCGTGACGCGACCGCGGTGCGCCTCCACGATGTGCTTGACCAGGGCCAGCCCGACCCCGCTCCCCCGCCGCCCCTGCGTCTCGCTCCGCCCGACGCGATAGAACTTCTCGAAGATTCGCGCCCGCTCGGAGACCGGGATGCCGATGCCCCGGTCGGCCACCTCCACCGCCAGGCCGTCGCCCTCCCGGCGCGCCGCCACCGTGATGTGCCGGCGATCGGCCGAGTACTTCATGGCGTTGTCCAGCAGGTTGGCCAGCGCCTGCTTCATGGCGTCCCCGTCCAGGGGCACCTCGGGCAGCTCGGGTCCGATCGAGACGTCGATCGTGAAGCCCTGCTGGACGAGCGGATGCCGGAAGCTCTCCACGACCTCGTGGACGATCGGCTCCACCGGCCCGGGCGCGATCTCGTAGCGCTGGCGGCCGCTCTCGATTCGCGAGAAGTCGAGCACGTTGTCGATCAGGCGGCTGAGCCGCTCGCTCTCCCGCGTGAGGACACCGTAGTACTCGCGGCGGCGGCCCTCGTCGGGCACCCGGTCCATCTCGAGGGTCTCCGCGAACATGCGGATCAACGACAGGGGCGTCTTCAGGTCGTGCGACACGTTGGCCACGAAGTCGGACTTGAGCCGCGCGATCTCCGACTCGCGGCGAACGAGCCGGTACGTCGCGGCCAGGCCCGCCGCGATCACCACCAGGAGCAGCGCGAACGCGGCCATGAAGATCATCGCCTGGCGGCGGACCATGTCGCGCGGGGCGAGGCCCGCGGGCTGGTAGAGGGCCACGCGCCAGGCGGGCAGCGCCTCGCCGAAGGGCACGGTCAGCACGGGCGCCTCGCTGTCGAGCGGCCGCGAGGAGAAGACCGTCTTGCCGCGGCCGTCGAGCACCGCGAGGGCGCCCTTGCCGTCTCCGCCCTCGAGCGTCTTCTCGAGGACGTCGCGGCTCAGCGCCTGCTCGTCCCGCCGCAGCGCGACGAGCAGCGGGCCGCGCGCGGCGCCCTGGAGCACCGCGGCCAGGATCACGTGGCCGCCCGCCTCCACGTGGCGGCGGCCGCCCCGCTCCCAGAAGCCCTGGGAGATCTCGGCCCGCAGCGCGGTGATCAGGTCCGCCTCGTCGCGCGTCCACCCGACCGGGTAGACCACGCGTCCCTGCCGATCGAGGACGTAGACCGCGTCGAAGAGAGAGCTGGTCGCCTTCCAGGCCGCCACCGCGTCCGGCCCGAAGCCGGGCGCGAGCGCGGCCGCCTGCAGGGCCGCGATGGCGTCCTGCTCGGCCCGGACCACCGCCATCTCCACCTTCTCGGCCGCCATCACCGCGATATCGCGCGCCTGCTCGCGGAGCTGCCGCTCCGCCGCGACTTCCCAGCGGCGGAGCGAGAGATAGCCGAGCGCGGCCAGGACCACCGCGGCGGCGAACACCGCGGCGAAGATCAGAACCGGAGCGCGGCGTGGGCCCACTACGGCTCGAGCAGGAGACGCTGGATCGTCTGCTCCATCTCGGAGTAGGCCCCCTCTCCGATGTGAGTGAAGCGGATGATGCCCTTCTTGTCCACGATGACCGCGGCCGGCCACGCCCAGTTGCGATAGCGCCGCCAGATGGCGAAGTCGTTGTCCTGGACCACCGGGTACTTCACCCCCAGCTCCTTCGCGGCGGCGGTGACCTTCGCGATCGGCTTCTCCCAGAAGAACTCCGGCGAGTGCACCCCGACGATGGTCAGCCCCTGCCCACCGTACCTCGCGTGCCAGTCCCGCAACTGCGGGATCACGTTCTTGCAGTTGTATCAGCCATAGGTCCAGAACTCCACCAGGACCACGCGTCCCCGCAGCGAGGCGAGCGAGAGCGGCTCGCTGTTGATCCAGGGACCGCCGGTGATCTCGGGCGCGGCCTGCCCCACCGCCATCAAGCGGCCGGCCGCCTCCCCCGGCCCGGCGTCCGTCATCGCCAGGAGCACCCCCGCGCACAGGATGAGCGCTCGGATCGTGTTCATCGGCCACCTCCGGGGGCACTCTAGACCGCCGGCGCGCGGCCGATGTCACGCCCCTGTCAAATGTGGGCCTATAATGATGCTCGGCGAGGGGGTGGGCACGGGCCCGCCCTGGAGCACCGGCGCCGGAACGACCCTGGGTGCGGGAGGGTGCGAAGCATGAGTGATGATCGGAAGCTGGCGATGTTCATGGACTTCGAGAACATCGTCCGCGGCGTCAAGGAAGCGCAGTACAAGCAGTTCGAGATCAAGCTGGTGCTGGAGCGGCTGGTCGAGAAGGGCAAGATCATGGTCAAGCGGGCCTACGCGGACTGGAACCGCTACGCGGAGTACAAGCGGCCCTTTCACGAGCACGCCATCGAGCTGATCGACGTGCCCCAGAGCCGCTACAGCGGCAAGAACTCCGCCGACATCCGGATGGTGGTGGACGCGATGGACCTGGCCTACGCCAAGCAGCACGTGGACAGCTTCGCGCTGGTCTCGGGCGACTCCGACTTCTCCCCCCTCGTGTCCAAGCTGCGGGAGAACGATCGCTACGTGATCGGCCTCGGGGTCAAGTCCTCCTCGTCCGAGCTCCTGGTGGGCAACTGCGACGAGTTCATCTTCTACGAGGACCTGATCCGGGAGTCCAAGAAGACGACCGCCCTGCGCGGGCTGCCCGAGAAGAAGGCGGAGGCCTTCGCCCAGCTCATCGAGGCCATCCAGGCGCTGCAGCGCGAGAACAAGGACACCCTGTGGGGCTCCATGGTCAAGCAGACCATGATCCGCAAGAACCCCGCGTTCAACGAGTCCTACTACGGCTACTCGACCTTCTCGAAGCTCCTGGAGGAGGCGGCCAAGCAGAAGATCGTGACCCTGGAGCGGGACGCCAAGAGCGGGACCTACATCATCACGTCGGTCGAATCCGACCGCGCCGCCTAGCCCTTCCCCTCCCCTCTCCCCTTCGGGGAGAGGGTCAGGGTGAGGGGGCCTACCGGTCCCGACGCCTGATGACCTCGACCCGCCCCCGGTCGCTGATCAGCGCGGTGAGGATCCAGCTCACGACGCTCACCAGCAGCGCGCCCCAGAACGCGGGCCAGAAACCGGCCACGTGGAAGCCGGAGACGAAGGCGGAGACCAGCCAGACGCAGAAGGCGTTGAGGACCAGCAGGAAGAGGCCCAGGGTCACGAGCGTGATCGGGAACGTGAGCACCACGAGGATCGGCCGCACGATCGCGTTGACCAGGCCGAGCAGCAATCCCGCCACCAGGGCCGAGGTCAGGCCGTCGAGGCGGATGCCCGGCACCACGTTCGCGGCCAGCAAGAGGGCCAGGGTGTATCCGATGATCCGCATGATGAATCCCATGGCTCACGGCCGAGTCTACACCCTCCGCGTCGCGGCCGGCCTGCTCCTCGCCGCGTGGGCCAGCGCGGCGGCTGCGCAGGAAGCCCCAAGGTTCACCGCGGACCAGGCGATGACCCGGGGGCCGGCCGCTGCGCCGGTCACGATCTACGAGTGGAGCGACTACGAGTGTCCCTACTGCCGGCGCGCGCAGGAGGTCCTGCGCCGGCTGCAGGGCGAGTTCCCGGACACGGTGCGACTCGTGTTCAAGGACTTCCCCCTGCGCTCGCACCCCAACGCACTGCCCGCCGCCATCGCCGCCCGCTGCGCGGGCGCCCAGGACCGGTACTGGGAGTACCACGACCTGCTCTTCGTGGCCCAGCCCGACTTCTCCCGTGACGATCTGATCGGCTACGCGCGGCGGCTGGGGCTCGACGCCGGCGCGTTCACCGAGTGCGTCGACACCGCGCGGTTCCGCGACGCGGTCCTGGCCGACCAGCGCGAGGGGCGCGAGGCCGGCGTGCGCGCCACCCCCACGTTCTTCATCAACCAGCGGAAGATCGAGGGCACCCTGCCCATCGAGGAGTTCCGCGCGGCCATCAAGCAGGCCTTGCGCGAGGCTGGGCACTGAGATCGCCCGGAAGGAGACCGCTCCCGTGACCATCCCGCCCGTCAGTTTCTTCGTGAACACGGACACCGTGCCCTGGGTCGAGCGCCGCCCGGGCGTCTTCTGGAAGACCCTGTGGGAAGACGGGCCGCACAAGGCCATCCTCATGCGCTACGAGCGCGGCGCGACGATCCCGCGCCACCGGCACATCGGCGACGAGCAGATCTACGTCCTCGAGGGCAGCGTGGCCGACGACGCCGGGGTCTGCACCGCCGGCAACTACGCGCGTCGCCCGCCCGGCTGCGTCCACACCGTGACCAGCCCTACCGGAGCTCTCGTCATCGCGATCACCTCCGGCCCCACCGAGCCCGTCTAGGCCGGACTATGCGTGAACAGGGCGCCACCCTCAGCCCGACCCTCGCCCGCGCCGAGCGAGAGGGGGCCGTTTCGATCCCCTCGCCCCCGGACGCGGGACACGCATTCGTGCGCCGGCCGACCGGAAAGGCGTGGATGAGCAGGAGCGGCGGGCCCGAGCCCGCCTCTTCGTAGTGCAGCGACACGCCGTCGACCGCGAGGCGGGGCATCAGGCTTCGACCCGGCCCACGTCGAGCGCGTCGGTCAGGGTGCGCAGCATGAGCGCGAAGCCGGCGCGGACCCGCTCGTCACAGTCCTCCGCCTCCTTGCCGTAGAACACCGAGATGATGTAGGCGGGCAGGGTCGGATGACCGGGCGCGCTCACCGCCTCGATCACCCGCTCGGACTCCTCGCCTTCGAGCGTCTCCAGCCACTCGGTCGCGGCCTGGTGGGCGTCGTGGATGCGGGACTCGGCCAGGGCCGGAAACGGCCGCCCGAGGCTGCGGTCGACGATCTTGAACAGGAGGAAGCAGAGGCCCAGGGCGGCGCGCTGCACGGAAGGATCCTGCTCGCGGGTGACCGAGTGGGCGAAGGCGGCCACGTGCGGCTGCCGGGCCAGGAAGTCCCGCGCCTCCGCGTCGACCCGCCCGGGCGGATACGACGTGGTCTCGCGCCAGACTTCGTCGACCAGCGCCGGATCGATTCCTCGCACGGAAAGCGAAACTCCTTGCGGCCCTGGGGGCATGTCCGATAATGTGAGTGGCTGGATTCTAGCACGGAGGTCGAATCATCATGGGGATGGGGCGATCATGGTGACGGGGCGATCCTGATGTCACCGCACTTCTGGATGTCGGAGCCGTTCTGGCTGTCCATCGGGCTCCTCGGCCAGGCGTTCTTCTCGATGCGCTTCCTGGTCCAGTGGATCGCGTCCGAGCGGAAGAAGGAGAGCGTGATCCCCATCTCGTTCTGGTTCTTCTCCATCGGCGGCGGGCTCACCCTGCTGATCTACGCCATCTATCGACTGGATCCCGTCTTCATCCTCGGCCAGGGCGCGGGTCTCTTCGTCTACCTGCGCAACCTCTACCTGATCCGACGCAAGCAGACCGGCCTGGCCGAGGCCAGCGCCTAGCCCGGCTTCCGGCCGGAACAAGGAGTCTTCATGGATTCCACCATCCGGTGGGGCGCGACGCAGACCCAGCCGATCCTCATGATCCCGGGCCCCACGGAGCTGCCCTTCCCCGTCGTGCAGGCGATGAACCAGCCGGCCACCATCCAGTACGACCTGAACTTCGACGTCAAGGTGCTGGAGCCGGTGACCCTCGCGCTGCGGGACATCTTCCAGACCGCCCGCGGCGAGGTCATCGCGATGCCCGGATCGGGCCGCACCTCGCTCGAGGCCTCCGCGGTCTCGGTGATCGAGCCGGGCGACCGGGCCCTCGTGGTGGTCGCGGGAGTCTTCGGCTCGCTCATGCGCGAGATCATGGTCCGCGTGGGCGCCGAGGTCACCGAGCACACCGTGGAGTGGGGGCACCCGCTCGATCTGGTCAAGCTCGAGAAGGACATCGAGCGCGTGAAGCCCAAGGTCGTGTCCATGGTGCACAACGAGACGTCCACCGGCGCCACCTACCCCGCCGCCGAGGTGGGCCGTATCGTGAAGCGCCACGGCGCGCTCTTCCTGCTCGACACCGTGTCCTCCCTGGCCGGCCTCGACGTCCGCACCGACGAGTGGGGCATCGACCTCAACATGACCGGCTCGCAGAAGTGCCTCGCCGCGCCGCTCGGGATGGCCATCGTCTCGGTGAGCCCCGCCGCCTGGGAGGCGATGGAGCGCCGCAAGCACAAGGCCACCTCGTGGGCGTACGACCTCCTGCGCTGGAAGGAGAACTGGATCCCGGCCTCCCGCGGCGGCCACATCCCCGACGGCAGCCCGCGCCGGCAGCCGGTCTCGATCCCCACCCATCTCACGCAGGCGCTGGGCGTGGCGAGCCGGCTCATCCTGGAAGAAGGTCTCGCCCACCGGTTCCGGCGCCACGCCGTCGCGGGGAGCGCGTTCCGAGCCGGCCTCGAGGCCATGCGGCTTCAGATGTTCCCGGACGCCCCGCTGGTATCCAACACGGTGTCGTGCTTCAAGACGCCGGCCGGGGTCGATCCGGCCACGGTGGTCACCCACATGCGCGACCGTCACGGCATCCTGATCGGCACCGGCCTCGACAAGATCCGGACGAGCGCGCTGCGCGTCGGGCACATGGGCATCACCTCGAGCCCCATGTACGTGCTGCCCACCCTCTCCGCAATCGAGATGACCCTGCGCGACCTCGGCTACCGGAGCGAGGCGGGCGCCGGGGTGGCCGCCGCCCAGGCGGTGTTCTCGGGGCCGCCCGCGTGATCGTCGCCCCGGACGACTTCCCCTCGGTCTTCGAGGGCAGCGAAGGGCATCAGCGCGCGAAGCGCCTGGGCGCGGTGCGCGTCTTCACCGAGCGCGGCGCCGATCAGGAGATGGAGCTCATCCGGCGGATCGGCGACGCGCAGGCCGCGCTGAACATCCGGGCCCACGCCCGTTTCAGCGAGGGGGTGTTCGCGGCCTGCCCCAAGCTCAAGATCGTCTCGGTGTGGGGCACCGGCACCGACAACATCGACCTCAACGCGGCGGGCATGCGCGGGGTGACGGTCTGCAACACCCCCGGCATCAACGCCTTCGCGGTGGCCGAGCACGCGCTCACCCTGATGCTCACGGTGGCGCGCCGGGTGGTCACGCTCGACGCGGAGATGCGCCAGGGGCGCTGGCCGCGCGAGCTGCTCACCCAGTGCCTGGGCAAGACCCTCGGGGTCTTCGGCATGGGCGCCATCGGCGGCCGGCTCGCCACCATCGCCCGGGGCATCGGCATGAACGTGCTGGGCTGGAGCGCGCTCGGCGACGAGGCGCGCATCCGCAAGACCGGCGCCAAGCCGGCCTCCAAGGAAGAGATCCTCGCGCAGGCCGACGTGATCAGCCTGCACGTGCGCCTCACCCCGGAGACCCGCAACTTCATCGGCCGCAAGGAGCTGGCGATGATGAAGCCCACCGCGATCCTGGTGAACACCGGCCGCGGGGCGCTGGTGGACCGCGAGGCGCTGCTCGCCGCCCTGGGCGAGCGACGCCTCCTGGGCGCCGGGCTCGACGTGTTCCACCAGGAGCCGCTCGCCCCCGACGATCCGATCCTGACTCTGCCCAACGTGGTCTGCTCGCCGCACAACGCGGGCCAGACACCCGAGGTCATCCGCGACGGCCTGCTGGCCGCGGTGGCCAATATCGAGCACTACCTGCAGGGCAAGCCGAGCAACCTGGTCGTCTCCCCCGAGCGCTAGTACGACTGTGTTATAAAGCATCAGCCGGTCTCCGGCGAACGCCCACACGAG
>JBBDXN010000137.1:66244-80242 GCA_040902305.1 Candidatus Rokuibacteriota bacterium | reverse complement strand
GGCTCGCGTCGCACGCCAGCCGCTCGGACGTTCCCGCGGGAACGTGGCCCCCCTCTTCCAGCTCGGATTGGCCGGGTTCCTCCGGATCCGCCAGCACGGCAGCGTCCACGTGGACGACCACCTGGTACCGCTCGCCCGGGGCCCCGGGATCGAGCGCGTGATGCAGTGCCGTCTCCGCCAGCAGCGCCAGCGCGTCCGCCTGCTGCTGCGCCCGGGTCGGCGGCCCCACGGCCGGATCCGTGGGCGGCCCGACGGTCTCGGTGGCGCGGCGCTTCTGGTACAGCGTCTCGCGCGCCGCGTCCAGGGCCCGCAGGAGCAGCGCGCCCACCTCCGGCGTCAGCCGCCCACGTAGCACCACGGTGCCGTCCTGATCCGGGTAGACGTGGAGCGCGCGGCCCGCGTGCTGGCGCGTGGCCTCGCGGGCTTCCGCCTGCCGGTCCACGCGGCGCCAGCCCCGCACGATGCGCTCCACGTGGACCGCCGTGCCCGCGCGGCCCACTGCGAGCAGCCGGGCCTCGGTCTCCGGCGTCGCCACGCGGGTGATGGCGCGGACCTTGGCGTAGGAGAGCTCGCCGCGCGCCAGGGCTTCGGCCAGGGCCGGCAGTGTCCCGAGGGCCCGCGCTACCCTGACGTGCTCGCGGGCGGCGCCCGGGGCAAGGCCGACTCGCCAGGCGAGCCACTCCGCACAGGAGCGGAAGCCCGTGTTCCAGCCGCCCCGGGCGTCGAACTCGCGGATCAGATCGAGCAAGCGGGCGGTCGCCGCATCGAGGTGAGCCGAGAGATCGGCGATCTCGTCGCCCAGGCGATCCAGCTCCGCAGTCCGCGGCGACGTGGGCTGCAACGTCGTGGGAAGGTCCGGCCGGCGCATCTCCATGGTGAGTCCTCCCTTCTGGTGGGACGACTCTACACCTCGGTTTCCGCGACGCCTGGGGCTGTCCACATCGCACGAACGCGGGGCACGCCATGGTTGATCGTTCCCGGCCGTGCGAACGCGCATCACGCGCCTGATGCGATGCGCTCAGCCCGCGTTTCATCAGCCGCCCCGAGCCGCGGCGCGGCCGCCTGTTGAAAGCTGTCAAGAGGAAACAGGCGATCGGGCTCAGCTTTCGCGACAGCGCGCCACCGCGGCCTCCATGTCGGCGGGCAGCGGCGCGCGGAACTCCGCGTACTCGCCGGTCGCGGGGTGCACGAAGCCGAGCACGGCGGCGTGGAGCATCGCCCGCGCCAGCATCGGATCGGCCGGGGCCGCGCCATAGCTCGCGTCGCCCATGACCGGGTGGCCGATCGAGGCCAGGTGCACGCGAATCTGATGCATGCGGCCCGTGCGCGGGCGCGCCTCGAGCAGGGTCGCATCGGGCCCGAGGCGCTCGGCCACGCGAAAGTCCGTCTCGGCCCGCCGCGGGGCCGCGGAGCGTGTCGAGATCCGGCGCCGATCGCGGGGGTCACGTCCCAGCGCCCGGTCGATCAGCCCGCCCCGCCGGACCGCTCCCGCCACCAGCGCCAGGTAGACGCGGTGAACGGAGTGAACGCGGAACTGACGCGAGAGATGGCGGTGGGCCGCGTCGGTCTTGGCGATCACGAGGACCCCGCTCGTGCCCTTGTCGAGACGGTGGACCAGGCCGGGCCGGGCGCGCTGCCCTTCGCGCTGGCCGACGTGGTGCACCAGCGCGTTGAGCAGGGTGCCCGTCCAGTGGCCGGGGCCCGGGTGCATCACGAGACCGGGCGGCTTGCTCACCACCAGGACCTCCGCGTCCTCGTGGAGCACGAGCAGCGCGAGAGGCTCGGGCTCGACCGGCGGCGGCTCGCGCACCGCCACGTGACAGGTGATCACGTCGCCCGGGCGGATCCGCTGGGCGGGCTTGGCCCGCCGGCCGTTGACGGTGATCAGCCCGCCGTCGATCCACCGTTGCGCGGACGCCCTCGAGAGATGGGCGGTCTGGGTGCTCACGAAGACGTCGAGCCGCCGGGGAGACTGCCCGGCGGATACCGTCGTCACCTGCCGCATCGTGGGCCGCGCGGTGCTACCAGGGCAGGATCGCGGGCGCGTACTCCTCGATCCGCTCCTCCACCGCCATCAGCGGCTCGATGCCGTAGAGCGTGCGCGCGTTCTCGCCCATCAGCTTCCGCTGCGCCGCGGCCGGCACGTTGAACTCGGCCATGTGGTGCAGGCCGTCCCACGCGTCCTCGGCATCGTGGTGCGGGTAGTCGGACGACCAGATCGCGACGTCCTGGAACACGTCCCACAGGCGGTAGACCAGCGTCTCGTCCGACTCGAAGCCGATGAAGCAGCGCTCGTTGAACACGTCGACCGGATCGCGGATGAGCCGGTTGTCGCGCTGGAAGGCGAACAGGTTCGAGAAGTTCGAGCAGCGCGCCAGGACCAGCGGGAGCCACGAGGCATTGGATTCCAGCACCGCCGCCTTCAGCTTCGGGAACTTCTCCAGCCAGCCGGTCTGCACCACCACGGTCACCCAGGTCATCGCCTCCAGCAGGAAGCCGAGCGTCTCGGAGGCGTCGATGGCGGGATCCATGGCCGCGGTGATGTTCGACACGAACTGACCGGGCGAATAGACGACCGACTCGTCGGTGAAGAGCAGGCCCTGGCCCGAGTGGCCGCGCGCCTGGGCCATGCGCTCGCCCCATTCGGGCGTCAGCGCCTCGCGCGAGGGGAAGGTGTGCATGGCCAGCACCACCCCGGTGGCCTCGAACTCGCGCCACAGGGGGTCGAACTCGGCCAAAGTGGGATAGCGCCCGTTCCAGAAGCAAGGGCGCACCGCCGCCGCCTTGAAGCCCAGCTTGGCCGCGCGCCGCAGCTCCGCGATCGACGCCTCGACGCTCTGCAGGGGCAGGACCGCGCAGGGGAACAGCCGCCTCCGGTCAGCGGCGCAGTAGTCGAGCACCCAGTTGTTGTAGGCCTGGGCCAGCACCGCCGCCGCCTCGGCGCTGCGCACCAGCGCGAGGCGCACGAACCACGTGGGGAACAGCATCACCTGGTCGGTGCCGAGCGCGTCCATGTCCTTGAGCCGCGCCTGCGGGTCGCGACAGCCGAGCAGGCGCCCGAACTGCCGCTGCCACGCGGCGGTGCCGGGGGTGAGCTTGCCCACCTCCTTCTTGTCCCAGCGCGCCCAGCCGACCTCGGCGGCGTTCGAGCGCTCACGCGCGGCCGGGACCACGCGCCCGTTGATGAACAGCAGGTCGCTGTCGGTATGAAAGCAGAACTGCGTCTTCACCCAGGCGCGGCTCCGGGCCGGGACGTACTCGTCCCAGATCGCGGGCGGCTCGACGATGTGGCTGTCGCAGTCGAAGACCGGGAAGTCCTTGCGTACGTTCGTGGCCACGGCGCGCCCTCCTGTCACTTTCAATGTCGGGAGAGGCATTCTATTATCAGCGGGAGCCGCCATCTTCCTCGCCTCCGACGCCGCGTCCTACATCACCGGCCAGGTCCTGACCGTGGACGCGGGGCTGTCGGTCGCCCTCTAGAGAAGAGCCCGACCCCGGCGCCGGTCAGGACGCGTAGCTTGCCGCCATGAATCTACCGAAGCTCGAAGGTCTTCATCCAGATGCCCGGCGAGCCCGGCGCGTGCTTCATGTGCTCCCGCATCTTCTGGTTCACCGGCGAGGCGTCGCGCTGGGCCATCCACGCGGCGCTCTCCGAGACCTGGGGGTGCTCGAACTCGTACAGCGTGAGATAGGTCGGCTGCCCCTCGACCGCGCGGTAGCGGCGGCCGCGGATCACGCCCGGCACCTTCTCGTAATTGGGCACGTAGACCGTGTTGTACCAGTCGTTCCACTCGCGATCGGCCTCCGCCGGCACGCCCATGCGCCCGATCTGGAGGGCCGGCGCCATGCCGGCGGCCGCCGCGGCGGGGCCGAGGGCCCTGGGGTGGATCATCGTGTACACGTTCCGGATGAACGTGGTCGCGATGGTCCCCGGCCCGGAGCGCTTCGTCCACTCGGTGGGATTGGCCTGGACCTTCTTGTAGGCCGGCGTGTCCAGGACCGCGGCGCTCTCGAGCTCGTAGCAGGCGAGGTGCCTCGGCCCCGCCTTGACCGCCTCGTAGCGGGCCCCGCCGAGGAAGCCGGGGATGGCCATGCGCTCCGGGAGATGCTCCTCGTTGTACCAGCGGTTGAAGTCGTCTTCCTTCTCCGCCGGAACGTCGGCCCACACCATCAAGAGCCCGGTACCCTTCCTGGCCATCGCACCCTCCTTCGTGAACGGTTCTAGCGACTGGTCCGCGCGGGAGCCTCCCGCAGGGTTCCGCCCCACAGGACCGAGACGACCGCGATGCACTCGAGCCCGACCAGGCACCAGAGCGCAGGTTGGTAGCTCCCCAGGGCGTCGCGCAACAGTCCCACGAGGCCGGGGCCCACGGCAACCCCCGCCTGCGTGGCGGCGCCCACCAGCCCGAAGACGGTCCCGAACGACCGCTGGCCGAACTCCTCGCGGGCCAGGAGCGGCGGCAGCGTGATCAGGTTGCCGACGCCCAGGCCGAAGACGAGACTGGCCCCCACCATCACCGCCGGCGAGGGCCACGCGGCCATCGCCGCGAGGGCCACGCCCTGGGCGCCGATATTGACCGCGGAGAGCTTGCGCAGATCCACGCGGTCGGACGAGAGCCCCAGCGCGATGCGGCCCAGCAGGGCCGCGATCGTGGTGGCGCTCACGGTGAGCGCGGCGTGGCTCTCGCCGACATGAGGCTCGAGCACGCTGATCTGGTGGACGAGGAAGCCGACCTGGGCGGCCAGGGACAGGGCGAAGGGCACCATCAGCATCCACAGCAGCGGCACGCGCAGGACGTCGTGCCGCGTCCACTCCCGCGATTGCCGCGTGCCCTCCCCCGGCGCGATCGTCGCGCCGGCGCCCTGGATCTCACCCGCCACTTCCGCCGCGGTGGGCCGGCCGCGAATCACGAAGAGGACCAGCGGCAGGCCGATGACGAGCAGGGCCCCGCTCACGATGGCGGTGGCGACCTGGAAGCCGTGACGCTGCACGAGGGCCACCATGATCGGGACCAGCACCATGCCGCCCACGCTGGCGCCGGTCAGGGCGAGGGTCATCGCGAGACCCTGGCGGCGGCCGAACCAGGGCAGCAGCGTGCTGCTGATCCCGGTCAAGCTGAGGCAGGCCCAGGCGGTCGCCAGCACCAGGTAGACCGCGAAGAGCTGCCAGGGCACGGTGATCAGGCCGAGCAGGGCGACGGCGGCGGCCATGGTGACGACGCCATAGGTGAGTACGCCGCGGGGACCGTGGCGGTCGATGAGACCACCGATGAGAACGAGGCAGACGGCGCTGAGCGCGTAGTAGACCGTCACCGCCACCGAGATGAGGCCGGCGGACCAGCCGTGCAGGCGGTTGAGCGCGTGGAGGTACACACCGAGACCGTAGAAGCCGAGGCCCCAGGAGAAGCTCGCGATGATGCCGCAGGCGATGACGACGAGCCAGCCGCGGTAGAGGGGCACGGTATGGTTATACGGGACGCGCGCGCGAAACGGGTGGAACGGCCCTCTCCCCAGAGGGGAGAGGGTGAGGTAGACTCAGCCCGTGAAGCTCGACGTGTCGATGCTGACCCACGACCTCAAGAGCCTTCCCGACTATGCCCGGAAGGTCGAGGCCATGGGCTACGACTGCCTCTGGTCGTCGGAGACCCAGCACGACCCGTATCTGCCCCTGGCCGTCGCAGCCACGTCCACCTCGCGCATCAAGCTCGGCACCAATATCGCGACGGTGTTCTCGCGCAGCCCGATGATCACCGCGCATATCGCCTGGGATCTGCAGAAGGCGTCGGCCGGGCGCTTCACGCTGGGGCTCGGCACCCAGGTGAAGGCGCACAACGAGCGCCGCTTCTCGGTGAAGTTCGAGTCGCCGGGGCCCAAGATGGCCGAGGCGATCCGGGCCATCCGCGTGATCTGGGACTGCTGGCAGAACGACACCAAGCTCAGCTTCAAGGGGCAGTTCTACACCTTCGACGTGATGACGCCGTTCTTCAACCCGGGCCCCATCGAGCACCCGAGGATCCCGGTGTACATCGCGGCGGTGAACCCGCTCATGTGCCGCATCGCGGGCGAGCTGTGCGACGGCATGCACGTGCACCCGTTCAACAGCCCCAAGTACCTCCGCGAGATCGTGCACCCGGCGGTGGAGGAGGGGCTCGGGCGCTCCGGCCGCTCGCGCCAGGACTTCACGTACGCGACGGCCACCTTCGTGGTGGTGGGCGACAGCGAGAAGGAGCGGGCCGCGCAGGCGCAGACCGTCAAGCAGCAGATCGCCTTCTACGGCTCCACTCGCACCTACGAGCCGGTGCTGGCCGCGCACGGATGGCAGGACCTGACCGGCAAGCTGCACCGCAAGTCCGTGGAGGGCGACTGGAAGGGCATGGCCGACCTCATCACCGATGAGATGCTCGACACCTACGGGGTGACCGCGACCTACGAGAACCTGCACGCGAAGATCCTGGAGCGCTACCAGGGGCTGCTGGATCGCACCGGGCTCTATCAGCCGTACCAGCCGAATCTGAACGATCCGCGCCTGCCCGCGATGGTGCGGGCGTTCAACGGATAGCCACCACCCCTCGACACCAGGCCCCCTCACCATCAGGACCCCTCATCATCAGGCCCCCTCATCATCAGGCCCCCTCACCCTGCCCTCTCCCCTGAGGGGAGAGGGTTTCGAGAACCCCTGAGGGGAGAGGGCAGGGTGAGGGGGCGGGTGGTAAGGGAGGAGAGGACGAGATGACCGACAAGGTGCAGGTGGAGATCAAGGGCGACGTCGCCACCATCCTGCTGAACAAGCCCGAGCGGCTGAACGCGCTCGACAACGAGATGTGGCACGGCATCGGCGAGGCCTGCCGGATCGTGGACGGAGCACCCGACGTGCGGGTGGCCGTCCTGATGGGCGCGGGCGGCTGCTTCTGCGCCGGCCTCGACGTGAAGGCGGGCTCGACGCTCAGCACCGCGCTCGAGGACATGTCCCCCGGCCAGGCGCTGGCCCGCATCCGCCAGCACCTGGCGGGGCACCAGGCGTCCTTCTCCGCGGTCGAGGCGCTCCGGGTGCCGGTCATCGGCGCGATCCAGCGCGCGTGCATGGGCGCGGGCCTGGAGCTGGCGCTCTGCTGCGACGTGCGCCTGGCCGCCGAGGGCACGCTCTTCTCCATCCCGGAGGTGCAGCTCGGGCTCGTGCCCGACATGGGCGGCACCCAGCGACTGCCCCGCACCGTCGGCATCGGCAAGGCAAAGGAGCTGATTTACTCCGCGCGGCGGTTCGACGCCGCGGAGGCGCTCCGCATCGGGCTCGTGCAGGCGGTGTACCCGGCGGGCGAGCTCGGGGCCCGCGTGGCCGAGCTGGCCGGCGAGATCGCGGCCAACGCCCCGCTGGCGGTGCAGGCGGCCAAGCGGGCGATCAACGGCACCTACTACGGCGAGATGGGCGCGTGGCTCGACTGGGAGACGGCGCAGGCCTCGGGCCCGCTGCTCTCCGAGGATCGCAAGGCCGGCCTCAAGGCCGCCGCCGAGCGGAAGCGCGCCAACTTCAAGGGCAGATAGACCCGGAGGCATTCATGGCAGATCTCTACGACCTGGGTGACAAGCCGCCGCTCGGAGAAGTCCCGAAGCGGATGCACGCGTTCGCGGTCCGGCAGAACCGCTTCGGCCCGCCGCGGGAGGCGTGGAAGCGCGAGGTGCTGCCCACGCCGACCATCGGCCCCGACGAGGTGCTGATCTACGTGATGGCCTCGGGCATCAACTACAACAACGTGTGGGCCGCGCTCGGCCAGCCGCTCGACGTCATCGCGGAGCGCCTGAAGCTGGGCGAGCCGGAGGACTTCCACGCGGGCGGCAGCGACTGCTCCGGCATCGTATGGGCCACCGGCAAGGACGTCAAGAACGTCAAGGTCGGCGACGAGGTCATCGTGCACAGCGGCTGGTGGCGCCCGGATGATCCCTGGGTGCTCTCCGGCCAGGACCCGATGCTGGCCGAGTCCACCCGCATCTGGGGCTACCAGACCAACTACGGCAGCTACTGCCAGTTCGCGCGCGCGCAGGCGCATCAGTGCCTCGCCAAGCCGAAGCGGCTCACCTGGGAGGCGGCGGGCTGCTTCCTGCTCTGCGCCTCCACCGGCTACCGCATGCTGATGGGCTGGGCGCCGCACACGGTGGAGAAGGGCGACGTGGTGCTGGTGTGGGGTGCGACCGGCGGCCTCGGCAGCCTCGCGCTCGAGATCACGCGCGCGCAGGGCGGCCGGGCCATCGCGGTGGTCTCCGACGACGCCAAGAAGAAGTTCTGCATGGACCACGGCGCGGTCGGGGTCATCAACCGGTCCCAGTTCGATCACTGGGGCGTGATGCCGGACACCAAGGACGGCAAGGCCTACGGCAACTGGGCCAAGGGCGCGCGGGCCTTCGGCAAGGCGATCTGGGACGCGCTGGGTGAACGCAGCAGTCCCAGAATAGTCTTCGAGCACCCGGGCGAGGCCACCCTGCCCACTTCGGAGTTCGTCTGCGGCACCGGCGGGATGATCGTCATCTGCGCGGGCACCACCGGCTACAACGTCACGCTCGACCTGCGCTACCACTGGATGCGCCAGAAGCGCTTCCAGGGCAGCCACCTCTCGAACGACCAGCAGGCGCTGGCCGTGACGCGCCTGGTGGACGCGGGGAAGGTCGACCCGTGCCTGTCCGAGACGTACGGCTTCGACGAGCTGCCCGAGTGTCACCAGCTCATGCTCGACAACAAGCACCCGTACGGGAACATGGCGGTGCTGGTGAACGCGCCGAAGGCGGGCCTCGGCGCCGCTTGAAGGCGCCCACCCCCTGAGCTTCTCGCTGGTCGTCATCGCGGATTGGTCCGCCGCCTCGACCCGGGGACCGGCCAGGCCGACGCGCGATCGCTGCTGGATCGCCTGGGGGCGGGCCGGAGGGTGGCGCCCGGATCCATGTTACTTCCGCACGCGACCCGAGGCGGAAGCCTGCATCCGCGCCCTGCTCGCGGCCGAGCCCGATCGCACCCTGCTGGGATTCGACTTCGCCTTCGGCTACCCGGCCGACGCGGGGCTGCCGGCCGGGCGGGTGCTCTGCGCGCGGCTGGCCGCCATGATCCGCGACGAGCCCAACGGCACGAACAATCGCTTCGAGGTCGCCGGGCTCCTGAACCGCGAGATCCAGGCCGCGCTCGGGGGTGGCTTCGACGGACCGTTCTGGGGTCATCCCGCCGGTCAGGCGTACCACCACCTGAGCCCGACGCGCGCGCGCCCGTTCCCGTCGCGCATCCGCGATGGCCGGCTCGTCGAGCGGCGGCTGGCGGCCCGGCGCATCCAGAGCCCGTGGAAGCTCTTCACGCGCGGAGCGGTCGGCTCGCAGACGCTCCTGGGCTTGCCCGCCGTCCATCGCCTGCTCACCGACCCCGCCCTGGCGTCTCGCGCGCTCCTCTGGCCCTTCGAGACCACGTGGGACGCCGCGATGGGCCGCGACAGCATCGTGATCGCCGAGCTCTGGCCGAGCCTGGTCGACTGTCGCCGCCAGCCGTATCCGATCAAGGATGCCTGCCAGGTCGCTGCGGTCCGTGACTGGGCTCTGGACGCTCCGGAGGACCTCGCGCGATCCCTGGCCCGGCCGCCCGATCTCAGCGACGAGGAAGAGCGCACCGCCCGCGAACTCGAGGGCTGGATCGTCCCGAGCGTAAATGTATGAATGTAAGACCTGACCCCAATCTGGTTCTCATCACGTCGGGGGTGACTGGGATCGTCACGTGGCCTGCTCGTAGAGCACCTCCGCGTGGCCGCCGAGCGCCGCCGCGTACCGCTCGCCCGGCTTGGGATACGGCACCGTGACCAACCGGTAGCCGCGATTGCCGAGGAAGCGCACCGTGACGTCGTCCACCGTGCCGAAGCCGGCGGCGCCCACCCGCAGCTTGCCGGGATTGGCCTCCGCGTGCTTGAACAGCTCCTGGATCGTCTTGAACGGGCCGTCGGCGCGCACGAACAGGAAGGAATCGGCGACCGGGGTGCGCGTGATCCATTCCAGGTCGTCGACCTTGTAGCGCGCCAGGCCCATCGGCAGCGTCATCAGGGTGTCCTGGATGTAGCTGGCGAGCGTGTAGCCGTCGGGCTTGCCCGACAGCACCTGGGCGAGCCCGGTATTGCCGGAGGCGCCGGGCACGTTGGACGCGGGCAACGCCACCCCGAGCAGGGGCTGGCTCAGGGCGCCGAGCCGCCGGGCCATCGCGTCGGCGCCACCTCCGGCGCCCCAGGTGACCACGAAGTCGATGGGGCGGGACGGATACTTCTCCTGCCCGACGGCCGTCGCCGACAGGCTCGCCAGGGCCAGAGCCGCGAGCACGGGGAACGCGATGCGTCTCATTGGGCCTCCTATCGCTTGAGGAGCAGGGCCAGGCCGCTGGCCAGGAGCAGCACGCGGATCACGATCAGGAATGCCCGCGGGGAGAGCCCGGTCTGGATGCGCCCGCCGACGTAGAGCCCGGCCCCCGCGATGGGCACCGCGGCCAGCAGGTAGCCGAGGGTCTGGCGGGTGAAGAGCCCGGCGGCCACGAACGCGGCCAGCCGCACGCCGCCGTCGATCAGGAAGTTCATCGCGAAGGTGGCCCGGAACACGGTCCGGTCCAGCCCGCGCAGGTTCAGGTAGATGACGTAGAAGGGGCCGCCCGTGCCGAAGAGGGTGCCGACCAGGCCGCCCAGAAAGCCGCAATAGGTCGCGGCCACCCGGGAGCCGCGAAGCTCAGGCAGCGGCAGCATCTGGTAGATCGCGTAGACGATGACGAAACCGCCCAGGAGCCTGGCGAGGAGCGCGCTGGAGACCGCGTGGAGGAGCCAGAGGCCGACGCCCACCCCGACCACCATGAACGGGATGAGCACGAGCTGCTCGTGCCACGCCACCAGGCGCATGTTCTTGATGCCCTGGCTCGCCGAGCCCAGGTAGTCGAGCACCACCACGATCGGCACCACGAGGGTGACCGGCCACATGAGGGTCAGCAGGGGCACCGCGATGAGCCCGGAGCCGAAGCCGGCCATGCCGCGCACCCAGTAGGCGAGCAGCACCACCAGCCCGGAGTACACCGCGGTCTCGACGGTCAACGGACGGCACGACGCTCAGGCGACGGGGCGGCCCTCGAGATGCCAGGTGCCCTCGTCGCGGTTCCAGAGTCGGAGCATGTGGCGTCCCTGCCCCGGCCCCGCGTCCACGAAGGCGGTCCGGCTATGCGCGAACTGGCGATTGTTCAGGTACTGGAGCTGCCCCTTCTCGATGCGGAACTCGACCCAGTTGGCGGGGTCGTCCACGATCTCCCGCAGCGCCGCGAGCGCCTGGCGGCCCTCGTCGTCCAGCTCGGCGCCCGCCATCCGGGAGCCGTTGACGATGTAGTCCTCGTAGTAGCGCGAGGCGAGCGTGCCGCCCTCGTACTCGTAGACCGGCTGGCGGCTCACCCGCGCGGCGTCCGGCGCGTGCTCGCCCTGCCGGTCCCAATGAAACGGCCGGTAGAGCCGCGCGAGCAGATCGGGCCGCCGACGGCGCAGCTCGTGGTGCGCGGTGACCAGGCTGGCGAAGCGGCTCAGGCCGCCCTCCCGCGCCGACTCGAGGCAGAAGAGGCCCACGAAGGCGGGCGCCTTCCAGAGCCAGCCGCCGTCGGTGTGGAAGGGCTGGCCCAGGTTGGTGACGGAGCGGCGCACCCCGTAGCCCAGCGCCTGGCCCGAGTCCTTGACGTCGTAGAGCCGGAGGCCGTTGGCCTTCTGGGCGACGAGCTGCCCGAGCATCGAGGCCAGCAGCCAGCCGATGGCCACGTTCTCCGCGTGGTCGTAACGCTCGACGGGGAAGCGGTCCACCACCGCCAGGCCGGTGTCGGTCTCGAGCTTCGCCCGCACGGAGGCCATCACCGCGGCGCAGGCGCGGAGGGAGAAGTCCTCCGGCCGGAGCGTGTCCCCCGGGCGCGGGGTGGCCCGCAGCGAGGCGGCCACCTCGTCGAGCTCGGCTACGCAGGCCTCCGGCAGCGGGATCAGCCAGCCTTCCGGCGAGATCGACTCACGGTTCCAGGATTTCTTGAGCTCGATGTCTTCGGGCGCGAGCGGCACGGCGAGCTGGTCGACACGCATCGATGGAGCCTCCTCGACGGAAGGGATCGCGGGCGAGTATAGCAGGCCGCGTCGGGCTAGTACCAGCGGGGGTCGCCCGGGAGGACCGGAACGGGCTTGCCGTCCACCTGCAGCACGCGGGGGCGGATCGTGGGCACCGCCCGGCCCCGCAGCGCCCCCAGGATCTCGGCCGCGCGCGTGCCGCCGCCCTGCACGACCTCGAGGTTCTTGATGGTGGGCAGGCGCAGGGTGATGTCCTTTCGCTTAAAGGCGTCGATGGCTTCCGCCGGCGTCATCCAGCGCAGGGCCACGATCTCGTGGCCATCCACCACCGGCTCTTGCGGCGGCGCCGCCGCCGCGAAGAAGCGGGTGTCGAAGCGGAGCGGCTGCTCCTCCGGGGTGATCCAGTGCGCGAAGTACGTCAGGCGGTCGGTGGCCAGCGTGAGCGCCTCCGCGCGCAGCATGGCGAAGAACGCGGTGTTGGCCGACTGGCAGGCCTGGCGGTGTGCCTCGAAGCGCTCGCGGTTCGCCGCGGTGAAGCGCACGAGCTCCCCCTGGCCGTCATAGGCCAGGAGCATGCCCACCTCCTCGAACGCCTCGCGGATGGCGCCCACCCAGTAACCGAGCGCCTGCCGGGGCGCGAGGTCACCCCCCAGCCGGGCACTCGCCTCCTCCGGGGTGAGCCCGCGGATGAAGCGCTCGACGTCGTCGGGGATGTCGTCGGCCTCGACCTTGCCGCCCGCGAACACGTAGTCCCCGGCCGCGAACTTGCTCTTGCCGTGGCGCTGGATCATCAGGATCTCCGCGGGGCCGGCGGGCCGGTCGCGCAGGAGGACCAGGGTCGCGGCCGGCGCTGGGATCGCGGGGGGGCTCATGGGCGGCGGCTTCGAAAGCCGGATGCATTCTGACACGAGCGGGGGCGCCGAAAAAAGCCCTTGTGGAGCCTGGGCCCCGGTGGGAGACTTCCCGCCGTGCAGGAGCACAGGCGGCATGCGCGCGTGGCGGCCTCGTGGCCGGTCACCGTCCGCGCCGGGGACGGGCTCCTGCGCCTCCAGACGCTGAATCTCTGCGCGCTCGGGGCCTAGGTTGGCCTCGACGCCGCGCTCCCCGCCGCGTTCATGCCGGTCGGCACCGCGGCGCATCTGCGCCTCGAGCCGCCCGGCGCCTCACCGGTGGACGTCGAAGCCATCGTCTGGCGCGCCGACGAAGACGGCTCCGCGTTCTACTTCGTCGGGAGGAGCTACTCCGAGTAGTCGCACCCCCCACACGAGGAGATCCGCCATGGGCGCAGAAGCCAGGATCAAGGAGCTCGGCATCACGCTTCCCTCCCCCGCAAAGCCGATGGGCAACTACGTCCCCGGCGTGCGCGTGGGCAACCTGCTCTTCCTGTCCGGCCATGGGCCGATCCGCGTCGAGGGCCAGCCGCTCACCCGCGGCAAGGTCGGCCGCGACATGTCCACCGAGGACGCCTACAAGGTGGCCCGTGAGGTCGGCATCAACCTGCTGGGCTCCGCCCGGGCGGTGCTGGGCAGCCTGGACAAGGTGAAGCGCGTGGTGAAGGTCCTCGGCATGGTCAACGCGGTCGAGAGCTTCGGCGAGCAGCCCAAGGTCATCAACGGCTTCTCGGACCTGATGGTGGAGGTGTTCGGCGAGGGCGGCCGCCACGCGCGGTCGGCGGTCGGCATGGGCTCGCTGCCCGCGGGCATCCCGGTCGAGATCGAGATGATCCTAGAGCTCAGCGCCCCCGCGGCCGGGTCCGCCCCGAAGAAGGCGGCCCGCTCCGCTCGCCCAGCGAAGAAGACCGCGAAGCGTCGCCGGCGTTAGATCGTCCCTCGGCCGCCGTGGACTGTGCGCGCGGCGGGCGGGTGGTGCCGGGGTGGCCCTGCCCGCGCGACTTCGTCACCCGCTCGCCGGAACCGCCGCTCTT
>JBBDXN010000137.1:20136-66234 GCA_040902305.1 Candidatus Rokuibacteriota bacterium | reverse complement strand
TCGAGCGGCGCACCGGACTCGGGGGGCCCACTCCGCTGCGCGGGCAGGGCCACCCCGGCACCACCCGCCCGTCACCCGTTCTCGATCTGAGCTTGGTCGAGCCGGCCCTTAGCCGCCCCATCACCTAGGCGAGGAGGGGCGGTAGCACCCGCAGCGCTTCCGCGATGCGTGGGCCGTACCAGGAGAGGAGCTTGCCGTCCACCAGGTGCATGCGTGCGTCGCGCACCGCCGGGAGATCGGGATACGGCGCGAAGTCGGCCTGGTGCACGGCGCGGAAGCGGTAGGGCTCGTCCGGGAGCAGGATCACCTCCGCGTCCGTGGCCGCGACCTCGGCCAGCGTGATCTCCGGATAGCGCTTCGCCGCGCCGGCGAAGACGTTGGCTCCGCCCGAGACCGCCAGCATGTCGTGGATGTAGGTGTCGGCGTTGATGGTCATGTAGGGCCTGCGCCAGATCGGGCAGAAGACGCGGCGCGGCCGGCGGCCCGCCGTCGCGGCGCGCACCTCGTCATAGCGGGCCCGCAGCGCCGCTTCCATCTCGCGCGCCCCGGCGCCGGCCTCGAGCAGCTCGCCCAGCTCGCCCACCAGCCGGATGCCGTCGGCGACCGTCCGAGGATAGGTCACGTGGACCGGGATGCCCCAGGCCCGCAGCGTCTCCACGTGCTCGCGCACGTTCTCCTCGACATTGGCGATGACGAGGTCGGGGCCGAGATCGCGGATCAGCTCGAGCTCGGGGTTCTTCTCGCCGCCGATCCGCGTCTTGGTGGCGACGCCGTCCGGAGGCTGGGTGCAGTAGATGGTGCAGCCCACCACCCGGTCCCCCGCGCCGATGGCGAAGAGGATCTCGGTGATGCTGGGGATGAGGGAGACGATGCGCCGGGCCGGCACCGGCGCGGCTTAGAGCTTGGCGGCCTGCTCGGACAGGCGCTCCACGAGCCCGATCAGCGCTTTCATATGCTCGCGCAGCACCGCCTCGGCTTTCCGCGCGGCCTCACCCTGCCCGGCCTCGGCGGCGTCCTCGAAGGTCGTGACCGCGACTCCGAACTCCTTCAGGAGACGGCGCGTGCTGTCTTGCGGCATGCAGGTAGGATATCATGCGCGCAGTCACGACATGGTCGGCGCCGTCGATCTTCTCTACCGCGCGCTCTACCACGGCGTCCTGGCGCGGATGCCCGAGCGGGCCGCGATCGCGATGGGCCAGTGGGGCCTGCGGCATCTCCCGCTCGATCGTCTCTCCCTCTTCCGTAATCCGGACCCGCGGCTGGCCATCACGCTGGGCGGCGTGCGTCTGCCGAACCCGCTGATCCTCTCGTCGATGTACTACGACCCCGCGATCCTCCGCCGGGCCATGGGGCTGGGCTGGGGCGCGGTCACCGCGAAGAGCATCACGCCGGGGCCGCGCCCCGGGCATCCCGAGCCGAACCTGGTCCGCATCCGGACCGCGGAGGGCCCCGGCCTCGTCAACTGCAACGGCTTCAAGAACCCCGGCCTCGAGGCCTACCGGGCCGCGCTGGCGACCGTGCCCCACCGCGTGCCCCTCATCGTGGCGGCGGCGGGGGAGACCGCCGAGGACTACGTGCGCGTGGTGGAGGGGCTCCAGGAGCTCGGAGACCTGGTGGAAATCAACATCTCCTCGCCCAATACCAAGCTGGTCTACGGCTGGTCCACGCGGCCGCATGAGCTGAAAGACGTCTTCCGCGCCGTCCGGGCCGCCACCGCCAAGCCGCTGATCGTCAAGATCTCGCCGGACTTCCGGGAGGCCAACGAGGAGATCACGATCCCGGCGGCCCTGGACGCCGGCATCACCATCGTCAACTACGGCAATACCCGCCGGGTCGAGGAGCCGCGCCTCTCGCAGCGCACCGGCGGCCTCTCGGGGCCCGCCCTGTTCGCCACCACGCTCGAGAACGTGCGCCGGGTGCGCGAACGCTTCGGCGACCGCCTCGAGCTGATCGCCACCGGCGGCATCGACAGTCCCGAGACGGCCCGCCGCGCCCTCGCGGCGGGCGCCACCGCGTGCGGGATCTTCACCGGGTTCATCACGCGCGGGCCGCTGCTGCCGCGCCGCATTCTCGATGGCTTGCCGGGCGCCGAAAAGTAACCCACAGGTTATCCACTTATCCACAGCGATCCACAATCGCAGAAAACGCACGCTTTGACGCGCTTTGAGAGGGGGGGGGCCAAAAAGTGACGCTCCCATCGTCCACCGGCACGAGACCTCTCCTCGCGCGCAGCATTCACGCAGGCGCCAGGCCTCCGGCGCGCTGAAGCACGCGTGTGTCGCGGCAAAACGAAGCCTTGACAGGACCGAGACCGGTTCTTAAGGTTGGCGGGCGCTCATCGCTCCACGCAGTCGTTGTGCAGCACAGTGCACATTCTCAGGAGGAGACAATCAGGTATGGAGGCCAGCCGGAAGCCACTGGCGAAGCTCGAGGGCAGGAAACGGATGCGGCTCAGCGGGCTCACGGTGGCATGGCGGGGCACGCCGAGCCTCGACGACTGGGTGGCGTACATCGTGACCGGCACGAAGTCCAAGAAGCTGATCCTGGCGGATCACGCCTCCGAGCGGAAGGTGAAGGGCCTCCTCACGCGCATCCAGAGCCTGTCCAAGAAAGAGGTCGAGAAGCTAGCCAAGGGTTAGCGGTTTCGAGGTGGCCACCGTCGTCGGGTCCTCGGACCAGATGGCGGGGTCCGCGTCCACGAACAGCTCGATCGTGTTGCCGTCTGGGTCCTCCAGGTAGATGGACTGGCTGACGCGGTGGTCCCGGAGGCCGCGGATCTTCACCGCGCTGGCCTCCAGGATCGCCTGAGCCTCCCGAAGGGTATCCAGCGAATCGCCGATCTTCAGCGCCACGTGCGCCAGCCCGACCGCCTGGTCCGGCGGGTTCGGGGCGTCGGGCTCCACCGCCATCACGGCCAGGTCGTGATGGTTGGTCCCGGCCGAGAAGAAGACCATCCGGCCCGGAAAGCGCGCCACTTCCTTGAGCCCGAGCACCCCGGTGTAGAACCGGGCCGAGCGGTCGAGATCCCGAACCTTCAGCACCACGTGTCCCACCCCCTGGATCTTCATGGACCGACCCCCTTTCAAAGGGCCCCGCGCTGGGCGAGGCTGATGAACCGCTCCCGGCCGATGATGACATGATCGTGGATGCGCAGGTCGAGTAGCTGCGAGCACTCCACGAGCTGCTTGGTGAGCCGGAGGTCCTCGCGGCTCGGCGTCGGATCGCCGCTCGGGTGGTTGTGCAGAAGGATGATCGAGGCGGCCGACTCCAGGATGGCCGGCTTGAAGACTTCGCGCGGGTGCACGAGGCTCGCGGACAGGGTGCCCTCCGAGACGACGACGTCGCGCAGCAGACCGTTCTGGGCGTCGAGCAGCGCCACCCGGAACACCTCCTTCTTGAGATCCTCCATGAGCGGCCCGTAGCGCGCGAAGACCTGCTCCGGGCTGCCCAGCACCACCCGCGCCTCGCCGTTGCGCGAGCGCAGCCGCCGCGTGATCTCGAAGGCGGCGGCCAGCCGCCCCGCCTTCACCGGCCCGACCCCCCGCACCGCGCCCAGCTCGGCCACCCCGCGGCCCGCCAGACCCGAGAGCGAGCCATAGCGGGTCAGCAGGTCCCGCGCCATGTCCATGGCGCTGCGCCCGGCGAGGCCGCTGCCGAGCTGGATGGCCAGGAGCTCCGCGTCGGCCAGCGAGTCGGCGCCCTTGTGATACAGCCGCTCGCGCGGGCGGTCCTCCGCGGGCCATTGCCCGATCCCGTTGCCGGCCGCGGCCATGCCAGTGCCGTACCATGCGGCGGCGCAAGGGGTCAATGACGCGGATCGGATACGGGCTCCTCGATCACGATCTGCCGCGGCTCGTCGCCGAGCCCGCTGATGTGCACGTGGATCGTGCGGGCGGGCAGGAGCGGCCGCAGCTTGTCGGCCCACTCGATCACGGTCACCCCGTCGCCGTGCAGCATCTCCTCGAGCCCCAGATCGACCAGCTCGGTGAGGCTGCCGGTGCGGTAGGCGTCGAGATGGTACACCGGGAGCCGGCCGCGATACTGGTTGACCAGGACGAAGGTCGGGCTCGTCACCGGGCCAGTGACGCCGAGCCCGCGGGCCAGCCCCTGTAGGAAGCACGTCTTCCCCGCCCCCAGCTCCCCGGTGCACGCGATCACCGCGCCGGGCCCGAGCCGCGCCCCTAGACGCTCGCCGATGGCCTGGGTCTCCTCGGGGCTCCGCGAGATCAGCGTCTCCGCGCTCATGCGCCCGCGGCCGTCAGCGCGTGCAGCGCCGCCGGGAGCTGCTCGATGATGTCCCCCGCGATCATCGCGATCTCGCCGTGCTCGCGCGCGGCCAGGTCCCCGGCGAGCCCGTGGACGTAGCAGCCGCCTCGGAGCGCGGCCTCCGGCTCGACGCCACGGGCGAGCAGCGCGCCCACGATCCCGGTGAGCACGTCGCCCGAGCCGCCCTTGGCCATGCCCGGGTTGCCGGTGGGGTTGATCGCCACGTGGCCGTCGGGGCCGCCGATCACGGTGCCCGCCCCCTTGAGCGCGAGCGCCACGCGGTGCTCGCGGCTGACGGCGCGCGTGATCTCCAGACGATCGGCCTGGACGGCGTCGATGCCGACCGCGAGCATGCGGGCCATCTCGCCGGGGTGCGGGGTGAGCGCGCGCGGCCCGGCGGCGCGGGCGAGCAGGTCGAGGTGGCCGGCCAGGGCGCTCAGCGCGTCCGCGTCCACCACCATGGGCCGCTCCACCTCGAGGATGAGCGCGCGGGCCAGGTCCTGGGTCTCCGGGTCGAGCGAGAGCCCGGGTCCGAGCGCCACCGCGTCCATCCGCCGCGCCAGCGCGAGCACCCGCTCCTTCGCCTCCCGCGCGAGGCTCCGCGCCGCGGTCTCGGGTAGCGCCTCGGTCATGTACTCGGGGGCCTGCGCGGCGACGATCGGCTGCTGGGACGCCGGCGCCGCGATCGTGCAGAGACCGACACCGGCCCGCAGCGCGGCGCGGCCGGCGAGCACGGCGGCGCCGGTCTTGCCGAGCGAGCCCGCCACGATCAGCAGGTGACCGAAGCGCCCCTTGTGGGCATCCCGCTCCCGCGGCGGGAAGCACGCGCGCGCGTCGGCGGCCTCGAGCTGCCATGTCGCGACGCCCCGCCGCGTCTCCTCCGCGGCCACCCCGATGTCCGCGATCTCGACCGCGCCGGCCCGGGCGGCGGCCGGATGGAGCAGCAGGCTCCGCTTGAGGCCGGCGAAGGTGAGGGTGCGGGAGGCCGCGATCGTCGGACCCAGGAGCGTCCCGTGATCCGCGGAGAGGCCCGAGGGTAGGTCGACGGCGAACACCGGCACCCCCGAGCGGCCGCCTTCGCGCCCACACGTTCGATTGATCAGGTCGATGCTCGCGGCGACCAGCCCGCGGGCGCCGTCGGTGAGACCGGTGCCGAGCAGCGCGTCCACCACCCCGTCGGCCCGGTCGAGCGCGCGCGCCAGCACGCTCAGGTCGCGCGCCGAGCGGATCTCCTCCACGCGGCCCCGCCAGCGCGCGAGCGCATCGGCCGCGTCGCCGCGCACCTCGGCGCGCCCGGCCACGAGGAAGACGCGCACCACCGCGCCGCGGGCCCGCAGGCGGCGGGCCACCACGAAGCCGTCGCCGCCGTTGTTGCCCTTGCCGCAGGCGATCACGACCGACTTCCCGCGGATGGGCGCGAGATGGCGGGTGATGGAGGCCGCGGCGGCCGAGCCGGCATTGTCCATGAGGCGGGAGCCGGGAATGCCGAGGTCACGGATGGCGCGCGCGTCGAGCGCCCGCATCTCCGCGGCGGTGAAGACGGGCAGCACGGCGGTCAGCGCGGAGGCGGCAGCAGCAGGGTCGCCGACTGGATCAGAAAGTCGGCGAGCACCAGCGTGTAGGCCTCCCGGTGGGTGGTCCGCGCCAGGCGCGGCAGCTCGATGTGCAGGGCCAGCGCGGTCTGGGCGAGGATGCCCGACTGCTTGGCCGCGGACGCGGTGTACCAGACGGGATCCTGCGCTTCCACCCAGACGTCGAGCCGCGGCACGTCGCCCTCCGGCGGCACCCGGCTGTCGCGGATCAGCTCCAGCAGCGTCTTGAGCCGCCAGGCGTCCCCGCGGCTCACCCCCACCGTGGCGATCTCCACGCGGCCCGCGCTCTCCGGGCGGCTGTTGCCGTGCACCTCCACGTAGAGGCGGAGCGCGCCCTGCGCCGCCACGGCCACGTGACCACGATAGGCCTGGTAGACCTGGCGCGCGGCCTCGGTCTCCAGTTCGAGGCGCGCGGCGGCGCCGGGCACGCTCTCGGTCGGGCGATTGACATTGTAGCGCCGGCCATCCCCGTCGAGATGGGAATAGCCGGTGGCGACGACCAGGCCGAAGCCGGTGAGCTGCGCGAGGTCGCGCCCCATCACGTCGGTGGCGGTGTCGGTGCTGCCGTGGGGCGCCGCCACCACGAGGCCCGCCCGGCCCTTCTCGACCTGGAGGCGACCGCCCGGCGTGGCGACCCGGGGCGGCGCCGGTGCGGCGGGCGGCGCCTCGGCCGAGTCCTTCCCCGCGATCAGCCCCGCGCAGCCCTGGACGAAGAGGGCGAGACCGACCACGAGGCTACCGGAGCCTCGCCTCGTCATCGGTGCCGGCGCCGATCAGCATGGCCTGCGCCATCGCGTAGTCGCCGTCGTGGGTCAGCGAGAGCAGCACCTGCTCCCCGCCCTTGGCGAGGGCAATCGCGCGGCACCGGCCGCTGAGCGTCATGGTGGGCGCCTGCCCACGCTCGCGCCGGACTTCGAGCTCGCGCCAGCTCATGCCCATGCGCAGCCCGGTGCCGAGCGCCTTGAGCGTGGCCTCCTTGGCCGCGAAGCGGGCCGCGAAGTGCGGGATGGGGTCGCGACGCCGGCGGCAGTACGCGATCTCGTCCTCCGTGAACACGCGGTGGAGGAAGCGCTCGTCCCAGCGCGCCACCACCCGGCGCATGCGGGGCATCTGGGTGAGATCGACACCGATGCCGAGCACCCGGCTCATGCCCCGATGGCCCGGCGCACGAGCCCGGCCAGCTCCTCGGCCATGCGCTCGATGCGCGCCTGCTCCTCGCCCTCGATCATCACGCGCAGGAGCGTTTCGGTCCCGGAATAGCGGAGCAGGATGCGCCCCGCCCCGTTCATCTCGGCCTCGAGGCCCTTCGCGCGCTCCGCCAGCCCCGGAATGGTGTCCACCGGCGGCTTGCTCGTCACCGGCACGTTGACGAGCACCTGAGGGAACTTCACCAGGCACTGCGACAGCTCGCTCAGCGGGGCCTTGGTCTCCTGCATGACCCCGATGAGCTGGAGCGCGGAGACGATCCCGTCGCCGGTGGTGGTGTGGTCGAGGAAGAGCAGATGCCCGGACTGCTCGCCGCCGAGGTTGGCCCCGATGCGCAGCATCTCCTCCAGGACGTACCGGTCGCCGACCGCGACCTTGGCGATGCCGATGCCGGCCCGGGTGAGGACGCGGTCGAGGGCGAGGTTGGCCATCACGGTGGTGACCACGATGCCGCCCTTGAGCCGGCCGCTCGTCGCGAGATGCCGCCCGCAGATGGCCAGCACGTAGTCGCCGTCGCGGATCTGACCCTGCTCGTCCACCGAGATGAGCCGGTCGCCGTCGCCGTCGAAGGCGATCCCGAGGTGCGCCCGCGCGCGGAGCACCTCCTTCTGCAGCGCCTCCGGATGGAGGGCCCCCGCTCCCAGGTTGATGTTCTGGCCATCCGGGCTCGCGTTCATCACCCGCACGTCGGCGCCCAGGCGGCGGAAGACCTCCGGCGCCACCCGGTACGTGGCCCCGTGGGCACAGTCCAGCACGACGCGGAGGCCCCGCAGATCGTGGGGGCAGGCGGCGCGCGCGTGCGCGATGTAGTCGGCCTCCGCGGTCTCGTGCGGGACGAGCCGGCCGATGTGCACCCCCGTCGGCCACGGCGCGATGTCCCGGCCGTCGAGCCGCGCCTCGATCTCCTCTTCCCAGGCGTCGGGGAACTTCGCGCCCTCGGAGGAGAAGATCTTGATGCCGTTGTCCTCGAAGGGATTGTGCGAGGCCGAGAGCACCACGCCGCCGTGCGCCTCGAGGCGACGGGTGAGATAGGCGATCGCGGGCGTCGGCAGCACGCCCACCGCGTAGACATCGCCGCCCGCGGAGAGCGCGCCGGCCACCAGGGCGCCTTCCAGCATCGGCCCGGAGAGCCGCGTGTCCCGCCCGACGACCAATCGAGTCTTGGTGGCCCCGTGATGCTCGAGCAAGGTGGCCACGAGCTGCCGCCCCAGCCGGAAGGCCAGCTCGGTGGTCAGCGGAGGCGTATTGGCGAGGCCCCGGATGCCGTCGGTGCCGAAGAGGCGGCTCACGAGCGGGCGGATCCGAGGACGAGGCGCACGCGGGAGGGATTCACCCGCACCACCGTGATGCCGGGCGGCACCGTGATCTGCTCGGGGAGGATGCTCACGATCACCTCGCCGGCCTTCGAGCCGGCCAGGTTGAGCCGCGCCTTCACGCGATCGGTCCCGAGGCGCGACAGCACCCCGCGCAGGCCGTGGAGCTGCACGTCCACGCTGGTGGGCCGCTCCCCCTTCACCTCGAGCCCGGCCGGGATATTGTCCAGCTCGAGCGGCGCGGCCATGATGAGGTCCGCCTTCTCGGAGGTCATGACGAAGGCCCAGAGCACCATGGAAACACCCAGGGCGAGCAGCTTGAGCTCCCACTGCCGCGTGAGCGCGCTCATTTGCGGAGCCACTCCCGCGCCGGCTCCCACCACGCGGTCCGCGACATCGCCGCGTCCTCCAGCGAGAAGAGCTCGGCCAAGCGGCGGCGGAGCGCCTCGAGGTCGAGCGGCGACTCCATCTGCCCGTCCACCGCGAGCGAGATGCGGCCGGTCTCCTCGGAGACGATCAGCACGACCGCGTCGGTCTCCTCGGCCAGCCCGAGACCGGCCCGGTGCCGGGTGCCCATGTGCCGGCCGAGCTGGGTATTGCGGGAGAGCGGCAGGAAGCAGCCGGCCGCGGCCACCCGGTCCCCCCGGATGAAGGCGGCCCCGTCGTGCAGCGGGGAATACGGCAGGAACAGGCTCACGAGCAGGTCCGCGGAGACCAGCGCGTCGAGCGGCACGCCGAGCTCCGCGTAGTTGCGCAGCCCCGTGCTGCGCTCGAGCACGATGAGGGCGCCGATGCGCTTGCTGGCCAGCGCGTCGCCGGCCTTGATGACGTCGTCGATGAGGTGGTCACGCTCCTCGCGCGCCCCGAGCGTGATGCCCTGGAGGAGCCGGCTCTCGCCGAGGCGTGAGAGCGCCCGGCGCAGCTCGGGCTGGAACAGCACGATCAGGGCGAGCACCCAGAACGACCAGAAGTTGTCGAGCAGCCAGGTCGTGCTGAAGAGCTCGAAGTGGCGCGCCGCGAACGACGCGAGCATCAGGCCGGCCAGGCCCAGGAGCATCTGCACCGCGCGCGTCTCCTTGAACATCACGAAGACCCGGTAGAGCACGAGCGCCACCACCAAGATGTCGACGGCGTCGCGGAGCCGGAAGGTCTGGAGCACGGGCCACATGGGGATCTACCGGCGCTCGCAGGCGCGGTGGATGGCCTGGGCCACGCGGACGGCCTGCACCGTCTCGGCCACGTCATGGGCCCGGATCACGTGGGCGCCCCCCAGCACGGCCGCCGCCGTCGCGGCCAGCGTGCCAGGCAGGCGCCCCGCGGGGTCATCCACCGCCGCCAGCGCGCCGATGAAGGACTTGCGGGAGACGCCGACGTGGAGCGGCCGGCCGAGGGCGCGCAGCGCCGGCAGCCCCGCCAGCACGCGGCAATCCCAGTCGGGCCAGGCCACGGCCTCCCCGCGAAAGAAGCCGATGCCCGGGTCCACCAGGACGCGCTCGTCGGGGATCCCGGCGGTCCGCGTGAGGGCCAGGCTGCGCTCGAGCGAGGCCCGCACGGTCGCGCCCGGGTCCCCGACCGAGGGCGCCGCGGCGGGCGAGGCCATGACGACCAGCGCCGCCCCCGCCTCGGCCGCGAGCCGGGCCAGGGCCGGGTCGCCGGCCAGGCCGGTCACGTCGTTGATCACGCGGGCCCCGGCCTCGAGAGCGGCCCGGGCCGGCCCCACGCGGCTCACGTCGGCCGACACGGGCAGGCCGAGCTTGGTGGTGAGTAGCCCCACCGCCCAGTGGAGCCGGTCGGCCTCCTGGGCTTCGGGGATGCGGGCGGCCAGATAGGGCGCCGTGGACATCGCCCCCACGTCCACCCAGGCGGCCCCGGCCCGGGCCATGGCCTCCGCGGCCTGCAGCAGCCGATCGGCATCGGCCACCACCGAGCCCGGGTAGAACGACTCCGGGCTCACGTTGAGCACCCCCACGACGGCCACGTCCAGGCCGTCGCCCACCGACACTCCTGCCACGATCGCGCGGTTCATAGGGGGATTGCTCCAGCCCTAACTTATCACCGCATCGGGTACGGGCGGGAGCCGGAATTTGCCGTTTCGAAGCTGATCCAGACTCGCGGGTTGTCCGCCACTGGGGGAGTGCGGGGGCCATTTCTGGGCCCCCGCATTAGAAAGAGGGGCGGGTTCGTAAGACACCCCTCGCGGGCTGCCCTTCCCGCTACGCGGGGCTCGGTGCCTCGTGTAGCGGGGGCACGCGCAGGATGCGCGCGATCTCCTCGCCGTCGAGCGACTCGCGCTCCAGCAGCGCCCGCGCGAGGGCGTGCAGCTTCTCGATGTTCGTCTCGATCATGTGGCGCGCCCGCGAGGCGGACTCCATCACGATGCGCTTGATCTCGGAGTCGATGAGGACGGCCGTCTCCTCGCTGAAGTCCTTGGGGCGCGCCACCTCGCGGCCGAGGAAGATGTGCTCCTCGCCCTTGCCGAAGGTGAGCGGGCCCATCCGATCGGACATGCCCCACTCGCAGACCATCTTGCGGGCCATCTCGGTCGCCTTCTCGAGATCGTCACCGGCCCCAGTGGTCTGTTGCTGGAACACGATCTCCTCGGCGGCGCGGCCGCCCAGCAGGATCGTGATGCGGTTGATCAGGTAGTCCCGCGAGTAGTTGTACTTGTCGTCGGCGGGGAGCTGCTGGGTGAGGCCCAGGGCGCGGCCGCGCGGGATGATCGTGACCTTGTGCAGCGGATCGGTGCCCGGGAGCAGATCGGCCACCAGGGCGTGCCCCGCCTCGTGGTACGCGATGGTCTTCTTCTCGGTCTCCGAGATGATCATCGAGCGCCGCTCCACGCCCATCAGGACCTTGTCCTTGGCGTTCTCGAAGTCGATCATCTCGACGACCTTCTTGTCGTGGCGCGCCCCGAGCAGCGCGGCCTCGTTCACCAGGTTGGCCAGATCGGCCCCGGAGAAGCCGGGGGTGCCGCGGGCGAGGACCTTCAGGTCCACCTTGGGCGCCAGCGGGACCCGGCGGGCGTGGACCTTGAGGATCTCCTCCCGCCCCCGGACGTCGGGCCGCGCCACCACCACCTGGCGGTCGAAGCGCCCGGGCCGCAGGAGCGCCGGGTCCAGCACGTCGGGCCGGTTGGTGGCCGCGATGAGGATGACGCCCTCGTTGGTCTCGAAGCCGTCCATCTCGACCAGGAGCTGGTTCAGGGTCTGCTCGCGCTCGTCGTGGCCGCCGCCGAGGCCGGCGCCCCGGTGCCGGCCCACCGCGTCGATCTCGTCCATGAAGATGATGCAGGGGGCGTGCTTCTTGCCCTGCTCGAAGAGGTCACGCACGCGGGAGGCGCCCACACCCACGAACATCTCGACGAAGTCCGAGCCCGAGATGGAGAAGAACGGCACGTTGGCCTCGCCCGCGATGGCCTTGGCCAGCAGGGTCTTGCCGGTGCCGGGAGGGCCCACCAGGAGCACGCCCTTGGGAATCTTGCCTCCGAGCTTCTGATACTTGGGCGGGTCCTTGAGGAACTCGATGATCTCGCGCAGCTCTTCCTTGGCCTCGTCCACCCCCGCCACGTCCTGGAACGTGATCTTGTTCTGCTTCTCGGAGATCAGCCGGGCGCGGGCCTTGCCGAAGGACAGGGCCTTGGCGCCCCCGCCCTGCATCTGGCGCATGAAGAAGATCCAGACGCCGATGAAGAGGAGCATGGGCACCCACTGCAGCACGATGGCCAGCCACGAGTTGCTGTCCGGCGGCTTCACGTCGATCTTCACGCCCCGGTCCTTGAGCGACTTGACCAGGTCCGGATAGTCGGCGGTGAAGGTCCGGAACGACGAGCCGTCGCTCAGGCGTCCGGAGACGTTGTTGCCCTTGAGCGTGACCTCGCGGACCTCGCCGGTCTCCACCTTCTTCAAGAAGTCGGAAAAGACGATCTCCCCCCGGGGTGACTGGTTCTGCTGGAAGAGCTGGAACAGGAGGATGACGATGAGGCCGATCACCATCCAGAGGGCGAGGTTCTTGTAGAACGGATTCATGCCGGGAATCATACCATAGGGCGCGAGGGCGGCGGGGGGGGGCCCGAGGGGGATCAGGCCGGCGCGGCGGGCTCCAGGACCGCGAGATCTGGCAGCTCGCGGTGCCAGCCGTCGTGGTCGAGCCCGTAGCCCACCACGAATTCGTCCGGGATGGCGAACCCGACGTAGTCCACGTCCACCTCCACCTCCCGGCGGGAGACCTTGTCGAGCAGCCCGCAGAGGGCCAGGCTGCGGGGATGCCGGGTCGCCAGGTTGCGGCGCAGGTAGCTGATGGTCCGGCCGGAGTCGATGACGTCCTCCACGATGATCACGTCCCGGCCCTCGATAGAGATGGACAGGTCCGCGGTCAGACGCACCACGCCGGAGGAGCGGGTGCCGGAGCCGTAGGAGGAGACCGCCATGAAGTCCATCGCGCCGGGCAGCGGGATGGCGCGGAGCAGATCGGCCGTGAAGACGACCGCCCCCTTGAGCACGCCGACCAGCAGCGGCGCCCGGCCGGCGTAGTCGCGGCCGATGGCCTCCCCCAGCTCGGTCACGCGGGCCGCGATCTCGTCGCGGGAGATCAGGATGCGACCGAGGCGCCGGTCCACCGCCGCGGGCGCCTACTTGGGCGTGACGAAGGTGGTGAGGGAGCGCTGCGCGCGGAGCCGCTCGGCGGTGGCGACGGCCTCCTCGCGGCTCCGGTACGTCCCGACCCGGACCCGGAAGCGGGCCTGGCCCTCCTGCGCGGCCAGCGTCACCACGTAGGCGTCCAGGCCCGCGGCGACCAGATGCTGGCGCGACTCGTCCGCCTGGCGGCGATTCTTGTACGCGCCGACCTGGACGGTCCAGGGGGATGGGCCGTTGGCGGTCCGGCCGGGAGCGGGGGGCAGCGAGGGGGCGGTCGCGGCCGGAAGCGCGGGGGCGGCAGCGGGCGCCTTGACGGTAGGCGCGGGTGGCGGGGGGGCGGCCGGGATCTTGACCGCGACCGGCTTGGGCTCGAGCGTGGACCCGGCGTCGGGTCCGTCGAGCGGCTCGGTGAGCGTCCGGTAGAAGGTCAGCGTCTCGGTCGACTCCGGCGCGCGATCGGCCATGGTCTCGGCCGCGATGCCGCTGCGGCGGGGCGCGGCGGCCGGCTTCTTGGCGGGCTCGGAGACGGTGGCGATCACCGCGGAAGCGGTCTGGGTCTGGCGCGCCCACTGCCGGCCGACCAGCAGCCCCAGGGCGAACGTGAGCCCCAGGATCACGAGCACCGCGCCGCCCAGCACCACCCACTGCGCCTTGCCCGGTCCGCCGCCGCTCCGCCGCCGCGCCGAGGAGGCCATGTCAGTCGCGCTCCTCGTGCCGGGTCATGCTCGCCGGAGCCGAGACCCCGAGCAGCTCGAGTCCGTTGCGGATTACCTGCCCCACCGCCGCGCAGAGGCCGAGGCGGGCCAGGGTCGTCGCGCGGTCCGGCGTGATCACCCGATGGGCCTTGTAGTAGGGATGGAAGAGCCCGGCCAGCTCGGACAGGTAGTAGGCCACGCGGTGCGGCTCGCGGGCCCGCGCCGCCCCCGCGACCAGCTCCGGGTACTGCAGCAGCCGCTTGATGAGGGCCTGCTCCTCGTCGAGCCCGAGCGGGGTGAAGTCCACCTCGGCCCAGGACAGCACCGTCACCCCCTGCTCCGCCGCGGTCTTGAAGAGGCTGGCGACCCGCGCGTGGGCGTACTGCACGTAGAACACCGGGTTGTCGGACGACTGCCGCGTGGCCACCGCGAGATCGAACTCGAGCGGGCTGTCGTGCCGCCGCGTCAGGAAGGTGAAGCGCGCCGCGTCGCGGCCGACCTCCTCCAGCAGCTCCTCCATCAGCACGAACTCGCCGCGGCGCTTGGACATCCGCACCGGCTGGCCGTCGCGGAGCAGGGTCACGAGCTGGACGATGAGCACGTCGAAGCGCTCCGGCGCGTGGCCGAGCGCCCGCATCGCCGCGCGCATGCGCTCCACGTACCCGTGGTGATCGGGCCCCAGGAAGTTGATGACGTGATCGACCCGCAGGAACTTCTCGAAGTGGTGGAAGCCGATGTCCACCGCGAAGTAGGTCAGCTCGCCGTCCGACTTCCGCAGCACCCGGTCCTTGTCGTCGCCGAACGCGGTGGACCGGAACCAGAGCGCCCCGTCCTGCTCGTAGGTGTGGCCGGCCGCGGTGAGCGCGTCGATCGCGGCCTGGGGCCGGCCCGCGTCGCGCACGTCGCGCTGCTCGTGGGCCCAGCGGTCGAAGCGCGTGCCGTAGGCCTCGAGCACGCGCCGCTGGCTCTCCACCATCGCGTCGACCGCGAGCCGCCCGAGGCGCTCGATCCGCTCCGCCTCCGGCCGCGCGGCGAGCGCGCGCATGCCCTGGGGGTCCCGGGCCAGCCACTCCGCGACCATCTCGATCAGGTACTCGCCCGGGTACGCGTTCTCGGGCAGCTCGGCCGCCTCACCCAGCGCCTGCCGCAGCCGCACGTCCACCGACCGCGCGAGCGCCGTGAACTGGTTGCCCGCGTCGTTGACGTAGTACCACGAGTCGACCCGGTAGCCCTGGCCCCGGAAGATGCGCGCGAGCGCGTCGCCCACCGCGGCCGCGCGCGCGCTGACGATCACGAGCGGCCCGGTCGGATTGGCCGAGACGAACTCGAGGAGGACGCCGGTGCCCTTCCCCGCGTCGGACCGGCCGTAGTCCGCGCCCGCGGCCAGCACCTGGTGGAGGCCGTCCGCGCACCAGCGCGGCGAGAGGAAGACGTTCAGGAAGCCGGGGCCCGCGATCTCGACGCGCTCGACGGCCTCCGTCTTCGGGAAGTTGGCCACCACCGCCAGGGCGATCTTGAGCGGCGGGCGGCGGGCCTCGCGGGCCAGCGCCATCGCGGCATTGGTCGCATAGTCGCCGTGCCGCGCTTCACGCGGGATCTCCCACTGCACCTCGGTGGGTGCGGGCAACCCGGCGGCGTCGAGCGCGTGCCTCAATGCGTCCGTCAGATGATCGGTGATGTTCAAAGACAGAAAACGCCGCGGCGCAGGGCGGCGATAAAGAATGATACCCCCCGGCCTCCGGGCGAGCGAAGAATTTTCGGGCGCTTACGAGGCGCCGCGCGCGATCATCACCACGTCGGCCGGCGGCTCACCGGCGCGTCGCCAGGGCGAGCGCGGCGGCGGCCACGCAGAGCGCGGCCGCCCAGCGCAGGACCCGCATCGCGCGATCGATCGCGGCCGGATCGGGCGGCGGCCCGTCGCCCAGGCGGTGGTGGCCGCGCTTCTCGAGGGCGACCCCCAGCGCGCCGGCCATCGCGGCCATGGTCAGGCCGGCGTTCGGGCTCTCGGTGCGCCGGCCGTCGCGCCGCAGCACCCGCGCCGCCCCCGCGGCCGATTGCCGCGCGAGCCACGCCGCCGCGACCAGGGCCAAGGCGGCCAGCCGCGCCGGCACGTAGTTGGCGACGTCGTCGGTGCGCGCGGTGGCGCGGCCGAGATACTCGAGCTCGTCCCGCCGGTAGCCGATCATGGCGTCGGCGGTATTCACGGCGCGGTAGGCCCACGCCAGCGCCAGCCCGCCTGCGACGCCACCCAGGAGCGCGCCGGCCACGTAGAAGCAGAGCGGCGCCACGACGCCGTCGGTGAAGTTCTCGGCGAGGGACTCGACCGCCGCGGAGGCGACCGCGCCCTCGTCGAGCCCGGTCGTGTCGCGGCTCACGAGATGCCAGGCGACCTGGCGCCGGGCCCCGGCGAGGTCGCCGGCCACCAGGTGTCCCCGCACGATCTCCACCGCCGCGAACAGCCCGCTGAGCGAGAAGCTGCACTTGAGCAGCCACGCCTGGGCGAGCGGGCCCGCGAGGCCGGGCAGCTCGCCGAGCAGCGCCTGCGCCACCAGCGCCCCGCCCGCCGCGAGGCCGGCCACGATCAGGACGAGAAAGGTGCCGTAGAGCGCCAGGTCATCGGGCCCGCTCGGGGCGCGCCGGCGGGCGAGCGCGATCAGACGGCCGATCCACGCCACCGGATGCCACCGGTTGGGCGGGTCCCCGACGAGGAGATCCAGCGCCACCGCCAGGGCCAGCACCGTCATTTGCGCGTTGACCCCAATTGGCGGGTCAGCTCATCGCAGCTCGTAGACGAGCGGGATCCGGATCAGCAGCGGCCGGCGCGGCAGCGACTCCGGGAACGGTATGGGCCCGAGGCGGCGGATGGTCTCGACCGCGGCGTCATCCAGGACGTGGTGTGACGAGGAGCGCGCGACCTGGACGTCGCGCACGCGGCCGGTGGCCTCGAGCCACACGTGCAGCTCCACCGTGCCCCCGAGCCCCTGCCGGCGCGCCGCGAGCGGGTAGATCAGGCTCTCCTGGACGCGCTGGCGGAAGCGCCGCAGGTACGGGCCGTACTCGGCGGGCGGCGCGCCGGAGCCGCCCGTGCCCGGCGTGGCGAGCGCGAGCGGCGAGCCAGGCGCGCCTCCCGGCCCGCGGGCGGCATCACCCTGCGTCGGCGCGCCGCGCCGGCCGCCCACGCCGGGGTCGGGGCCTCCGCCGCGTTCGTCCGCCGGACCGGAAGTCATGGACGAGACCAACGGCGCGGCGGGGGGCGCGGGCACCGCGGCGGGCGAGGGCATGGGCGCAATCGCGGGGACCGGCGGCGTCACGGGCTCCGGCAGCAGCGTGGCCGGAGCGGGAGCCGGCGCGCTGGGCGCCCCGGGCGCGACGGGCGCGGGCCGCGCCGCTGCGCGCGTCGGCGTGGGCGCGGATGCCGCGGCCCGGGCCGCCGGGCGGGCCGTCCGCGCCGGCGACGGATCCATCGTGCGCGGGCCGGGGGCATCCGCGCGCTCCTCCAGGTCAACGAAGAGCGGACGCGTCCAGTCGGCGGCGGACCAGGCCAGCAGAAGGGCGATGAGCGCCGCGTGGATGAGCACCGACAGGGTCACGCCCCCGAGACGCGGGATCACCGATGGCGCTCCTGCCAGTCCGCGATGGCGCGGTCGAGCGCCACGCGCGCCGCCCGGGCCACGGCCCAGCCCATCTGGCTGGCGGGCCCGCCGAAGCGCGCGATGCCCCCGCGGCCGGTCGCAGCGATCACCACCGCGTCGGTGGACGTCCCGCTCGCGGCCCGGCCGCCGTCGGCGAGCAGGCCGGCCTCCCGCAGGGCCAGGCCCTTCACCTCCGTGGCGGTGATCACCGCGTTGACCAGCGCGGCCGGCTCCGGATCCGCGTCCACGACCACGATCGTATTGATGGTGGAGGCCGCCCACGTCGCCACCGGCGAGCTGCCCGCGGCCACCGGATTGCTGAGCCCCACCGTGACCACGGCCAGGGCGTGAAGGCCCCCGCCGGTCTCCTCGGCCTGCACCGCGCGCTCGGTATGGGCACCGGTCAGCAGGCCCACCCACGGCGCCGGCACGCCGGCGCGGCGGGCGAACGCCCCGATCATGCCCGCCGGATCCGTACAGGGATCGTTCTTGCGCACGTGGAGGTTCACCACCGCGCGGGCCAGGGCGAAGCCGCCGTGGTGCACCGCCGAGGACAGGATGCGGAGCGGCTCGCGGCTCGTGACCACCACCGCCTCGCTCCCGACCTCGACGGACACCCCGGCGATCATGGGTGGATCCTAGAACGACGCCCGCAGGCCGACCAGCGCGTTGATGCCGAGCGCGGGGAAGCCACGCACCTCCGCGTAGCCTTCGTTGAGCAGGTTCTGGATGCGCGCGGTCAGCTCGAGCTTCTTGAGAAGGCCCATGCGCTCCAGCATGCGCCAGGTCCCGCCGACGTCAACCCGGGTGTGACCGCTGTTGTACACCTCGCCGAAGGTCTCGAACTGCTCGCTCACCACGTGCACCTGGGTGAAGAGCGAGAGCCGCGTGATCGGCTCCCAGGTGAGCCCGATGTTCCAGCGGTGCCGCGGCTCCCGCGGCAGCAGCCGGTCGGTGGCCAGGTTCTCCGAGTCCGTGTAGGTGTAGTTGAGCGAGGCGACCAGGTTCGGCCGCACGTCCACCTCGGAGGTGAACTCGATGCCCGCGCTGCGGGCGCGCCCCACGTTGACGGGCCCGCCGAAGGGCGCGGTGGGGATCGGGGTGCAGCAGGTGATCAGGTTCTCGAACTCGTTCTGGAAATACGTGAGCCCGAGCCGGATCCGGTTGCTCCAGAGCTTCTGGTCCACCCCGAAGTCGTAGGAGAGGCTGTCCTCGGGCTGCAGGTCCGGGTTGCCGAAGCCCGGGAAGAAGAGGTCGTTGAAGGTCGGGGCCCGGAAGCCGGTCCCCGCGCTGCCCCGGAGGCGGGTGCCGGTCTCCTTGATCAGGAAGGCCAGCGACCCGCGCTCGGTGGTGGTGGTGCCGAAGACGCTGTTGTCCTCGACCCGGAAGCCGCCGGTCAGGAACAGCCGCTCGAAGAAGCGGAGCTGCTGCTCGAAGAACACCGACTGGGTTTCGCTGACCGCGCGGAAGGTGTTCTTGCTCTCTCCGATCTCTCGGCGATGCTCGAGCCCGACGCTGCTCGTGCTCCACTTGCCGATGAAGAACGAGTTCACCCACTCCGCCTCCCGCCGCTCCACGTTGATCTGGGAGAACACCGGGAAGTCGAAGTCTACCCCGGGATCCACCGGGTCCTGGAAGCCCGCGCTGTTCTCGTAGCGGGACAGACGGCCGCGGCTTTCCCACCAGGGCACGGGTCGCGTCTTGCCCTCCAGGCTGAAAATCGTGGTCTCCGACTGCTGCCGGGCGTTCCGGTTGATGATGGGGTTGATCGGCTGCGGGCCGGGGAAGACCCCCTTCACCGGCACCCCGATGTCGTTCTTGTTGTAACGGAAGATGAAGTCGAGGGTCGAGTCCCAGGGCAGCGTGGCGCCCACGCGCGCGCTGATCGCGTTGGCGTCGGTCCCGTCGTTCTGGAACCGGCCGTTGCTCTCGAAGTGCGAGCCGGACAGCGCGTAGTTCAGGATCTTCCAGGCGCCGTGGAGGGTGGCGCGGGAGACCAGGGTGTCGTAGTTGCCGATCTCCTGCTGCACCGAGGCCTGGATGGGCCCGCCCTTGCCCTTCCGGGTGATGATGTTCACCACGCCGCCGATGGCATCGGCGCCGTAGAGCGTGGACTGGGCGCCCCGGATCACCTCGATGCGCTCGATCAGGTCCGGCGAGATGTCGGAGAGATCCACCTGGCCGAGCGTCGGGCTCTTCACCCGCAGGCCGTCCACCAGCACCTGCACCTGGTTGGTATTGGCCCCGCGGATGGTGAGGCTCGAGGTCTTGCCATAGGAGCCCGAGCGCCGGATCTCGACGCCCGGCACGTTGCGGAGCGCCTCGTCCACGGTCGGATAGTGATAGGTCTGGAAGTCCTCCCCGTTCACGACGCTGATGGAAGCCCCGAGCTGTTCCGTCGGGGTTGCCACCGGGGTCGCCGTCACCACCACTGGATCCACGCTCTTCGGCTCCTGCGCTTGCGCCGCCAGGGGCGCCATCAGGGCCAGGACCAGAAGCCAGACTGAATGCTGTCGCATCGACCACTCCTTTTGCCTCGAAAGGGGTTGGCTTCGGCGATCGCAGCCAGGTCTCCTGACTCGTGGATCGGCGTCGTGGCCCGGCCTTCCCAGGCCGCCCTCCGGCGGCCCAGTGGCTCCCTCGCGGGATCGGGCGTGACTCCCCACTCACAGTGGCGGGACCGTGCCGGCTTCGGCCTCGTGCAATGGCCGGGACCGGCTTCCCTTGATCTGCGATAGGTGGTTTGCTGTGTTTATCTCGGTTTGGGTTCTGTCGCCTCCTGTTTTGGTTTGAGCTCTGTCATGCGGGGGGATAGACGAGGTGGACGGTAGGGCGGCGGCTGATCGGATGCTTGTCCACCAGGACGCGGCAACCGTAAGCGGACTCGAGCACCGCCTCGTCGATGACGGACTCCGGCGGGCCCACCCGCACCGCCGCGCCGCCGGCCATCAGCAGCAGGCGGTCGCAGATCTCGGCCGCGAAGCCCAGATCGTGCGAGACGAGCACGATGGTCAGCCCCGCCTCGCGCCCGAGCCGCCGGAGGAGCCCGGCGCACTCGGCCTGGTAGCGCAGGTCGAGATGCGCGGTGGGCTCGTCGAGCACGAGCAGGCGCGGCTCCTGGGCGAGGGCCCGCGCCAGCATGACGCGCTGGCGCTCGCCGCCGCTCAGGCGGTCGAGCAGGGTCTCGCGGAGTGGGAGCACGCCCGCCGCTTCCATGGCCCGGCGGGCCGCCGCGCGATCCTCCGGGCTCTCGAAGAACCGGCGGGGCGCGCGCGGGTAGCGGCCCATGAGGACGAGCTCCTCCACCGTGTGAGGGAGGCCGCGCGGCACGTCCTGTGGCACGACCGCCACCTGGCGCGCCACCGCGGGGAGCGAGAGCTGCGCCACGTCCGCGCCGCCGAGGCGGATCTCGCCGGCCGAGGGCTCCAGCACCTTGGACAGCAGGCGGATCAGCGTGGTCTTGCCCGAGGCATTGGGGCCGATGACGCCGAAGGTCTCGCCCGGCCGCACCTCGAACGAGAGGTCCCGGATCGCGAACGCGCCCGGGGCCGCGGGCGCGTACGCGAAGGCCACGTGCCGGCAGACCACGAGCGGAGGCGTCATAGCCCCGGCTGGCCGGCGCGCGAGCGCAGGAGGTAGACGAAGAACGGGGCCCCACAGAATGCGGTGATGACGCCCACCGACAGCTCGGCCGGCGCGACGATATTGCGCGCGAGCGTGTCGGCGAGCAGCAGGAAGGCCCCCCCGCCGAGCACGGCCGCCGGGATCACCACCCGATTGTCGGGACCGAGCAGCATCCGGAGGACCTGGGGCACGATCAGCCCCACGAAGCCGATGGGCCCCACGAACGCCACCGTCGCCGAGGTCAGGAGCGCGGCGCCGGCGAAGATGCGGCGCTTGAGGCGCTCCGCGTCCACTCCGAGCTGCTGCGCGCTCTCCTCGCCGAGGGCCAGCAGATTGAGCCGGCGCGCCTGCCCAACGACCAGCCAGAGCCCGACCGCGGTCAGCGTCGCGAACACCACGAGGCTGGCTGGCGCGATGGGGCCCAGGTTGCCGAGCAGCCAGTGCACCACGCCACCCAGACGGTCGAAGTCCACGAGCGAGATCAGCACCGTGATGGCCGCCGAGAAGAAGATCCCGACGATGACCCCCGCCAGCAGCAGGGTCTGGACCGGCAGGCCGCCGCCGCGCGAGGCGATCAGGTAGACGGCCCCGCCCGCGACGAGCGCGCCCGCGAAGGCGCAGGCCGCAATGCCCACCGCCTCCACGAGGCCGGTGCCGAGCCCGAAGACCTGCGCGAGGACGACCCCGAACGCGGCCCCGCTCGAGACGCCCAGCACCGAGGGCTCGGCCAGAGGATTGCGGGTGAGGGCCTGAAAGCCCGCGCCCGCCACCGCCAGCGCCGCGCCCGCGAGCAGGGCGGCCACGATGCGGGGCAGCCGCAGGCTCAGCACCACCACCTGGTCCACGCCCTTGACCCGGCCGGCGAGCACCGCCAGCACGTCGCCGGGCGGCACCCGCGCGCTCCCGAGGAAAAGCGCCCCGAGCGCGACGAGCGCCACCACGAGCCCGAGCCCGACCAGCAGCGCCGCGAGGCGCGTACCCGAGGCCGCCGAACCGCGGGTCATCGCCGCGCCGCCTTGCCGAAGGCCTCGGGATGGATGAGGCGCGCCAGCACCTCCAGGCCGTCCACCATCCGCGGCCCGTAGCGGTGCATCAAGTTGCCGTCCACCGCGTGGAGCCGCCCCGCGCCGACCGCGGGCACCTGGGCGAATCGCTCCCACTTCGACCGCACCAGCGGGCTCCGGGTCGCGTCGTGGCTCGCGATGAGGATGACCTCCGGGTTCCGCGCCAGGGCCGCCTCCATGCTGTAGCGTGGATAGCCTTGGCCGCCGTCGGCAGTCACCGAGTCGCCGCCGGCCAGGGCGATCAGCTCCGAGACCAGGGCGCCGCGCGCCGGCACGATGAGCGGATCCGGCCAGAGCACGTAGAGCACCCGGGGGCGCGGCCGGCCGGCGATCCGCGCGGAGACGGACTGGATCCGATCGCGCAACGCGGCCACGACATGCTCTGCCGGCTCCGCGCGGTCCGTCAGCCGACCCAGGCGGGCGATCAGGTCAAGCACGTCGGTCACTGTGGTCGGGTTCGCGAGGAAGATCGGGATCTTGAGTCGCTCGATCTGATCGAATGTCTCATGGCGATTCCCGGCCGGGGTGGCCACGACCAGATCCGGCTGGAGGGCGACGATGCCTTCGAGGCTCGGTGACACCATGCCGCCCACCCGGGGCTTTCGAAGCGCGGCGGCCGGATAGTCACAGAAATCGGTGACGCCGACGAGTCGGTCCTGGCCGCCGATCGTGAACAGGGTCTCGGTCACGCTGGGCACGAGCGAGACGATGCGCTGAGGCGGCGCGGGCAGGACGAGCCGCCGCCCGGTCTGGTCGGTGACGGTGAAGGCACCGGCCGTCTGCGGCAGCAGCATGAAGCCCAGCGCGAGCGCGGCGAGCAGCCGGGTCACGGCGCCGCCCCCGGCCACAAGGGGATCTCCGGAATATTGGGCCGGTCCGAGACCCCGGCGGACTTGAAGGTTGCCATGTCGGTCAGCATCGCGACCGCCGCGCGCGCCAGGGCGATGCACAGGGCCGCGCCGGTCCCCTCACCCAGCCGGAGCCCGAGGTCCAGGTAGGGCTCGAGGCCGAGGGCTTCGAGCACGGGCCCATGGCCCGGCTCGGCGGAGCGGTGCGCGGCCAGCAGGGCCCCGCCCGCCGCGGGCTTGAGCCGGGTGGCCGCGAGGGCCGCGGCCCCCGCGATGAAGCCGTCGAGCACCACCGGCAGCCGGTGGGCGGCGCCGGCCAGGATGACGCCGACGAGCCCGGCGATCTCGAAGCCCCCGACCTTGGCGAGCGTGTCGAGGGCATCGGCCGGATCGGGCCGGTTCACGTCGAGCGCCCGCCGGATGGCGTCGACCTTGCGCCGTCGTCCCGCCGCGTCCACGCCCGTCCCGGGGCCGGTGACGCTCTCCACGGAGGCGCCGGTCAGCGCGGCCACCATGGCGCTGGCCGCGGTGGTGTTGCCGATGCCCATCTCGCCGGTGGCGATCAGGTCCGCGCCACGCGCGTGCTCGGCTTCCACCAGCGCGATGCCGGCCTCGATCGCCTGCCGACACTGCGCCGGGGTCATCGCGGGCCCCCGGGTCATGTCCGCGGTGCCGAACGCGACCTTGCGATCGCGGAGATCGGGATGGGCCGGCAGCGGCACCGCGACGCCCAGGTCCGCCACCACCACGCGCGCGCCCGCGTGCCGCGCCAGCACGTTGACCGCCGCCCCGCCGCGGAGGAAGTTCTCCACCATCTGCGCGGTGACGATCTGCGGATACGCGCTCACGCCCTGCGCGACCACCCCGTGGTCCGCCGCGAGCGTGAAGATCACCGGGTCGCGAAGCCGCGGCGGGCAGATGCCGGCGATGACGGACAGCCGGACCGCCAGCTCCTCGAGACGCCCGAGGCTCCCCGGGGGCTTGGTGAGCGCGTCGAGCCGACGGCGGACCTCGACCTCGGCCCCGGGATCCGGCCGCGGGACGACGCTAAGGAGCTTCGTGAGTCGCGTCAAGGCGGGCCGGGGGCGGCGGAGCGTCTGTCGGGGTCTTGGGCGCGGGCTTGGGCACGGTCATGGGCAGTCCCGCCACCATCAGGGTCACCCGATCGGCGGCGGATGCCAGACGCTGGTTGACGAAGCCGAGCAGGTCGCGGAAGCGGCGGCCCAGCTCGGTCGGCGGGTGGACGCCTTCGCCGACCTCGTTGGACACGACGATCATCGAGAAGAGGCGCTCGCGCAGGAGCTTGGCCAGGTCATCCGCGGCGGCCAGCACCGCCGCGTCGTCGTCGCCGCGCTCCATGAGGTTCGCGACCCAGACGGTGGCGCAGTCCACCACGATCAGGTCGTGGGCGGCCGCGGCGCGGCGGCAGGCCGCGACCACGTCCTGCGGCTCCTCGAGCGTGGTCCAGCGGCCGGGCCGCTCGGCCCGGTGCCGCGCGATCCGCGCCGCCATGTCGCCGTCCAGCGCGCGCGCGGTGGCCAGGAAGGCGACGCGACCGCCCTGCCGCGACGCCTGCTCGAGCGCATAACGGCTCTTGCCGCTGCGGGCGCCGCCGAGTACGAGATGCGAGGAATGCACGGCCGTCACCTCGGCCCTCCCTCGAGGACCGGCGCGGGTGGCGGCGTCGGGGCAGGTCTCCTGGCTCTCGGATCGTCCTACTCCCCGCGCCTTCCCGATCCGGCTCATGCCGGATCAGTGGCCGATCGCGGGTTTCGTCCCCGATTACAGTGACGGGGTCGCGGCGGATTCGCACCGCCTTCCCTGGGGCCCGCACCCGGCGGGCCGCCCGGACACCGTGGACGGCCAGACCGTAGCAGAGGGCTCCGGGCAGCGCAAGCGCCCGGCGGGCCTACCCGCGCCCGAGACGATCGATGTGACGGCGCTCGCGCTTGGTGGGGCGCCCGGCGCCCGGCGGACGGTAGGCCGGCGTGGCGGGCCGAGCCTCGCGCGGCGGCGGAGGCGGCGTGAGGTCCTCGTAGAGCGCCGCCGCCTCGCTCGCGCCACCCCGCCGCTCGGCGAGCGCGGTCACGCGGACGATGCGGCGGATCCGCGAGCGCGTCACGTGCAGCAGGTCGCCGGGCCGCACCGCCTTGGAGGGCTTGGCCGCGTCACCGTTGACGTCGACCTTTCCGCCGTTGCAGGCGGCGGCCGCGAGCGTGCGACTCTTGAAGAAGCGCGCCACCCAGAGCCACTTGTCGATCCGAGTGTCCGGCATCGGTTTTTACCGTAGCACAAGGGGCCCGTGAGACACTGAGGCCGCCCATGAACCGAGCAGCGATCGGGCTCCTGACGGCGGTGACGCTGTTGACGGCCGCGCTCGTGGCGACCAGGCCGCTTGCCGCGGCCGATCCGGCGGCGCTCCTCGTCGAGGACTGGTCCAAGCAGCCCGAGAGCCAGACCGGCATCCCCGCCGGCTGGAAGGGGCAGAGCTGGGGCAGCCCCAGGTACGACTTCCGCATCGTCACCCAGGGCGGACGCAAGGTCCTCCATCTCAAGAGCCAGAACGACAGCTCGACGATCTCGAAAGAGATCAAGGTGGACGTCAAGAGCCGGCCTATTCTCCAGTGGAGCTGGCAGGCGGTCTCGCTGCCCAAGGGCGGCGACGCCCGGAAGGCGGCCACCGACGATCAGGCGGCGCAGGTCTACGTCACCTTCCCGCGATTCCCGTCCCAGGTCCGCTCCCGCATCATCTCGTACCTCTGGGACACCACCGCGCCCGCGGGCGCGGTGGTCAAGAGCGAGAAGACCGGCCTCGTGACCTACGTGGTCGTCCGGTCCGGGACGGCCGACGTCGGCAAGTGGCTGACCGAGAGCCGCAACGTGCTGGAGGACTACAAGAAGATCTACGGGGAGACGCCCGGGGAAGAGGTGGGGGCCGTCTCGATCTCCATCGACTCCAACGACACGCGCTCCGCCGCCGAGTCCTACTTCGGCGAGATCCTGTTCCGGAAACCCTGAGAGCCAGGAGAGGAGGCGCAATGGCACCCTACGGCGTGATGCTGCTCCGGCTGATCCTGGGTATCGTCTACATCATGCACGCCTACTTGGCGCTCGTGAAGTTCGGCCCGGCGGGCATGATCGCCTACCAGGCCAAGGCCGGGATCCTCTTCCCCGAGATCGCCACGTGGTACCTCATCCTCGCCCACGGGCTCGGCGGAATCTTCCTGGTGCTCGGGATCTTCACGCGCTGGGCCGCCCTGGCCAACGTGCCCGCCATGCTGGGCGCGATCGTCTTCGTCCACGGAAACAAGGGATTCTGGGTGACCGACGGGGGCTACGAGTACGTGCTGGTGCTGCTGGTGGCCTCGGTGGCGCTGGCCTTGACCGGCGGGGGCGCGCTGAGTCTTCGGCGGTAGGGCGCAGCTAAACCGGGGGATGCGCCCAGCCCGGCAGACCTCGCGCTCGCTCCTCGAGGCGCCGGACGCCAAGCACGACCGCGCACAGGGGGAGCGCTCACCCGCCGGCTCTCGGGGCCCTCATCCCAGTCCCGAACGCCGAGGGAACAACCGGCGACTCCGGACTACTGTTGCGGCTCGGGCTCGGGCTTCGCGGGAGGAGGAGCGAACTTCTCGACGGGAACCGGACTGCTGGCGTGGGAGAGAACAAAGTCGGTCTGCTTACCGGGCTCCACGGTCACCTTCTCGTCCCAGAGGGTGGTCTCGTCCACCACGGCGACGAGCCGGTAGCGGCCCGGAGGAAGATCGCGGAACTCGTAGAGATCCCCGAGCCGGAACGGGCGCGTCCGTTTTTCGTCGTGGGTGACCGGCTCGTCACCGATGAGGGACAGGTTGCCCGAGATGAAGTGGCTGCGCGGCTCGACGCCGGGCCACTCGGTCTTGCCGAAGATGCGCCCTTTGGGAATTCCGTTGTCGAAGGATGCTGTTTCGGCCTGGCTCCCATCATCTGGTCCGGCGAGCTCGACGAGTGCCCCCACCCGGGCCAGCCAAGCCCGGGCTTCCCGGTACTCGCGGGAGGTCGAGCTGGCCTGCCCCAGCACCCAGCGGAACTGGGCGATGGCTTCCGGCCGCTTGTCGAGGAACGAGTAAGCCGCGCCCAGGGCGAAGCGGAGCGGCACACTGCCAGGCTCGAGGTCAATGGCCTGCCGGTACTTCCCCACCGCTCCCGTGTAGTCGCCGTTCACCATGAGCGCGTCTCCGTCAGCTCGAAGCTGCGCGGCCGGGGAGACAGCGGTCGCGGTCGGCGCTTGGGGCGTGGGCGCCTGCTGGCAGGCAACGAGGAGTGCCGTCGCCGCGACCAGGAGCAGCCACCGCACGCCTAATTCTCCCGGTAGGTCGTGATCCGCATGTTGAAGAGGGCGTTCAGCGCCATGTCGATGTTCTCCTGGCTCGAGCGGATCTTCATGTTGGTGGATTGGTTCAGGAACTCGAAGAACCCGCCCGCCTCGCCGGAGATGCCCTCGTTGCCGATGAGCGCCCCGCGGACCTCCGTGTTGCTGTTGCTCCTGAAGCCGACGCCCACGTAGCGCCCCGTCACGATCACGATCCCATCCCAGCGGAAATTGCTCCCGAAGAACGACATGTCGGCGTCCTCGACTACCAGGATCCCGTAGCCCTGGACCGGCTGGCTGCCATCAGCGGCGAGCCCGACGAAGTTCGAGCTGATATCGTACTCGCCCTTGATGTAGAGCATCGTTGGCGCGGTGGGCGAACCGAGGTTGACGGTCTGGTTGATCTGCTGGGGGCCTGTGCAGTTGTTGGTGACCGTCACCTGGCCCGGTGACGCCGTCGAGGCCATGCGCAGACCCTCCGCCTTGTTGTGGGGTGAGCCGCCCGCCGGGTGGGCGCAGGACTGGGTGCTCTGGATGATCTGCGTCGACGAGTTCGAGGCGAGGTTGTCCAGGAAGCTCTGGATCTTGGTCGGGTTGAGCCCACTCGAATCGGCTTCGATGGTATCGAAGCCGGTGACGGCGGCGCCGGTCAGGTTCGTCTCGTCCTTGCCCTGGACATACGAGCTTTTGTAGTAGTCGGTGTCGTTGGGGTTGGTGTAGCCGCTGGCGCCGTAGCCGAACCCTTTCTCCGTGTTCTCCTCGTGGGTGATGAGCGGGCTCGTGTTGGATTGGTTGCCAGGTTGAGTCTGCACGCCCCACTTGAGCGCGGCCGCTCCGGTCGGACTAACGCTGTCCGTCCGCTTCCAGTCACGTCCGTCGATCGAGTAGTCGCGCAGCGTGCCCGGCGGGCACGGGGGCGAGGGGCAGGCCGTGTTCGTGAATGCGTCCGATTGCAGTCCGGGCAGGCTGAGCGAGCCCGTGATGTCGAGCTTGCCGCGTTGGACTACCGCCGTGATCGTGCGGCTCGCGCCGTTGAACGTGCCGCTGGAACTGAGAATGACGATCCCATTACCGTCGCCCGTGGCGCTCGTGTCCAGCGTGTTGGCGGTGCTAATCAAGGCCTGGTCGCCAGGAATGGTGTTGAGGTCGTTGCGCAGGATGACGGTGAAGGTCCCAGAGGAAGCGCTCAGCCCGGGCAAAGACTGGCCGGACGCGAGCACCTGACAGGTAATCCCCGTGCCACAGGCCCCGCTCGTCGTCGGGGTCGGAGTTGAAAGCTTGATCGTGAAGTTCTGTCCGGCCAGCTGGCTGAACCCCCACTCGATGCCGCTCTCCGCGAGCTGACGAGCCCGCGCGCCATCGGAGAGGTTCCGCGAGATCTGCGGTTCCACCGCGCCCAACGACATGAAAGTGATGGTGAGCATGGTAAGAACCAGCAGCAGGATCATCGCGAGGGGCAGTGCCACCCCGCGCTCGTTCCCAAGAAGCCTGCGCCACTTCGTCATCGGAGCCTCCCGCGGTGTGATGTGGGTCATCATCGGTTCCTCAGCCGGATCCGGTCCGTCATGGTCACGTAGGCGCCCTTACTGGCGGTCTGGGCTGTCACGCTGATCGCGACGGTACGAATGTTGGCCGGGGTCGCGGTCGTGGTCCCGTCCTCGGCGAAGTACGAGAATGACAGGCCGCTGATGCCCGAGGCGATGATCTGGGCGCTGGCGTCCACCCCCACCTCCTGCCGCGTCAGGTTGCCGCCCGAGAAGGAGTAGGTGACGCGCTCGCCCCGGCAGGCCCCGCCGGTGGCGCACTGGAGCGGGTCATTGACCATGCCCGAGCCGGCGCTGGTGCCGTCACCGTTCCAGTCGTACTGCACGGTGAGCGACGAGGCCGTCGGGCCCGCGGCGAAGGCGTCGAAATTATAGCAGGGCGGCGTGGCGCAGGAGGCGGGCGCGGTGTCGGGAGGTTGCGGGTAGTACCCCGCCTCGCGGATATCCCTGACAACGCGCTCAAGCACCACTCGCACGCTCTGCTGCGCGTCGACCTGGGTCGTGCCGAACCAATAAGCCTGCTGACCCGACATCACCAGCCCCAACAGACTCGCCATCACAAGCCCGACGATGGCACAGACGACGAGCATCTCCGCCAGGGTAAAGCCACTCTCGTTCCGCATGCAGTGCCCTCGATTCATCGACTTGCGAAGTAGATATCCAGCGTGACCGTTCGCTCCGTGGTGAGCACGCCTCGGCCGGTCACGGGCCGGTAAATGACATTCACCGTCACTAGGGCCCCAGGCATTCCGAGGGCGGGACAACCAGCGTCCCCGGGACAGATCCTCGTCGCGCGGGCGTAACCGGGAGGTGCACCGGAGATGGTCCCGTAGTTCTCGTAAGCAGGCAGGTTGGCGTGGGTCAGGTCAGCCAGGTTCGCCTTTCGCGCGGCCAGTTCCTTCGCCTGCTCGATGCCCTGCTCGGCCAGGAACACCGCCGTGCTCTGCTGGCGGCCGGCCTCCACGCCGTCGACCCCGTAACCAAAACCCGCGCTCACGGCGATGAGACCCACCGAGATGATCGCGAGGGCCACCAGGATCTCGGCCAGGCTGAACCCGGCCTCTTTCGGACGACACTTCGATCGGCTCACGGCGTGCATGGTGTTTGGCCTCCACGTCTCCGGCCGGGTACAGAGCAAGACAGGTGCCAGCCCCGGTGGACCGAACGGACGGGAAGTTCGGCCAGTAACTAGCTGAAATAACGGCGTCTGTATGGGGTCGGCCGGGAGCGAACTTATTGCGGCGAGGACGCTCACTACAACTTATGACAGGCGACCTACAGGAAGCGTCAGCCGCGAGACGTCCGCAGGGCGGAGCTCAGTAGACCTGCCAGGCGGCACGGCGCTGCATGTCGTGGCTGATCTTCCGGCGCGAAGAGGCCGACGTGTACCGCCGCCGCGCTTCGAGCATCGCGTCGAGCGGGTAAGCGAGCACACCCGCAGTGGACCCAGTGCGCACTGGAGTTCTGGTTCGAGGTGACCGCATGACCGGCGACAAGTCGGGCCAGAGCCACTGCTACCTGGTTCCTTGCTTCGGAGACTGCGCGTCCAGTGTTTCCCGGACTTTTCGAGCCAAGTCGCCCGGGGTGAACGGCTTCTGCAGATAGGCTCCAGCCGGCTCGATCGACCCGCCGGGAATCTCACCCGGGTATCCCGACATGTAGAGCACGCGCAGGGCGGGTCGGGACGCCGCCACGTGGCCAGCCATTTCCGGGCCATGCATCGCCGGCATCACCACATCGGTGACCAGAAGATGAATCTCCCCTTGGTGCCGGTCCGCCACCATCAGCGCCAACAACGGATCGCCGGTCTCGAGGACCGTATAGCCACAGCCAGTCAAGAACTCAGCGGCCAGCCGACGCACCTGCACGTCATCCTCCACCAGGAGGACGGTCTCCCGGCCCCTGAGCCCGCTCGGGCTTCCTGGCGGAACCTCCACGGTCTCTGACGCAGCGTCGATCCGAGGGAGATAGACGGTGAATGTCGTCCCGCTCCCGAGGGTGCTGTCGGCCGCGACGTGTCCACCGCTCTGGTGAACGATGCCGTGCACGGTCGCCAACCCGAGGCCCGTTCCCTTCCCGACTTCCTTGGTCGTGAAGAAGGGCTCGAAGATCCGTCCGAGCGTCTGGGCGTCCATCCCGCAGCCAGCGTCCTGCACGATCAGAGCCACGTATTCCCCCGGCGGGACCTGCCCGTGCGCGTGCCGCGTCGCCTGCTCGACGTTCCGTACGGCCGTTTCAATTCTCAGCATGCCGCCCTCTGGCATCGCATCCCGGGCGTTCACGGCCAGATTCATGATGACCTGCTCAAGCTGGCCCGCATCCGCCATCACGGGGCCGAGTCCATCTCCCGCCACGGTCACCAGCTCCACATCCTCCCCGATCAGACGCCGCAGCATGGGGACGATCCCCGAGACGAGGATGTTCAGATCCAGAGGCTTGGGCTGGAGGACCTGCTTGCGGCTGAAGGCCAGCAACTGCCGCGTCAGTCCTGCGGCGCGATCGGCGGTCTTGCTGATCAACTCCACATCGCGCCGTGTCGCCGCCTCGAGCTCTTCCCGCTGCAGCACGAAGGCGCTCCGGCCCGTAATGACCGTCAAGAGGTTGTTGAAATCGTGGGCGATCCCGCCCGCCAGCTGCCCGATGGCCTCCATCTTTTGGGCTTGCGTCAACTGCGCCTGCGTTTGCGTCAGTTCCTGATAGGAGCGCTCGATCTCCTGATACAAGCGGGCGTTCTCCAGCGCCACGGCGGCCTGCGAGGCAAACGCGGTCAGGAGCGCCTGATCCTCCGGGGAGAATCCCTCCGCTCGCCGCGTCCACGTGTTGACCACGCCCACCATGCGGTCTCCGACCTTGATCGGGACCCCGAGCCACGCCCGGTACCCCAGGCGCTGAACGGCCTCCATATCGCTCCGCAGCAATCGGGGATCCTGGGCGGGATTCGGGACCTCCACGAGCCCGCCCGTGCGCGCCACGAGCCCGCTCAGGCCTTCGCCCATGGCGAGCCGGGGTGTGGCCATCACTTGATCAGCCGGGCCATACGTGGCGGCCAGCACGAGCTCATCGCCCTCCACGACCCGGATGCCCACCGCGTCGGTGGCGAGCAATTGCCCGCACGCCTGGGCCAGGCTCGCCAGCAGCGCCGTCGTCGGCTGGATGCGCGAGATCTCCCGGCTGAGCTGAAGCAGGGTTTCCAGCCGGGCTTGGTAGTTTCGCAGTTCGAGGACAGATCGCGCGTTCTGAATGGCGACCGCGGCTTGGTGTACAAACGCCTCCAGGAGCCGCTCGTCTTCCTCGGTGAACCGGAACGGCTCCCGCCCGTTCAGGGCCAGCACCGCCAGCAGCGTGTCATCATGGGTAATCGGAATGGCGACGAAGCTTCGAAGCCCGTGCGCCCGCCACCACTCAAGCGCGAGAAACCGCCCATCACTGAAGACATCCGCGACGTGGACGGGCTGGCGGTGGCTCGCCACCCAGCCGAGGACGCCTTCGGTGTACCGGGTGGTCGTGAAGGGGAAGTCATCCGCAGCGGCGCTCGACCGCGCCCGAAGCTCGAGCATCTCCTGGCCTTCGACCGCGACCCAAAACGACGCAAAGTGCGCCGCCATCAACTCAGCCGCCGCCCGGGCGATCTGTCGGAGCACCTCCTCCATGTCAAGAGACGACGACACGACCTGATTCAGGCGGGCCAGGGTTCGAGCGCGTGCTTCCGCCGATTCGGCGGCTTTCCGTGCGACGCGCTCGTGCTCGAAGATCTGGCTGTTTTGGATCGCGATGGCCGCCTGATCGGCAAAGAGCGCGACTGACCGGGTGTCGGCGCTGATCGCTTCTCGGCCGGTTTCATACCCCAAGCTGAGAACGCCCAGCACCTCGCCTTGGGCGATGAGCGGCATACTCGTGACCGCCCGATACCGATCGGCTCGCAATCGGTCGCGAGCCCAATCCGGCACGGCAAAGCGTGCATCGCCGAGTACATCGGGCGACGAAACGGCCTGGCGCTCGGCCCGCGCCCGGCCCGCGGTTCCCATCCCCGGCGGCACGGTCCGACCGACCCATTCGCCCTGGTCGCCTGGACCGGCTGTCGCCACGCAGAGCAATCCCCCTGATGCGGGATCGACGGTGTAGAGATTCACGCGCTGAACGGCAAACACGTGCAGGACTGCCGACACGATCCGACTCGTCACTTGCGCAAGGTCGAGCGTCGTGGTCAGCTCTCGCCCAACGGCGGCCAGCGCCGTCGCAGTGGCGTCGGCCCGTCGTCGCTCACCGCTCGCCCGCTCAAGGATCGTCGCGACCTCATCGATCTCGCGCACCTGCGATCGCGGCACGTCGACCCGAAGGCCCTTCGAAAAACTCGCCGCTGCCGCGGACAACCCGTGAATCGACCGGCGGACTCGACGAGCGACCGGCACGCCAACCAGCAAGGCGGTGCCAACACACAGGGCATTGATACCGGCGAGCCACCACAGGGATGCTTTCAGCGGGGCCTCGACGACCAACACCGGGACACCCAGGGCGACCGTCCAGCCTGAGACCTGAGAGCGGCTCACGGCGCAATAGGTTTCTTCTCCCTCCATCGTCGCCGTGCGGAAGACCCCGTCCCGCACGGCGTCCATCTTCCCTCTGAAATCCGGGGTCACTGGCTGGCCGACGAACCGTTCCGGGGAACGGGTTCGCGCGATGATGATATGGTTCCGGTCGATGACGGCTCCGATGTACCCCGCTGGGACGTGTTGCCGAGACAGGAGATCGTTCACGACCGGCAGTCGGAAGACGGCCCGCAGGACGTATCGCAGCCGACTGTCGGAAAGAATCGGGACGACGACTCCGAGGACCGGACGCCCCAACCCGCGCCCGGTAAACAGATCCGACACTGCGGGTGTTCGGGTCTGAACGACGCGGGCCAAACCGACCGTGTCCGCGGTCATCGGGAGCGGATCGCCGAGGGGACGCGCCGTGTTGATCAGCTGCTGCCCGGACGGATCATACAGGACGATCCCCTCCCAGGCCGGTTGGCTGACCAGGACAGCGGTAGCGATGCCATGGAACGCCTTCAGGTCGCCCGTCCTCAACGGGTCCGCGGTCGCCAATGCCTGGAGCACGGAGATCGAGGCACTGAGTTCTCGGTCCACCGCGACCGAGAGGGCGCGCACCGTTTCGAGGAGCCCCTTCTCGGTGGCCGCGCGCGTCTGTCTGTGGAAGAGTACCGACATCACCGCGGAAAAGACGAGGACAGGCAGGAGGATCCCGAGGATCAGCGTGAGGAGATAGGAGCGGAGTCTCACGGGCGCCTTTGGCAGGCACGGACGACTCTCACCGGCTGCATGTCATCCTCGACAAGACAATAGTCGAAGCCCCTCCTGATACCCAACCTTATCCCGCCGTCTGCTGCCGTCACGCTGGCGTGTTCGAGGGATCGGGCGGGTAGATTCGGGATTGGTAAAGACGTTGGTACGAGGAAAAGAGACGGCGTTGTGCTAGTTTACACGGCGCGGGATCTCCTCGAACATCATCGCGAACGGATTGACGTCTCCCATGACCAGCCCGCCGATGGCTGGGGGCGGGCCGATCGTCAACGTGTGCTGGCAGCCCACATGGATCCAGGAGACCCTGGTGGGTCTGGAAGGGCTGCTGCGCGGCGATCCGGCCCGCGCGAAGGTCGAGATCCTCAAGCACCTGGACGGCCCGCTGGCGCTCACGCCGCGGCCGTCGCCGCGGCGGGGCGAACACCGCGCTGAGATCTCAGGGCGCGTTCGGCCCGACGGGTTGCTCGCCAGCCTGGGCCTCGCCCTGCACGTGCCCGTCGCAGTGGGTGGCTTGCAGGGGCTCGCAGTGGTTCAGCCGGCGCAGCATCCAGCGCCCGCCGCCCCCCTCGAGCACGGAGAGGGCCGCGTAGTCCTGGCCGAGCGCGAGCAACCGCTCGGGGCCGAGCCCGAGGGCGTGGCAGATGATGGCCCGGTTGCTCCCGCCGTGCGCCACCACCGCCACCGTGCGCCCCGCGTGCCGGGCGACGAGCGTCTCGAAGGCCGGCACCGCCCGCGCGACCAGATCCGGGAGGCTCTCGCCCCCGGGGAACTGGAAGCGGCCCACGTCGGCCATCCAGGCGTCGAAGGCGCGGGCGTCCAGGGCGCGGATCTGCTCGGCGGTCAGTCCATCCCACTGGCCCATCGCGAACTCTCGCAGCGCCGCATCGCGGATGGGAACCAGGTCGTGCGGCGCGGCCAGGATCTCGGCCCAGCGCCGCGTCCGCAGGAGATCGCTGCAGTAGATCGCGTCGAAGGCGACCCCACGCAGCCGCCGGGACAGGGCTTCGAGCTGGGCGATGCCGAGCGGCGAGAGCGGCACGTCGAGATGCCCGATGAACCGGCGGGTCTCCGCGCCGACCACGCTACCGTGGCGGACGAGACAGACCGTGGTGGCGCTCAGATGAGGCCCCGATGCGCCGCCGCCGCCGCGCCCAGCAAGGCGCCGAGCTCCGCCAGCTCCACGACCGCGCCGAGCACGTCCCCGGTGAGCCCGCCGAGGCGGCGCGCCACGAAGGCCGCCGCCAGCAGCGCCCCGCCCCACGCCGCCGCCGCGACCGCCACACCCCAGCCGCCCAGCAGCCACGCGGCCAGGGCGCCCGCGACAACCGCGTGCACGGGCCCCGCCCAGGGCGACAGGCCGGCGGCAAACGCGGCGCCGAGCCCCTGCCCCGGCGTGGCGGGCGCCAGCCAGGCCCCCGCGAGCAGCGGCGTCACCCGGCCGATCAGGGGGGCCAGCACGAGCACGCGGAGGCGAATCGATGCGGCGAGCCCGGCCAGCGCCGTCACCGCGAGCAGGAGGAGCAGGATGAGGCCGGCGGCCCCGAACACGCCGATGCGGCTGTCCCGCATGATCGCCAGCCGCCGCGCGGCGTCCCGGCCCGCGAGGCCGTCGAGCGAGTCGGCAAGGCCGTCGAGGTGGATCCCGCCGGTGACCGCCTTCCACACCGTCACGAGCAGCGCGGCGCCGACCACGGGCGGCCACAGAGCGTCCACGAGTCGCCCGAGGCCCGCCAGCGCGCCCCCCAGCATCAGGCCGACGACGGGGAACCACCACGCGGCCCGGCCGAGAGCTGCCGGGCCTTCCGCTTCCCGGCCGGGGACCGGGACGACGGTGAGGAAGCGGAGCGCGAGGATCAGGGGGCCCACGCGCGGGCCGCGGAACACACGCTCAGACGGGCAGGACCGGATTGCGCCGCGGCGGGAACTCGAGCTGCTTGGGCTGCGCAAACGCGAGGCGCTTGATCAGCTCGTCGCGCAGCTCGAAGCCCCCCACGATGCCGTCCACCAGCATCTCGGAAGCGAGCTTGTAGATGTCCACATCCTGGGCGTACTCGTCCCGCTTCTGGCGGATGTAGGCGGGGCGGACCGCCTCGGGCAGCTCCATGATCTTGTTGTAGTACACCGCGTTGACCGCCGGCTCCGGGCCCATGATGGCCACCTGTCCCTGCGGCAGGGCCAGGGCCGCGTCCGGCTCGAATGCGGGCCCGCACATCGCGTAGAGCCCCGCCCCGTAGCACTTGCGGACGACGACGCAGATCTTGGGCACGGTGGCCTGCGAGGTGGCGAACACCATCTTGGCGCCGTGGCGGATGATGCCCGCCCGCTCCACCTTGGTGCCCACCATGAAGCCCGGCACGTCGGCGAGATACACGAGCGGGATATTGAAGGCATTGCAGAGCGAGATGAAGCGCGCCGCCTTGTCGGAGGAGTCCACCATCAGCACGCCGCCCTTCACCTTGGGCTGGTTGGCCACGAGGCCCACCGCGCGGCCGCCGAGGCGGGCGAACCCCACGATGATCTCCTGGGCGAAGAGCCGCTTGATCTCGAAGAAGGAGTCGGCGTCGACCAGGCGGTCGATCACCTCGTGCATGTCGAACCACTTGCGCTGGTCGTAGGGGACGATCTCCTCGATCGATCGACCCGGCTTCGGGGCGGCGGCCTCCACCGCGGCCGGCCGCTCCCGGAAGGAACCGGGCATGTAGGTCAGGTAGCGGCGGCAGAGCGCGATGGCCTCCTCGTCGTTCGCGGCGAGCACGTCGCCGCAGCCCGACACCGTGCAATGCATCCGGGCGCCCCCCAGCTCCTCGAGCGTCGTCTTCTCCCCGATGGCCATCTCGACCATTCGAGGAGAGCCGACGTACAAGCTCGCCTTGCCGTCCACCATGATCACGCAATCGGTGAGCGCGGGCAGATAGGCGGAGCCGGCGGGCGACGGTCCGAAGAGTACGCAGACCTGCGGCACCACTCCCGAGAGCTGCACCTCGTTGTAGAAGATGCGGCCGGCGTGGAAGCGGCCGGGGAAGATCTTGATCTGCTCGGAGATGCGCCCGCCCGCCGCGTCCACCAGATAGAGCAGCGGCACCTGCAGCCGCTGCGCGCGCTCCTGGAGGCGCACGATCTTCTGGACGGTCTTCTCTCCCCACGAGCCCGCCTTCACCGTGTAGTCGTTGGCCATGACGCACACGGTGCGGCCGCTCACCGTCCCCACCCCGGTGACGACACCGTCCGCGGGGGTGTCGGCCTCCTGGTTGCGGGCAAAGAGGAAATCCTCCTGGAACTCGGTGCCGGGATCCAGGAGCAGTTTCAGGCGATCGCGGACGAAGAGCTTGCCTTCTTCCTTGAGCTTGTCGCGATACTTGAGGTGCCCCTGCTCGATGCGGGCCCGTTCCTGCCGGTAGCGCTGCTCGCTCACGCGGGCCTAGGGCTTGGGGTTCGGGTTGGCCCAGAGGATGATGATCAGCACCCCGTTGCCGTAGGGCGGGCCTCCGAGCACCGCGGGCGCGCCCGGCGCGGCCTGGATCGCCGCGTTCACCTCGGCATGATCGCCCCGCAGGAGCCGCACCCGCATGCGCACGTGGTCGCCGTGCAGCTGGTCCGGCGTGACCTCGAGCCAGCGCTCCCCCGGAATCGCGAACCGTTGCTGGGTGCCGAGCGGGCCCTCCACGCGCTGGCGGTCGAGCGTCGTGTAGTCGGTGTAGCGGAAGAGCGTCCGCAGCCGCGGGAGAATGCGCCGCATGCGCTCGTCGGTCTCGGCCTCGGGCGAAGGCGGGTTCTTCAGGGTGTTCGGCGCGTCGGATGCGCGGGCGCTCGAGGCCTCCATGATCCGGACGCCGAAGCGGATGATCTGCTGCGCGTCGGCCGGGGTGGCCCACGTCAGAAGCAGCCCGAGCCAGAGGATCAGGGCGAGCATCGGCCCCAGGAGGCTCTTGAGCCGCTTGCGCGCGTTATGCAACCTGGACATCACGGTTCCGATCGGGCAGCTCAGCACCTCGGCGATCTCGCGGTACGAGAGGCCTTCGACGTCACTGAGCATGATAATCGTTCGCGCCTTGGGCGGCAAGGCATCGAGGGCGCCGCGGATGCGATCGCGCTGCTCCGCCCGCGCCGCCTCCTCGTCCGGTCCACCTCCCGGATCGGGCGTGCTGCGGGCCCATTCCTCTTCGGTCACCCGCTCGGGCCCGAAGGCCCGCGCCTGAGCCCCGCGCTGCCGGTGCCGATCGGTGGCCACGTTGACGGTGATGCGAAAGAGCCAGGTGTAGAACGCCGACTGTCCTCGGAAGGACGGCAACGAATGAAATGCCCGCACGAACGCTTCCTGGGCCACGTCCCACGCCTCCTCGCGGTCGTGCAACACCTGGTAGGCCAGACGCCACACCCGCTGCCGGTACTTCTCGACCAGCGGCTCGAACGCGGCCGTCTCTCCCGCGATGCACCGCTGGATGAGCGCGCGCTCGTCGATTCCGGGGGACTCCGGGAGCCCGGCGGGACCGGCTTCGCTGGATGGGGTGTCGGGCGACATCACGGCCGGACCCGGCCGTGGCCCTCATGCCCCTTATGCGATCGGAGGTTCGACGGCAGGAAGAGCGCCCGCATTCACGGCCGGCGCCGCGGAGCGGCCCGCCGGCCCCCGGGCGCGGGCGAGGCGCCCAGCAGGGCATCCACCCCGAGCAGGTAGCTGGCGGGACCGAAGCCCGAGATCTGTCCGACCGCGGCGGCCGCGACCACCGAATGGTGCCGGAACTCCTCGCGCGCGTGGATATTGGAGAGGTGCACTTCCACGACCGGCACGCGCACCGAGGCCACCGCGTCCCGCAGGGCGATGGAATAGTGCGACAGCGCGCCCGGATTGAAGACGATACCGCGGAACCCCTCGCGCGCGGCCGCCTGGATCCAGTCCACCAGCTCCCCCTCGTGGTTGGACTGCCGGCAGACGGCGCGCGCCCCCCGGCTCTCCGCGTGACGCTGCACCGCCCGGTTCACCTCCGCGAGCGACACGCGGCCGTACACCGCGGGCTCCCGGGTGCCGAGGAGGTTGAGATTCGGACCGTGGAGGACGAGAATCGCGGGGGCGACGCGCCGTGCCATCGAGGGGAGAGAATACACCGGCCGCGCCGACGGCGGCAACATAGCCGAGCAGCCGCCCGTATAATGTTCGCGCCTCAGGCGGGGGCGTCCCGCGGGGCGTCCGGGCGCTGGTGGGCCGGCAGGGCGGAGGCCACCACGGCCTGCACGCGACGGGCGAGGTCGCGCGCGGCCCGCTTCACGTCCGCATCGTCCGGCGGCGCGATGACCGGATGATAGACGATGGTCAGGCGTCCGGGCCGCGGCAGGCGGCGGCCGGGGGGCCAGGCTTCATGCGCGCCGATGATCGTCACCGGCATGATCGGCACGCCGAGCGAGCAGGCCAGCCGGAACGCGCCCAGGCGGAAGCGCTGGATCCGCCCGTCGAGGCTGCGGCCGGCCTCGGGAAAGATCATGACCGCCTCGCCCGCGTGGAGCAGGCGCACCGCGGCCCGCGTGGCGCCGGCATCCGCGGCGTCGATGTCGACCGGAAAGGCCCGCAGCCGCCGGATCAGCCAGGCGAGGCCGGGGACCCGGAACAGGGCGCTCCAGGCCATGTAGTGGACGGGGCGCCGCACCGGGATGGTCGCGAGGACCGGGTCGGCGTACGTGACGTGGTTCGGGATGATGAGGAGGGGGCCCGCGGGGGGGACGTGATGGAGGCCTTCGAAGCGGATGCGAAAGTAGATCCGTGCCCCGAGCCGGATGACCGGCCGGGCGACATCGATCACGGGCGTGCGCACGGCCCGATAGTGCCACGCTCGGCCTGATACCGACAATGCCCGCGGCGGAGTCGCGCCCCCTCGTCATCGGCCACCGCGGCGCCTCCTCCGACGCCCCCGAGAACACCATCGCGGCCTTCGAGCTGGCGCTGGATCAGGGCGCCGACGGCATCGAGCTCGACGTGCACCTTTCGGGCGACGAGCAGCCGGTGGTCATCCACGACTTCACGCTGGAGCGCACGACCGACGGCGCCGGGCCGGTGAGCGGGCACAGCGTGCGCGAGCTCAAGCGCCTCGACGCGGGCGGCTGGGTGGATCGGCGGTTCCGCGGCCAGCGCGTCCAGACGCTGCAGGAGGTCCTGGAGCGCTTCCGGGACCGCGCTCGGTTCTGGATCGAGCTGAAGGGGGGCTCCGCGCTCTATCCCGGCATCGAGGAGCGGGTGGTCTCCATGGTCGAGATCTACGACGTGGTGGACCGGGTCCTCGTGCAGTCCTTCGACCACGCCGCCCTCGCCCGGGTGCGGGCGCTCAACCGTGAGATTCCGGTGGGGGCGCTGGTAGGCCAGACGCCGATCGACGGCAGCCTGCTGCGGACGGGCGCCGCGAACGCGATCTGCCCGGGCGTGCACCTCCTGACCGAGGACCTGCTGGCGGAGATCCGGCGCGCCGAGCTCGAGTGCTACGTCTGGACGGTCAACGCGCCGGCCCTGATGGACCGGCTCGTGGGGTGGGGCGTGAACGGGATCATCACCGACCGGCCGGGCCGGCGGCGGGCCCGCCTCGGCCGGTGGTGAGAGTCAGGGGCTAGTCGTCTTCGACCTCGTCGGTATCCACCGTGGCGCCGACCGCCTCCAGGTGCGGCAGCATCCGCTCGAGCCGATCCTGACAACGCACGCAGGTGGTGACTTCCGGCATGGCGCGGAGGCGCGCGGGCGCAATCGCCTCATTGCACTCCTCACACACTCCGTACTCCCCGCCCCGCAGCCGCTCCAGCGCCTCGGCCAGCTTGTTGGCGCGCTCGACCAGCAGGCTCCGTGTGGCGAAGCTCATCTCGCGATCCTCGTTCAACCGGATGACGTCGACCTCGTCGGCCAGTGGCGAATTGTCCCCGCGGCCACCACCGAGCTCTTCCATCTTGACCCCACCCATGTGCCGGATGCGCTGCATGGTGTGGCTGAGTTCTCGCTCTAGGCGCTTCTTGATCTCGTCCATCGTCTTCTCCCCTTTGGGCCCCGGATCGGCATGACCCGGACCGCCCGACTTGCGCAGCGTGCTGCAAGGCCTGTGCCTCGGCTACGCATGGGAGAGACGGGTGAAAACCCGCCGTATTCGAAGAACATTCCGTCGGCGGCTCACGGCACAAGGGCAAAGTGCCCGGTCCTCAGTGGGAAATTTCGTCACCGAGTGTGTCAGTTCTGGACGGATCTTACCGCGCAGGGCGCGGAGCGGGCGGCTACACGATGACCCGGCGGGCGTCGCGGACCGCATCCAGGGCGTCGCCGAGCGTGAGAACCCCGCGCTTCTGGAGGAGCACGAGCAGGCGCACGAGGATCTCGGCCGTGGTGAGGGCATCGCCGAGGGCGGAGTGCCGACCGATCACGGTCACGCCCAGTCGCCGAGCGATTGCCTCGATGCTATGCGACTCCCCTGGCCCGTGGAGGCTCCGCGACAGGAGCCGCGTATCCAGGATGGACCGGCTCGCGGCCAGAGACGGCAGGCCGAGCCGTCGCAGTTCGGGCTCGAGGAAGCGCAGGTCGAACGAGGCCTCGTGCCCGACCAGCACGGCAGACCCGGCGAAGCTCAGGAAGGCCGGCAGGACCGTCTCGATGGCCGGCGCGCCGATCAGCATCTCGTCGGTGATCCCGTGGAAGGCCACGCTCTCGGCCGGCACGCTCCGCCCCGGATCCACCAGCGCGTCGAACGCCTCGTGGCGCCTGGCCCGCCCGCCGCGCACCCGCACCCCGGCCAGGGAGACGACCCGGTCGCCCGCCTCGGGCCGCAGTCCCGTCGTCTCGGTGTCGAAGACCACGAACGTGAGCTCGTCGAGGCGATGCTCCCGCTCGACCGGCGTCACCGCCGGCGCCATCTCGTCGAAGAGCGAGAAATCGTAGAGCTCGGGCCGGGCGGGGCCGGGCAGGGCCGCCGCGGTGCCCGAGTGCACGCCGGCGCCGACGAGGCGATCCGCGCCGTCCGCCTCGGCGCCGTCGGCGCCCGGCGCGTGGGCCGGGTCGCGCAGCGCGAGGATGATGCCGCTCGGGCGACCCTCCTCGTCGAGGAGCACGGTCATGGCGGCCTGCAGGGCTGCGCCCCGGGCGGTTCGGAGGGCGAACCGCTCCGCTCCGTCTCGGCCCTCGTGAAGCATCCGGAGATGCCGGTCGATGGTCTCGCGATCCACCAGCTCCTCTAACTGCCGGCCGAGCAGGGCCTCGCCGTCGGCGAGCAGCCCGGCCGCGATCCGGTTGGCCAGCGTCACACGCCGGTCGGCGCCGGCGACCAGCACCCCCTCCGCGAGCTCCCCCAGAACCCCTGACAGCAAGCGCCGCTCGATCCGAAGCTCGCGAGTGGCCGCGGCGACCCGCTCGTCGACCCCGTGCCGGGCCGCGCGCAGATGGTCGCCCAGGCGATTGATCTCGTGCGCGAGCGCTTGCAGTCCATCAGCGCTCCGGACGTCGAGACGGTGCTCCGGATTGACCGTGCTCATCAGCTCCGCGCCGTGCTGCAGCTTCTCGAGCGCGCGTACGAGCGAGCGCCCGAGCCGGTGCGCGGCCAGGGCGACGGAGAGCGTGATCGCCCCCAGAGCGATCAGCGCGCCCACCAGCAGGGCGGGCGATCCCCGGAGGTCCGCATGGTGAAGGAGCAGCAAGAGCACGAGGCCGGCGGCCGCGCCGGGAAGGACGGCGAGCCCCAGCACGCCCAGCGTCAGCTTTCGCTCGAGCCTCACCGGCCCACCAGTCCGGTCTGGAATCGCTCCGCGAGCCCACGATCGAGCCAGGCGATGGTCTTGAGCGCTTCCTTGAGCAGGAGGCGGTCCGTTTTCCCGAGCGCGTGCGGCTCGATGACGTTGTCGGGCGGGAGACCGGCGTCGAGGCATGCCAGCTGATGCGTGAGCCGGAGCCGGGCGACGACCCGATGCGCATCGCCCACCTCGCTCACGTGAGCCGCGGTGAAGATGCCCCGTAGGCCGGCGGCCCGGAGGCGGTCCAGGGTATTGGTCGGCCGGACCCCGAGCGACAGGGCGTGGACGCGCATCGCGTGGGTCACCGGCAACACCGCAGCCGCCTTGAGGTCCACTTGCTTCCCGACGAAGCCACCGAGGAGCCCCAGCGTGCGCGGCCGATCCTGGGCGGCGCGCGCCAGATGCCGCAGGAACAAGGTGCGGGCCGGGGCCGTCTCGCACACCCACTCCCAGAGCCCGCGTCCGATCTCCTCCTCACCGCCGATCGGGCGCAGATCGAAGAACAGCGCGGCCTGCAGCAGGGGCTCGGGCTGCGGCGTCTCCATCCACGAGCTGAAGTAGCGCCTCCAGACGCTCTCCGGCTGGCGCCATCGCGGATTGGCGGCCATGAAGTCGCCCGGACAGCGCGGGAACCCCAGCTCGGTCAGGGTCTCGCTCATCACGGTCGCGAGGCGCTCGAAGTAAGCGGCGGCCTTCGCCTCCGCGCCCGGAGAGGGGTCCCGGTACACCAGCCCGTTGTCCTGATCGGTCTTGAGGGTCTGCTCGCGCCGTCCCTCGCTGCCCGCGACGAGCCAGCAGAAGGCGACCGGAGCCCGGCCGTGGCCGCCGGTCTCCAGCTCGGCCTGCACCAGCCCGAGCGCGCGGCGGACGAGCCGATCGTTGAGCTCGGCGACGATGCGCCCGATCGCGAGGGCATCCATGCCGCTCGCCGCGAGCCAGCGAACGACGCTCTGCACGCGCGCGCCCGCCCGCCCCAGCGCGTCGACGTCCGGAGCCGTATCGATCTGGCGCGCGGCCACCACCGGATGGGCAGCCTGCAGGCCGAGCAGGTCATGACTCGAGACGATGCCGGCCAGGCGTCCGTCCGCCAGCACCCCGAGGTGGTGGATGCCCCGTCGCGTCATCTCCAGCAACGCGTCGAACGCCGAGGCCTCGCGGTCGACCGACACGAGCGGTGACGACATGATGAGGGCGACGGGGGTGCTCGGCTCGAGCCCGGAGGCGAGCACCCGCGTCCGGAGATCGCGGTCGGTGACGATGCCCACGGGCTCGCCCTCTGCGTCGGCCACGATGATCGAGCCCACCGCTCGCTCGCTCATGAGGCGCGCAACCTCCGCCACGCGCGCCGATCGCACGCAGGTGACGGGGGGGCCCTTGACGAGCTCGCGCACCTGCCGGACGAACAGCGCCAGGTCGGCGCGCGGGCTGCTCATGGATTCGGCCTCGCGCTCGGCGCGCGGCTCCAGGATCGACTCGCCGGTCACGCGGTTTGGCCTCGCTGGCGGCGATGATACCGCACGGCGACGTGGACGCGCAGGCAATGGAGATCGGTTAGAATCCGCTCATGAAGGGGCGCTCCCTGGTCCTCTTCCTGCTCGTCTACCTCACCCTCGATGTGGTCAACCCGTTCATGCCGGGCGCCGTGACCTTCGTGGACGGCCGCCTCGAGGTGATCGATGCGGGACGGCCGCCGGGGCACGAGCTCCCCATGCCGGACGGGGCCAGCGAGGCGGCGGCTCCCCATCGCGAGCCCGCGGTGATCCGGCCGTCGCCGCCGCCGGCGGCTCCCGGAGCGCGGCTACGGCGCTGGTGGATTCCCGCCCCGCGAGCCGCCTCGACCATGCCGGAGCCGGCCCCCTCGGCGGAAGACCACTAATTTAGGCCGATCCCTTCGCGCCTCCTCGATGGCGGACGCCGCCAACCGCGGCTCAGCACTCGTTCCCGCCCTCAACCGATCGCCCGCGAACGATAGGAGGATGCCATGGCCAAGATTGGAACGTTCGTGACGGATCCGAAAGCCGGCGGCTATTGTCGGATCACGCTGGACAGCGGTCAGAAGATCATCGTCAATCACGCCCAGGGCGGGTTCAAGGGCGGCCCCGTGACGATCGAGGAGGTCAAGTGGATGGGCCTCGGCGCCGGCGAGATGCTCTTCACGTGCGATCTGGACAGCCCTCACGGAAAGGGCATCCTGGCGCGGCTGACTCGGGATGCGACGCCGGGGACGGCCGACGCCACCCCCCTGGGAGCCTTCGTCAACTACGTGAAAGACTGCCGGACGATCGCGGATCTCAAGACGAAGTGCTCGGCGCTCATCTGAGCGCTTGCGCCTGGTCCTCCTGGCGGCCGGTGATCCGTCGGACGAGCAGGATCGCCAGTACGGCCGCCGCGATCTCCACGAGCTCGGCGAGCAGCAGCAGCTGCATGGGTCCGCCGAGGTCGAGCGGCCTCGACCAGTCGGCGGCGAAGCCCGTGGTGAGCCCGTGCGCCAGCGCGGCGGCAAGGACCAGGGCCCACCACCACCCGACCCACCATGGACCCCTGCCCCGTGGCGCCGCCGGGCGAAGGCCGCTGTCGTGCCAGAGCGCGCTCATGAGGCGAACCGGGCCGACGAGGTTCGGGCCCGGCACGAGGAATGCCGCGATCGTCCCCCACCGGGAACCGCCGGCCCGAGGGCCGCCCAGCGCCCGCGCACGGCTCTGCGCTCGGCGCACCCAGGCCAGGAACAGCACGATCGTGGTGATCCAGACGGCGACCTGGATCCGCCGGAGCGTCAGGAACTGCCGGCTGTGGGCCTCGATGGTGCCGGGTGGGAGGACCTCGCCCGCCAATCCACGCCAGACGATCCCGAGATACAGGTAGGCGCCTTGGATCACCATCCAGGCCACCGCGATGTCCAGTCCCAGGAGCAGGACGAGCGCGAGCGCCAGTCGGCCGACGGAGAGCGCCGGGGAGGGCCGGTCCCGCTCCGGAGTCAGCCCAGGCTCCGGAGCTTGATCACGACGACGCGCGCCACCATGAGCCAGACCAGGGAGACGAGCCAGATCCATCGCTCCGGCACCCGGCCGCCGGTCAGCGCTCGGCTCACCCGGTACGGGGGGTCGGTGGCGATGAGGAATACCTGCCAGACCGCGTTGCTCGGGTTACGAACGAACAGCCCCATGACCAGGCGGCCGGCGATGAGCCACTGCGCCGTGGCGAGCAGGTAGTTCACGATCTGGAAGGCGAAGTCCACGAGAGCTCCGGGCCCGGGCATGATCGGGGCGGGGGGGGGGGGGGGGGGGGGGGGG
>JBBDXN010000137.1:0-20126 GCA_040902305.1 Candidatus Rokuibacteriota bacterium | reverse complement strand
AGTGGACTCACCCCCGGCGGCGCCCCGTGCTCCTTGGAGAAGCCGACCTACTCGATACCCTCCAGCTTCATCGTGGTACCCCGCGGATACCGCACCTCCTCGACCAGATCCTGGGTCTGCTGGTCGGGCGGCGGGTACATCAGGGACACCGCCCAGATCACGAGGAAGCCCACCGGCACTCCGAACACGCCGGCGCCGATCTCCCTGACCCCGAGGATGTAGATGTTCCAGTTCCGGCCCAGCACGATCAGGATCAGCGCGGTGAGGAAGCCCGCCACCATGCCGGCGATGGCCCCCTGCTTGTTGGCGCGCTTCCAGAAGATGCCCATCACCAGCGCGGGGAAGAAGCCCGAGCCCGCGAGCGCGAAGGCGTAGGCCACCACCGCCACGATGATATTGATCCGGAAAGTGGCCACGTAGGCGCCGGCCACCGCGGCCACCACGAGCAGGATGCGGGCGGTGGTGAGCCGCTTCACGATGGAGGCGCTGGGATTGATGATCTTGTAGTAGAGGTCGTGCGACAGCGAGTTGGAGATGGTCAGGAGTAGCCCATCCGCCGTCGAGAGCGCCGCGGCCAGGCCGCCGGCCATGACGAGGCCGGTGATGACGAACGGCAAACCCGCGATCTCGGGCGTGGCGAGCACGACGAAGTCGGTCGACTTGATCACGAAGTCGGTGAGCTGCAGGGTCCCATCCCCGTTCTTGTCCACGATGTCGAACAGGCCCAGGTGATTGGTCTCCTTGCCGAGGATGGTGTCACCCCAGCGGAATACCCATGCGGGAAGCTCGGTGACCTTCTTGCCGATCAAGTCCGTCAGCACCGTCCACCGGGCGAAGGCCCCGTAGGCCGGCGCGGTGAAGTAGAGCAGGAAGATGAAGAACAGCGACCAGCCGACCGAGGAGCGCGCTTCCTTCACGGAGGGCGTGGTGTAGTAGCGCATCAGGATGTGGGGGAGCCCCGCGGTGCCGACCATCATGCAGAAGCAGAGGGCGAACCAGTTGAGCATCCCGCCCGGGGCCATATCCACCCAGAGCTTCGTGACGCCCTCCTGCAGCTCGATCCGGGTGATGTCCTGCAGCACCTGGCCGTAGGTGAACTCGGGCAGCGGGATTCCGAAGTGCCGGTAGGAGAGCACGGCGACCGGCGTGATGTAAGCGAGGATCAGGATGATGTACTGCGCGACCTGGGTCCAGGTCACCGCCCGCATGCCGCCCAGCATGGAGCAGACCAGGATGCCGGCGAGGCCGACGAAGGCACCGACGTTGAAGTCCATGCCCAGGAAGCGCCCCATGATGATACCGACGCCGGTGATCTGAGCGATGAGATAGGTGAAGGAAGCGCCGATGGCCATGAGGAGCCCGACCACGCGGGCGGCGTTGCCGCCGTAGCGCAGAGCCAAGAAGTCGGGGATCGTGTAGGCACCGAACTTGCGGAGGTACGGGGCCAGGTAGATGGCCAGCAGGACGTAGCCGCCGGTCCAGCCCGAGACGTAGGCCAGCCCGTCGTAGCCGGTCGCGTAGAGGGCGCCGGCCATGGAGATGAACGAGGCGGCGCTCATCCAGTCCGCGCCCGTCGCCATGCCGTTGAAGAAGGCGGGCACGCCGCGGCCGGCCACGTAGTACTGGTCGGGGCGGGCGGTGCGCGAGAGGACGCCGATCAGCGCATAGACCCCGATCGTCACGACCAGGTAGGTGTAGGCGATGGCCCGGTTCGGGATCGCGCCCAGGTACTCGAGCACCGCCAGCAGCACCGTGAAGAGGACGAACGCGCCGGTGTAGAGTCCGAAGATCTTTCCCCAGGACATAGGCCTAGACCTCCTCGGCGACGCCGTACTTCCGGTCGAGCTTATTCATCTTGATCGCGTACCACACGATCAGCACGATGAAGATGGCGAGCGAGCCCTGGCCGGCGAACCAGAACGACAGCGGGAAGCCGAAGATGACGATCTGGTTCAGCCAGCGGTGGAGCACGAGCGGCCCGACCCACGAGACGAACCACAGGACGAGAATGAGCCAGGTGAAGTTGGACGTCTCTCGCCAGTATCCCTCGCGTTTGCTCCGGTCGATGTCTCTGAACGACGCCATGCGTTCCCTCCCCGCCGGGACTCTCTTGTCCCGGCACACGGTGGACGATCATTGTCCGAGTGGGTGCAACACGCTCGCCGGCCGGCGAGCGTGGAGGATCAGGCAGGGCTAGTGGTCTTCGGTCGGCGACTGCGGGTCGGAGTGCGGAGCGTGAGCCTGCCTCAACTGCACGAACCACCCGTCCAGCGCGCGAGACAGGGGCCGCTGGGCGGGCGCGGAGCGCGCGCGCGCGGCCTCACCACCCGAGGGCATCGGGAGCGCCGCCGCGGCAGCCTGATGGAGGAGCCGTTCATGCTGGCGCGACACGCCGTCCATCGACTCTTCGGCATTGAAGTTGAACGCGCACCCGACGAACGGGTTCGTCAGGTCGAGCGTCACGTAGAACGCGATCAACAGCGCGAGCCGTCGGCACCGCATCGGAAGGCGTCGACGCACGAAGGATGCCAGCGACTCTGAGCCCCAAGTGACCGATTTCATGGGACCCGGGGCCGCGGCCCGGGCCAGCCTTTGGTACTGAAACCAAGAGACCTTGGTACCGGTACCCGGCCGGCGCGCTACCCTCTACTCTTCCTCGCCGTACTTTTCCTTGAGGGTGGCCACCACGGCCGGGTCGGCCAGCGTGGTGGTATCGCCCAGGGCCTTGCCCTCGGCGATGTCACGCAGGAGCCGGCGCATGATCTTGCCGGAGCGGGTCTTCGGAAGGTCCGCAGCGAAGATCAGGTCGTCGGGTCGGGCCAGCGCGCCGATCTTCTTGGCCACGTGCCCCTTGATCTCCTCCATGAGCGCCTTGCTCGCGGTGGTGCCGTCCTTGATCGTGACGAACGCCGCGATGGCCTGCCCTTTGATCTCGTGGGGCCGGCCGATCACCGCGGCCTCGGCCACGTGCGGGTGGTCCACCAGGGCCGACTCCACCTCCATGGTGGACACGCGGTGGCCCGAGATGTTCATGACGTCGTCGACGCGGCCGAGCAGCCAGAAGTAGCCGTCCTCGTCGGTCTTGGCGCCGTCACCCGTGAAGTAGATGCCGGGGTACTTGCTCCAGTACTGGGCCACGAAGCGCTGCGGGTCGCGGTAGATGCCCCGCAGCATGCCGGGCCACGGCTTCTTGAGCACGAGATAGCCCGCCTTGGCGGACTCCCCGCGGTCGTTGACCACGTCGGCCTCGATGCCGGGGAACGGCCGGGTGGCCGACCCGGGCTTGAGGGTGGTGATCCCGGGCAGCGGCGTGATCATGATGTGGCCGGTCTCGGTCTGCCACCAGGTGTCCACCACCGGGCAGCGGCCGCCCCCGATCACCTTCCAGTACCAGACCCACGCTTCCGGGTTGATCGGCTCGCCGACCGAGCCGAGGAGCCGGAGGCTCGAGAGGTCACAGCGCTTCGGGTACTCCTCGCCCCAGCGCATGAAGGTGCGGATGGCGGTGGGCGCGGTGTAGCAGATGGTCACCCCGTACTTCTCGACGATCCGCCAGAAGCGGTCCTTGTCCGGGTAGTCCGGCGTGCCCTCGTACATCACGGTGGTGGTGCCGGTGGCGAGCGGCCCGTAGACGACGTAGGAGTGGCCGGTCACCCACCCGATGTCGGCGGTGCACCAGTACACGTCGGTGTCGCGCAGGTCGAACACCCATTTGGTGGTGGCGTAGACTCCGGTGAGGTAGCCCCCGGTGGTGTGCACGATGCCCTTGGGCTTGCCGGTGGAGCCCGAGGTGTAGAGCAGGTACAGCATGTCCTCCGCGTCCATCTTCTCGGGCGCGCAGTAGGTGGGGGCGTCCTTCACGAAGTCGTCCCACCAGACGTCGCGGCCCGCCTGCATGTTGATCTCCTGGCGGGTGCGCTTGAGCACGATCACCGTGCTCACGTCGGGGCATTCCTTGAGCGCCTCGTCGACGTTCTTCTTGAGCGGCACCACGCCGCCGCGGCGGAACCCGCCGTCCGCGGTGATCAGGACGCGGGACTCCGCGTCGTGGATGCGGTCGCGCACCGCCTCGGGGGCGAAGCCGCCGAAGATCACGCTGTGCGGGGCTCCGATGCGGGCGCAGGCCAGCATGGCGATGGGCAGCTCCGGCACCATCGGCATGTAGATCGTGACCCGGTCGCCCTTCTTCACCCCGCGGCGCTTGAGCGCGGCCGCGAGCCGGTTCACCTCGCGATAGAGGTCCCAGTAGGTCAGCACCCGGGCGTCGCCGGGCTCGCCCTCCCAGATGATGGCGGCCCTGGTCTTCCGCGGCGTGGCCACGTGGCGGTCGAGGCAGTTGTAGGCGACGTTCAGCTTGCCGCCCACGAACCACTTCGCGTAGGGGGCCTTCCACTGCAGCACCGTCTTCCACGGCTTGAACCAGTCGAGCTCCTTGGCGAAGCGCTCCCAGAAGCGCGCCGGGTTCTTGACCGCCTCCTTGTAGACGGCGGCGCGGTTCATGGAGGCGCGCTTGACGAACTCCTTCGGAGGGGCGAACTTCCGCTTCTCCTTCAGGAGGGCTTCGACGGCGCTGCTGCCTTTGGTCTCGGTGGCCATGGGGGACCTCGTTCTCGTGGTGAGATCGGCGCCTCGGCGCGCCGCCCCACTTCTAAACCATCCGCGCGGCGACTTCAAGAGAGTAAGATCGCCGCATGCCGGCCCCGCTCGCGCTCTACACCGTGCTGCCCTTCGTCGCGATGCTCCTCGCCATCGCCCTCTTTCCGCTCTGGCTGCCGCACTGGTGGGAGTCCAACCGGAGCAAGCTCGTGGTGGCCGCGGCGCTGGGGGCGCCGGTGCTCGCGCTCTACCTGGCGAGAGAGCCCGGGGCGCTCGTCCACATGGCGGCCGACTACGTCTCGTTCATCGTTCTGCTCGCCGGACTCTACGTGATCGCGGGCGGCGTGGTCCTGCGCGGCGATCTCGAGGCCACCCCGCTCGTCAACACCGCGTTCCTCGCCACCGGGAGCCTGCTCGCCTCCTTCATCGGCACCACCGGCGCCTCCATGCTCCTGATCCGGCCGCTGCTTCAGACCAACCGGGAGCGGGCGCGCGTCACCCACACCGTGGTGTTCTTCATCTTCCTGGTGTCCAACATCGGGGGCATGCTGACGCCGCTCGGCGATCCCCCGCTCTTCCTCGGCTACCTGCAGGGCGTGCCGTTCGCCTGGACGTTCCGGTTGTGGCTGCCCTGGCTCGCCATGACCGCCTCGCTGCTGCTGGTCTACTACGTCTGGGACTCGCGGCACCACGCGCACGAGACGAAGGCGGCCCTCACGCGCGACCACACCCAGATCGAGCCCCTCCGGATCCAGGGGGCAGTCAACGGGATCTGGCTCGGGGGGGTGGTCGCGGCGGTCGCGTTCCTGCGCGCGCCGGTCCGCGAGCTCGCCATCGTAGCTCTCGCCGGGCTGTCCCTGTGGCGGACTCCCCGGGCGATCCGCCAGGCCAACCGCTTCACCGCGTACCCGATGGTGGAGGTCGCGGTGCTCTTCCTGGGGATCTTCCTCACCATGATCCCCGCGCTCGAGCTGCTGCACGTGCGGGGCGGCGAGCTCGGGGTGCGCGAGCCCTGGCAGTTCTTCTGGGCCACCGGCCTCCTGTCGTCGTTCCTCGACAATGCCCCGACGTACCTCACGTTTCTCGCCCTGGCCCAGGGCCTCGGCCTTCCCGACGAGGTGGTCGGGATGCCGCACGCGATCCTGGCCGCGATCAGCGTGGGGGCGGTCGCCATGGGGGCCAACACCTATATCGGGAACGCGCCGAACTTCATGGTCAAGGCCATCGCGGAGGAGGCGAAGGTGCGGATGCCGAGCTTCTTCGGCTACATGCTCTACAGCGGAGCGGTCCTCCTGCCCATGTTCGCGCTCGTGACCGTGCTCTTCTTCTAGGCGGGGGGCGGCTCGGCGGGGCCGGAGCGTCGCAGGCCGTAGCGCTGCATCTTGTCGGAGAAGTTCTTGGGATCCATGTCCGCGTGCTTGGCCGCGACGGTGAGCTTGCCCCCGTGGCTCTTGAGCAGCCCGTCGATGTAGGCGCGCTCGAAGTCCTCCACCACCCGGGCCTTGGCGTCGCGGAACGGCAGCGAGAGGTCCACCGGGGCGTGGGCGCCCGCCGGGCCGAGGAAGCGCTCCACGCCCTCGAGCAGGTCGCCGGTCCCGACGATCACCGCCCGCTCGATCACGTTCTCGAGCTCGCGCACGTTGCCGGGCCACGGATAGCCCATCAGCGCCCCCAGGCTCTCGGGCGCGATGTCGCGCACCGCCTTCTTGATGCGACGACCGGCCTGCTCCAGGAAGTGGCGGGCGAGCAGCGGGATGTCCTCCGGCCGCTCGCGCAGCGCGGGCACGCGCACCGGCATGACCGAGAGGCGGTAGAAGAGGTCGCGGCGGAACGCCCCGCGCTCCACCTCCACCTGCAGATCCTTGTTGGTGGTGGCGATGAAGCGCACGTCGACGTCCACCGGACGGTCGGCGCCGACCGAGGTCACCTTCTTCTCCTCGATGGCCCGGAGCAGCTTGCTCTGGAGCTGCAGCGGCATCTCCCCGATCTCGTCGAGGAGCAGGGTGCCCCCGTTGGCCATCTGAAAGTGGCCGCGCCGGTGCTCGGTCGCGCCGGTGAAGGCGCCCCGTCGGGAGCCGAACAGCTCGGACTCGAACAGCTCCGCGGGGATCGCCGCGCAGTTGACGGCCACGAACGGCCGCTCGCGCCGGGCCCCCGAGAAGTGGATGGAGCGGGCCAGCAGCTCCTTGCCGACCCCGGTCTCCCCGTGGATGAGCACGGTGGTGTCCAGGTCCACCACCGAGCGCAGCAGGTCGAACACCGCGCGCATGCCCGCGCTGGCCGCCACGATGTTGCCGAAGGTGAAGCGCTCCTGGTTGCGCCGGATCGTCCGGCGGTTCGCCGACTTCAGCTCCTGGAACTCGATGGCGCGCCGGATCACGAGCAGCAGCTCGGCCGCCTCGAAGGGCTTGACCAGGTAGTCCTCGGCCCCGAGCCGCATCGCCTCCACCGCCGACTCGATGGTCCCGTAGGCGGTCATCACCACGACCGCCAGGTCGGGATGCTCCGCCTTGATCTGCCGCACCAGCTCGACGCCGTCCATCCCGGGCAGGCGCCGGTCGGTGAGCACCAGGTCCACGTCCTCCGCCTTGAGGGAGTCGAGGGCCTCCTCGGCGCTGTGGACCGGCACGACCTCGTAGCCCTTGAGCTCGAGGGTGCGGTGGAGCGGACGGAGAAAGACCTCGTCGTCCTCGACGAGCAGGAGCCGTCGCTTCATGGGGTGCCTCCGGCCACCGGCTGGGCCGCGACCACCGCCGGGAATGAGATGCGAACCCGCGTGCCGCGGCCCGGCGCGCTGTCGATCGCGATGTCCCCCGCATGGAGGTCCACGATCTTCTTGACGATGGACATGCCGAGGCCCGTGCCCGCGGGCTTGGTGGTGAAGAAGGGCAGGAAGATCCGGTCCCGGTCCTCCCGGGCGATCCCGACGCCGTCGTCGGCGACCTCGACCACCGCCCGGTCCCCCTCCGCGAAGAGATCGACGGTGACGCGCCCGGCCCCGCGCCGCGGGTCGACGGCTTCCACCGCGTTCTTCATGACGTTGGTGAACACCTGGCGGAGCTTCTGGCCGTCCACCGCCGCGACCACCGCGCGCTCGAGCCGCCCGTAGCCGACCTGGACGCCCCGAGTCCGGCCCTCGGCGGCCGCCGCCTCCACCACCGGGTCGAGGATGCGCGTCAGCTCGTATTCGTTGCGCTCGAGGCGCGCGTCACGAGTCCAGTCGAGGAGGTTGTTGATGATGCCCTCGATCTCGCCGATGCCGGACAGGATGGAGCGGGCCATCTCCTGGGAGAGCGGGCTGCCGTCCACCTCCGGGGAGGACAGGAGATTGGTGGCCATCTTGATGCCGCCCAGCGGATTGCGGATCTCGTGGGCCACGCCGGCCGCCATCTCACCGAGCGAGGCCAGCTTCTCGCGCTGGATGAGCCGCCGCTGCGTCTCCACCTGCTCGGCCAGGTCGTGGAGCACGCCCACCGTCCCGATGCGCTGACCACGGTCGTCGAAGAGCGCGGTCAGGGCCAGGTGGGCGGGAAAGACGTCGCCCCGGCCCCGGCGCCCGGTCACCTGTCCGCTCCAGCCGCGCCCGACCTCGAGGGCGGCCACGATGCCCCCCGCGCCCCCCCGCTCGTCGACCGCGAGCAGATCCGGATACCGGAGGCGGCTCACCTCGAAGAGCTCGTAGCCGAGGAGCCGGCGGCCGGCCGGGTTCATGGTGACGAGCCGGCCGGTGGTGTCGGCGGTGAAGATGCAGTCGTCCACGCTCTCCACCACCGAGGCGAGCAGGCGCTCGCTCCGCTTGACCTCCTCCTCGGTGACGCGGAGGGATTGCTGCATCCGCTGGAAGGAGGTGACGAGCTGCTGGGCCTCCTCCTTCGAGATCGTGAAGTGGTCCTCCACGATGATGCGAGCGGCCGCCGCGCCGAGGGAAGCGGCGAGGAGCCGCTCGAAGTGGATGCGCATCTCGAGCAGCTCGGGCACGGACAGGTCGGCGGGGGCCTTCGCGCCGAACAGCTCGCGCACGATGGCCTCCGCGTCCTCGTCGCCCACGTAGTGATGGACCAGGCGCTCGATCTCGGGCGCGGACAGGATCGCGGGCGCTCCCGGCGCGGCCCGGGCCTCCGCCGCCACCCCCACGAACGCGGCGGCCTGGGCCCGGTCCTCGGCGTCCTGCTCGGTGAGGAGCGACACCATCACGAAGAGGCCTATGTTGAAGAAGAAGGACCAGAAGACGCCGTGGCTGATGGTGTCGAGCCCTTCCAGCCCGAGGAAGGCGGCGGGCCGCAGCAGCCAGAGGCCGAACGGCCCGTCCGACAGAAACGAGGCGCCGAAGACCTCCTCCTTGCCGAGCGCCGGGATGATCAGGGTGTAGAACCAGACGAAGAAGCCGGCCGAGATCCCCGCGTAGGCGCCCTGGCGATTGCCCCGCCGCCAGTAGAGGCCGAGCAGGATGGCGGGCGCGCACTGGGCCACCGCGATGAAGGACAGCAGGCCCATCTCCACCAGCAGGAGCTGGCCGTGCTCCATGCGCGCCCACGCGAAGCCCATGGCCACCACCGCGAGCATGGCCAGCCGCGTGTAGAACAGCGTGATCCAGTAGATGTCCTCCATCCGCCGCCGGCGCAGCAACATGGGCAGGATGATGTCATTGGTGATCATCTTCGACAGGGCCAGGGAGTCCACCACGATCATGGCGGTGGCGGCGGAGAAGCCCCCGAGGAAGACGAGCACCGAGATGAGCTGGTTGTCGAAGGCCAGCGGCAGACGGAGGATGAAGCCGTCGGCCTGCGCGCCCGCCTCCGGGAAGACCAGGAGCCCGGCGAAGGCGATGGGCAGCACGAAGATATTGATCAGGAGCAGGTAGAGGGGGAAGGACCAGGACACCGCGTTGACGTCGCGCTCCCGCTGGTTCTGGACCACCAGCACGTGGAACTGGCGGGGCAGGAACATCACGGCCAGCATCGAGATCAGCAGCATCGCGGTCCAGCGCGCGTAGGACGCGGTGCCGGCCTGGTCGAGGGTGAGCAGGCGCGAGAACTCGGGATGCCGGGCCACCTGGCCGAAGAGATCGGCGAAGCCGCCGAAGAGCCCCCACGTCACGTAGACGCCCACCAGCAGGAAGGCGAGCAGCTTGACCACGGACTCCACCGCCACCGCGGTCATGAGGCCGGTCTGCCGCTTGGTGAAGTCGAGATTGCGGGCGCCGAACAGGATGCCGAAGAGGGCGAGGATCACCGCCACCACCAGCGTCGGGTCGAAGACCTCGAGCACCGCCTCCTCGCGCAGGATCATCTTGAACGAGGCCGACACCGCCTTCAGCTGCAGCGCGATGTAGGGGATCATGCCGCACACCACCAGGGCGGCCACCAGGGTGCCGAGCGGGGCCGCCTTGCCGTAGCGGCTCGAGATGAAATCCGAGACCGAGGTGATGCGCTGCTCCTTGGAGACCCGCACGAGCTTGCGCAGCAGGACCGGCCACAGGAGCGCCACGCAGGCCGGGCCCAGGTAGATGGTCAGGAACTCGAGCCCGCGGTTGGCCGCGAGGCCGACGCTGCCGTAGAAGGTCCACGCCGTGCAGTACACCGACGCGGCGAGCACGTAGATGAGTGTGCGCGGCCGGCCCCGGGCGAGCCGAGGCGCGAACGCCTCCCCCACCGACGCGACCAGGAAGAGGAACGCCAGGTAGCCCAGGACGATGGAGAGAAGCGCGGTCGGTGACAGCCCGCTCACGGGTCATCCTCGGGGGGGCGGAGCCGCCAGGCCAGCCCGATCAAGACCGCGACCATGGCGGCCCAGACCACGAACAGGTAGATCACCAGCGCGGGCACGCCCAGGATCAGCACCGGGTGGTTGGCGATGGCGAGGAGGGGCCAGACGAGGCATGCCCCGAACAGCAGGAAGCAGGCGATCACCAGCTCCGCGGCCTTCATTGGCTGGCGGGATTATAAACTATCGGAGGGGTCCCTTCCGAAGTCGGATGAAGACTAGCGGGGGGGGCCGAGCATGCGGCGGGTGACGAGGTCCTGGAAGCCTTCCTCGAGGTCGGCCGCGACCTGGCGGGCCACCGCGTCCGCGTCGCCCGGGCGCTCGCTCTCGGGGCCGGGCGCCCAGCCCTCCAGGTAGGCCTCGCTCTCGGTGGCTCCCTCTCGCATGGCGATGGCGTCGATCAGGTCCTGGAACCGCTGGGAGAGCGGAAGGCGGACGGTGTGCTCGCCGTCCGTCGCCTCCACCAGAGACGGCAAGTCGCGCCACTGGATGATCCGGTATCGCGCCATCGCGGCGTCATTGTAGCGGAATGGCGGCCCCTTCCCTTGACAAGCCGGGGGGCCCCCCGTAGCCTCCGTGACAAGGAGACGCCCATGATCGACGTGAAGACGGCGGACCGCGAGCTGCAGACGTACCTGCGCCCGCAGACCTTCCCGGTGGCCATCCGCATGCTCAAGGCGGACGAGCCGATCCCGGAGCGCGCCCGCCGCCCCGCCCGCGACTTCAAGAAGCTCTCGATGAGCTGCCAGGTCATCGACATGGCCCGGCGCCACGGCTGGATGATCGCGCTCACCCGCGAGGACCACATCTGCTCGCTCGGCATCACCGCCATCGGCTTCGACAAGCCGTTGCCCATCTACAACGTGGGCACCCTGTGCGAGGGCATGTACACCGAGACGAAGGAAGCCGGACAGCGCTCCGAGGCCGCGATCGACAAGTTCGCGCCGGGCGAGTACCACTGCGTCCTGGTGGCCCCGCTCGAGCGCGCGACGTTCGAGCCGCACGTGGTCTGCGTGTACGCCAATCCGGCCCAGGTCATGCGGCTCACCCAGGCCGCCCTCTGGAAGCGGGGAGGCCGCCTCACCTCGTCGTTCGAGGGCCGCGCGGTGTGCGCCGACATCATCGTCACCACCATGAAGACCGGCGAGCCCCAGGTGATCCTCCCCTGCTCGGGCGATCGCATCTTCGGGCAGACCCAGGATCATGAAATGGCGTTCTCCATCCCGTGGAGCCGCATGGACGAGATCGTCGAGGGCCTCCGGGGCACCCACAACGGCGGCATCCGCTATCCGATCACCCAGTTCATGGAGTACGAGGCCAAGCTCCCGCCGCGCTACATGGAGGTGAACAAGCTCTGGGACGCCGAGAAGGGCAAGGCGAGCCTCACCAACCGCGACCGGGTGGTGGCGGCCTACAAGCGATCGTTCTCGGACCGGGTGCCGGTCTACCCCATCGTGGCGTCGTTCGCGGGCACGCTGGACGGGCTCAGCATCGAGGAGTACTGCACCAACCCCACCCGGGCCATCACCGCGATGATGAACTACTACGAGCGCTACCAGCCGGACGTGGTGCTCGCCTACAACGACCTCGCCAAGGAGGCGGAAGCCTTCGGGTGCGGCGTCAAGTATTCCGACTACGTGGTGCCTTCCATCGAGACGCACCTGCTGGAAGACAAGGCCTTGCTCGCCGGGCTCCGGATGCCCGATCCCTACAAGACCGCGCGGCTCCCCGGCTTCCTCGATCAGTGCGAGGCCCTCGTGAAGGCGGCGCCGCCCGCGGCCACCGGCGCGGTCGCGGTGGGGCCGTGGACGATCGCGATGCTGCTGCGCAACCCGGAGATGATGCTGCTCGACACCTTCGAGGATCCGCAGTTCATCCACGACGTCATGCGGCTCACCACCGACTTCTGCAAGCTCTGGGGTGACGCGATAGTGAAGACCAAGATCGGGCTCTCGTTCTCGGAGCCGACCGCTTCGATCAGCCTGGTCTCACCGGACAACTACCGCGAGTTCATCGCGCCCTACCACAAGGAGCTGGTGGAGCACTTCAAGGCCAAGAAGGTGGGCGTCACCACTCACATCTGCGGCGTCACCTACCCGATCTTCGAGGATCTGATCGGCTGCGGCTTCACCACCGTCTCCTTCGATCTGGACCAGCAATCAGACCCGGCCCTGCGCGTGGACCAGCTCGAGCGGTTCATGCAGGTGGCCAGGGGGCGCGCGGTCGCGATCGGCAACGTGGACGCGACCATGTTCGAGAAGGCCACGCAGCCGCAGATGGAGGCCGAGGTACGGCGCTGCATCGACACCGCGGCCCGGCACTCCGGCTTCATCCTCTCCACGTCGTGCGAGATCCCGCCGCGGTCGAACCCCGAGATCGTGAAGTGGTTCATGGACGCGGCCCACGACCACGGCCGCTACGACCGCATCCTGTAAGCCGAGGGAACAAACAACAAGGGAGGCTTCGGAGGGGGCCCCCTTCATCCGACTTCAGAAGGGGCCCCCTCCGACTCCTTACCAGCGGAAGGGCTTCTTGGAGGGCGGCACGCCGTAGGCACCGCGGTCGCCGCCGCCACGCCCGCCGCCGCCACCCGGCCGGCCGCCGCCGCGGGGGCCGCCCGGTCCGCGCCCGCCGCCCGAGCCCGGCGACCGCGGGTTCGAGACGTTGACGGTGATCTTGCGGCCGTCGAGGTCCTTGCCGTTCAGCTCGGAGATGGCGCGCTGCGCCTCCTCGGCGGTCGCCATCTCGACGAAGCCGAAGCCCCGGGACTGGCCCGAGAACTTGTCCGTGATCACGGAAGCCGACTCCACGGTGCCGCACTGGGCAAAATACTCTCGAAGAGTCTCGCTGGTCGTGGAATAGGACAGACCACCCACGTACAGTTTCGCAGCCATGTGGTTCTCCTTCCGGTCACTCTTCCGCTTCGTACGCGCCCCAATACTCGGAAGAGCCAATATCGGAGGCGAGGGCGCCGCCGGCGGCGACGCATCGGGCCACAGTGTACACCAGGATCCGGGGCCTCCGCCACGGAGGGGGACTCAGTGGGTCAGCATCAACCCGGTACCGTGCAAGGTGGGCCCGATCTCGCGCTCGACCGGCAGCGGCGTGATCCTGGGCCGCGCCACCTCGGTGATCGCGGGCGCCGGACTCGCGGTGTGGTGAACGGACTCGCTCGTGTAGGCGAGCAGCCCGATCAGACCCAGCGCGATCGTCAGCGTCAAGACCGCGAAGACGAAACTCTTACCCATGAGAATGCGCTCCACTACCCACACACCGTCTCGACCTGCGCCCGGGCGTCCCGACGCGCCGGCGCCCCGTTGGCGGGCAGCTCGACCTTCGCGAGCAGATCGCGCAGGGTGAAGGGCCGGCTCACCACGTGAAAGCCCTGCAGCTCCAGGTCCACCAGATCCTCGACCCGCGCTCCCGCGTCCACCGTGAGGATCACCGGCACTCCCGGCGCCACCGCGTCGAAGAGGCGCGCGTGATCGCCCTTCGCCATGCGCAGCATTCCCGCTTCCGCCAGTACCAGCGATACCGGCGCGTCGAGCAGGTACCGCACCCCCTCGCACAGCGTCTCGGCCATGCGCACCGCCACACCCTGCTCCAGGCATTCCATGGCGAGACCCTGCGCCCGGTTCCGGTCCCCATCGATCGTCAATAGCCGAATCATGTCTCCTCCTCTGTCGTTGAGTACGGCTCGAACCAGGCGTATGGATTCAACCCTTGTGCCAGGAGCGCCGCGGTCTGAGGAATCGCGTTGCCACGCGAGTTTACGAGTCACCGACCGCGACTCGCCGGCGCCCGGCCTCGGGCGGAATGCCCGATCCGATTGACAGTTTCCGGCTGCCGCCTCGCGGGCCGGCGCCGCGGCCCTACTGGTAGAGATCGGGCGAGATTCCGTACTCCTGGATCTTACGGTAGAGCGTCTTGGGATCGATGCCGAGCACCGTGGCGGCCTTGGCGCGGTGACCGCTCACGTGGCGCAGGATGGAGATGATGTGCTGGCGCTCCACCTCCTCCAGACTGCCGCTCGGCGACGCGCTCGGGGCGCGATCGCCCCGGACGTCCTCGGGCAGATCGGCGGGCTGCACCACGTCGCCCTGGGAGAGAATCACCGCGCGCTGCACCGCGTGCTGGAGCTCGCGGACGTTGCCGGGCCAGGCGTAGCGATCGAGGGCGTCCATCGCCGCGTCGGAGAGACGCTTGCGCCCGTAGGCCGCGTTCTGCTCGAGGAAGTGCTCCACGAGGCGGCGAATGTCCTCGCGACGCTCGCGCAGCAGGGGCAGGGTGATCGTGATGGTGTTGATGCGGTAGAAGAGATCCTGGCGGAACTGGCCGGTCTTGATCGCCTCCGCGAGATCGCGGTTGGTGGCGGCCACCAGTCGCATGTCCACCGTGCGCCGCCGGGTGCCGCCCACCCGGAAGAAGGCGTGCGATTCGAGCACGCGGAGCAGCTTCACCTGACTCTCCGGCGCCATCTCGCCGATCTCGTCGAGGAAGAGCGTCCCGCCGTCGGCCAGCTCGATGAGGCCGGGCTTGGTCGCCACCGCGCCGGTGAAGGCGCCCTTCTCGTGGCCGAACAGCTCGCTCTCCAGCACCTCCCGCGCCAGCGCGCCGCAGTGGATGGGCACGAAGGCCTGCCGCGCGCGGGGCGACTGGTCGTGGATGGCCCGCGCGACCAGCTCCTTGCCGGTACCGCTCGCGCCCAGGATCAGCACCGATGAATCGGTCGGCGCCACTCGATCGACGAGGCGGAGCACCTCTTCCATCCGCGGGCTGCCGGTGATGATGCCCTGATAGCCGGGCTCCTCGAGCTGGGCCCGCATGACCACGTTCTGGCGCAGGAGACGGCCCTTCTCGGCCGCCTTGCGGATCAGGATGTCGAGCTCCTCGATGCGCGCCGGCTTGGTCAGATAGTCGTAGGCGCCGAGCTTCATGGCCTCGACCGCGGTGGACACCTCCTGGAAGCCGGTCATGACGATGACCTGGGGCGCCTCCGGGAAGTCCTGCAGCTCGCGCAGCACCTCGATGCCCTCGACGTGAGGCATCTTCATGTCGAGCAGCACCACCTCGGGCACCTCGTCCTTGAGGTGCTCCAGCGCGGCCCGCCCATCCGCCACGCCGGTCACCGCGTGCCCCTTCCGCAAGAGCTCGCGCACCAGCAGCTCGCGCAGGTTCTTCTCGTCGTCGGCCACCAGCACCCGGATCGGCGCGCTCACAACCGGGTCCTCGACGCCTCGCTCGGCGCCACCGGCAGGATGACGCGGAACGTGGTGCCCACGCCCACCCGAGAGTCCACCTCGAAGCGGCCGTCGTGGTCGGCCACGATGCCCTGGGCGATGGCCAGGCCGAGCCCGGTGCCCTGCCCCGGCGGCTTGGTGGTGAAGAACGGGTCGAACACGCGCGGCAGGATCTGCTCGGGAATGCCCGGCCCCTCGTCCGCGAAGGCGATCTCGACTTCCCGGGCATTGCGCCGTCGGGTGGTCACGGTCAGGGTGCCGCGCCCGTCCATGGCGTCGAGGGCGTTGCTCGCGAGCCCGAGGAACACCTGGCGGAGCTGTCCTTCGTTGGCCACCACGTCGGGCAGCTCGGCGTCCCGGCGCCGATCGAGCCGACTCTGCGCGTAGCGGGACTGGTGCCCGATCAGCTCGAGCACCTTGTCCACCAGCACGTTCAGGTCGGTCGGGGCGCGCCGGCTGCCCGGGTCGCGCACGAAGTGGAGCAGGCTCCCGGTGATCTCCTTGCACCGGTACGCTTCCTCCTCGATCAGGGCGAGATAGCTCGGGAAGTCCTTGAACGCGTCGAGGTCTCGAAGATGCGAGTCCTGGGACCGCTCCTTCAGCGCCTCCGCGCAGCCCGCGATGGTGGCCAGCGGATTGTTCAGCTCGTGCGCCACCCCGGCGGCCAGCCGGCCCGCGGTGGTGAGCCGCTCGGTCAGCACCATCTGGCGCTCCAGGCGCTTCTGTCGCGTGATGTCCTCCACCAGCACGAGCACGTGGTCGGCCTGCGGGGCGCGCAGGGGCGTGGCGGTCAGCCGCACCGTGAGGGTCTCCCCGCCCGCGGGCAGCTCCTCCTCGGCGTGGCGCACCTCGCGCGCGGACACCACGCCCTGCAGGAACGAGCGCACCGCGGCGGACTTGGCGGGCGGCATCAGCTCCGCGAAGGGCCGGCGGGCGGCGGCCTCGACCGGGACGAGCGCCACCCCCTCCCGGTTCGTGCTGATCACGCGCAGCTCCGCGTCGAGGACGAAGAGGCCCAGCGGCAGGGTCTCCAGGACCACGTCCACGAAGCGCTTCTGCTCGTCCAGCTCGTGGGTCCGCGCCTCCACCATGGCCTCGAGACGCTCGGAGTAGGTGCGGACCGAGCTGAACAGGCGCGCGTGCTCGAGGGCCATGGCCGCCTGGTCGGCGAACGCGGACACCAGCGACTCCTCCTCGGGGGTGAAGTGGTGGACGTCGGTGCGGAGCACGGTGAGCGCCCCGATCGTCTGCTCCCCCACGATCAGCGGCGCGGCCAGCATGGAGCGCAGCGCGGCCTGCGGGTACCGCACCCGGGGGTCCCGGTAGAGATCCGCGGTCTGCACGGGCCGCCGCTCCTTCACCGCCACGCCGGTGATGCCCTCTCCCACCCGCAGCCGGATCGCGTGCAGATCCTCGTCGGGCAGATCGAGGCTGGCCGTCGCGGTCAGCTCGCCGGTGGCGGCGTCCAGCGTGAACAGCCCGCACGACTGCACCTCCAGCACTTCGCGCGCCTGGTGGAGGATGAGCCCCACCGTCTCGCCCACGTCCAGGCTCTGGTTCACCGCGTGGCCCGCCCGCAGCAAGGCCTGCGTCTCCCGCGCGCGCCGCTGGGTCTCCTCGAACAGGCGCGCGTTCTGGATCGCGATGCCGGCCTGGTCCGCGAAGCTCTCCAGCACGGTCTGATGCCGGTCTTCGAAAGCACCGGGCTCGACCGAGAAGGCGGAGATGACGCCGATGATCTGCCCGCCCACCCGGAGCGGGACGCTCAGCATGGAGCGGATCCCCTCCATCTGATCGACGTCGCGACGCGCGGAGCGCGGGTCCTCGCGGAGATCGTCGGAGCGCACCGCCCGGCCGGACGAGACCGCGAGACCGATGATGCCTTCCCCGACGCGGACGGAGAGATCGCGCCACTCCTGGGTGCGGAAGCCGTGGGCCGCCGCGTGCTCGATCAGGCTCCGGTCGGGGCTCAGGAGCCCGATACCGCAGCCGGTGCTGCCCATGAGCGCCGTGACCGAGCGGCTGATCGTCTCCAGCAACGACGGCAGGTCGAGCCGCGCGGTGATGAGCTGGCTCGTGCGATTCAGCGCGGCCAGCTCCTCGGCCCGGCGCGCGCTCTCCGCGTGCAGGCGCGCGTGCTCCACCGCGGAGGCGAGCGGGCGCGCCACCTCCACCAGGATCTCCACGTCGGCGTCGGTGAAGGCGCCGGGCTCGCGATGGGCCACGTTCAAGGTGCCGATCACCTCGCCCTGCGAGAGCAGCGGCGCCAGCACCGCGGACCGGAAGCCGCGGCGTGACAGGAGCTCGCGGCTCACCTCCGGGATCGCCGGATCGGTGGTGGCGTCGTCCACCCGCCGCGGGGCCCGGTGGCTCGCCACCCAGGCGGTCAGGGTCCCGACCGTCGGCATCCGGAAGTCGAAGACCTCGGGCAGCGCGGTGCGGGCGGCCACGTCGAGCACGCGGAACTCCCCGCGCTCCCGATCCAGCAGCGTCACCCCGAGGGCGTCGAAGCGGATGAGCCGGGCGACCGCCTCGGCCGTCTTCTCGTAGATGCGCTCGAGCGGCACGGTGGTGGCGGTGAGGGTCATGACCTGGTTGATGACCTCCAGGCGGAGGGTCCTCTGGTGGAGACGCCAGACGTGCTCGAGCGCGTGGCCGAACTCGCGCGGGAAGCTCGGGGGAATGGTCTCGCGGCCGAGCCCCCGCGCCCCGCTCGGCCCGAGCAGCACGAGACCGCCCACCGGATGCGAGGGGTCCCCGAGGGCCGCGGTCAGCCGCGTGCTGTCGCGGCTCCGCAGGCCGGGCGGTGCCTCCGGCAGCTTTTCGAGCCGGACCCCGCGCGCGGGCTCCTCGAGACGCGCCTGGATCCACCGCTCGAGCGCGGAGCCCCGCCGCGCGCCCACGATCACGTCCATCGGCGCGCCGTCGCCCGGACGGAAGCGCAGGCCGCCCGCCCGCGCGCCCGAGAGCGTCACGAGCTGCTTGAGGGTACGGGTGAAGCCCGCCTCGGAGGAGGCGGCCCCGCCCAGCGTGGCCAGGAGGTCCGGGAAGAGGCGCCCGATCTTCATCCGCGCGGCCTCAGAAGGGCGGACCGGCGTCGAAGCCGATCACCCGCTCGCACCAGGCCGCCGCCGCGAGCAACCGCGCCTCGCTCCACGGCTCGCCGACGAGCTGGACGGCGAGCGGGAGCCCGTCGCCGCCCACCCCGGTCGGCAGCGTGATGGCGGGCATGCCGAGGAAGCTCCACGGCGAGCAGAACGAGGGATCGCCGGTGGACCCGAGCCCGCGGGGCGCCGGGGCCCCGATGGTGGGCAACAGGAAGGCGTCGTAGCGGGCGGCGAGCGCGCCCACCTCCGCACGCACCCGCCCGCGCGTGGCGTGCGCGGCCAGATACTGGGGCGCGGACACCGCGTGGCCCAGCTCGATCAGCTCCTTGATCCGAGGTGGGTATTCGGCGGCGTGCGCGGCGAAAAGCGACGCGTGGGCGGCCGCGGCCTCCGCGCGCAGCACGGTCGTCCCCGCGTCGTGGATCGACGCGAAGGCGGCGGGCAGCGTCACCTCGATGAGCCGGGCGCCCGCGCCTTCGAGGCCGCGCGTGACCTCCTCCAGGTGCTTGCCCATCGCGGGCGTCGCGCGCGCCAGGAGGGACCCGAGGACGCCGATACGCGGCGGCGCCGGCTCCGCCACCCCCGCGAGATAGTCGTCCGGGGCCGGCTCGCCACTCGCCAGCACCGAGAGCGCGAGCGCGCAGTCCTCCACCGCCCGCGCGAAGACCCCGACGTGGTCCAGGCTGCCCGCCAGCTCCAGGACGCCCGCCGCGCTGATCCGGCAGTGGGTGGGCTTGAGCCCCACCACGCCGCAGTACGCCGCCGGCCGCAGCACCGAACCCACCGTCTGCGAGCCGAGCGCCAGCGGGAGCATGCGGGCAGCCACCGCCGCCGCGGGACCGCTGGACGACCCGCCCGGGGTGTGCTCGGGATTCCACGGGTTCCGGGTGGCCGAGGGATCGAGGTACGCGAACGGAGTGGTCGCGAGCTTGCCCATCGGCACCGCGCCCGCGCCGCGCAGGCGCGACACCGATGGGGCGTCGAGGACCGGGGTGCGGGTGGCCCAGGCGGGCGCCCCCGCGGTGGTGGGCACGCCGGCCGCGTCGAAGATGTCCTTCAGGGCGATGGGCACGCCGTGGAGCGGGCCCATGAACCGCCCCTCGCGGGCCTCGATGTCCCGCTGCACCGCCACCCGCGCGGCCGCGTCGCGGTCGAGGCGCACCCAGGCGGCGACCGCGGGCTCGATCGCGTCCGTGCGCTTGAGGCAAGCCGCCAGCAGATTGGACGGCGACAGCGTGCCGGCGCGGATGCGCCGGGCAGCCTCGGCGGCACCCAGCTCGTGCATGGCCGCCATGGCTCAGTGCAAAGCGTCCAGCACCTCAGCCACGACCTCGAAGCGGCCGAAGGACGGCATCAGGTAGGCGCCGGCGTGATGGGCGCGCACGTCGCGCAGCAGGCCCTGCGCCATCTCGATGCCCGC
>JBBDXN010000136.1:0-15513 GCA_040902305.1 Candidatus Rokuibacteriota bacterium | reverse complement strand
GCTCGAGGCGGTAGAGCGTGGCGTGCTGGCCGCCGAAGACCCGCACCACCGAGGCGGTGATCTGCCGGGCCACCTCCGCGGGCTCGAGCCCGCCGGCCAGCTCCCGCCCGGTCTCGATCAGGGCGGCGGCCGACATCTCGGTGCGCCGGCGGGCCGTGATGTCGGTGTGGGCGATGACCGCGCCACCGCCCTCGAGCGGGGTCGCGGTCAGCATGAACCAGCGCTGCCCTTCCAGGCCGTGGCCGGCATAGTCCAGGGTGAACATCGGCAGCTCGCGCCGGAGCACACGCTGGCTGCCCGCCGCCGCTCGTGGAGCGGGCGGGCAGCCCGCCAGGGCCGCGTCCCGGCAGATCGCGAAGTAGCTCTGCCCGACTCCCTCGGCGACCGCGGGTCCGGCGCCGTTCTCCCGCCCGAAGCGGCGCCAGGCCTCGTTGGCGGCCACGATGTCCCCGCGGTGGTCCACGATGACGGTGAGGGCCGGCAGGGCATCGAGCAGCAGCCGTCCGGGGCCGCCGGTCCAGGCGGCGGGCACCGCGATCTCCGGCGGGGCGCCGCCCGGCGCGATGGCGGAAACGAGCCGCAGCCTGCCCGGGCCCCCGACGCTCACAGGCTCCCCCGCCAGCGCGCGAGCTCATCCTTCACCACCCCGTCGCGGCACTCGGGGCAGATGCTGTGGCTGAACTGCGCGTCCGAGTGCTGGCAGATATAGCTCTCGATCTGCTCCCAGTAGTTCTCGTCGTTGCGCACCTTCTTGCAGTAGGAGCAGATCGGCAGCAGGCCGCGCAGCGCCTTCACCTCCGCGAGGGCGTGCTCGGCCGCCCGCCGCGCGGAGCCTTCGGCCTCGAACAGGGAGGCGTTGCGGATGGCGACCGCGGCCTGATCCACGAAGGCGTCCAGGAGTCGCTCGTCCTCGGCATCGAGCCGGTAGGGCTCGCGGCCGTTGAGGGCGAGGATGCCGAGAAGGACCCCGTCCAGCATGACCGGCAGCCCCAGGAAGCTCTTGAGCCCGTGGTCGCGCCACCAGCCCAGCGCGACGAACCGGCCGTCGGTGAAGACGTCGGGCACGTTGACGACACGCCCGTACCGCGCGACCCAGCCGAGCACCCCCACGTCGAAGGGCAGACTCGGCGCCGGCCAGTCCGCCCGGAGCGTCTCGTCCGAGAAGGTCGCCAACCGGAGCGTCCGGGTATCCTGGCTGGCCACCCAGAAACAGGCCGCGGCCGTCCCCGCGAGCTGGGCCGCCGCCACCGTGATCTCGTGGAGCACGTGGTCGAGATCGAGGCTGCTCGACACCAGCCGGTTGAGCCGGGTCACGGTGTGCAGGCGCTGGATCCGCGCCTGGCCCGCCGCGTAGAGCCGCGCGTGGGTGATGGCGATGGCGGCCTGGTCCACGAAGCTCTGCAGCAAGGTGTCGTGCTCGGGGCTCCCCGCGAACACGGTCTTGGACGCGATGGCGAGGGCGCCGATCGCGGTGTCGCCGTGCAGGATGGGTACCGCCACCCCGCTCCGCAGGCCCTTCTCGCGGAACCAGCCCGCGGCCCGCGCCCGGGGATCGGCGTCGAGGTCCGGCACGTGGATCGTGCGCCGGGCGCGGATCGCCGCGCCGACCACCCCCTCGTCGAAGCCGATGACCCGCGCCGGGTAGTCGTCCCACCGGCCGGGAGGCGAGATCGCGCGCGCCTCGAGGGCCTGGCGGGCGTCGTTCGCGGTGAAGAGGATCACGAGATCCGCGTTCATGAGACGGGCCGCCGCGCGGGCGATCTCCTCGAGGATCCGGTCGAGGTCCAGCGAGCTGGTGATGAGCCGGTTCAGCGCGGCCAGCGTATCGGTCCGGTAGAGACGCTCCTCGAGGTCGTCGCGCAAGCGAACGTGCTCGAGCGCCAACGCGGCCCGGTCCGCGAAGGAAGCCAGGCACGCGATCTCCTCCTCGCCGAAGTCGCGCGACGTTTCCGTGTTCAGCGTCAGAACCCCGAGGACCCGTCCCTTCGCCTTGATGGGCAGCCCCAGGTAGCTGACGACGCCGGCCGCGCGGTCCTGCGCGGCGAGGAAGTTCTTCGGATCGTTCTGGGTATCTGACGAGAACAGGACCTCTCCGGTGGTGGCCACCGTGCCGGAGTAGCTGTGGCCGAGTGGAAGCTCGACCCCCACCCGCACCACGCCTCCGGCCACCGCGGCGACCCGCAGAATCTGCCGCTCCTCGTCCAGGAGCAGCACCTTCACGTACGGGGTCCCCGCGATCCGCGAGGCCTCGGTCACGATCACCTCGAGCATCGACTTGAGGTCGAGCTCGCTCATGACCGCCCGCTCGGCCCGGAGCAGGGCCGCGAGCGCCTCCTGGCGCGTCTCGAGCGCGCGCGTCTGATCGGCCACCGCGCCCTCGAGGTCGGCGGAGACCCGATTGAAGCGCGCGACCAGCAGGTAGTGCAGGCCGACCGCGACCGCGACGAAGGCGTAGGCGAAGACGCGGACGCTCTCGATGACCCGGGCCGCGTGCAGCACGTCGTTGACCGCGAAGATCAGATACACCGCGAAGCCGGCCAGGACCGCACGGCGCTCCCTCGCCGCGAGCGTGCGGCTGCGCCACACCGTGGCGACGCAGTACGCGAAGACCAGGAGGAAGCACGGGACGAGCGCGGTCATGAACGGCCCCGGCTCGGGCGCCCAGTACTGCGCGCCCAGCCGATCGGTCCGCAGATAGACGCCACCCTTGACCACGTGCTCGCCGAGCCACACGAGGGCGAGCAGGGCCAGGTCGGCCCCGACGATCCCGACCAGGAGCGGCCCCGGCATGGGCCGGCCCGCGAGGGCATGGCTGAGGCCGATCATCACGACGATCAGGAAGAGCGAGCTCATCCAGGCCAGGCGTCCGGCCAGGCCCGCCCACTCCGGAGTCGACGCGCCCTGCTGCAGATAGTGACTCGAGAGCATCAGCAGCGTGTTGGCGCACCAGGCGACCACCCAGGGATGCAGGGGCTCGCGTCGGCGTCCGAACCACAGGAAGATCTGGTGCACGCCCACCGACGTCACGACTCCCATCAGTAGCAGCAGGGGGGTGGCGGCGCTGGGATGGAGGGCCATCATGGGGGACCGCGCCTAGCGCTGGTATTCCCGCGCGGAGATTCCGTAGCGCTTCATCTTCGCGTGCAGCGTCGTGTAGTTGGTCCGCAGCAGCCGCGCGGCCTGGCTCTTGTTGCCGAGCGTGGCGGTGAGGGCCCGGCGGATCGCCTCGCCCTCCGCGAGGGCCACCGCCCCATCCACGATCTGCCGCAGCGAGGACGTCCCGACCTGGAGACGGGGCGGAGCCGGCTGATCAGGCTCCTGGTGGCGGATCGGGCGGGCGAGCGCACCGGTCGACGAGACTCGCGACAAGGGCCCCAGGTCCAAGCTCGAGACCCATGGCAGGACGGCTTCGATGGTGCTCATGCGTGACCCCTCCTCCGAGATTCGCTGATGCGACTTCCCTCTCGTCTCGGGGCAAGGGTGGTGCCATGAGAAAGGCGGCCCGGGTGGATTGGCGAGGCGGGCCGGTTCGAGCAGCTTCCGCGGGTACTTGTGGAGCAGCGCGGCCGGCGGGCTCGCGCGGGCGCGGAGCCGGCGGGTATTGCGGGGACCCGAGGACTATGGCCGCGGCCCTATGGCGGCGCCGCCCAGCCTATCAGCGCGGGGTGAAGTCGCGGGCGGAGATCAGGTAGCGCTTCATCTTGGCGTGAAGCGTCGTGTAGTCGGTGCGGAGGAGGCGCGCGGCCTGGCTCTTGTTGCCCTTGGTGGCCTGGAGCGCGTGACGGATCAGCTCGCGCTCGGCCTGCACCGCGGCCAGCTCCGCGACCTCGCGCAGCGAGAGGTCCGGTCCGCCGGACTCGACAGCGGGCCGCGGCCGCGCGGCCGCCCCCGCGTTCAGCGCGGGGAGATGCGCCGGCGTCACCACGTCGGCGGCGACGAGCGCGGCCTTGCGGATCACGTTCTTCAGCTCCCGCACGTTGCCGGGCCAGTCGTGCCGGAGCAGCGCCTGCATGGCCTCGTCCGCGATCCGGCGCACCGGCCGGCGGAGCTCCATGCTCACCTCGTCGAGGAACCGCTGCGCGAGATGGGTGATGTCCTCGCGCCGGCTCCGGAGCGGCGGCAGCGTGATCGTGAACTCACCGAGCCGGTAGTAGAGATCGGCACGGAAGCGGCCGGCCTTGACGCCTTCCTCCAGCTCCGCGTTCGTGGCCGCGATGATGCGCGCGTCCACCGCGACCGCGCGCGGGCTGCCCAGCGGATGAACCTCACGCTGTTCCAGCGCGCGGAGCAATTTGGCCTGGGTGGCCACCGGGACATTGCCGATCTCGTCCAGGAAGAGGGTGCCGCCCTTCGCCACCTGGAAGTGGCCTTCTCGCTTGCTCTGCGCGCCGGTGAAGGCCCCGCGCTCGTGCCCGAACAGCTCCGACTCCACCAGCGTCTCCGGGATCGCGCCGCAGTCCACCGCCACGAAGGGGGCCTGCTGGCGCGCGCTCTGCTGGTGAATGGCGCGGGCCACCAGCTCCTTGCCGGTCCCGGTCTCTCCCTGGACGAGTACCGTGAAGTTGGACTCGGCCACCTGGGACACCTGCTGGATCACCTGGGCGATCGCGGAGCTGCCCCCCATGCGCTCGACCAGCGAGGTGCCCTGCCCCTGGCGCTTCAGCTCGTCGATCCTGGAGCGGAGCTGGTTTCGCTCCACCGCACGCTGCATGGTCAGGGCCAGCAGCTCCACGTCGAACGGCTTGGTGAGGTAGTCGTAAGCCCCGAGCTTCATGGCCCGCACCGCGGTGGCCAGGTCGGTGTGGGCGGTGCAGATGATGACCGGCACGTCCGCGTCCAGACGCTTGATCTCGGGCAGCGCGTCCATGCCGCTCATGCGCGGCATGCTGAGATCCATCAGGATCACCGCGGGACGCTCGCGCTCGATCTGCTGGAGCGCGGCGGCGCCGTCCTCAGCGGTGACGACCTCGAATCCCTTGTTCTCGAGCACGGCGGTGAGGAGCGACCGGATCTCCGCCTCGTCGTCCACCACCAGGATCTTGGTCACCGGCTCTCATCCCGACGTTCGGAGCTGGTAGATCGCCACATGGCGGATCGAGGCCACCGGGCGGGCGCCCGCGGCCAGCAGGAGCAAATCCAGCTCGACGAACTCGTGTCCCTTGCCCTGGAAGAGGTTCTTGACCTTGGCGCGGGTCTCCAGCCGCTCGTGCACGCGCGGCACGCTCAGGTGCTGGCCGTGGCTCTCCACGTGGATCCACGGGCTGACCCGCACGTTCCGGTCGAGCGCCCGGTTGGCCTGCTCCAGGTAGAGTCCCGGATGGGCCGGTGAGTCGATATCGCGATACATCGAGAGCTTCTCGCTCACCCGCTCCAGGAACGCGTCGACCACCGTCCGCTCGAGGATCAGCTGCGGAGTGCCCAGGACGGTCTGGCTCGCCAGGGAGGCGCGACTCGCGAGCGGACGCTCCGCGGGCAGGGCGGACGCCGGGTACGCGGCCGGGTCGGGCAGGGGCAGCCGCGGGCCGAGCGGGAGCCCCATGGTCGCGGTCGCGCAGACCTCGTCCTGATCGTTCACGACGCGGGCCTGGATGGTGACCTCTTCCTTGGAATGGGCCGCCACGCTCGCGCGCACCGTCACCGGCTCACCGAAGTAGACCGGCTTGGCGAAGCGCACCGAGAACGTGCCGTGGTCGAGCCAGACGCCGCCGAGTGCGGCCACCACCGGGTGGGTCATCCACGCGTAGACGGTGACGCCGGGGACCAGGCCGCCACGGAATCCGAACTCGCGGGCCAGCCCGTCCTCGTGGATCTTGTTCTCCCAGGCGTCGTGCGTCGGGCTGGCGCTCACCTGGTACTCGGGGAGCGCGGTTCCGACGACGAGGGCGGCGAGGCTCATGGCCCGGGCTTCGTGCCGCCGTAGCCTCCCGCGAAATCCTGGTCCGCGTTCCACCGCACCCAGGTGACCTCGAGCTTGTCCACGGTCAGCTTCACCGGGGCTCCCGGCATGCCGGACGCGGGGATGAGCAGCTCCTGCGGCCCGGTCAACGTCCGCTCCCACTGCCGGTCCGGTCCCGTGCACACCACGGTCCCATGATGGACCTGCACGAAGAGCGAGCCGTCGGCCCCGCGGCGGAGCCCCACCCCTGCCCCGCGGACGGTGACGATCCCGGGCCCCGCGCGGACCTCGATCTGCGTGGGCGGCGGGCTATTGGGCGCGACCGCGATCCAGAGCCACCCGCTGTCCAGCCGGACGCGAGTCGGGCCGGGGACGGCGTTCGCCTCGGGCGCGAGAAGGGCGACCTGGGAGCGGGAGCCGAGCCGCAGCGCCTGCCCGCTGGCGGTCTTGAGCGCGACCCGCCCACCCACCTGAGTCCGCAGGCTGTCGCCCTCGCCCAGGTCGGCGCGCAGTCCCGCGGCGGCCCACGCCGGCGCGTCCTTCTTGTGCAGCTCCGCCGGTCCCCCGAGGGTGACGATCTGGGCCGGCAGCTCTTTGGGCTGGGCCCACGCCGCTCCGCCCGTCACCCCGGCGGCGAATATTGCGCCGCCCAGCACGGTCGCCCCCATGATCTTGATCACGCTCAGACCTCCGTGGACCCGGGCTGATATCCGGCACAGCGTAGCACGGGCAGCCGCGGATACTTCGCAAACGCCGGGTCCCGGGCCGAGAGGGCGCAGAGCCAGAACGCCGAGCCGCGGCCCGACACGGGCGGGACGGCGTCTTGACGGCGGGCGGCGCGGTCGGGCACAGTGCGGGTGCCCGGAGTGCGGTCCACGACCTCAGCCTGGAGGAACGCCATGCGCTCACGCCTCGTCGTCTCGCTCATCGCGCTGCTCACCCTGTCCCTCCTGATCCCGGAAGCCCGCGCCCAGAACGCGCTGGTGGTCAGCGTCTGGGGCGGCAACTGGAAGAACACGGTGGAGTCGGTGATCGGGAAAGCCTTCACCGCCAAGACCGGCATTCCCGTCGAGTACGAGGTCGGCGGCACCATCGACCGGCTCGCCAAGGCCCGGGTGGCCAAGGGCAACCCCCTCGTGGACCTGAACTTCACCACCACGCACGTGGCGCGCCTGTACATGTCGGACGGGCTCTACGAGAAGCTGGACATGGCGAAGATCCCGAACGCCAAGGAGATCGCGCGGGAGGCGATTCGCAGCGAGTACCACCTGGGCACCTGGGCCTACGTCTACACCGTGGTGTACCGGCCCGACCTCGTGAAGGAAGAGATCACGAAGTGGTCGGACCTCTGGAAGCCGTCGCTCAAGGGCAAGATCGCGCTGCCCGACTTCGACCCGTCGCACATCATCACGATCGCGGCCCTGATGGAGGGCGGCAACGAGGTCGACTGGCAGAAGGGCGAGGCCCGGCTCAAGCAGCTCAAGGACTCGGTCGCCGCCTTCTACTCGACGGACGCGCAGAGCCAGGACCTCATGAAGACGGGCCAGGCGCCGGTGCAGGTGATGCTCTCGGTCAACGCGTACCATCTCCAGGAGCAGGGCATCTCGGTCAAGCTCGTCCAGCCCACCGACTACCCGGGCATCGTCGGCATCGACACGGTGGCGGTGATGGCGGGGACCAAGAAGGCGGACGCCGCGCACCAGTTCATCAACGTGGCGCTGTCGAAAGAAGTCCAGGCCGAGCTGGTCAAGGCGCTCCGCGCGGGGCCGGTCAACCTGGGCACCGCGGTGCCCGCCGGTCTCAAGGGCCAGCCCGGCATCTTCCTCACCGCGGCCGAGTGGAAGGAGCGCGGCTACATCATGAACGACGAGGCCCGGGGGAAGACGCTCCCCGCCTGGCGCGAGTGGTTCACGGCGAACATCGTCAAGAAGTGAAGCTGCTCCTCGCTCCGGCCGTCGTGGTGCTCGCGGTCTTCGCGGCCGCGCTCGCGGCGCTGTTCCGGTGGAGCCTGCTCGAGTTCATCCCGGGGTCACTGCAGACCGGGGGCCTCACGCTCGCGAACTTCCGGGGCGTGCTCGCTCCCCAGTACCTCGACGCGATATGGGACACGGTGGTCCTGAGCGCGCTGACCACCGGGCTGACCCTCGTGGGCGCCTACCCGGTGGCGTACGCGCTGGCGCGCACGCCGTCGCGCCAGCTCCGGTCGGCGCTGCTCGTCCTCACCATCGCGCCGTTCTTCACCGGGGCCATCGTGCGGACCTACGCCTGGGTGCTCGTACTCGGCAACACGGTGCTGACCTGGCCGGTGCCGATGCTCTTCACCGAGCGCGGGGTCCTCGTGGGCCTCGTCCACTTCTCCATGCCCACCATGATCCTGATCCTCGCCGCCGCGCTCAGTCACATCGATCCGGTCTACGAGCGCGCGGCGGCCAGCCTGGGCGCCCGCCCCGCGCGCGTGTTCTGGCGCGTCACCCTGCCCCTGTCCATGCCCGGCATCGTGTCCGGGAGCCTCATCGTGTTCGCGTGGACGCTCTCCGCCTTTCCCACCCCGGAGATGCTGGGCGGCGGGAAGGTCAAGATGATCGCCAACGTGGTGCGGGACCTCGGGCTCGATTCGTTCAACTGGCCCGGCGCGGCGGCCTTCGCGATGCTGGCGCTCGCGCTCACCCTGGCCCTGCTCGCGGGCGTCGGGCGGCTCGCGGGAGGCCGCGCGGCGTGATCGGGCGGCTCGCGGTGGTGGCCCTCCTGGCGTTCATGACCCTGCCGACCGTGGTGGTCATCGCGGTGTCGTTCAATCCGACCGCCATCCTGTCCTTCCCGCCCGCCGGCTTCTCGCTCCGCTGGTACGCCAATGTCCTGACCCAGCCGCAGTTCCAGCGGGCGGCGGTGAACAGCCTGCTCGTGACCGGCGGGGCGGTGGCGCTGGCGCTGCCCATCGGCACCCTCGCGGCCCTGGCGCTCGAGCGCGGGCGGCTGCGCGGGCGCCACATCTGGGCGGCCCTGCTGCTCTCCCCGCTCATCGTCCCCGGCGTCGCGGCCGGGCTGGGCTTCCTCATCCTGGCCGCCGCGCTCGGTCTCCTCCGGAGCCGCAGCGTCCTCATCGCGGCCCACGTGGCGCTGGTGCTGCCCTTCGTGGTCCGCTCGGTGTGGGTGAGCGTGCGGAACCTCGACCCCGCGCTGGAGCGCGCGGCCGCGAGCCTCGGCGCCACCCCGTGGCGGGCGTTCCGGCGCGTCACCCTGCCGCTCCTCCGGCCGGGGCTCTTCGCCGGGCTGCTCTTCGCGGTGGTGGTGTCGCTGAACGAGTTCGTGGTTTCGCTCTTCATCTCGAACCGCGTCACCGAGATCTTGCCGGTGGCGATGTTCAACTACGTCGTGAACTACACCGACCCCACGATCGCCGCGCTGTCCTCGCTCTTCATCGTCGCCACCTTCCTCGTGGTGTGGCTCGCCGACCGCTACCTGAACCTGGGTCGCGTGTTCCTGCAGCCCTGAGGCCCTTGGCCAAGCCGGTCGTCGAGCTGCGAGGCTGCACGCGGGACTACGCGGGCGTCCGCGCGGTGGACGCGCTGGACCTGACCGTCCACGAGGGCGAGTTCCTCTCGTTGCTCGGACCATCCGGCTGCGGCAAGACGACCACGCTGAACCTGATCGCGGGCTTCGTGGCCCCGACCCGGGGCCTCATCCTGGTGGACGGCGAGGACGTGACCGGCCGCCCCGCGCATCTCCGCGGCCTCGGCGTGGTGTTCCAGTCCTACGCCCTGTTCCCGCATCTCTCGGTGCGGGAGAACGTCGCCTTCGGCCTGCGCGAGCGCCGCGTGGCCGCGGCCGAGATCGAGCGCCGCGTGGGCGACGCTCTCGAGCTGGTGCGGCTGGACCGCCAGGGACGGCAGCGGCCGGCGGAGCTGTCGGGCGGCATGCAGCAGCGCGTGGCCCTGGCCCGCGCGCTGGTGTACCGGCCCCGGGTGGTCCTGCTCGACGAGCCGCTCGCCGCGCTCGACAAGAAGCTCCGGGAAGAGATGCGCGACGAGCTGCGCGCCATCCAGCGCTCGGTCGGCATCACCACCGTCTTCGTCACCCACGATCAGACCGAGGCGCTCGGGCTCTCCGACCGGATCGCGGTGATGAGCCGCGGGCGCATCGAGCAGCTCGGGGCGCCACGCGAGATCTACGAGCATCCGGCGACGCGCTTCGTGGCCGACTTCATCGGCGCCTCGACCGTGCTGCGCGGGCGCGCGCTGGACGCCGAGCGCGTGGCGATGACGGACGGGCCGCCGCTCCGCGTCGCGGGGGGCCGCGCGCTGGCGGCGGGGGCGGACGTCGAGCTGGCGATCCGCCCGGAGCGCGTGCGGCTCGCGGCGGGGCCCGGCGACAACGTCGTGGTGGCGCGCATCGAGGGACTCGTCTACCAGGGCGCCCAGACGGAAGTGACCGCGCGGCTCGGCGACGGGCAGCGGGTGCGGGTCTTCGTGATCGAGCCCGCGCCCGTGCCGCTGGCCACCGGGCAGACCGTGCATCTCCACCTGCCGGCCGACGCCTTCATGGTGCTGGCATGACCGGCGCGGACCGGATCGTCGCGGGCCTCGAGGGGGCGGGCGTGACGCTGGCCGCCTCGGTCCCCGATACCTGGATCGGCCGGCTCATGGCCGCGGTGCGCGGGTCCGGCACGATCCGGGCGGTGGACGTGGGGCGCGAGGAGGAGGCGGTGGCGGTGGTCTGCGGCGCCAACCTCGCGGGCGGTCGCGGCGCGGTGCTCATCCAGAACGCGGGGCTGCTGAACTGCGGCGGCATCCTGGCCGGGCTCGTCGAGCTGTACGCCTTGCCGTGCTTCTTCATCGTGTCGCTCCGCGGCGACTACCGGGACCCGGTCTACTATCACGCCCCGAAGGGCCGGGTCACCGAGGCCACGCTCCGGGCGTGGCGGCTCCCGTTCGCGATCGCGGACCGGACGGGAGACCTCGGCGCCCAGGTGCGCCGCGGCGTCGAGTTCGCCGCGGAGTCGCGCGGGCCCTTCGTGCTCCTGATCAGCGGCGAGGATCTCGCGTGACCGGCCGCAAGCCGTTCCTCGACGCGCTGGTCGGGCTGCTCACGCCGGCCGACGTGCTCGTGTCCTGCCTCGGCGCCAACGCGCGCTGGCTGCCGCACATGGCGGTGGCGGCGCCGGTCTTCGCCCTGTGCGATTCGATGAGCGCGGCGATCCCGCTCGCCCTCGGCATCGCGCTCACGCGCCCGGACCGTCACGTGGTGGCCCTCGAGGGCGACGGCTCGCTGCTCATGAGCCCCAACGTGCTCGCCACCGCGGCGGCGGCGGGCCCGCCGAACTTCACCATGGTGCTCTGGGTGAACGGCCACTACGAGTCCTCCGGCGGGCAGGCGCTGCCCACCGCGCATGTCGACTGGCCCGCCCTCGCGCGCGCCGCGGGGCTTCACCACACGGAGACGGTGACGGAGCCGGAAGGGCTCGCCGCCGCGCTCGTCGCCGCGCGGCGCGCGCCCGGCCCGGCGCTGCTGGTGCTGCCCATCGCGTTCGATCCCGCCGAGCGCATCCCGCCCTACTCCGAGCGTCCCGGTGAGATCCGGGCTCGCTTCCACCTCTGAGCCGCGCATGAGCCACCGGGTCATCGGCAGGAGCCTGCCGCGGCCGGACGCGTGGGAGAAGGTGCGCGGGCGGCCGATCTTCGCGGGGGACTTCGCGGTGGCGGGGATGCTCCACGCGCGCATCGTCCGGAGCCCGTATGCCTCGGCGCGGATCCGGCGCATCGAGATCGCGGCGGCGGCCGCGCAGCCGGGCGTGGTGGCGGTGCTCACCCACGCGGACGTGCCGCGCAACGAGATGCGCATGGAGCTGCCCGGCCGCATGGCGGAGGCGACCGCCGGCGCCGTGCTGGCCACCCAGCCGGTGCTCGCCCACGACCGCGTGCGCTTCCAGGGCGAGCCGGTCGTGGCCATCGCCGCCGAGACGCCCGAGGCCGCGGCGGCGGCGGCCGAGCTGGTGCGCGTGGAGTACGAGCCGATCCCGGGGATCTACGACCCGATCGCCGCGCTCGATCCGGGTGCGCCGCACGTCCACCCGGGCGGCAATGTCCTGCGCCGCTGGCACCTGCGCAAGGGCGATATCGCCGAGGGCTTCCGCCGAGCGGACGTGGTGGTGGAGCAGACCTACCGCACGCCCTTCGTGGACCACGCCTACCTGGAGACCGAGACCGGCGTGGGCTGGATCGACGCCGAGGGGGTGCTCACCCTTCGGGTGAGCACCCAGGTGCTCGAGCACTACCGCGACGTGGCCGACGTGCTCGATCTCCCCCATAGCCGGGTACGGCTCGAGGGCGCGTACCTCGGCGGCGGCTTCGGCGGCAAGGAGGACGTCACGGTCGAGTGCCTGCTCGGGCTGCTCGTCTGGAAGACGCGGCGCCCGGTGAGCCTCGTCTTTTCGCGAGAAGAATCGTTCGTTGGCCACGGCAAGCGCCACCCGTACGTGCTGCGCTACCGGAGCGGCGCCACCCGCGCGGGCGAGCTGACCGCGCTGGAGGCCGAGCTGATCTCGGACTCCGGCGCCTATGCCGCGCTTTCGCCCTGGGTGCTCCTCTATAGCCTCGTCACCGCGCCCGGGCCGTATCGCGTGCCCCACGTGAAGGTGGACGCGGTCACCGTCTACACCAACAACCCGGTGGCGAGCGCCTATCGCACGTTCGGGTCGATCCAGACCTGCATCGCCTACGAGAGCCAGATGGACGCCCTCGCCGAGGCGCTCGGCATGGACCCGCTCCTGCTGCGCGAGCGCAACTTCCTGCGAAAGGGCGACAGCATCGCCACCGGCCAGGTGCTCGAGTCCGAGCCCCTGCTCGGCGAGACCATGCGTGCGGCCTGGGAGGCGCTGGGCCCTGCCGCTGCCGCGGGCGCGGGGCCCGTGCGCGCGGCGCGCGGGCTGGCCGCCTCCTTCACGCCGTACGGGCGGATGTGCTGGACCCACGATTCCGCGAGCGCCTGGGTCGGCATGGAGGTGGACGGCACCGCGGTGGTGCGCTGCGCCGCGCCGGACGTCGGCGGCGGGCAGACGGCCTCGCTCTGCCAGATCACCGCCGAGGTGCTGGGGCTGCCGCCCGCGCAGGTGGTCGCGGTCGGGCGCGACAGCCACCTAACGCCGCGCGCGGGGACGACGACGGCCACGCGCCAGCTCCTCATGTCCGGCAACGCGGTCCTCACGGCCGCCCGCGAGGTCCGGCGTCACCTGGTGGATCAGGCCGCGGTGCTGCTTGAGGCCGCGCCCGGTGATATCGACCTGGCCGACGGCCGGGCCTTCGTCCACGGCGCCCCCGACCGCGCGGTGGGCTTCGCCGCCCTCGTGCGTGCCGCGACGGCGGCGGGCCGCCCGGTCCAGGCGCTCGAGAAGTACGACGCGCCCTATGCGCCCACCATCGATCCCGCCACCGGGCAGGGCAAGCCCTTCAACGACTACACGTTCGGGACCCAGGCGGTCGAGGTGGAGGTGGACGCCGAGACCGGACGGACCCGGGTCACCCGCCTCGCCGCGTGCTACGACGTGGGCAAGGCCATCAACCCCCAGAGCGCGGAGGGGCAGATCGAGGGCGGGGCGATCCAGGGGTTGGGGCACGCAATGCTGGAAGAGGTGGTGCTCGACGAGGGGATCAGCAAGAACCCGCACCTCCTCGACTACAAGATCCCGACCACGCTGGATGCGCCACCCATCGTGACGATCTTGATCGAGTCCGGGGCCGGGCTCGGTCCCTTCGGGGCCAAGGGCATCGGCGAGCCCGCGATGACGCCCACGCCCGCCGCGCTCATGAACGCGGTGTCGCGGGCGGTGGGAGCGCGCATGACGGAGCTGCCGCTGACCGCGGAACGGGTGCTCCGGGCGCTCCGGAACCCCTCACGCTCGGGCCCCTCACCCTCACCCTCACCCTCGCCCTCGCCCCAGAGGGGAGAGGGGATCCGGTAGCCCGTGCCCGTGATCGAGGAGCGGTTCACGGTGCAGGCGCTGCCGGAGTCGGTGTGGGCGTTCCTCCTCGACCCGGCGCGGCTGGCTCCCTGCATTCCGGGGTGCGACGGGCTCGAGGTGCTGGACGAGCGTACGTACCGCGTGCGGCTCACCGTCAAGGTGGGCTTTCTCGGCACGACCCAGGACGTGCGCATGACCGTGGTGGAGGCGGAGGCGCCGCGCCGCCTCGTCGCCGAGGGGCGCGGCGAGGACACCCGCCTCGGCAGCCAGGTGGACGTGCGAACCACGCTAGAGCTGGCCCCCGCGGGATCTGGCGCCACGACCGTCGGCTATCGCAGCGAGGTAAAGGTGCTCGGCCGCCTCGGCAGCGTGGGGGATGCGGTGATGAAGGTGAAGGCGCGCGAGCTGGCCGGGCTCTTCGCCGAGCGGGTGCGTGCGGCCATCGAGGGAACCCCGTGACGATGGCGGCGCGCGCGCTCGCGTTCACGCTCAATGCTCGCCCCTGTGAGACCAGCGCGCCCGCGCACTGGACCGTCCTCGATCTCCTCCGCGACGGTCTGGCGCTGCACGGCACCAAGTACGGCTGCGGCGAGGGCGTGTGCGGCACCTGCACGGTGCTGCTCGACGGCGAGCCGGTCCGCGCCTGCCTGCTCCTGGCCGCCCGGCTCGACGGCCGCACGCTCGAGACGGTCGAGGGGCTCGAGCGCGACGGGCGCCTCCACCCGCTGCAGGATGCGTTCGCCCGGGAGGGCGGCGCCCAGTGCGGCTACTGCACGCCGGGCATGCTGCTTGCCGCCAAGGCCCTCCTCGCGGAGCATCCGGCCCCGACCGAGCACCAGGTGCGCGAGGCGCTCTCCGGCAATCTCTGCCGCTGCACCGGCTACACCAAGATCGTCGCCGCCGTTCTCGCGGCGGCGCGGGCGCGGGGCTGATGCGGCTCGCCCCGTTCGAGCTGGCCGAGCCCGCGAGCCTGGCCGAGGCCCTCGCCATCCTGGCGCGCCACGACGGCGAGTGCCGGCTGATCGCGGGCGGCACCGCGCTCGTGCCCCTGCTGCGCCTCGGCCTCGCGCGGCCCGAGCGTCTGGTGTCACTCCACCGCATCCCGGGGATCGCGGAGATCCGGTCGGCCGGCGGCGCCCTCCTCGTGGGCGCCATGGCCACGCATGCCCAGGTGCGGCGGGCGGCGGCGGTCCAGGGCTGGCCGCTCCTCGCCGAGGCCGCCGGTCGCGTGGCGAGCCCGTCGATTCGCGCCGCGGGCACCGTGGGCGGCAACCTCTGCTACGCGGAAGCCGCCTCCGACGTGGCGCCGGCGCTCCTCTGCCTCGACGCCCTAGTCACGGTGACCGGCGCCCGCGGCGACCGGACGGTGCCGGTGGCCGGCTTCTTCCGCGGCTTCTTCGAGGCCGCCCTGGAGCCGGGCGAGATCCTCACGCAGGTCCGGATCCCGGCGACGCCGCCGGGGGCGCAAGGCGCGTACGTGAAGTTCTGCCCGCGCTCGGCCGAGGACCGCGCGCTCATCGGCGTCGCCCCGCTGCTGGTCACGACCGGCGACGGGCGGCAGTGCCGGGACGTGCGGCTGGCCCTGGGCGGCGCCGCCCCGACGCCGCTACGCGCGCGCCGGGCGGAAGACGTGCTCCGCGGCGCGGCGCTCACCGACCCGCAG
>JBBDXN010000135.1:0-2248 GCA_040902305.1 Candidatus Rokuibacteriota bacterium | reverse complement strand
GATCCTCGCGAGCGTGGCGCGATTTTGTCATCGGATCTCCAACTCGGGACACTAGGAGCCGGCGGGCCCGCACCGCCGGGCCTGGAACGCGAGATTGCCGCCGGTGAGCGCCCAGGCTGGCGTGATCGGACAGCCGCCCGCCCGGAGCGCTCCGGCGATCCAGTTGTTGCAGGTGTAGGCGAGCGAGTACCGGCCGGTGGCGGCGTAGAAGCGGCTACCCGGATAGAGTCCCGGGCCGAGGTCGATCGGATCGCCCGAGGCGTCCCGCGCGTACGCGCGCGAGACGAAGCGCGTCAGCGCCTCCGCGCCGCGCGCGGAGAGCACGACCGGAGTGATCTCAGCGCCAGCGAAGTGCTCGGCCGGCGGCCGGTCGAATCCGGCCAGGTGCAGCACGCTTCCCTCCGAGGCGAAGGCGGCCGCGATCGCCCGCGCGGCGCCCGCATCCGGCGACTGGTAGAAGGCGCGATCCCCCCACCCCACTTCCAGGAATCGCGCGGCCGGGAAGCGCTCGTGCTCGGGCCAGGCCCGGGCCGGGATCTGACCGCGCCGGATCACGAGCCCGCTGTGCCAGCCGTGCCGGACGACGTGGACGGTGACGGTCGCTTCGCCGGGTCGCGGCGGATGGAGCTCCCGGACCGGCCCGAGGCAGGCCGCGGTGAGAGAGCCCAGCCCGAGGATCAGCGCGAGTCGCTTCATGCCGATGCGGGGTGGCGCACCCTCGAGCGGGGTTGGCTCCTACCCGGCCGAGCGCAGCGCGCCGTCCACGATCTCCTGCGCCTCGCGCACGATGGCCTCGAGGTGCGCGGGATCCCGGAAGCTCTCCGCGTAGATCTTGTAGATGTTCTCGGTGCCGGAGGGGCGCGCCGCGAACCAGCCGCTCGCGGCCTCCACCTTCAGACCGCCGATCGGCGCGTCGTTGCCGGGCGCCCGGGTGAGCGTGGCGGTGATGGCCTCGCCCGCGAGCTGCGCCGCGGTGACCGCCGTCGGCGACAGCCGGCCGAGCCGGGCCTTCTGCTCGGGCGTCGCCGCCGCGTCGATGCGCGTGTAGCAGGGCGTCCCGAGCTCCGCGGCCAGCGCCTGGTAGTGAAGGCCGGGGTCCCGGCCGGTGCGCGCGGTGATCTCGGCCGCGAGCAGGTCCATGATCAGGCCGTCCTTGTCGGTCGTCCACGCGGTGCCGTCCCGCCGGAGGAAGCTGGCGCCGGCGCTCTCCTCGCCGCCGAAGCCGAGTGAGGCATCGAGCAGGCCGGGCACGAACCACTTGAACCCCACCGGCACCTCGTAGAGGCGGCGGCCGAGCTTCCGGGCCACCCGGTCGATCAACCCGCTGCTGACCAGCGTCTTGCCGACCGCGGCGCCCGCGGGCCAGCGCGGCCGGCTCGTGAACAGGTAGTGGATGGCCACCGCCAGATAGTGGTTGGGATTCATCAGGCCCCCGGAGGGCGTGACGATGCCGTGGCGGTCCGCATCCGGGTCGTTCGCGAAGGCGACTCGATAGTGATCCTTGAGGCCGACGAGCCGGGCCATCGCGTAGGGGCTCGAGCAGTCCATGCGGATCCTGCCGTCGTGATCGACGGTCATGAACGAGAAGGTCGGGTCGATCGTCGGGTTGACGATCGCGACGTCGAGCCCGTAGATCGTGTTGATCGGCTCCCAGTAGGGCCGGGACGCCCCGCCGAGCGGGTCCACCGCGAGCGAGAGCCCGGCGCCGCGGATGACGTCCATGTCGACGACGTTCCGCAGATCGTTCACGTAGGGCCGGACGAGGTCGTCCTGATGGGTGGTCGCCGCCCGGAGGGCGCGGGCGAACGGCACGCGCGCGACGCCCGCGTGGCCCCCCCGCAGGAGCTCGTTGGCGCGGTCCTGGACCCAGCGGGTCACGTCGGTGTCGGCGGGGCCGCCGTCGGGCGGGTTGTACTTGAAGCCGCCGTCCTCCGGCGGGTTGTGCGACGGGGTCACCACGATGCCGTCCGCCGGGTGCGCCGCGCGCCCCCGGTTGTAGACCAGGATGGCGTGGGAGATCACGGGGGTCGGCGTCACGCCGTCCTCGCGCTGGATGATCGTCTCCACGCGGTTCGCGGCCAGCACCTCGAGCGCGGTGCGCTCGGCCGGCCCAGACACCGCGTGGGTATCCTTGCCCATGTACAGCGGTCCGTCGATGCCGCGGCCGCGCCGGTAGTCGCAGATCGCCTGGGTGATCGCCATGATGTGCGCCTCGGTGAAGGAGCCGCGCAGCGGGGAGCCGCGGTGC
>JBBDXN010000134.1:4665-81462 GCA_040902305.1 Candidatus Rokuibacteriota bacterium | reverse complement strand
AAGACCTGACACCAGAGTGCTACTGTCGCGCCATCAAATTCACGACCCAGAAACTCCTGTCCCTGCGCGAGTGGCAGAGCCACGCCGAGGTGTATCGCGACGCGATCGCGGAGTGCCGGCTCGCCGACGAGCTCGGGTTCCACACGATCTGGCTCGCCGAGCACCACTTCTCCCCGTACGGCATCGTGCCGTCGCTCGCCCCGCTGGCCGGCGCGCTGGCCCGGGAGACGCGGCGGGCCCGCATCGGCACCGCGGTGGTCATCGCGCCCTTCGAGCATCCGCTGCGCATCGCCGAGGAGTGGGCGGAGATCGACATCCTCTCCGGGGGCCGGCTCGAGTTCGGCCTCGGGCGGGGCTACCAGCCCAACGAGTTCCACGGTCTCGGCGTCTCCATGGTCGACACCCGCCAGCGCTTCGACGAGGAGCTCGAGATCATCCGGCGGGCGTGGACCGAGGATGAGATGACCTTCGACGGCGCCTTCTACCAGGTGCCACGGGTGCGGGTGAACCCGAAGCCGGTGCAGAAGCCCCACCCGCCGCTGTGGACCGCGGCGGTCTCACCCGATACGTACACGCTGGCCGCGAAGCGCGGGCTCAAGATCCTCACCTCGCCCGCGTTCACGCCGCTGGACATCCTGCGCAAGAACTACGACGCCTATCAAGCGGAGTGGAAGACCACGCACGGCACCGCGGACGGCGCCGAGATCTGCATGAACAAGATCATCTACGTGGCCGAGACGTCGAAGCAGGCGCGGGAAGACCTGCGCGAGCCCGTGCTCTGGTTCTTCCGCACCCAGGCCGACCTCATCGCGGACCCGCAGGGCGCCCCGCCCGAGCAGTACCGCTTCTACAAGCGCGTGCGCGAGAACCTGCTGTCGCTGACCGAGGAGAAGGCCCTCGACGTGGCCGCCATCGCGGGCGACGCCGAGGAAGTGGCCGACAAGATCCGCCTGCACCACGAGACCCTCGGCGTCACCCACTTCATGGGCGCCTTCTCCCGCGGCGGCCTCGCCCACGACAAGGTCACCCGCTCGATGCGCCTCTTCGCCGAAAAGGTAATGCCCCGCTTCTAGGGGTCATTCTAGGGGTCAGGTCTTACATTCCGACATTTCCGGCGCGCGACACGTCGCCTGCAAGCTGAAAAATGTCGGAATGTAAGACCTGGCCCCGCTCTACGCTCTCTCCACCGCGGGGCGGATGGTGGTGGTCACCAGGTCGAGCAGCTCGAGCATCTTCGACAGGTCGTCGCGGCGGAAGTCGATCATGACGTGGCTCAGGCCGAGGCGCTTGTAGCCGGCGAGCTGGTCGATCGCCGGCTGGGGGCCGGCGGCGATCAGCGCGTCGGGCAGGCTGTAGCGCACCGAGATGTCGATCGTCTTCATGTCGCGGTTGTGCTTGTCGGCGACCGCGCCCAGACGCCCCAGGCCCTCGCGGAGCTGGGCCGGGTCCTTGGACGTCGCGTGCCAGCCGTCGCCCAGCGTGACCACGCGGCGGAAGGCGCCCGGGCTATCGCCACCCACCCAGATCGGCGGATGCGGCTTCTGCACCGGCTTGGGCGCGAAGCCCAGGTCGCGGAAGCGGAAGAACTCCCCGTCCAGGCGCGGATTGTCCTCGGTCCACAGCGCCTTGAAGGCGCGCAGGATCTCGTCGCCGTGGCGGCCGCGCGCGTGGAAGGGCACGCCCAGGATCTCGAGCTCCTCCTTCCACCAGCCGACCCCGACCCCGCAGATCAGCCGGCCATTGGAGAGCGCGTCGATGCTCGTGAGCATCTTGGCCATCACCACCGGATGGCGGTGGCCGAGGATGAACACGGAGGCGCCGAGCCGCGCCCGGCTGGTGCACACCGCGGCGGCGGCCAGCACGGTGACCGGCTCCAGGTACGGCTTGTCGGGGGGATGCGGGAAGCGCCCGCCCGGGTAACTGCCGGTGGCGCTGCGCGGGAAGATCACGTGATCGCTCACCCACAGCGACGCGACGTTGCGCTGCTCGGCCTCGCGGGCGAAGCGCACGAGCGCCTCCCCGGTGGCCAGGGGGCCTTGATTGGGAAGATGGCAGCCGATGTCCATGAATCGCTCCTCTTGAACGCGCCGGTCCTTGAACCGGCGGTCGCGTCCTACTATTCTCTAGCCGCGCCGCGTGGCAGCGGCCCCGACGATACCCCAGCCGAAAGGACACCGCCATGCCCTACCGGATCAATCACATCCATCTGAAGGCCTCCGACCCCCGCAAGACTGCCGACTGGTACGTGAAGGCCTTCGCGTTCAAGATCGTGTCCGACGAGACGCGCGTCTTCGGCGACCGCTTCGTGCGCTGCCAGAGCGAGGACGGCACCCCGGTGAACATCTCGGGCGCGCGCAGCAGCGAGAAGCTCGGCCCCGGCGACGCCCGGGCCCACCACGGCCTCGAGCACTTCGGCTTCGATTCCGAGAACCTCGAGGCCGACATCGCGCGCCTGGAGAGCCTGGGCGCCCGGCTGCTGGAAGGGCCGACCGAGATCCCCGGCGGCCCCCGCATCTGCTTCATCCAGGCCCCGGACGACGTGCGCCTCGAGCTGATCCAGCGGAAGCCGGCCGGCATCGCGGGCGGCTGCTGCTGAGATGGACGGCATCCAAATGGAGCTGCGGGGGCAGGCCGCGATCGTCACCGGCGCGGGGCGCAATATCGGCCGCGCCATCGCGCTGGAGCTGGCGGGCATGGGCGCCGACATCGTGGTGGCCGAGATGGACGAGGCCACCGGCACGCGCACCGCGGACGAGGTCCGCAAGCTCGGGCGGCGGGCGCTGGCCCTCCGCACCGACGTCACGCGCGCGGCCGATCTCCGGACGATGGCCGACCGCGCCATGGGCGAGCTCGGGCGCATCGACATCCTGGTGAACAACGCGGGCATCCACCGCTCGATGCACACCGCGGACGTGACCGAGGCGGACTGGGACCGGCTGCTCGCGGTCAACGCCAAGGGCGTCTTCTTCGCGAGCCAGGCGGTGCTGCCGCACATGGTCCGCGCGAAGCGGGGCAACATCATCAGTCTCGCCTCGATGGCGGGCAAGATCGGGCTCAAGACCTCGCTGGTCTACGGGGTGACCAAGGCGGCGGTGATCAGCATGACCAAGAGCCTGGCCCTCGCCCACGCCGCCGACGGCATCCGCGCCAACTGCGTGTGCCCCGGCATCGTGGAGACCGACATGATCTTCCAGGTGGACCGCGAGGCCGGTGAAGGCCTCATGGGTCTGCCGCCCGGCGAGTACCTCAAGCAGCGCGTGGAGCAGATCCCGCTGGGGCGCATCGAGAAGGCGGAGGACGTGGCCAACCTCGTGGGCTTCCTCGCCTCCAGCAAGTCGTCCTACATGACCGGTCAGGCCATCAACGTCACCGGCGGCCTCGTGATGCACTAGCCCCGTCCAATGGAGAATCCCATGACCCGACGCTCCCGGCCGTCCGTCTTCCTCGCGCTCGCCGTCCTGGCCGCGACGGCCCTCATCGCCGCTCCCGCGAGTGGCCAGACTCCCAAGCCCAAGCGCGGCGGCATCCTCAACTCGGTGCTGACCGAGGACCCGCCCGGCCTGGTGATCCACGAGTCGGCCACGATCTCCAACGTGTGGCCGATGTCCCCGTGCTACTCGAACCTCGTCATCTTCGACCCGCTCAAGCCGCTCGATAGCGCGGAGACGGTCATCCCCGAGCTGGCCGAGCGGTGGTCGTGGCAGGATAACTTCCGCAACCTCGTCTTCTTCCTCCGCAAGAACGTCAAGTGGCACGACGGCCGCCCCTTCACCGCCGCCGACGTCAAGTACACCTTCGACGCGGTCCGCGAGGCGCCGAACGCGGCGGGCAAGCTGCGGACGAGCCCGCGCAAGGACTGGTACGCGAACGTGGAGGCGATCGAGGCGCCGGAGCCGCACACCGTCGTGTTCCGGCTCAAGCGCCCGCAGCCCTCCCTGCTCCTGATGCTCGCCTCGGGCTACTCCCCGGTCCTCCCGGCCCACGTGCCGGTCGCCGAGCTGCGCCAGCGGTGCGTCGGCACCGGGCCCTTCCGGCAGAAGGAGTACCTCCGCGGCCAGCTCATCGATCTCGAGCGCAGCCCCGACTACTTCGTGCCGGACCGCCCCTATCTGGACGGCATCCGCTACACGATCATCCGCGAGCGCGGGACGCGGCTGGCCGCGCTGCAGGCCGGGCGCATCGACGCCTTCCTGCCGCTCGAGATGACCAAGGCGATGGCCGACGCCGCCAAGGCCAATGCCCCGACGCTCGTCATCACCGAGGTCGGCCAGAACGGCAGTGACAACGTGATCCTGAACCACAAGCGGCCGCCCTTCGACAATGTCCAGGTCCGGCGCGCGGTCAGCCTCGCCATGGACCGCAACGGCTACGTCCGCGGCGTTCGCCAGAACGGAGCCGTCATCGGCGCCACCCTCATGCCCAAGCCGCTCGGCTTCTGGGGGCTGCCCGAAGCGGAGCTCCGCGTGCTGCCGGGCTATCGAGATCCCGCCCAGGACAAGGCGGAGGCGAAGCGCCTCCTCGCCGCGGCCGGCTTCGGACCCGGCAAGGCGCTCCGGGTGGAGCTGGTGACGCGGACCCTGCCCATCTATGTGGACCTGGCCTCTTTCGTGGCCGATCAGCTCCGTCTGGTCGGGGTGGAGGCGACGGTCAAGCAGATCGACACCGCGGCCTGGTTCCCGGGCCTGTCCCGGCGCGACTACCAGATCGGCGCCAACCTCACCGCGGGCGGCTTCGACGATCCGGACGCCTACCTGTTCGAAAACTACAAGTGCGGCTCGCCGCGCAACTACACCGACTACTGCAGCGAGGCGATGGACCGGCTGATCGACCAGCAGTCCCAGGAGCTGGACCGCGCCAAGCGCTACAAGCTCGTGGCCGAGATCCAGCGCAAGCTCGAGGCCGACGTGGCGCGGCCCATGCTCGGCTGGCGCAAGGAGTACTTCGCCCGGTGGCCGCACGTGAAGAACCTGTTACCCCACAACGCGCTCTACAACTACGGCCGCATGCAGGAGGTGTGGCTCGACCGGTAGAGCCCGCGGACCCCATGGACTTCGGGATCGTCACCGCCAAGATCGACGAGATCGGCTACATCACCCACGCCGAGAACCTCGGCTACTCGCACTGCTGGGTCACCGACAGCCAGATGATCCGGTCCAACTGCTGGGCGGTGCTGGCCCTGGCCGCCCAGCAGACACGCCGGATGCGCCTCGGCACCGGCGTCAACGTCCCGGGGCTGCGCCTCGCGCCGGTCGCGGCCAACGGCATCGCCACCATCAACCGTCTGGCGCCCGGCCGCTGCTTCATCGGGCTCGGCACCGGCCACACCGCGATGCGCACGCTGGGCCAGAGACCCATGCGTCTCGCCCCGTTCAAGGAGTACGTGCAGGCCGTCCGCGCGCTGCTCCGCGGCGAGGAGGTCGACTACACGTTGAACGGGGAGACGCACCCGATCCGCTTCCAGATGCGCGAGCACCGCTTCATCGATCTCGACCACCCGATCCCGGTCTACATCGCGGGCTTCGGCCCGAAGGCGCAGGCCCTGGCCGGCGAGCTGGGCGATGGGCTCATCTCCGGCATGCCCCGCGGCGGCACCGTGCCGGAGATGCTCGCCAACGCGCGCCGCGGCTCCGAGAAAACCGGACGCGCCCTACCCGCGGGCTTCCACACCGCCGCGATGGTCAACGTGGCGCTGCGCCAGCCGGGCGAGGCCGCCAACTCCGAGCGGATCATCGCGGAGTGCGGCGCCGCGGTGATCTCGGGGCTCCACTACCTGGTCGCGCACCATCTGGAGACCGGCGCGGAGCCGCCCGCCTACGCGCGGCCGGTCTGGAAGGGCTATCTCGACTGGCTGAACGAGGCGCCGGCCGAGGTCCGGCACCAGCGCCTGCACGGCAGCCACTACAGCTTCGTGGACCCGGAGGAGGCGCGCTTCCTCACGCCGGCGCTGATCGAGGCGACGTGCCTGACCGGGGTGCCCGAACGCGTGGTGGAGCGATTGAAGGAGCTGGAGAGCCAGGGGCTGAGCCAGATCATGCTCTACCCGCCGCTGAACCGGCAGTACCGCGTGATCGAGGACTTCGCGGATCGGGTGATGGCGAGGCTCTAGCCCGGACCATGCGTGAACACGGGCGCCACCCTCACCCCGACCCGCTCCCTCGCCGAGGGAGAGGGAGCCGTTTCGATCCCCTCGCCCCCGGAGGGGGAGAGGGGCCGGGTGAGGGGGCTGGTGGAGGGGGCGGGCCGGACGCGGGACACGCATTCGTGAATAGCGCGGGCTAGGGTTCCGGCCCGGGCGCGCCGTAGGCGCTCATCTCGCCAGGCGCTTGATCGCCGCGTCCGCTCGCCGGGCCAGGGGACTGTCCGACTCCGATTGATTCGCGCGCACCGCACGCCAGGTCTTCACCGCGCGTGCCGGCTCGCCTCCGGCCTCTTCCAGGAGCGCGGTCGCGACGCTCAACGAATCGTCCGACCCCGCCGCGGAGGAGGGACCGGCTGTGACCATCTCGATGGTCGCCAGCTGCTCGGTCACCGGTAGCGCCGTGATCAGACGTTGCGTGAAGGGCTTGTCGTTCAGGGCGAGATGGTAGATCACCCGCAGCTCGCGCCGCATTCGCCCGTCCATGGGTTCGTCGTTCTTGCGCACGTCGTTGGCCGCCTTGACGAGCTCCAGGCGCGCGTCGGCGCTGCCCCGATTCACCAACGCCGCGACCTGCAAGCCGCGCACGAACGCGCGTTCACGATTGCTCGCGATGGCCGCGGCGAACTCGCCCATCGCGGCGTCGAGCGGCTCGTGGTTCCACATCTTCCAGTGACCCGAGAAGGCATGCGCATAGGGATTGGCGGAATCGGCCTCGAGCGCCTTGACGTACCACGGAGCGGGGTCCAGCGACGACGGTCCATCGCGCCGCTTCAAGAAGTATCCCCAGCCCACGTGCGCATACAGGTCGCCGGCTCGCGCGCCGGAGCCTTCAAGAACGCCCCGATGCAGCACGGGCAGAACCTTGTCGACGATGCTCGCGAATGTCTGCCCCGGAGGCACCGCGATGCTCTCCAGCCATTGCATCGCCAGATCCTCTTGAGCCACTCTCACCTGTCGCCGCCGCTCGCCCAGACGACGTGTCAGCTTGGCGAGGAGATTGCCCTGCTCTGCCTGCGTCAACGCCGTCTCGAAGCTCATCCACGCCTGCGGATAGTCCTTGGCCGACTGCTGTGCCGCGCCGGTCGCCAGCAATTCGCCGATGCGCCGCTCGCGCTCCGCGGACTCGCCGGTCAGCGTGAGAACCTGACGCACCCCCGCGATGAGCGACAGCACCGCCGCCACGATTCCGACCCACTTCATGAGCGATTTCAGCGGCGAGGACCTGGCCTCCCCGTGAGTGCTCGGGTGGTCGGTCACGCGGAGCTCCTCAGCCGCCGAGGCGGTCGACCAGCGCGCGCGCCCACGCCATCTTCGCGGGATCCATCACCAGCTTGGCCGCGAAGGGCTCGCCGAACGGGCGCGTGGCGTCGATGCCGAGCTTGGCGGTGACTCCGCGCTCGTCGGCGCTCGGGTCGAGCAGCGCGCCGAGGCTCCCGCCGATGGTGACCAGGTCGCGGTCGGCCTGCATCCGCGTGGCCACCGCCCACATCACGTCGGACTCGTCGAACACGTCGATGTCGTCGTCCACCACGACCACGAGCTTCAGGTAGTGGTCCACGCCGAGCACGATCGGGATCACGTGCTTGGCCTCGCCCGGGCGGCCCTGCTTGATGGCGATGTAGGCGCTGAAGGACGACGTGCCGGACAGCGGCACGTGGACGCCGGTCACGTTGGGGATCACCCGCTGGAGCGCGTTCCAGATCTCCGCCTCGCGCACGAGGGCCAGCGTCGTGATGTGATCGCCGGCGCGGCCGGAGCCGATCGACTGGAACCACGGGGCGGCCCGCATCGAGATCGCCTTTGCCTGGAAGACGTGCTCGGTCGAGCGGCGCGAGAAGTAGCCGGTGAACTCGCCGAACGGGCCCTCGGGCTCGCGCACCCCGGGGAGGATCTCTCCCTCGATCACGATCTCGGCCGCGGCCGGAACCGTCAGGTCTATCGAGGTACATGGTCCGACCTCGAGCGGCTCGCCGAAGAGCCCGCCCACCACCTCGAACTTGCCGACCTCGGCGGGCGGGTAGGCGAGCGAGCCCATCGACACCAGCGGGTGGAGGCCGAGCGCGACCGCGCACGGCAGCGCCTGGCCGCGGGCCTCGGCGCGGCGCTGGTACTCGAACATGCGGCGCCGCGAGTGGAGGCTCACGCCCATGCGGTCGCGGCCCTTCACCTGGAAGCGGTGGTAGCCTTCCGTCTCCACGCCCGTCTCGGGATCGCGTGCGACCAGCATGCCGGCCGTCAAATATTTGCCGGCGTCGCCGGGGAAGTAGGTCGGGATCGGCAGCCGGCCGAGGTCGAGATCGGCCCCGGTCAGCACGCGCTCGCGGAAGGAGGCATCCCCGACGACCTTGGGCTTGATCGTGTCCTTGATGCGCCGCGCGTATTCGCGCGCCAGGCGCGTCTCGGGCACCCCGAGCGCCCAGGCGAGCGCTTTCCGGCTGGCCACCACGTTGGCGATGATCGGCATGTCGGCGCCCGCGACCTTCTCGAACAGGAGAATGGGCCAGCGGCGGCGCCGCTCGTACTCGAGCACGAGCGCCATGACGTCGAAGTCGGTCGTCACCGGCTCGGAAACCCGCACGACCTCGCCGGGGAAGGCGCGCTCGTAGCCGGCCACGAAGTCCCGGATGCCCTGTGCCATCACGCCGCCTCCGTGGCGCCGGCCGGACGCGCGGCGCGCTGTGAGATGACCACCGCGACGAAGCAGAGGAGCCCGGCGGTGTCGCTCCAGACGCCGGGGAAGATCAGCAGCAGGGCGCCGACCAGCAACAGCGCGCGCTGCCACCAGCGCGTCGGCGCCCGGAAGTATCCGATGAGCCCGGCCCCCAGCATGACGATCCCCAGCGTGACCGCCAGCGTGCGCAGGATGATGTGGGGCACGGAGGCGTTGATCAGCAGCAGCGCCGGGTCGTAGACGAAGGAGAACGGGATGATGAATCCCGAGAGCGCCAGCATCATGCCCACCCATTGAGTCTTCCACACGTCGGACCCGGCGATCGACGAGGTCGCGTAGGTCGAGATCGCGGTCGGCGGGGTGAGGTCGGCCAGGATCCCGAAGTAGAACACGAACATGTGGGCGACCAGCACCGGGACGCCGAGCTCGACCAGCGCCGGGGCGGCCATGATCGAGGTGATGATGTAGGTCGCGGAGGTCGGCAGCCCGGTGCCGAGGACGAGCGCGGCGACCATCGTGAGAATCAAGGTCAGCAGCAGACTGCCTTGGGCGAGGCTCACGATCCCCGTCGCCAGCTTGAGCCCGAGCCCGGTGGTGCTGACGACCCCGACCACGATGCCGACGGTCGCGCAGGCCAGCGCCACCGGCATCGCCGCCTGCGCACTGTCGGACAGTATGGCCAGCACGCGCGCGGCGCCGATCCGCGTGTCGCGCCGCACCCAGGACAGCACGAACGCCACCACGAGACCCCAGAAGCCCGCGAACAGGGGCGAGCGGCCCTCCACGAGGAGCCAGACGAGGACCGCCGGACCGCCGAGCAGGTAGAAGTCGCGTCGCAGGACGGCGCCCAGGCGCGGCAGTGCGCTGCGCGGGAGCACCGGCAGACCCCGGCGGGCGGCCTCGAAGTGGACCATGACTCCCACCGCCACGAAGTAGAGGACGCCGGGGATCGCCGCGGCCACCGCGATCGAGGCGTACGACACCTGCAGCGTCTCGGCCATGATGAAGGCGGCCGCGCCCATGACGGGCGGGATGAGCTGGCCGCCCATCGACGCGCATGCCTCGACGCCCGCGGCGAACTCCGGCCGGTAGCCCGCGCGCTTCATCAGCGGAATGGTGAAGGCTCCCGTGGTGACCGCGTTGGCGATCGCGCTGCCGTTCACCGTCCCGAACAGCCCACTCGAGATCACCGCGACCTTCCCCGCTCCGCCTCGGGTGCCCCCGGCCACCGCGAGGGCGGCGTCGGTGAAGAAGCGCAGCAGGCCGCCGTGGGACATCGCGCTGCCGAAGACGACGAACAGGAAGATGAACGTCGCCGAGACCAGCGTGGGGATCCCGAAGATCCCCTGCGTCGTCATCGTCTGCTGGTCTATCAGTAAGAGGAACGTTTCTCCGCCGTGGCCGACGAAGCCGGGCAGCCAGGGGCCGACGAACGCGTAGGCCACGAAGGCCAGGGCCAGGATGACCAGGGCGGGGCCAATGTGGCGCCGCGAAGCCTCGAGCAGCAGCGCGGTGAAGAGCACGCCGACGACGACGTCCACGAGCCCGGGTTCGTCCACCATGGCCATCCGGCTCGCCAGCCGCTCGTTGTGCCAGACGAAGTGCGCGGCGCAGAGCAAGGCCAGCAGGGCGAGGGCGCCGCCGAGCCAGCGCCGGGGCCGCCGCGCGGCCAGCCGGGCCGCCGCCTCGGGCGAGTCGGGGGTCGGCTCGGTCAAGAATCCGAGCGCGACCGCGAAGGCCACGTGCACCGGGAGCTGGATCAGCAGGTCGTAGAGCCCGGCGTAGGCGGTGTAGAGCTGGAAGGCCGACCAGGTCATCGCCAGCCACACCCGCGGCGAGCGCAGCTCAGGCATCGTGGACGACCTCGCCGCCGACCAGGGTGAGCCGCGCGGTCTGCCCGACCAGCGCCTCGAGCGGCGCGGTCAGCGGGTCGTGCTCGAGCACCGCGAGGTCGGCCGCCCAGCCCGGGGCCAGCCGGCCGCGCTCGCGCTCCGCGAACGTCACCCGGGCGCCGCCCTCCGTGAGGGCGGCGAGCGCCTGGCCGCGCGTGAGCCGCTCGCGCTCGCCCACGACCATGCCCGTGCGCATGTCGCGGCGGGCTACCACCGCCGCGAAGGCGACCCAGGGGTCGGCCGGCTTGTTGTCGGTGGCGATCCCGAACGGGATGCGGTGGCGGACCAGGCTCCGGTGGGGCAGGAGCTGGTCGGCGGCCCCGTCGAGCTTGGCCGCCTCCTCGCCGGCCGAGCGGTAGAGATAGGAGATGGGGTTGGTCGTGGCGACCGCGCCGAGCCGGCGGATGCGCGCCAGCTGCTCGGGAGTGGCCGCGTTGAGATGGACGAGGACCCAGCGCCGGCCGCGGATGGGATGGCGCCGCGCCACCGCCTCCCACGCGTCGAGGACCTCCGGCAGGCAGCGCGTGACCAGGGTGTTGACGCGCAGCCCGTGGCGCGCGGCCAGCTCCGCCTGCTCGAGATAGGCCGCGGGATCGTTGGCGCTCTCCACGAACCCCGCCCATCCGGTGTAGGGCTGGGACGCGTGCAGGACGCGGGCGACGCGGGCGGCGCCGCCGTAGTGCAGGCAGATGCCGCCCACCCGCAGGCGATCGTCGCCGAGCCCGCGCCCGCCGGCCCACGCCGCCAGCTCGGGGATGGCGCGCGCGGCCTCGGCGGCTTCCCACGTGGGGCTGACCGCCAGCGTGCAGCGCAGCCGGAGCTCGCGCCGCGCGTGGCTCTCCCGGTAGACGGCCAGCACCTCGGGCGCGATCCCGTGGCCCTCGTACACCGCGGTGACCCCGCGGGCCGCGTAGCGGCGCTGCGAGACGCGGAGCGCGCGCAGGCGGTCGTCGGGCGTGAAGCGTGGCGCCGCGCGCATCAGGGTGAACTCGAGCACCTGGATGAGGTTGTGCTCGACGAACAGCCCGGTGGGCTGGCCGGCGGCGTCCTTCACGATCTCCACGCCCGGCGGCGGCGACGTTTCACGGGTGATTCCGGCGAGCGCGAGAGCCCGACTGTTCGCGACCGAGTAGACCGGCGGGCGGTTCCAGTAGCCCCAGATGCCGCGGAGGTAGACGGGGTGGTCGGGCGCGGCGGCGTCGAGGTCCGCGCGCGTCGGCCAGCGTCGCTCGGCCAGGCAATCGGGCGCGCCCTGATAGAACGGCGGGGCGCCGACCGGCATCGTGACGATCCACTCGCCCGGTTTCCTGCGGGCCGCGTGCGCCCGGATGAGCCGTTGAATATCGGCGATCGAGCGGCACCGCGCGAGCGAGGGGTAGACGAGCTTGAGCCCCTCGCGGTCGAGGTGGGCGTGGGCGTCGACGAGCCCGGGGATCACGGTCGCCCCGCGCAGGTCGATCACCCGCGTGTGGCGGTCGCGCCGGCGCTCGACCTGCCCGCGCGCGCCCGTCGCCGCGATTCGCCCGCCGGCGACGGCGAGCGCGGCGACGACCGGGCGCCGCGGGTCGAGGGTCAGGATGCGCCCATTGACGAGGACGAGATCGTCGGCTATTTCATCCACCCCTTCTCGCGGTACGCCCGCTCGGCGCCCGGATGCAGGGGGATGCCGACCTTGTCGGGCTGCCACGCCGTCCGTGGGTCGAAGGCGGCCAGGCCGCCGTGGCCGCGCACGAGCGCGTCCTTGTTCTCCACGACCGTCTTCGTCACCGTGTAGGCGATCGGCTCCGGCAGGTCCTTGTTGGTGATCAGCACCGTCGGGAACCCGACCGTGCTCACCGGCTTCGACTGGTTCTTGAAGGTGTCGGCCGGCATGGTGGCGGCGGTGTAACCCAGCGGCAGCAGCGCCTTGGCGATGTCGGGGTCGAGACCGAGGAACTCCACGTCCACCGATGACACGATCTCGCTCACCGACGGGTGCTTGGGGGTCACCACCGCGAACAGGATGTCGGCGCGGCCGTCCTTGAAGGCGTCGATGATGACGTTGTAGCCGACGTGCTGTGTGGACCCGCCGAAACCCTTGATCTCGTTGTAGCCGAGGCCGGTCGCCCGTAGCAGCTGGCGCCCGGCGAACTCGCCGAGCGAGCCGACCGGCTGGGTGTAGACGCGGATCGGCAGCTTCTTGTCGCGGATCTCGCGCACCGAGGTGATCCCGAGCTTCTTCGTCGCCATCGCGACGAGATAGTAGGTGTCGAAGCCGCCGACGAGGGCGCGGATGTTCTCGAGCTTCTCGGTGTAGGCCTCCTTGCCCTCGAAGGCCCAGCGGTTGGTCACCGTGAAGGCCAGGCCGAGCGGCGTCTCGTTCCTGGCCACCAGGCGCGGGTTGCCGACGCCGCCGGCGCGTGGCTTGACGTCGATGTTCGAGCCGGGCGGCAGGGTCTTGCGCAACAGCTCGGATATGGTGGCGCCGTAGACGTACCAGGCGCTGCCGGTGTCCAGGGTGGCGAAGGCGAGATTCACCGGCGCCGGCGCCTGGGCCGCCACCGCCGACACCCCGACCGCCACGACGAGCATGACCGCGAGCAACACTCTCATTCTGTCTCTCCTTTGATCGGTTCGCCTCTCACGTCAGCGCGGTGATCCTGCCAGATTGCCAGGGGCGGGTCAAACGGAGGCTCCGGGGAGGCTTGGCACTTCGAACCGGCAGTACGCGTGATCGAGGATTTCGCGGAAGCGATGGCGGGCCCCTCACCCTGCCCTCTCCCCAGAAGGGAGAGGGACAACTCCCCGGCCCCCCTCTCTCCAGAATGGGGAGAACGAACTGCCGCCCCCCCACTCCCCGCAGGGGAGAGGGGCGGGGTGAGGGGTGGTCTACCGCGGGGTGAACATGGGAACGGGCGGGCCGCCGTCGGTGGGCGTCCACACCACGCGGACCGGCTGGCCGATGCGGAGGGCGTCGAAGTCGCAGTCCACCAGGTTGGTCATCATCGTGGGGCCCTCGTCGAGCGTCACGTAGGCGATGACGTAGGGCGGGGTCGCGCGCCGCATCACGCTGTAGGAGTAGATGACGCCGCGGCCCGTGGAGTCCTTCCACTCGGTGCGGTCGCTGCCGCAGAACGGGCACATCGGCCGCGGATAGTGATGCGCGCGCGCGCAGGCGGTGCAGGTCTTCACGAGTAGCTTCCCCTTGGCCGCCGCCTCCCAGAAGGGCGCGGTCTCGGGTGACGGGGTCGGAGCCAGGATCTTCCGCGCGGTCTCGGCCATGGCTACTTCGCCTCCAGGATGACGGTCGCGCTGGCGTGCCGCGTGGCGAGGGAGCCGCCGGTGCCGTGGGCCAGGGCCAGGGCGCAGTTCTTCACCTGCACCTTCGGATGCGCCTCGCCGCGGAGCTGGCGCACCGCTTCGATGACCTTGGTCATGCCGCCGCGGTTGGCCGGGTGGTTGTTGCAGAGGCCGCCGCCGTCGGTATTGAAGGGTAGCTTGCCGACTCCTGCGATCAGGTTACCGTCGGAGACGAAGCGCCCGCCCTGCCCCTTGGGGCAGAAGCCCAGGTCCTCCAGCGTGATCAGCACCGTGATCGTGAAGCTGTCGTAGATCGAGGCGTACTTGATGTCGGCCGGGGTCACGCCCGCGCTCTCGAACGCGGCCGGGCCCGACCAGCGCGCGCCGGAGTAGGTGAGATCCACCTGCCCGCCCATCTGGTGCTTCACCGCTTCGCCCGCTCCGCGCACCGTGACCGGCGGGCGCTTGAGCCGCTTCGCCACCTCGGGCCGGGCCACGATCACCGCCCCGCCGCCGTCGCTGATCACGCAGCAGTCCAGGCGATGCAGCGGATCCGAGATCATGGGCGAGCCGACCACGTCGGCCACCGTGACGACCTCGCGCAGCATCGCGTGGGGATTGTGCTGGGCGTGCTGGGAGGCCGCGACCTTGATCCACGCGAGCTGCTCGCTGGTGGTCTTGAACTCGTGCATGTGGCGCATCGCGGCCATCGCGTACTGGTTCACCACCGTCGGGGAGAACGGCGCCTCGAAGGCCACGTCCGGCGCGGCCGCGCCGTAGTTGCGGGGCGCGGTGCCGGTGGCCATGCCCTCTGCGCGCGGCCGCCCGGCCAGCGTGATCAGGGCCACGTCGCAGCGCCCCGCCGCGATCGCCTCCGCGGCGTGGGCCACGTGGACCACGTACGACGAGCCGCCGGTCTCGGTGGTGTCGATGTGGCGCAGGCGCAGGCCCATGTAGTCGGCCATGGAGAGGCCGCCCAGGCCGGGCGCGTCGCCCGCGCAGAAGTAGCCGTCCACGTCGTCCTTGGTGAGCCCCGCGTCCGCCAGCGCGCCGTTCGCCACCTCCGCGTGGAGCTGCGCGAGCGAAATGTTGTCCGCCTTGCGGGTCGGATGCTCGAAGACGCCGACGATGTACGCGCGGTCGCGGATGCTCATGACCTGACGGCCGCCAGAGCCTCCGGGTTCAGCACGTTGATCGGCTTGCCGGCGCCGTAGGCCAGCACCTGGTCGAAGATCGTGCCGTACATGTGCTCGAGCCCGTCGAGCTCCACGTAGCCCAGGTGCGGCACGCAGATCGCGTTGTCCATGGCGAGCAGCGGGTGCTTGGCGCCCAGCACCGGCTCGTCCTCGTAGACGTCCACCGCGGCCATGCCGGGCCGGCCCTTGGCGAGCGCGGCCTCGAGCGCGCCCGGCGCCACGAGCCCGGCGCGGCTCGTGTTGACGAACACCGCGGAGGGCTTCATGCGCCCGAGGTCCTCGGCGGTCACCATGCCGCGGGTCGCGTCGATCAGCCGCACGTGGATCGAGACCACGTCCGAATCCGCGAAGAAGGCCTCGCGGCTCGCGGCGGGCGTGTAGCCGTCGGCCTTGGCCTTCTCCAGCGTGCTCTCGCGACCCCACACGAGCACGTTCATGCCGAAGGCGCGCCCGTAGCCCACCACCACCGCGCCGATCTTGCCGTAGCCGAGGATGCCCAGGGTCTTGCCGCGGAGGCCGGTGCCGATCGGGTAGGCCTGCCACTTACCCGCGCGCATCGCGATCATCTCCTGGGGAATGCGCCGCACCGCCGCGATGGCGAGGCCCCACGTCAGCTCCGCGGTGGCGTAGGAGGGCCGGCCCGGCATCTGGCTCGAGGAGACGATGACGCCGCGCTTGGTGCACGCGGGGATGTCGATGTGCGGGACCACGCCGACCTGGGTGATCATGCGCAGCCGGTCGAGGCGATCGAGCACCGGGCCGCGGATCGGGGTGCGCTCGCGCAGCAGCACGAGCACCTCGGTATCCTTCAATCGCGCGGCCAGCGTATCGACGTCCTTGGTGTGATCCTTCCAGATCGTGACGTCCTGGCCCGCCACCTTCTTGAAGGCGTTGAGCGTGCGGATCGTGTCCTGGTAGTCGTCGAGGATCGCTATCTTCATGGCTTGGCCCTCCCGGGCGCCCCGTAGCCTACCATAGGGCGTCCGGTCGGCGTGGTTCCGCTGCACGGCCCTTTAACCGCCGGCGCGGGGCTCGATCAGCAGCGTCTGGAGCGAGCGTCCCACCAGGCCGGCCGTGTCCCACAGCCGTGCGCGCGCCACGCCGATGCCGTGCGCCTCGCCGGTGGTGGCCGCGTCGAGGCACATCCATTCGCCGGCCGGCGCGCGATGCAGGGCGATGGTCAGGTCTCCGTTCACGAACGTCGCGCGCGCCGGGTCGACCGCGACGGCCACGCCGCTCGCGGAATCGGCGGCGACGACGAGGCACTCGAGCGGGGGCGTCGGCGTCTCGCCGGCGACGAGCGGCACGCGGAGCCGGAGCCACGCCGCCACCGGCCCACGACCCCACGTTCCATTCGCGAGCCGCCACTCGACGGCGCGGTGGTATCCCTCGTCGCCGGACATGAACGGCAGCTCGAACGCCACGCTCTCGGCGGGCAGCGCCGGCCGCGCGAGCGTCTCCAGTGGGACGGCGACGCGGTCCGGCGTCACGCGCATCACGAGGCACGTGGCCTCGATCACGGCGGCGCCGCCCTCGGCGAGGACCGTGCCGGCGAGGCGCTGGACCTTGGCGCCCGCGCGGACCACACGGGTTGCGATCGTCAGCGGCGTCAGCGGCACGGGGCGCAGGAAGTCGAAGGTCAGGCGCGCGATCTGCACCTCGGGGTCGGCGTGGCGCGCGAACGCGCGGGCGAGGAGCGCGGCGGGCGGCCCGCCATGCTGGTGCCGCGCGCTCCACAGGAGTTTTGCATAGTGCCCGGTGCGCGCGGGCAAGCGTGCGTCACCGACAACGGGCCGATGCCTACCATGCTAAACTCCGCCCGTCGTCCATCATCTGAGGAGGGGCTCATGGCCGAGACGGCGAGGATGGCGGTGTTCCACGGCGCGGGCAAACCGTTCGAGATCCGCGAGTATCCGGTGCCGGACCCCGAGCCCGGCGCGATCCTGGTCAAGGTGGCGATGGCCAACGTGTGCGGCTCGGACCTGCACTACTGGCGGGGCGAGCTCGACTACGTGAAGATGGGCCGGCCGCTGCCGCTCAACACCGGGCACGAGCACGTGGGCCGCGTGGCCAAGCTCGGCCCCGGCGTCACGACCGACTCGGCGGGCCGGGCGCTCGCGGTGGGCGACCGGGTGGCCTACCGCTTCTTCTTCCCGTGCGGGCGCTGCCGCATGTGCCTCAAGGGCAAGACCAAGTCCTGCCCGGTGCGCCAGGCCAACTTCCTCGTCTCCTGCGAGGTGTGGCCGCACTTCCAGGGCGGCTTCGGCGAGTACTTCTACCTGCGGCCGAATCACGCGGTCTTCAAGCTGGCCGACGACATCACCGACGACATGGCCGCGGGCGTCAACTGCGCCTTCTCCCAGGTCTACGCGGGCCTCGACATCGCGGCGGTGCGGGCGGGGCAGACCGTGGTCATCCAGGGCGCGGGCGGCCTCGGGGTCTACGCGTGCGCGGTGGCGAAGGAGATGGGGGCGGCGCGCGTCGTCGTCATCGACGGGGTCGAGGAGCGCCTGGCCCTGGCGCGCTCCTTCGGGGCCACCGACGTGGTGGACATGCGCGAGCACAAGACGCCGGACGATCGCATCAAGGCGGTGAAGAAGCTCACCGACGACTGGGGCGGCGACGTGGTCATGGAGCTGGTGGGCAATCCCAATGTGGTCGACGAGGGGCTGCGCATGACCGCGCCCGAAGGCACCTATCTCGAGATCGGCAACATCAACGTGGGCTGGAAGGCCGAGTTCGATCCGGCCTGGATCATCTTCGGCAACCGCCGCATCATCGGCCTCTCCCACTACGAGGCCGAGCACCTGCGGGGGGCGCTCGACATGATGACGCGTACCCGCGCCCGCTATCCGTGGAACAAGATCATCTCGCACAAGTTCCCGCTCGAGGCGATCGAGGAGGCCTTCGTCCAGCAGGACAAGGGCCACGTCACCCGCGCCGCGATCGTTCCGAGCTAGACCCCGACCAGGAGAGAGCCCGCAATGGCCGAACAGAGCTGGGCCAAGCACGTCGCGGACGTGCTGCGCCGCAACGGCATCCGGCTGTACGCGACCGTCCCCGACTACATCGTGAGCCACGTGCTGGACGAGCTGTGGGCCGACCCCGAGTGCCGCGTGGTCACGACGACCAGAGAAGAGGAAGCGGTGGGGCTGCTCTCCGGCGCCTGGCTCGCCGGGCACCGCGGCGCGCTGCTGATGCAGAACAGCGGCCTCGGCAACTGCACCAACGCGCTCGCCTCGCTGAACATGGCGAGCATGATCCCGATGGTCCTGGTGATGAGCCATCGCGGCGACCTGGGCGAGTTCAACCCGGCGCAGGTGCCGATGGGCCGGGCGGTCACCCACATCCTGGACGCGCTCGGCATCCGTTGGATCCGGCCGATGTCGATCGCGGAGCTGGAGCACCAGACCGACGGGCTGGTCAAGCTCTGCTACGTGAGCTCGCAGCCGGTGGCCATCGTGCTACCCTCCGAGCTCACCGGAGGCAAGAGAGGATGAGCCCGCTCACCCGCGCCGGCGCCACCAAGTACCTCGCCTCCCGCGTGAAGAACGAGGTCCTGGTCTCCAACCTCGGCCAGGCCTCGCTCGATCTGCTCGCCATCGCCGACCGCCCCCTCAACTGCTACACCTTCGGGGCGATGGGCCAGTGCTCCTCGATCGGCCTCGGCATCGCGATCGGCCGCCCCGACGTCCGCGTGATCTGCCTGGACGGCGACGGCTCCCTGCTGATGAACCTGGGCTCGCTCTGCACCATCGCGGCGGAGGCGCCGAGGAACTATGTCTTGATGGTCTGGGACAACGAGGTGCACCAGACCACCGGCGGCCAGGCCACCGCGACCGCCCGGAAGGCGAGCCTCGTCGGCATCGCGCGCGGCGCCGGCGTCGAGAAGGGCATCGAGGTGCGCACCCAGGAGGAGCTCGAGCGCGCGGTGGACCGCATCCTGAAGGAAGACGGCCCCTTCATCGTGGTGGTGAAGATCGACAAGGGTCCTTCCACCGCTCCCTTCGACCAGGACTTGATCGGCCAGGCCTCCCGCTTCCGCAAAGCTCTCGCGGCGCTTCCCGCCGTCTGACCACAAGGAGCACGACATGGCCGGGATCTACGACTTCACGGTGAAGACCATCGACGGCAAGGAGCAGTCGCTCGGTGACTATCGCGGCAAGGCCCTGCTGGTGGTCAACGTGGCGTCGAAGTGCGGGCTCACGCCGCAGTACGAGGCGCTCCAGGCGCTGCAGGCCGAGTACGGCCCGCGGGGCTTCGCGGTGCTTGGGTTCCCCTGCAACCAGTTCGCGGGGCAGGAGCCGGGCAGCGACCCCGACGTCAAGACGTTCTGCTCGACCACCTACGGCGTCACGTTCCCGATGTTCTCCAAGATCGAGGTCAACGGCGGCGGCCGCGCCCCGCTCTACACCTGGCTGACCGGCCAGGCCACGAAGCCCGACGGCTCGGGCGACATCAAGTGGAACTTCGCCAAGTTTCTGGTAGACAAGACCGGCCAGGTCGCCGCGCGCTTCGAGCCCAAGACCGCGCCCACCGCGCCCGAGGTCAAACAGGCCGTCGAGCAGGCCATCGGCGCCTGAGGGCGGGGTCAGGTCTTACATTCCGACATTTCCCGGAGCGGGGATGCGTCTCCATAGCGTCGAGGCGATCGCGGTCGATATCCCGCTCACGCGGAACTTCGGCGGGAGCACCTACGCGGTCCTCAAGCGCTCCACCGTGGTCACCCGCCTCCGGACCGACGAGGGGCTCGTCAGCGAGGTCTACAACGGCGACAACCGCGAGCACGGCCCCGAGATCGTCCGTCTGATCCACGAAGAGCTGGCCCCACTCCTCCGCGGCCAGGATCTCTTCGAGGGCGAGCGGATCTGGGCTCGCCTGTTCGCGCTGACCCACAGCAGCCGCGACCGCAAGACCCTGATGGAAGCGATCGCCTGTGTGGACTGCGCGATCTGGGACCTGGTCGGCAAGGCGCGCGGCCAGAGCGTCTGCGTGCTGCTCGGCGGCCCGCCGTCCCGGCGGCTGCCTATCATCTCGATCGGCGGCTACTACCGCGAGGGCAAGACCCTCGCTGACATCGGCCGCGAGATGGAGAACTGCCGCGAGGCCGGCATGGCGGGGTGCAAGTTCAAGGTGGGCGGCCTCACCCCGGAAGCCGACGCCGAGCGGGTCGCGGCGGCCCGCCTCGCCGCCGGCCCGGACTTCGTCCTCGCGGTGGACGCCAATCGGGGCTGGCCGGTCGAGGACGCGGTGCGGTTCGCGCGCCTGGTCGAGCCGCTCGAGATCCGCTGGTTCGAGGAGCCGTGTCACTGGCACGACGACGCCCGCATGATGGCGGAAGTACGGCGGGCGACGCGTATCCCGGTCACCGCCGGCCAGTCCGAGATCACGAGCCACGCGGTGCGGCGCCTGCTGGACGCGGGCGCGGTGGACATGGTGAACTTCGACGCCTCCGAGGGCGGCGGCGTGACCGAGTGGCGCCGGGCCGCCGCGCTCTGCGAGGCCGCCGGCGTGAAGATGGCGCACCACGAGGAGCCGCAGATCGCCGGCCACCTGCTGGCCGCGGTGCCGCACGGCACCTACGTCGAATGCTTCGCCGACCCGGAGCGCGACCCCGCCTGGCAAGCGCTCTGGGCGAACCGTCCGCCCGTCAAGGACGGGATGTTCGAGGTCCCCGACAACCCCGGCTTCGGCCTCGTCCTCGACGAAGCCCTGATCCGTCGCTACCGGACTACTCAAGGATCGGCTTAAGGATCGGCCCCACTGTCGAAGACAGTCCTACGCGAACTCCGAACTGACCGTACCGTCCTCAGTGACGTACCTGCGCAGATAGTCGTCAACCGATAGACTCTCCAGCCCTGCAACATCTCTCAACTGCCTGATGGTCGCCATCGTGCGGCGGTGGATTGTTCTTGCGTCGCGTTCGAGGAAGAAATAGAACCGGGCTCGGACCCCGCCAACTCGCGAGGGAAAGAGATCACGCCAGCGGAACTGCGGCCGCCATGGTTCCACCTCTCCAACGATCGCTTCCGGATGGAACATCGGGACGAGCACGCGGGGAAAGTACATGGCTTCAAGCGACAGACCAGCCAGCAGCGCCTGCGTCAACCAGTCGGGAACATTCGCTATGGTCCCGTGAGTGAGCGGGAGACCCAGGGTGCTCGTCGGTATCTCCAGTAAGTCCAACTCTCCGCGCCGGAACGGATTTCCCGCTCTCGGTGCGTACGGTGTACGCGGCGCCCACATCCACCCGACCTCAACTGGACTCGAACTCAACACGCACAAGCGCTGTGGCGTGACTGACAAGTCCGCCTTGTATCCCAGCTCCGTCAGGATCTCCTGCGTCCGGCGGCTGATCCGGAAGCCGGGCGCTCGAAAGCTCCGGACCGGCGCGCCGAGCGTGTCCTCCAGGATCTCCGTCGCCTGCCTCAGAACAAGATACTCCGCCCGGGGCGACAGACTACCCAGATCCTCGGACGCATCGTGCGTGAGACCGTGACATCCGACGCTGTGCCCTACCCTTCGGATCTCACGAAGAATGTGTCGGATGCCGGTGTGGCGCAGCACGATCGCCGACGGGATAAAGTAGGTAACCCGTTCATTCGAACGCGCAAAAAACTCTGCCGACTTTTCGACGACAGCTTCCAGCCTTGGGTGGTCATGCACGTCCAGGGTGGCCAGCAAGGGGATCGACCCCATCTGAGTTAGACCCGCGCCTCTACGGAGAGGATCCATCCGAATCGGGACCTCCAGGCCGATAGCGGTGTCGCGCGCCCGCTCCGAAGAACTGCCGCGATGACTAGTCGGCGGACCATGGGAGGCGCGGAAAGGAGGGGCAGCAGGACCGTACTCCAGTCGTACCAGACTTCGGCAGTGACCCTGGTGAACATCTGCCCGAACATGGCGAGATCCGCCAGCTCCAGGTGCCGCCGAATGCGCATTGTCGGCGGTTCTGGTACCCGGAGGACGCGGCGTCGGAACCGATCCAGCTTCGCCGCGGGGTTACCCGCAAGATTCTCGATGAACATGGACACGCCGCCGGGCCGCAAGACTCGACGGCAATTCCCCACGACTTCATTGATCGCCATGTATTGCAGGGTGCTGACCGACAGGGTGACATCAAACGTCGCATTCAGGACTGGAAGCCTCGATGCGTCCGCCTGGAGGTATGCGGGTCCCGGGCCATTCCGCGCGGCTGCCGCAAGCGCAGGAAACGACAAATCGAGCGCTAGGACCTGTGCCCCGCCACGCACCAGATGTGCCGAGACAGGACTATCGCCACAACCGACGACCAGAATCCTCTTCCCACAGACAGGCCAGATTCGGCCGAGCGCAACACGTACAGGCCTATCCCAGAACACGGTCCAAGTAGCGTCCGAACTGTGGGCGGCCCAGAGTGAAGGTGCAGACGGAAACGCTCCGGCTGCGCAGTTATGGTTCTTCATCACCGGCGTCTTGCCTGGCTCATCTTCAGATACAGACAAGCCGGTTAGCGCCTCCGACAACGTATTGGGCCAGATCAACTCGGACTCATTTCATCTAGTAAGCCCGTCAAGGAACACAAGCGCCGCCGATAGTCACGGAGAAATCGCACCACGTCAAGAAAGATCCGAACACAGAAACGGTGATTGACTCTCTGGAAGACTGGGCTTCAGCGCAGGTACAGATCCCAAAGACACGCGGTGTTTGAGGCAATACACAGTAAGGACATCTTCTGGCAGATCACTCGCTCTACGTCGCGTGTCAAGCGGTAAGACTGGCGAGTCACGTCGTGCGCGCCTCACAAGCGCGCGGCCCGAATCCATTCGGCCCGCAAAAGGGCAGTGACCGCGATGTCTATTCCGAAGGAATTGTCGGCGGCGTGCTACATGGAGATCGCGGCGCGGGAGACGCCCGCGGGGTCGCCGCCGCGCTGGGCCCAGTCGCCCTGGGCGAAGGCCTCCGAGATGCGCTCGAGCGGGAACACGTGCGAGATCACCTTCTCGAAGGGGAAGCGCTTCAAGTTGCGCTTCATGAACGAGAGCGACTGCTCGAGCGCCCACGGCGAGTAGTTCGACGTGGCCACAAGCCGCGCGTTGGCCCGCACCAGCGCGGTGGCGTCGTAGGAAAACACGTTGCCGGGCGAGATGCTGCCCACCTCGAGATAGCAGCCGCCGCCCCGGAGCATCCGCAGGCCCTCGGGGATCACGTCGGGGTAGCCCACGAAGTCGGCCACCACGCTGGCCCCGAAGCCGTCGGTCAGCGCCTTTACCGCGTCGACGCGCTTGTCCGCGGAGGCGATCTCGGTCGCGTTCACGGTGTGGTCGGCCCCGAACGATCGGGCAAGGGCCAGCCGCTCGGCGAGCCGGTCGATCACGATGATGGTATCGGCGCCCATATCGCGCGCCACCGCCACCGCGTTGAGGCCGAGCCCGCCCGCTCCCTGCACCACCAGCGACTGGCCGGCCCGGAAGCCCGCCTTGCGCAGGCCGTAGAGCACCTGGGAGAGCGCGCAGTTGATCGGGGTGGCCACGTCCTCCGGGATCTCGTCGGGCACCTTGAAGATGAAGTGGCCCGGCCGGAGGTAGTAGTAGTCGCCGTAGGCGTTGTTGAAGTAGGGCGCGGTGCCGGCCACCCGGTTCGGGCGTCCCTTTTGCGGGCAGCTCCCCATCTCGTCGTGCAGGCACACCGGGCAGCGGCCGCACGGGAAGAAGTAGCAGTAGGTCACCCGGTCGCCCTTGCGCAAAGGCCGCCCCATCGAGTCGGTGGTGACCCCGGCCCCGAGCCGCTCCACCTTGCCGCACATCTCGTGGCCGAAGGTGAGGTCCTTGGGCAGCGCGCCGTACGTCTCCTTCATCTCGCCCCGCCAGATGTGCAGATCGGAGCCGCACACCCCCGCCCGCGTCAGCTTGATCAGGATCGCGCCGGGCTCCAAATCGGGCACCGGGTACTCGCGCAGCTCGAACTCGCCACCGTAGGCCTTGAGACCCGCCACCCGTCCCTTCATTGGGGCTCCTCCCTGGAATGGATTCAGCGAGAGGGTCGCCGCTCGTACGCCCCGTTGTCAACACCCGGGCCCGCGAGTAGGATGGGGCGGCTCGCGAGGCGGCTCCCCGAACGACAAGGAGGTCATCGTGAAACTACTGCTCTTCGACGACTACCAGCTCGGCGTGCTCCGTGGCGACGCGGTCGTGGACGTCTCCGACACCGTGAAGGACATCCGCCACACGGGGCCCGGCGATCTCATGAGCGGACTGATCCCCCGCTTCGCCGACTACCGCAAGAAGATCGAGGAGGCGGCGGGCCGCGGCAAGCCCCAGCCCCTGGCCGGCGTGCGGATCCGGCCGCCGCTCCCCAAGCCGACCAACATCGTGTGCATGGCGGTGAACTACATGGAGGACGGCACGCGCACCGAGCCGGCGCCGATCAACGCGTTCATGAAGTCACCGGGCGCGATCATCGGCCCCGCCGAAACCATGGTGCTGCCCGACGTGCCCGCCACCATCTTCGAGGGCGAGGCCGAGATGGCCCTGATCATCGGCAAGCGCGCCACCGCGGTGCCGGCCGCGCGCGCAATGGAGTACGTCTTCGGCTACTGCAACTTCATCGACGGCTCCGCGCGCGGCCTGCTCCCCACCGGCAACACGTTCTACCAGATGAAGTCGCGCGACACCTTCGCGCCGATCGGCCCGTACCTGGTGACCGCGGACGAGATCGCGGACCCACACAAGCTGGCGATCCGGCTCTCGGTAAACGGGACGGTCAAGCAGTCGTTCAACACGAGCGACATGGCGCACAAGATCCCGCGCTGCATCGAGTGGGTGACGAGCATTCACACCCTCGAGCCGGGCGACATCCTCGCCACCGGCACCAACCACCGCGGGCTCTCCGGCTTCCAGGACGGCGACCGCATCGAGCTCGAGACCGAGGGCCTCGGGCAGCTCCGGTTCAATATCCGTGACGATCTCAAGCGCACGTGGTCGCGCGAGACGCGGCTCGACCGACAGGAAAAGGGACAGGAAGGCACCACGCCCCAGCTCACCGGCAAGCACAAGAAATGAAGATCAGCCACGTCACCACCCGCGTCCTCTCCACGCCCGCCGACAACCCGCTGGTGGTTGGGCTGCCCGCGCCCACCGATACCCGGGAGTTCGTGCTGCTCGAGCTCGGGACCGACCAGGGGCTGGTCGGCATCGGCCTCACCTTCTTCGGCGGCGCGCTGACCCCCGCGCTGCGGGCGGCGGTGGAGGGCCTCGCGCGCCTGACCATCGGCATGGACCCGAGCCAGGTCGAGGCGATCGCGGCCAAGTGCCGGCGCATGGCGGGCGGCTCGGGCCCGGGTGGCATCTTCTCGCTCGCACTCTCCGCGGTGGACATGGCCTGCTGGGACCTCATGGGCAAGGCGGCGGGCCGGTCGGTCTGCGCGCTGCTGGGCGGCCTGCGCGACCGCGCGCCCACGTACGCGAGCGGCGCGCTGATGCGCCAGCACCCGGTGGACTACCTGGCCAAGGCGGGCCCGCGCCTGCGCGACATGGGCTTCCGCCAGATGAAGATGCAGTGCGGGAGCGAGCCGACCATCGCCGCCTCGGTCGAACGGGTGCGGGTGATGCGCGAGTCCATCGGCGCCGACGTGGACCTCATGTGCGACATCAACCAGCTCTGGAGCGTGCACCACGCCATCGACGTGGGCCAGCGCATCGAGCCCTATCATCTCTACTGGCTCGAAGACCCCACCGCGCACGACGACTACCCGGGCCTGGCGCGCGTCGCCGACGCGCTCAACACCCCGATCGCGGCGGGCGAGTACCACTACGGCATCGTGCCGTTCCGCCACCTGCTGGAGGCCCGCTCGATCGACATCGTGATGATCGACCTGCTGCGGGTGGGCGGCATCACCCAGTGGATGAAGGTGGCGGGCATGGCCGAGGCCTTCAACCTGCCGGTGGTGAGCCACCTGATCCCGGAGATCCACGTGCACCTGATCGCGGCCATCCCCAACGGGCTCACCGTCGAGTACATGCCGTGGACGCTCCAGCTCTACGAGGAGACCCCGAAGATCGAGGGCGGCCAGCTCGTGGTGCCCGACAAGCCCGGGCTCGGCCTGGCCTTCGACCAGGCGGCGATCAAGCGCTTCCAGGTCGGGTGACATGGTGGCGACTGGGCGACGCGAGGGACAATCGTAGCGTGAACCTTCCTCCATACGTCGGGCGCGCAGACATACATGCTCGGCTGCCGATCATCTTCCCTGAAGGTACACCGCACCGCGCCTATTGCGTTCGAGAGGCTGCCGCTTCCGCTGTCTTTACGCTGCTCTATGTAGGCGCCATAGAGGGCGCGGACGTCTGGCTAGCTCCCAAGCAGGTTGTCCGGATGACTAACGCGCAAGCCTCAAAACGTGATGCCCTTGCGCGCGAATCGTATGCGACCAGGTCACTGAAGCCCGGATTCCGTCCGGCGGGGAAGCCCTGGTACTCAGAAAACAGCCGCGAACAAATCCGAGATGAAACAATCCGGCAGGGGCTGATAGGCAACAACGCTGTTACTGAGCGTCGCGGACTATCGACGACCTCGGCGAAACCCCGCTATGCACTACGCGCCGAATTCGCTGCTCTCTTCAGTCCTACACTTAGCGAGGCTTCCCTCGAGAAGGCGGCTGCCGATTGGCGCAGTAGACACCTCTCAGCCGGCGCGTTGGCGCATACCCAGCTGTTACGTCGTGGCGCAGCTTCGACGGACGAACGCCTTCTGGTCACTTTCCCCAACCGGGAAACTCGCCTTATGTCTCACGGCCCGAGCTCTGAGCTGACAAAATCCGTCGTGGAAGTCTTCGCGCCGCGATTCATGAAGCAGCCCGTTGTTCTGTGGGTCAGCGAGAGCAAGGAGAAGGTGGTCGCAAGAGATGACCAACTGGCCGCCGCTCTTCGACTTCAAATCGCCCCAGATCGCAACCTGCCCGACATCATCCTCGTCGATCTCGAAGACGGCAGGACCGACGGCAACGTCCTCATTGCCTTTATCGAGGTCGTCGTGACAGACGGCGCTATCACGACGCAACGGCAATCGGCCCTTCTCAAATTGGCTACTGATGCGGGCTTCCCGGCGAACCGGATTGCCTTCGTCACCGCCTTCCGCGACCGATCGGACTCAGCCTTCAAGAAAACCATCACAGAGGTCGCCTGGAACTCGTTCGTCTGGTTTGCCGCCGAGCCTCAACATCTGCTTGCCTTTCACGATGGAGGGCTTTGGCCCACAAGTCTTTCATCCGTGGCCGCGAAGCTCCGATCCTGAACAGCGGATCAGCGCTTGAACAGCCTCGAACCAACCGACAAACACGAGCCACCACTCCTAGACGCCGTATAGCTGACCGCAGAGTTTGTCCATCTCGTCTCGCGACGCACCGCGCCCGATCGCCTGTTCCACACTCCGAATGTCCTCCGGCGACGGAAGTGGAAGGGCCTCTAGCTCATAGGCCGAGACTGCAACGCTACCGCTCACACAACGAAATGCTCGATCGACGACAGAGCTGTTGAGGAATGCAGCAAGGGCCTCCAACCCGACCGCGGCACGCGACCGCATTGGCACAATCATATTCAGGTGATTCTCGACCACGACAGCCCCGTACCTTCGAAACAGACGCATGGGAAGCACTGCCGCGATGAGACGTCGAGCTTGTTCCTTTGCAGTCGTCCTTTGAAGGAGGACACAGCCACGCCGGATGATGAGCCACTCCTCTTTACCAGATGGCTTGAAGAACGGCTTGTGGTTCTGCTTGAGCGCTCTCAGTACGAAGCGCCCATCCGATGTAATCGACTCGGCCCAAATCAGCGGAAGACAACCTGGGCCGGCCTCTAGCCGCAATTGACTCCGGTGCCGATTCCAAACGAGAGGCCCGGTTCTCACGCGGTAGCCCCAATCCGAAAGACGATGGGGCATCTCTTCCATCCGCTTAACCAGAGATACCTGTTCGACGCTTCTCGGAATCAGCCACGGCTGGTTGGCAGAGTGCGGCAGGCGAAAGTCTGCGACCGTTATAACCCGGGCAGTACCTTCGTCCACCGGCGTTACAAGGCTGACCGGCGCCGGCTCCGCCTTCCCCTTGCGTCGGTAGGTGGCGAGGACCGCCTCCTGCAACACACCGTCGAACACTCCTTTTCGCTGCGCAATGAAATCGACAGCCACCGGAGGAGCTTCGTGGCCCAGAAGGTCACGTAGCTTCTTGAAGTACTGACCGGCCAGGAAACTCGTTGGGGTTACATACGCAACAAGGCCCCCAGCCTTTACCAGACCCAGAGCCAACTCCGTGAAGATTCCGTACAGATTCGCGTGACCGTAGAGGCTACTGGAATACCGGTCTCTTAGAACCGTGGACAGCGTCACACGCCGATAAGGAGGGTTCCCGATGACGAGATCAAAGGTTTCGGAAGTTGACTGCATTGACAGACTATCTCGGACATCAACCAACAGGGGAAGTCGAGACCCCCCGGCCCTGCACGTAGGCAACATGACTGACTCGACAAACACCTGGGACAACCAGGCTGCGAAAGGATCAAGTTCAACGCCGTGAACGCGCCCAGCCATAGCGTCGACAAGGGCTGCTGGCTCCAGATGGGACAAATGCTTGATGATTCGCTGAGCTACTGGGGCAAGAAAGGCGCCTCCTCCACACGCTGGATCGACTACGGTACATGAGCCCCAATCAATCCCCGCTGCGGTGACCTGATCCAACAAGCGAGAACTAAGGGCAGGCGGCGTGTAGTAGATCCCCAGGCGTGCACGTATCTCGGGCGGAAGCGCGATAGCGTAGGTCGTACCAACAAAGTACCCAGCCGACACGGGATCGAGGCGAGCCGCTGCGCGACCAAGCCGGTCAGCCAGCCATTCCAATTCAGGGGTAAGCCGCACTACGTCCGAGTCAACCAGAATGTGTGGCAGGGGCCACACATGATCATAGTCCGACTGGATCTCGTTCCAGTACTGGGCAACAACGCGTCTGGTGAACTCGATAGCAAAGGCCTCACGGCGCTTCTCACCGAAGCGTTGCGCGTGCTTCTCAACAATGGCTTTGCCAGCCCGAAGGACTTCTGAGGGCGAGGTGCGAAGCGACCAGGTTGCGAACTGCTCCATAACCTTCCAAGACTCTGAGCGTCGTACAATGCGAGTTCTGGCAGTCATGGTCGCTCTTAGTCCCAAAGCCTACATCGGCCGACGGGGGCTCGACAAGCTCGGGAAGCTGTATCGAAACCCAGACGCCAACAGCATGAGGCACAGAGCACGCGCCGGATGCTACCGAGTCCCTCGACTGTGTAACAGCCGTGGCGACCCGGATCCCTCGCTCCTGGTACGAGGCACCCGGCTTCAGGTATTCGTCAGACCTCGCCGGTCCACGAGGGCTCAGCGACCTGCCGCCAGCGCGCGCGGATCCGTTCGACGTCGGCGGCGGGCAGCGGGCCCGCTTCCAGCAGGCGCGCGTTCTCCGGCCAGCGCTCGGGCCGCTTGGTCCCGACGATCGCGGTGTGCACACCCGGCGCGGCCAGGGTGAAGCGGAGTGCGGTCGAGGCGACGCGCTCGGCGTCACGCGCGAACGGGTAGTCGAGCGCGCGCAGTCGCTCCCAGTAGGGCTGGTAGTAGGGCTCGGGGGGCCGGCGCGCGTACCGCCACGCCGCGTTCGCGATCGGCCGCTTGGCGATCACGCCCATTCCCCGCTCCACGGCCGGCGGCAGCGTCAGCTCGAAGCACTCCTGGTCCGCGACACTCACCGAGGTCTGCAGCGTGTCGAATCGCCCGCACTCGACCGCGAAGCGCGCCGCTTCCCCGTCCCCGCTGTAGCCGATGTAGCGCGTGAGGCCGCGCTCCCGCGCCCGCTCCAGCGCGGTGATGGCCTCGCCCTTCCGGAGGTCGGACAGCTCGCAGCTGTGGAGCTGGATCAGGTCCAGACGGTCGGTGCGGAGGCGCTTGAGGCTCCGCTCGATGCTCGAGAGCAGCGAGGCCGCGCGCCAGTCGCCGCGGCCGTAGCCGCGGGGATGGCCGCACTTGGTCAGCAGGTAGATCTCGTCCCGTCGGGCCCCGAGCGCCGATCCGATCAGCGTCTCGCTGTCCTCGTAGCACTCGGCGGTGTCGATCACGTTGAGGCCCGCGTCGAGCGCGGTGCCGAGCAGACGGGCCACCGTGCGCGCCCCCGCCCGCTCGTAGCCGATCTCCGAGCCGCCGAAGCCGAGCACGCTCACCTCCATGTCGGTCCGGCCCAGCCGGCGGCGCTCCATCGGCCCAGTATATCCTCGCCGCCCGCGGTCGTCAGGCGGGGCGGTGCAGCGCGGCTTCGTCCCGCTCCATGCGGGCCCGCATCCGGGCGCGCAGGCCCTCCACGATGTGCGCGGGCGCGGTCGTGGGCGACCCGGCCCGAAACGGAGGCTGCGGGTCGTACTCGATCCCGAGCTGGATGGCCTGGGCCACGTCGTCGCCCGCGATGCGGGCGGCGAGCGTGAGCGCCATGTCGATGCCCGAAGACACCCCCGCCGCGGTGATGATCTTGCCCTGCTCCACCACGCGCTTGAGCGTCGGCCGCGCGCCGTAGGCGGGCAGGCGGTCGAGCGACATCCAGTGCGTGGTGGCCTCGAGCCCCTTCAGGATGCCCGCAGCGGCCAGCAGCATCGAGCCGGTGCAGACCGACGTGGTCCACTGGCTCGTCTCGTGCGCCGCGCGGATCCAGTCCAGCAGCGGATTCGGCGCCTCGAGCGCGCGGGTGCCGAAGCCACCCGGCACCATGACCACCTCCGGGTGCGGCACCGCGGAAAGCGGCTCGTCGGCCATCAGGGTGAGCTGGCGGTTGTCGGTGCGATACGGGCCGGGCGTCACCGCGACGAAGCGCACCCGGGCGCCGGGCAGGCGCGAGAGGACCTCGTAGGGGCCGATGGCGTCCAGCGCGGTGATGCCCTCGAAGAGCGGGATGGCGATATCCATGGCGTCGTCTCCTGTAGTTGTGGAGGGGGGCCGACCTAGAGCGCGCGGGCCGCGGCCAGGATCTCCTCGTCGCTCGGAAACTTGGAGAGATCCTCGATCCGCTCCACGGCCTCGATCTGCCGCCACCTAACGATCCCGCTCCGGTCGATGAGAAAGTGCCCCGTCAGCTGCATGCCGTGCACGGCCACGATCTGCTGGTCGACCTCGGTCGGCTCGAACCCGTCCCTCTTGTTCAGGACGTCCATCGCCACGAAGGCGTTCTCCGGTGCCGGGAGCTCTCCGGTGGGATTGATCAGCGCGACCTGAAGCTGGCCCATCGTGACTGTCCCCTGCGACCACGAGGCCTTCGACTCGTCCTCGACGACCACGCCGGCCGGCACCCCGAACGCTCGATGCGTCGCCGCCTCCGGGTCGGCCGCGAGGAGCACGCGCGCGGGGCGGTAGTTGAAGTAGAGCCGCGCGCGCGTCAGCGGGGTATTCACCACCGCCATCGTCTCCACGCCCATCGCCTTCAGCTTCTCCTGCGTGGTGCCGAGCTGCACGACCTGGCGCCGGCAGAAGGGGCAGTGCAGGCCGCGAAACAGGCCGACCAGGACCGGACTGCGCCCGCGATAGTCGTCGAGTGAGACCTGGCCCTCTCGATTGACCGCGGGCAGCGCAAAGTGGGGAGCGGGATCACCGGAGCGAAGGGGCATGGGCGTCATGAGACGTATTCCTCTCTGTTCGCGTCGTGACCAGGTCAATCCAGGAACGGCAGCACCACGAGGGCGTCGGGCTCGAGCCCGGCCCGCTCGCAGACCTCCTGGGCTTTCTGCAGGAACTCCTCCGCGCGACCCTCGTCGCCCAGGTCCAGGTAAACCGTGGCGAGGCCATCGTAGCAGGGGAACAGGAGCTGGGGCTCGTCGGCCTCCTCGGCGAGCGCGAGCGCTTCCTGGTAGTGCGCGATCGCCCGGGTCGGATCGCCGTGGCACTGGTAGATCTGGCCGAGCACGATGAGCGGCACCGCCAGGTGATCGAGCTGCCCGAGGCGCCGGTCGAGATCGATGGCGGCGTGCGCCGCGCCGACCCCCTGCTCGTCGCAGCGGTTGGTCAGCGCGCAGTAGGCGACCGCGAGGTTCGCGTAAAGGCGCGACTGGAAGCCGAGGTCGCCGATCTTCTTGGCCAGGTCGAGGCCGGCCGTAGCGGTCGATCGACGCGGACATCTCGTGGAAGAGATCGTTCTGGATCGCGCGCACGTCCTCGGGATCGAGCCCTTCACTGAGCGCGGTGAATCCGGCCAGGTCCGCGAAGAGCACGGTGACCGGCCGGCGATCGCCCTCGGGGGCGGCGGGCGGGGCGGGCGGAGGCGACGGCGCCGGAGCGGCGGCGAGCCGCGCGCCGCACCTGGGGCAGAACGCGAAGTCGGCGGGCGCCTCGAAGCCGCAACCGCTACACGTCATGTGGACGGGGCGACGTCGATCTCCTGGGGCATCGGGATGCCGCGCCGGGCCAGCTCGCCTTCCAGGTCGAGCGCGCGGGTGCCCACCGGGCGGCCGCCGGGCACCGTCCAGAACACCTCGAACTCGAGGCCGTCGGGATCCTTCGCGTAGAGCGACAGGCTCACCCCGTGGTCCGAGGAGCCCACCAGCGAGCGCGCCTCGATCAGGCGCCGCCGCGCGCGCACCAGGTCGGTCAGCTCGCCCACTTCCCACGCCGAGTGGTACATGCGCACCGCGCCCTCGTCGGGCCCGTGGACACCGGGCTGGGCGAACAGCCCCAGGTGATGGTCCTCGGAGCTGCCCGCGATTCGGAGAAACGCCGCGTTCGGGTAGCGCGACTTCACCTCGAAACCGAGGACGTCGCAGTAGAAGCGCACGCTGCGGTCCACGTCGGACACCCAGAGCACGAGGTGCTGCAGCCGCTTGAGCCCGATGCCGCTCATGGCGTGACCTCCAGCGGGGATGCGCCCGGTTCCCGGGCGCTCATCGCCCGGGGTATTCCACGCTGACCGTGATGGCCGCGCACGCGATGATGGTGTCGAAGCCGGGCACGCGCAGCCCGCCCGCGACGGGACGGACCGTCACCTCGCCGTGGGGCAGCTCCTTCTTCACGCGCTCCACGTCTACCTTGCCGGGATCGGGGACGCCGACCGTGACGTCCACCAGCATGCGCCCACCCTTGGCGCGGACCTCGGTGAAGAGTGGCAAGCTCGAGTGCCGGATCGCGTCCGACACCGCCCGGCAGGCCGCCTTGGTCCCTTCTTCTCCGTGGACGTCGACGCCCATCCCGAACTCGAGCACCATCGCCTGTGCGGCCACGTTGTTCTCCTCTCTCGGTTCAACCAATGATGCTCCCGCCCATGACCCGGATCGTGTCGCCGGTGACATAGGCGGAGGCGTCGGAGGCCAGGAACAGGCACGCCTCGGCGATATCCTCCGGGCGGCCCAGCCGGCCGAGCGGGATGCGCTTGAGCTGCTCCGGCCCCCCCGGCGGCGTCTGGCGGAACTCAGGGTACCACTCGGCGTAGCGGCGCTCGGTGTCGATGATGCCCGGCACCACCATGTTGACCCGGACGCCCGCGGGGCCCAGCTCGGCGGCCAGCGCCCGCACGAGGCCGAGCAGGCCGGTCTTGGCCGCGGTGACCGCGGCGGTGCCCGGCCGTCCGGTGAGGCTCGACTGCCCGCCGAGCGCGATGATGCTCCCCCGCCCGCGCTCCTTCATGCCCGGCACCACCGCGCGGGCCAGGTAGAAAGCGGAGTGGAGATTCACTGCGAACACCCGGTGCCAGTCCTCGAGTGACGTCTCGGTGACCGGCTTGTGCGGCCGGATCGCCGCGTTGCACACGAGCACGTCGATGACCCCAAACACCGCGAGGCCGTTCTTGACCATGGCCTCGACGGCGTCGGGATCGCCGATGTCTCCGAGCACCGCCGCAACCCGAACCCCGCGCTTGCGGCACTCCTCGGCCACCGCTTCCAGCTCGTCGCGGTTGGCCCGGGTGTTCAGGATGAGATCCGCGCCCTCCGCCGCGAAGGCCAGGGCGATGGCGCGTCCGATATTGCGGCTGGCCCCGGTGACGAACGCGGTGCGCCCCTGGAGTCTCATGGCGTCACGCCGGCACCGTCAGCGCGGTGACGTGCGGCATGACCTGGGCGACGAACAGGTCCACGTTGGCCGCCGCCTCCGCCTCGGTCATCTCGCCGAACATCAGCCGGCAGGTCATGTAGCTGCAGCCACTCGCCGCCACCTGCCGCTCGAACTCCGCGCGCACCTGGGCCGGCGTGCCCGCGATGGCGACCCCGCGGCGCCGCGCCTCGTCGAAGTCGGGCGCGAACCGGAACGGGATCGCGCCGAAGTCACGCCAGAGCTTGGTGAGGTTCCCGTACCAGACGGCGTAGTTGGCGCGGCCGAGCGCCAGGGCCGCGTCCTCGGTGGGGGCCACCACCACGTGACGGCCCATGCCGAGCTTCGGCGTCGCCGCATCCCCGTGCTTGCGCTGCCACACCTCGCGGTAGCGCACGAAGAGCGGCGCCGACATCTCGGCCCCCAGGTTGGTGATCACGTTGGCCCGGTTGGTGGCGGCCCACTCCGCGCCGGCCGCGTGCCCGAGCCCGTACCAGAGCGGCGGGTGCGGCGTCTGGAGCGGCTTCAGGATCATCGGGACCTTCCGGAAGGTGTACTTCGGCCCGCGGTGGTCGAGCACGTCGCTGGTCAACCCCTGCAGGACGACCTCGAGCGTCTCCCGGTAGATCTCCTCGGTCTCCAGGTGATGCAGGTCGAAGAAGGCCATCTCGTAGGGCACGATGCCGCGGCCCACCCCGAAGTCGAAGCGGCCCCGCGAGAGGTGATCGAGCATGCAGACTTCCTCGATCAGCCGGAGTGGGTTGTAGAGCGGCAGGCAGTACACGCAGGGCCCGAGGCGGATGCGGCGGGTGCGCTGGGTGGCCGCGGCCAGAAAGATCCCGGGCACCGGGGCCAGCCCGAGCGGGGTCGCGTGGTGCTCGGCCAGGTGATAGGAGTAGAAGCCCGCCGCGTCGTACTTCTCGAGCAGCCGCAGCCGGTGCTCGTAGAAGTCGGTCACCGGCATGTCCCGGCGGTCGAGATGGTCGAAAACACCCAGATCCATGTGCCCTCCCCCCGTCTGGTGGCCGGCAGGTAGGGTATCAGGAGGCCGGGTTGGCGTCCACGAGGCTGGTTGGAGCTCGCTCCTACGCTTCCTCGGCGGCGAACGCGCCGTACTCGAACGTGAGTCGGTAGCGGCGGCCACAGCACGAGACCGTATCCCCCGGCTTGGCATCCTCGGCAAGGGCCATGACTTCATCGCAGGTCGGGCAGCTCACTCGGTAAGCCAGGGTGGCGGACCAGCGGCCGTCCTCTTCCCGAACCCGAACCGCATGCCCCGCGCAGTTCGGGCAGTCGAGCAAGGCGCCTGACTCGAGGCCTGCGGCCAGGGTGATCGGCGCGCCACAGTCGGGGCAGCGAACCGCGGCGACGGTCATGGCCCGAGGAGCCGCTGCAGCCGACCCCGGTCGAACCCGACGATCACCACATCGTCCACCGTGATCACCGGCACCGCCATCCGGCCGGTCTTGCCGATCAGCTCCTCACGGGCGGTCGCGTCCTCCGCCACGTTCTTCGCCGTGAACGGCACTCCCCGAGACGAAAGGAACTCCTTCGCCGCGTGGCAGGACTGTCAGGTCGAGGACCAGTAGACCGTGATTCGACGATCCGCCATCCTTACTCTCCTGTGAGAAGCCCCCCGAAGATGCGGTCACCGAGCTTGAAGCCCTCTGCCACCGTGGTCCCGGCTCCTTCGACCGTCGGGTTCGCCTCCCGCCATGCCCTCAGATGTTCTTCCGACCGGAAGAAATTGATGGTCGTTCAATACGTATCGGCGACTCGGCATCTCTCTTCCGGTTGCTTGCCGATCCAGAGCATGATGCCTTCCGCCCTGGGCCCCGGGCCCTGCGGATCGACCGGGAACTGCAGGGGCTCGCCGCAGTGATGACAGCGGGATCGGATCTCGATGCGCTGGCCGACCATCGGCGCGATGCCGAGTGCGTCCATCGCGCAGCAGGCGTACCGCTCCCGGCCCTCGGCCAGACGGACGACGAACGGCGTCGGGGAAGCGGAGAACGGGTACGCGACGTCTATCTGGCCATCACGAATGAGGATCAGATCGTCGTCGTCCAGCGCGGTCAACGTCTGATGAACGGACCCAGCGGAATCCTCGGAGGCCGAGACGATGTCTTGAACCGGGATCGGGCCGCCGCGATCCAGGAACATCCGCAGAATCCGCCGAGACATCCTGAGCTCCCGAGCGACCCGTCGCGTCCTCCACCGGCCTTCCAGGTCGAGAGCGGTGAGCTCGTCGGCGGTCAGGATGTGCAGGGTCGCCATGGGGGGATGATAAAGTCTGTAGCGGCTACAGACTCAACACATATTTTCAGCCGACCGGAGGAGACCGCCATGCCGGCTATTGCAGTCCGCTTCGCCATCGGGGTCCTTTCCAAGCGCACCGGCTGCAACGTCGAGACGATCCGGTACTACGAGCGGGCCGGGCTCCTGCCGACACCCGCGCGAAGTGGCGGCGGTTACCGTCTCTACGGGACAGACCACCTGAAACGGCTCGCCTTCGTCCGGCGAGCCCGGGCGCTGGGTTTCTCCATCCACGAGGTACGAGCCCTGCTGGCCCTGGCCGACCACCGCAAGCGCCCCTGCGCCGAGGCTCGCGGCCTTGCCGCGACGCATCTCGAGGACGTGCGGGCCAAGATCGCCAGCTTGAGAGAGATGGAGCGCGTCCTCCGAGACACGGTCGCGCGCTGCGCGTCGGGCAAGGCCTCCCACTGTCCGCTCATCGACGCGCTGTACCGGGACGGTGGAGGCGGCCCGGCCGGGGTCTCGGTCGCCCGCCTGGATCGTTGAGCGGGGGGGACTGGTGGAGTACCATGGGGCCGTTTCTCAGAAGGACCCCCGGCGGGGCGGAGAGGAGCCAGCGCGATGGCCTATGACCTGCTGATCAAGAACGGATGGGTGGTGGACGGATCCGGCCTGCCGCGATTTCGCGCGGATGTTGGAGTGACCAACGGCCGGATCTCTGCCATCGGTCGCCTTCGCGAAAGCGCTCGAGAAGTCATCGACGCGGAGGGCCGGGTCGTCGCGCCGGGATTCGTGGACGGGCACACCCACATGGACGCCCAGATCTTCTGGGATCCGCTCGGGACGTCCTCCTGCTGGCACGGGATCACCAGCGTCGTCATGGGCAACTGCGGCTTCACCCTCGCCCCCTGCGCCAAGGAAGACCGGCACCTGGTCATCCGCAACCTGCAGCGCGCCGAGGACATCGCGGCCGAGGCCATGGAAGCCGGCATCGACTGGCGCTGGACCACCTTCCCCGAGTTCCTCGACACGCTCGACTCGCTGCCCAAGGGCATCAACTACTCGGGCTACATCGGCCACTCCGCCCTGCGCACCTACGTGATGGGCGAGCGCGCGTTCGATGGAGCGGCGAGCGAGGACGACCTGGCCGCGATGGAGGGCGAGCTGCGCAACGCGCTGATGGCCGGCGCGATCGGCTTCACGACCTCCCGGTCGCCCAGCCACGAGACGCCCGACTCCCGCCCGGTGGCGAGCCGCATGGCGAGCTGGGACGAGGTGCGCCGCCTGGTCGGCGTGATGGGCGAGCTCAACGCGGGCATCTTCGAGCTGGCGGGCGAGGGCGTGGACCGCAAGGTGGACCACCCGGACCTGCCCGACTACCACAAGCGGCTCAAGGCGCTGGCCGTCGAGTCCGGCCGGCCGATCACCTTCGGCCTCTTCACCCGCAAGGACGCGCCCGACATGTGGCGCCACTACGTGCGGCTGATCGAGGAGACCAACCGGGCGGGCGGGCGGATGTTCGCCCAGGTCCACAGCCGCGCGCTGTCGCTCGTGCTCTCGTTCAAGACCCAGATGCCGTTCGATCGCCTGCCGGTGTGGAAGGAGCTGCGCGCCCTGCCGCTCGGCGAGCAGCAGACGCGGCTGCGCGACCCCGAGCTGCGCCGGAAGCTGGTCGAGGCCTCGCGCGAGCGGGACAGCCGCAAGGCCCTCGGTACCGAGGCCCGCCAGGCCGCGTACGACTGGATCTTCGTGCTGGACTCGGTGGATCCGCCGCACCGCTCGGTGGCCGAGATCGCCCGCGAGCGGGGCGTCGACCCGGTCGAGGCCATGATCGATCTGGCGCTCGAGAAGGACATGGACCGCTTCTTCTTCCACCCGATCGCCAACGAGAACCAGGAGCTGGCGCTCGAGCTGATCAAGCACCCGCAGGCGGTGGTGACCTTCTCCGACTCGGGCGCCCACGTCTCCCAGCTCATGGACAGCTCGCTCCAGACCTATCTCTTGAGCCACTGGGTGCGCGCCAAGCAGGCGCTCACGCTCGAGCAGGCGGTGCGCATGCTGTCGTTCGTGCCCGCCAGCTACTGGGGCTTCACCGACCGCGGCCTGATCCGTGAGGGCATGGCCGCCGACTTCGTGGTCTTCGATCCCGACACCATCGCGGCCGAGCTGCCCGAGGTGGTGCGGGACCTGCCCGCGGGGGCCAAGCGGCTGATCCAGCGCACCCGCGGCATCGCGGCCACCGTGGTCAACGGCGAGATCCTGCTGCGTGACGGCAAGCACACCGGCGCGCACCCCGGACGGCTCCTGCGCGGCCCGCTCGCGCGGGCGACCGCGTAGTCGGAGGCCGGACATGGCGAAGCTGCTCGAGGGCAGGGCCGCGCTCGTGACGGGCGCGGGCCGCGGCATCGGCCGCGGCATCGCGATCGCGCTGGCCAAGGCCGGCGCCAAGGTGGTGGTGAACGACCTGGGCGCGAGCCTGGACGGCGAGGGCATAGCCACCGGGCCGGCGGCTCAGGTGGTGGACGAGATCGTCAAGGCCGGCGGCACCGCGTCGGCCAACTACGGCTCGGTGGCCGACCACAAGGCGGCCACCGAGATGGTCGAGCAGGTGGTGAAGACCTACGGCCGCATCGACATCCTGGTCAACGTGGCCGGGATCCTGCGCGACCGGATGATCTTCAACATGGCCAAGGAAGAATGGGACGCGGTCCTCGCCGTGCATCTGGACGGCACCTACTTCTGCACCCGGGCCGCCTCCACTCACATGCGCGAGCAGAAGTACGGGCGCATCATCTCGATGTCGTCGGTCTCCGCGCTTGGCTCGCCCGGGCAGCCCAACTACGGGGCGGCCAAGGCCGGCATCATCGGGCTCTCCTGGTCCACCGCCAACGGCATGGCGAAGTACAACGTGACGTCGAACGCGATCATGCCGAGCGGGGCGACCCGCATGATCGATTCCACGCCGCGCGGTCGGCAGGTCTTCGAGCAGACCGGCAAGTGGCCGAGCGAGCAGGCCATCGGGACCGAGCGCGATCCGGACAACGTGGCGCCCCTCGTCGTGTTCCTGGCCAGCGAAGGCGCCGCCCACGTCAACGGGCAGGTCTTCCACTCGTTCGGCTACGGCTACACCCTGATGGCGCTGCCCGAGCCGATCCGCCGCATCGAGGCCGATCGCCGGCTCGAGCCCGAGGAGCTGGGCAAGCTCTTCCCGGACACGCTCGGCAAAAACCTCCACGAGCCGCCCGGCACGAACTTCGGCAAGAACCTCAGCGAGCGGCCCAAGGAAGAGTGGAAGGATCTGGGGAAGGGCGTGCGGTACTGGCAATCTCCCTGGGAGGCGCGTTGACCAACGTCCTCCTGGTCTGTCACGCCAATACCTGCCGCAGCGTGATGGCCCACGTCCTCCTGGAGAAGATGCTCGATTCGCGCGGGGTGAATGGCAACGTCCGGGTGCGCTCGGGCGGCATCGCCAACCACGCCCGCGACGGCATGATTCCCTCGCTCGACGCGCGCATCGTGCTGCGCGAGGACGACATCCACCTGGCCGAGGACGCGTTCGCCTCCACCGACCTCCGCCGTCACCGCGAGATCGTGGCGGAGGCGCACCTCATCGTCACCATGACCGGGCAGCAGAAGGAGACGATCGGCGCCTACGAGGAGGCCCAGGGCCGGCCGATCCTGACCTTGCACGAGCTGGCCGGCGAGGCCGGCGACGTCGACGACCCGTTCGGCCAGGGCGAGGACCGCTACCGCGCGACGCGGGACGAGATCAAGCGGTGCCTCGAGCTGGGCGTGGACCGGATGCTGACCTTGCTGGATGATCGGAAACTACGAGGGCGGAAGGAGATCAGCCGATGAGCCAGGACGAGCAGGTCCTGTACGACCCCACCGCCGAGCCTCGGATTCTCGCCTCGGGCCTGGCGCCCCGCCTGGCCAGCCTCGAGGGCAAGCGCGCGGGCATCCTCGACAACAGCAAGGCCAACGCGGGCACCCTGATGCTGGCGGTGGTCGCGCGCCTCAAGGAGAAGTACGGGGTCCGCGACGTCGTCAAGCGCGAGAAGGGCATCGCGGGCGCGCCGTCGCCCGACATCCTGGCCGCGCTCACGACGTGCGACTTCGTCCTGGTCGGCAGCGCCGACTGAGGGTCGTGCACGTCGTGGAGTATCCACGGCGCCATCGTACTGGAGCAGCGGGGGATCCCCACCGTGGTCATGGGGACGTATGAGTTCGAGCAGTTGGCGAGGCTCGAGTCGAAGAACCGCGGGCTCGCCGATCTGCCCCTGGCCTTGATCCCCCACCCGCTGGGCGGCATCCGCGAGGACGAGGTTGTGAAGAAGGCGGAGCTCGCGGTCGAGATCGTGCGGAAGGCGGTCACGCGGGGATGAGCGTGTCCGCCTCGGGCCCGGCGGCCAAGATCTTCCGCCTCAAGGGCGGCTACTCGGAGATCAACCGGCACTATCAGGGGCAGGGCTGGACCGACGGGCTGCCGATCGTGCCCCCAACCGAAGAGGACGTGCGCGAGTTCCTGCGCATCACCGATCGGGAGCCGCGCGAAGTCATGGCGGTGCTGCCGCCGCGCCAAGGCGAGGCCACGGTGGAGCGCATCGCGATCAACGCGATCATGGCGGGCTGCCGGCCGGAATACCTGCCGGTCATCCTCACCGCGGTCGAGGCGCTGGCCGATCCCGCGTTCAATCTCGACTCCATCCAGGCCACCACGCACCCGGTGGCCCCGCTGATCATCGTCAACGGGCCGATCGCAAAAGAGGTCGGCATCAACTCGGGCTACAACGCCTTCGGCCAGGGCTTCCGCGCCAACCTCACGATCGGGCGCGCGATCCGGCTCGTCCTGATGAACGTGGGCGGCGGCCTGCCCGGCACCGGCGACCGCGCCACCCAGGGCAGCCCGGCCAAGATCGCCTACTGCGTGGCCGAGAACGAGGAAGCGAACCCGTGGGAGCCACTACACATTGAACACGGCTTCCCGGCCGCCACGAGCCTGGTCACCGCAATCGCGTGCGAGGGCCCGCACAATATCCAGGACCACTTCAGTTACACCGGCCTCGGCATCTTGAAGGTGATCGCGGGCGCCATGGGCCAGGCGGGCAGCAACAATCTCCTGGCCGGCGGCCATCCCCTGCTCTCGCTCGGCCCCGAGCACGCCGCCACGATCGCGCGCGACGGCTTCACCAAGCGGCAGGTCAAGGAGTTCCTCTTCGAGCACGCCCGCTTCCCGCTGGCGCGGCTCGGTGACGAGTACCGCGCGCACCTGATCCAGCGCGGCGCCAAGGACGCGCCCGACACCATGGTGCCCGCGGTACGCTCCGCCGACGACCTGACCGTGATCGTGACCGGCGGCGCGGGCAAGCACTCCTGCTGGCAGCCCACGTTCGGGGACCAGACCGGGCCGGCGCGGCGGCCGATCACAAGGAAAGACGGCAGTCCGTTGAAGTCGGTCGCCGAGTTGGTCCGGAGCTAGCTGCTCTCGCCTACAAAGAGTCGTTCAATCTCCACGCGGTTGTCGTGGAAGACCGCTCCGCCACCCATGTCGGCGTCTCGCTCGTCCACGGTGGCGTTGACGGTCGCGCCGTCCTTCGACAGCCGTGGCCAGCGCCCCTTGGTGCTGGCGACCACGCCCGGCCGGACCCGCGGGGTCACCTCCACCCGCGCGACGAACGCGCCGCGGTCGTTGAAGACGCGGGCCTCGCAGCCGGTCTCGAGCCGCCGGGGGGTCGCGTCCTCGGGGTGGACGCGGATGGTCGTCGGGCCGGAGCGCCGCGTCTGGGTGGGGACGTTCGCGAACACCGAGTTCAGGAAGTAGTGGTCGGCACCCGCGATCAGAGCCAGCGGGTACCGGGCGGCCAGCGGCGTGCCGCGCTGGGCCGCCTCGTAGGGCGGCGTGTAGCCCGCGAGCGGGTCGAGCCCCGCCTCGGTCATGCGAGCGGTGTAGAACTCGAGCTTCCCGGACGGCGCGGGGAAGCCGTCGGCGAACGGTACGAACGGCTCCGGGACGGCGAGCCGCATCCACCCCCGCGTCCTCAGGGCGTCGAACGTGATGCCGCGGAGCGACGGGTGATCCGAGTCGAGGAGCTGGCGCGCCAGATCCTCGTCACTGTCGTAGAGGCAGGGCACGTCCAGACCCAGGCGCCGCGCCAGACGCCGGAAGATCTCGGTGGTGGGCAGGCACTCCGCGGGCGGCGCCACCGCGGGCTCGTTCCACGAGATGTAGAGGTGCCCGTACGAGATCTGGACGTCCGCGTGTTCGAGCTGCATCGTGGCGGGGAGCACGATATCCGCGTACTCGACGGTGTCCGTCCGGAAGTGCTCGACCGCCACCGTGAAGAGGTCGGGCCGCGCGAGCCCCCGCCGGATCTTCGTCTGGTGCGGCACGCTGGCGGCCGGGTTGCTCGCGTAGACGAACAAGGCCTTGACCGGCGGGTCCGTTACCTCGAGGAGGCCCTCGCCGAGACGGGTCATGCTCAGTGCGCGCGCGGGGGTCTTCCGCAGATCATCCCGATAGAGCCCCGCCCAGTTCACGCCGAAGAAGCCCCGCGTGTCGTAGCCGACGCCGCCGCCGGGATATCGCCAGTCGCCGGTGACGCCCGGGATGCAGGTGATGGTCCGCACCGCCATCCCGCCCCCGCCGTGTCGCTGGAGCCCCATCGTCACCCGGATGCCCGTGGGGCGCGTGCGGGCGATCCGCTTCCCCAGCTCCACGATCGCGTCGACCGGGAGGCCGCAGACTAGGGCGACGCGCGCCGGCGGGTAGTCCAGGATGCGCCGGCGGAACGCGTCCCAGCCGAGGGTGTGGCGGTCGATGAAGTCGCGATCCTCCGCGCCCTCGCTCAGCACGACGTGCAGGAGTCCGAGCGCCAGCGCGGCGTCGGTCCCGGGGACGAGCGCGAGGTGGCTGTCCGCGGCATCGGCGGTGCGCGTCCGGGTCGGGTCGATCACCACGAGGTGGGCGCCGTTCCGACGCGCCGTCGTGATGGAGCGCCACAGGTGATGGTTGGTGGTCAGCGTGTTGCTGCCCCAGAGGATGATGAGCTTCGAGAAGCGGAGAGTCTCGGGGTCCATGCCGACGCGGTTGTCGCCGAGCGTGTAGCCGGTGCCCACCCCGCCCGCGATCGTGCAGATCGTCATGAGGTGCCGGGAGGCCCCGACGACGTTCCAGAACCGGCGCCCCGCCCCATAGCAGCCCTGGAGAAGCCCCATGCTGCCCGAGCCCAGGTACGGCCATATGGCTTCCGCGCCGAACTCGCGGATGACACGGCTCAGCCGCTCGGCGATCTCGTCGAGCGCCCCGTCCCAGGAGATCCGCTCGAAGTCGCCGGCTCCCTTCGGGCCGACGCGCCGCATCGGGTACAGGAGCCGCTCGGGGGACTGCGTGTACGCGACGTAGTCGTCGAGCTTGTTGCACAGGACGCCGCGCGTGAAGGGGTGCGTGGGATCGCCCTGCAGCCGAACCGCGCGCCCATCCTTGACGGTGACGACCCAGCTACACGTGTCCGGACAGTCCATCGGGCACGCTCCGAGGACCCGAGATTCTCCGTCCATCAGCGGGGCCCTCCCGCGCCGCGGCCCCAGTCCCGAAAGATCTGGGCGGTGGCGTCATCCATGGGGAAAAAGCACTCGACGCGGATCTCCTGCAAGGTCACGTCATGCGGAGTACCCAGGGTCGCGATCGTGGTGAACAGGCGGAGCGATGTCTCCTTGCTCTTGAAGTGAATGATCAGGACCGGCGCCCGGGTCTCTCCCGGCGGCGGGTTCTGGGAGAGCGCGGGGAGGCCGGGGAAAGCGAGCAGCCGCGTGAGGAGCTCGGCCGTCTGCCGCGTACCATCCGCGATGGCGTCGGCCTGCACGCCGCGGAGAAAGTACAGGGCGACCTCCTCCCAGTTGACGATGAAGGGGCGGAGCCCATCGGGGGACACCAACGCGACCGCGAAGTTCACTGGCTCCGCGGAAGCAGCCGCCGTCGCCGGGGCGGGCTCCGTGAGAAACTCGACGAATCGCCCCGCGCCGGCATTGGCGCGCAAGAGATTCCATCGCCGGTCCACGACGAACGCCGGGTACGGCTCCTGCTGCGCCAGCATGTAGTCGAGGGCGCCGTTCACCTGCGCGAGCTCCGGTGCGGAGAGATCACTCTCGCGCCACGCCGGCGCGAAGCCGGCCGCGAGAAGCAGAGCGTTCTGCTGGCGAAGTGGGATGTCCAGCACCGTGGCCAGCCGCAGGATCATCTCCGGGCTCGGGCCGGCCCGCCCAGACTCCAGAAAGCTGAGGTGACGCTGGGTGGTCTCGGCGGCGCCGGCCAGGTCGAGCTGCGAGAAGCCGCGGCGCTCGCGCCACCAGCGCAAGCCCGACCCGAAGCTGGCCGTCGCCTCGTCCATGGGCGTGGTGATGGGCCTGGGTTTCATACTCGCCATTCTATGGCGCCACCGGCACCATGTTCTCGGGACGCTCCCCGCGCGCGGTCCGGCGGATGTTCTCCGCAATGAGTGTGGCCTGGGCCTCCAGCATCCCGTCGGTCCAGCCGGAGACGTGCGGGGTCATGAGGACGTTCGGCAGCTCGTGAAACGGGCGCCGAGCCGGGAGGACCGACCCGGGCGCCGACGGGTAGCGATACCAGACGTCGAGCGCGGCGCCCGCGATCCTCCGCTCGGCGAGGGCCACATAGAGCGCGTCCTCATCCACGATCTGGGCGCGCGCCACATTCACGAGGATGGCCGTCGGTTTCATGAGCTCGAGCTGCTCCTCGCCGATCAACCCCTGCGTTTCCGGCGTGAGCGGCAGGGTGATCGCGAGGTAGTCGGCGCCCCGGAGCACATCCGGCAGGCTCTTCATATCGCCCAGGAAGGCGAGGTCGTCCTCCGCCGATTGCCCGACGTTGCGGCGGATCGCGCACACGCGCATGTCGAACGCGCGGGCGCGCCGGGCCACCGCCTGGCCGATGCCGCCGTAGCCGAGGATGCCGAGCGTCCGTCCGGCAAGCTCGGGCCAGACGGGAGGCGGCGGCACGCCCGGCGCCCACTGGCTATCCCAGCGGCCCGCGCGAAGGCTCGTGTGCACACGATCGAAGTCCCGGCTGAGCGCGATCATGGCGCCGAGCACGTACTCGGCGATGCCGGTCTCGTGCCCGTGCACCGTCGCGAGCGACGAACCGGGCGGCATCGCCGAGCGGTCGATCCGGTCCAACCCGGCACCGGGAACCTGGATGAGCCGGAGCCGCTTGGCCACCGCGCCCATCTCGCTCGTGAAGACGAGCGTGACGAGGATGTCGACGTCCGGGAGCACGTCCCTCGCGTTCTTCTCGTCGGTGTGAATGAAGTCACAGGGCATGGTGAGATGCGCGCGCACCCGATCGGCGAAGCTCGACGACAAAGCACCCACGAACCCGACTCGAAGCATGGGGTTCTCCTTTCCCCCGCATACTCCCTGAGGCCTCGGGAGGCGGTCAATTCCCTGTGAGGTAATAGCCGGTATGCCCGCGCCCGCCCACCCCGGTTGTCATCATTTCCGGGTAAGCCACACCACGCAGGGCACCCCCCCCCGCCCGACGGCAAGGGTGCTACCATAGCTGGCCGTAAGCCATCTATCGTTGGATGGAGGAGCGATGTGAGCACACCCGACCGTGCTGATCGAATCAGAGGCGTCCTCTCCCCCGTCGTCACCCCGTTCAAGGCCGACCTCTCCCCCGACCCGGAGCGCTTCGTCCGCCAGTGCCGCTGGCTCCTGTCGCAGGACGTGGGGCTGGCGGTGTTCGGGACGAACTCGGAGGCCAACTCGCTCTCGACCGAGGAGAAGATCGAGCTGCTCGACCGCGTGGTCGCGGGGGGCGTCGATCCGGGGCGGCTCATGCCGGGCACCGGCTGCTGCGCGCTCACCGACTCGGTGCGGCTCACCGCGCACGCCATGAAGCTGGGGGCCGGCGGGGTGCTGATGCTACCGCCGTTCTACTATAAGGGCGTCTCCGACGACGGCCTCTTCAAGAGCTTCGCGGAGGTGATCGAGCGGGTGGGCGACCGGCGGCTGCGCCTGTACGTCTACCACATCCCCCCGGTCTCCCAGGTGCCGATCACGCTGGGGCTCATCGAGCGGCTGCTCAAGGCCTACCCGGGCATCGTGGCCGGCGTGAAGGACAGCTCGGGCGACTGGAACAATACCAAGGCCATGCTGGACGCCTTCGCGGCCTCCGGCTTCGACGTGTTCGCGGGGAGCGAGACCTTTCTCCTCGCCAACATGCGCAATGGCGGCGCCGGCTGCATCAGCGCCACCGCCAACGTGAACCCCGGGGCCATCGCGAAGCTCCACCGCGAGTGGCAGACCCCCGAGGCCGACGCCCAGCAGGCGCGCCTCGACGAGATCCGCGGCATCATGCAGCGCTACCCGATGATCCCCGCGCTCAAGGCGGTCATCGCCCGCTACGGCGGCGATGGCGCCTGGGTCACGGTGCGTCCGCCCCTGATCGCGCTCACGCCCGAGCAGCGCGCGGCGCTCGCGGCCGAGCTCGGGCGCGCCGCCTTCACCATGCCGGGACTGGGGGAGTAACACCATGAAAGAGCTGGCCGGTCGTCTCAATACCCTCTGCGACACGCTGCCGTTCCAGACGAGCTGGTATCTCAAGGACCTCACGAGCGGGCAACGCGCCGATCGCCTCGGCGACGTGCCGGTGCCCTCGGCGAGCACGCGCAAGATCTCGATCCTGATGGCCGCGCTCAAGGCCGTCCACGACGGCAAGCTCGCGCTGGACCAGAAGGTCACCATCGAGGCCAGGTACCAGGACAACGACTCGGGCACCTTCCAGCACCTGACGCCCGGCTTCTCGATCACCTTCCGCGACGCGCTGGTCATGATGATCATCGTCAGCGACAACGCCTGCACCGGGCTCGTGGTGGACCTGGTCGGCCTCGGCGAGATCCAGCGCCTCTGCGAAGCGGCCGGCATGACGCGCACCATCCACCGCTTCGGCATTCCCCCGCGGCTCGGTCCCGACCACGCGCTCGATCAGGTCACCAGCACCACGCCCAATGACCAGGGGCTGCTGCTGGAGCTCATCCTCAAGGGCGCCGAGGATCCGACGGCGGCCGCGCGCCTCGGCGTCACCTCCGCGCTGTGCCGGCTGGCGCTCGACATCCTCTCCTGGCAGAAGCTCAAGGCGCGCCTGCCCTCGCAGCTCCCGCTCGGCACCCGGATCGCGCACAAGACCGGGACCGGGTCGCGCGGCTTCATGGACGCGGGCATCGTCTACCAGGGCGATCGGCCGCTCTTCATCCTCACCGCCTACACCGACCGCGTGCCCGCCGCCCTGCCCGACGGCACCCCCGGCTTCACCGCGGCCAACGGCGTGATCGGCCGCATGGCGCGCGTCTGCTGGGACGCGCTCGCCCGCTAGCCCGGCCGCGCCGCGTGCCCGCCAGGACCAAGCCGAGCGAGCCGCCCGCGCCGGCGCGGGCGATGAGCATCCACGCGCATCCGGACGACCAGGAGTTCACGGTCGGCGGGACGCTGGCCAAGTGGGCCCGGGCGGGCTGCGAGATCGTCGCGGTCTGCATCACCCGGGGGGGCGCCGGCTCCAACAAGTACACCCCGCTCGACATGACGCGCGAGGCGCTCGTGTCGATCCGGGAAGACGAGCAGCGTGAGGCGTGCCGGATCCTGGGCGTGAAGGAGACGATCTTCCTCGACCACGAGGACGGCATGCTGGAGCCGTCGATCGCCCTCCGGCGCGAGCTGACGCGCCTGATCCGTCGCCACCGTCCCGAGGCGGTGCTGACCGGCGATCCCACCGTGCGCTTCTACGGGACCACCTACCTGAACCACCCGGATCACCGGGCCGCCGCCGACGTGGTGCTCGACGCGGTGTTCCCCTCCGCGGGTACCCGGCTCATCTTCCCCGAGCTGCTGGCGGAAGGCCTCGAGCCCCACGAGGTCCGCCAGGTGTTCATCCACGGCGCGGAGCGTCCGGATACTTACGTGGACATCGCCTCGGTGCTGGACGTGAAGCTGGCCGCGCTGCGCGCGCACAAGAGCCAGATGGGCGGGTGGGATCCGGCCGAGATGATCACCCAGTGGGCCGCCGAGCAGGGCCGGCGCCGCAAGCTGAAGGCCGCGGAGTCCTACCGCCGGATGATCCTGCAGGACCCCTGAGCTCGGCTCCGCAGCCTGATCCGCTACTCCGATCGCGGCGCGACCCGGGTCCAGCCGCCCGGGCACTGCTGAACCTCCGGATAGTATCCGGCCGGCTCCCCGCAGTAGTGCCAGTAGTCGCTGGCCGGACGCTCCACGTATGAGGTGGGCGGCGGAGTGACGACGACCGGAGGCGGGGTCACGACCACGGGCGGCGGCGCGTACCCGTAGTAGCCCCCGTAGTAGGGATACCCGTAGGGATAGCGATAATAAGGATAGGCGCGAGGCCCCACGTAGAACCGGGGTCCGATGAAGATGCTGGAGCCGTGGAAGTGCCGGCCGTGGAAGCCGTGATGATGGTGCCGCCCTCGGCGCCCCCGATCCCCCGCGTCGGCCTCATCCCAGGCCCCACCCACGGCCAGGAGGAAGATCCCCAGCAGCCCGGCCGTCACCAGCCCTCGTCCGATCACGCGACTCGTCATGTCCGCCTCGATTCCGCTCAAGTCTGACCGGGGAAGTCGCCGGTCTATTCAGCGTAGCCCTTCCGGTGGAAATAGTTGGCGTTGTAGAACTCGAGCACCAGATCGCCGTAGACCGCGGGTGGGTAGCGCGGCGGATCGTCGGGACCGGTACAGCTCGGCAGGCACTCGATCCGGGCCGATACGTTGGGGCTGTAGAAGAACGCGATCGAGTAGCGGTCGGTCCCGGATTCGTTCAGCACCGCGTGGGGCGTGGAGAGGAAGCGGTCGTTGGACCACCGCTTCATCATGTTGCCCAGGTTGACCAGGAAGGTGCCCGGGATCAGCGGCGGCGCCAGCCATTCGCCTCCGGGCAGCCGCACCGCCAGCCCCGGCACCTCGGTCCGGGCCAGGATCGTGATGAACGAGTTGTCGGTGTGCGGGCCCTGGCCGAACTGCTCGTCGTCGCTCACGTCCTGCGGCGGGTAGTGGAGGAAGCGCAGGTTGACGTGCGCCTCGTCCGCGAAGAACGGGGCGAAGTGGTCGGCGGGCATGCCGAGCGCCCGCGCCAGGACCGGGAGCATCCGCTCCCCGAGCGCCTCCAGGGTCTTGAAGTAGCGCACCATCGCGGCCCGCATGTCGGCGTGACCGTCGGGCCACCGGTTGCGCCCGCGCAGCGGGGTTCCGGCCACCACGTCCGGATGATCGGCGGCGCGGTCGTGGCTGATGAAGAAGCTCTCGTTGTAGTTCGGCCGGGTGGCCTTGTGGACGGTCGAGGCCTTCTGGATGGACTGGTTCACCGGCAGGTAACCGATGTTGTTCTCGTTGAGCGTCAGGCCCAGCTTCTCGGCCTCCGAGAGCGCGTGGAACTCGCGCGACGCGGCGAAGGCCGCATCGACCACTCCGTCTGGGACGCCGTGGCCGGCCAGGTAGAAGAAGCCGACGGTCTCGCAGGCGTGCTCGAGCCGGCGCGCGACGGCCTCCAGCCCGGCCGGGTCGCCCCGGAATGCCGGCGCGAAGTCGATCACCGGGATGTCCCGCGTGGCTTCCTCGACGTTCTTCACCGCCAGGGACTTCAGGATGTTCATGGCGCGCTCGCCCTCCCGCCGGCATCGTAGCGCACCCCTCGCGAAACGGGGAGGAAATGGCGGCGGGGGGGGCCGGGGGGCCCCCCCACCGCCGGATGACCCGTCAGTTGCAGTTCGGAAGCGACCGGAGATTGGCCTTGATCTTGTCGCCGACCTTGAAATCTTGCACGGTCTCCTTCGAGGCCTGGAACTCGTGCGTCTTGCCGTCGGCCCCGGCGACCGCGACCTTGCCGCCCGCCGTGTCCACCCGGACCACCCGGCCCTCGACCTTCTGGGGCGCCGCGGCCTTCGCCTGATCACACGAGGGCTTGCTCTGCCCCGCCGCGGCCCCTGCCCACAGCGGGACCGCGACGATGATACCGACCGCCAGTGCCTTGTACGCCGTCATGAATTCCTCCAGACCTAGTCCTTGGTGAGATCGTAGATGGCGCCGGCCGCGGCGCCCACGCCGGTGCCGATCAACGCGCCCTTGCCGGCTCCGTATCCGGTTCCGGCGCCAACCGCGGCTCCCGCACCGGCGCCGACCGCGGCGCCGCCCAGCGTTCCACATGCCGTCGTGGCAAGCGTGACCAGCGACAGGCCGATCACGGCGGATGCGAGTCTGTTCTTCGTCTTCGTGGTCATGGTTCACCTCCTGCGCATCCACTGGCAACCCGCGTGCCAGCGCGTCGGGCCACGACGCCGCGCGCAAATACTCATCAATCGAGCTCGGGACGTTCGTGACTCACCCCGAGTCGGAAAAAGGTACACTCCCCGCGAGGTAAAAATTACTCCGCAGCGAGAGCGAGAAAACGGAGCGAGCAATCCATGGGACAACTCGACGGGAAGGTGGCGCTCATCACCGGCGCCAGCAAGGGCATCGGTCGCGTGATGAGCCGCCTGTTCGCGCGGGAGGGCGCGGCCGTCGTCTGCGCGGCCCGCAGCCGCGACCTGGTGGAGGAGACGGCCGCCCTGATCAAGGGCGACGGCGGGCGGGCGCTGGCGGTGACTGGCGACGCGGCCCAGGAGGCCGACGTCCAGAAGATGATCGCGGCGGGCGTGAAGGCCTTCGGCAAGCTCGACGTCCTCGTGAACAACGCGGGGGACGGCGGGCCGACCAAGCGCGTGCAGGAGTACACCACCGACGACTGGTTCTACACGATCAACTCCTGCCTCACCACCTCCTACATGTGCACCCGCTTCGCGGTGCCGGAGATGATCCGGGCGGGCGGCGGGGTGATCGTCAACGTCTCGTCCACCGCGGGCCGGCGCGGGCTCCCCTTCCGCATCGGCTACTGCTCGGCGAAGGCCGGCCAGGTCGGCATGACCTACGGCCTCGCCCTCGAGCTGGCCCCGCACAATATCCGGGTCAACGCGATCGCTCCCGGCGCGGTCGAGGGCGACCGCATCGATCGCGTCATCGCGGGCCAGGCCGAAGTGCGCGGGATGGCGGTCGACGACATGCGCCGGAGCTTCGTGGAGCGGTCGCCGCTCAAGCGCATGACCACCGCGGAGGACATCGCCACGCTCGCCGTCTACCTCTGCAGCGACGCGGCCAAGAACCTCTCCGGCCAGTGCATCTCGGTCACCGCGGGTGAGCCCGCGGTCTGAGACCATGCGAGTCGTGACCGCGATCCTTCTGCTGTCCCTCGTCTCCACGTCCTGGCCTTCACGCTGCCGTGAGGCGCGCCCCCGCGTTCGTTGACACCTTCCGCGCCCCCGCGTAGAGTCTCTGCGGTCTCGTCGTTATCTCGTCGCGAGAGAGGAGCCCCATGGACGTCGACCGCCCGCTGCCCAGTCCGATCACCCCGGAGGCCAAGCCGTTCTGGGACGGCTGTAAAGCCGAGAAGCTGATGCTCCCCCGCTGCGAGGAGTGCGCGCACGTCTTCTTCTACCCGCGCATCCTGTGCCCGCGCTGCCACTCGCGCCGCGTCGGCTGGATGCAGGCGAGCGGCCGCGGCACGCTCCATTCCTTCGAGATCGCGCACCAGGCCTTCCAGAAGGCGTGGAAGATCAAGCCGCCCTACGTCCTGGCAATGGTCCAGCTCGAGGAAGGCCCGCGCCTGATGTCGAACCTGATCAACGTGGAGGCCTCCCCGAAGGCGATCAAGTGCGACATGCCGGTCGAGGTCGTGTTCACCAAGGTGAGCGACGAGGTGACCCTGCCGCTGTTCCAGCCGAGGCGGTGAGCGCCATGGCCACGGTCTCCGACCGGCAGCGGGAATTGCGCAACACCGCCTGCATCGTGGGCGTGGACGAGAGCGACCAGATCGGCACCCTGCCGAACACGAGCCAGCTTTCGCTGCACCTTGAAGCGATATCCAATGCCGTTCGTGACGCGGGCCTCAAGGTCAGGGACGTCGACGGTATCTTCACCGCGGGCCAGCACTCGCCCGCCACGCTGGGCGAGGCCCTCGGCGTCAAGCCGCGCTACGTGGACGGCACCACCGTGGGGGGCTGCTCCTTCATCATCATGGTGGGCCACGCCGTCGCCGCCCTGCACCACGGCCTCTGCGACGTGGCGGTGGTCTCCCACGGCGAGAGCGGCCGCTCCGGCACCGGGGTCACCCGGACTCGAGACACCGCGCTCAGCGGGCAGTTCGAGTTCCCCTACGGCTTCGGCGGGGCCACCAGCTACTTCGGCATGATCACGACCCGGCACATGCACGAGCACGGCACCACGCTCGAGCAGTGGGCCCAGGTGGCGGTGTCCACCCGGAAGTGGGCCGCGTTGAATCCGAAGGCGCGCTTCCGCGACCCGATCACGGTGGCCGACGTGCTCAACTCGCGCCCGGTCTCCTACCCGTTCAACCTGCTCAACATCTGCCTCGTCACCGACGCGGGCGGCGCGGTGGTGCTGACCCGGGCCGACCGGGCGAAGGACTGCGCCAAGCCCCCGGTCTACGTGCGCGGCTTCGGCGAGGCCACCGAGCACGTGATGGTGACGCAGATGGAGGATCTGGCCTCGAGCGCGGCGACCCGCCTGGCCGGCGAGCGCGCCTTCTCGATGGCCGGCGTCTCCGCCAAGGACTTCAACCACGTGATGCTCTACGACGCCTTCACCTCGGGGCCCCCGATCATGCTCGAGTCGCTCGGCATCGCCAAGCCGGGCGAGGGCGTGCAGTTCTTCGCGGAGGGGCGCTCCACCCCGGGCGGCCGCCTGCCCATCAACACCAACGGGGGCGGGCTCTCCTACACCCACTCCGGCATGTACGGCATCTTCCCGATCATCGAGGCCACCCGCCAGGTCCGCGGCGAGTGCGGCGCCCGCCAGGTGCCGGGCGTGAGCTGCTCGCTGGTCAACGGCATGGGCGGCATGCTCTCCGCCGCCGGCACCCTCGTCCTGGCCGGCGGCCGATAAAGGCCCATCTGCTTCGTTGGCGCCCTCGACCGCACGCTCAACGTACCGAGAGTACGCCTCGCGTGCGGCCTTCGGGCGCCGCCTCGCAGCTGGACCTTTCTCGGCCACCGGCTATTCGATCGGGACGAAGATGCAGTGGCGCAGCTTGCCGTCCAGGGCCTTGGACAGGTGACCCTTGCCCCAGGTGTCCTCCACGAGGATGACCTCGCCGGCGCCGATCTTGCGCGACTGCCCGTCGCTCGCGGTGATCTGCACCCCCGCGTCGAGGTTGATGATGTACTGCCGCCGCGGCGCCGGGTGCCAGTCGAGATCGTAGTCCGGCGACACTTCCCTGAATATGATCCCGGTCGCGGGCAGCCGCGCCGACAGCTTCCCGGCCCGGCCCGATTCGGTGTACGGGATCTCCATGTCCTCGAAGTGCGACTCGCCCTGCTTGTCCACGTAGAGATGATGGATCTTCATGGCTCTCCTCGACGCTTGATGGATGACGGCTCGGGCCCCGAAGGTAGCACATGAAGCCGGCGACGTTCCGCTATGCGCGCGCCGACAGCCTGGGAGAGGCGATCGCGCTGCTCGCGGCGGCCTTCGGCGAGACCAAGATCCTGGCCGGCGGGCAGAGCCTCGTGCCGATGCTCAACATGCGGCTCGTCCGGCCGGCGGTCCTCGTGGATCTGAACGGGGTTCGCGAGCTGGCCGGGATCGCGCCGACGCCTCACGGCGGGCTCCGGATCGGCGCCATGACCCGCCACGCCGAGCTGGTCACCTCGCCGGCGGTGCGCGAGCGCGCTCCGCTCCTGGCCGAGGCGGCGCGGCACGTGGGGCACGCGGCGATCCGGAACCAGGGCACGCTCGGCGGCAGCGTCGCGCATGCGGATCCCGCGGCCGAGCTGCCCGCCGCGCTGATGGCCCTCGACGCCCAGTTCCGCGCTACCGGCCCACGCGGCGAGCGGGTGATCGCCGCGGCGGAATTCTTCCGCGGCCTGCTCGCGACTGCGCTCACGCCCGACGAGATCCTGACTGCGATCGAGATCCCCGCCCAGTCGCCGGGCTGGGGCTTCGCCGAGATCGCGCGGCGTCCCGGCGACTTCGCGCTGGCCGGCGTCGCGGCGGTGGTGGGCGTCCGGCACCCCCTCACCCTGCCCTCTCCCCCTCGCGGGGGAGAGGGAGTGTCTGAAGCGGGGCGGCCCGAGTTGGTACGCTTGGTGGGCTTCGGTGTCGGGGATCGCCCGCTGCGGCTCAGCGGCGCGGAGCGCCTGCTCACCGGCGCGCCCCTCGACCTCGAGAGCGCCGCGCGCGCCGGCGCGGCGGCCGGCCCGGACTGCGATCCGCCCGGCGACGTGCACGGCTCCGCCGACTATCGCCGGCACCTGGCCACCGTGCTCACCGAGCGCGCCGTGCTCCAGGCGCGCGCACGGCTCGAGCGGAGCCGCTGATGCCGGCGCCGAGCGAGCGCCTCGCGGTGCGCGTCACCGTCAACGGTCGGCCGGTGGAGCAGGTGGTGGAGGCGCGCCGATCGCTCGCCGACTTTCTCCGCGAAGACCTCGGCCTCACCGGCACGCACGTGGGCTGCGAGCACGGGGTCTGCGGGGCCTGCACGGTGCTGGTGGATGGCCGCAGCGTCCGGAGCTGCCTGCTCTTCGCGGCGCAGCTCGAGGGCGCGAGCGTCACCACGATCGAGGGGCTCACTCCGGCCGAGGGCCTGAGCCCGCTCCAGGAAGCCTTCCGGAGCTGCCACGCCATGCAGTGCGGCTTCTGCACGCCCGGCATGATCGTGACCACGACCGAGCTCCTGGCCCGCGAGCCGGCGCCGTCCACCGAGGTCATCCGCGAGGCCATCTCCGGGAACCTGTGCATGTGCACGGGCTACGTCAATATCGTCCGCGCGGTGGAGCAGGCCGGCGCCATGCCGGCGGGCGGGGCGGGCGCGTGAGCCACCGGACCGCGCCGGGCGGCTGGGTCGGCCGGCCGCTGCCGCTCAAGGAAGACGCCCGTCTGGTGGCGGGCCGGGGCCGCTTCATCGATGACCTCGGGCGCCCGCGCATGCTCCACGCGGCGATGCTGCGGAGCCCGCACGCCCACGCGCGGATCGTGGCCATCGAGACCCGCGAGGCGGAGGCGCTCCCCGGCGTCGTCGCGGTCCTCACCGGCGCGGAGGCGGCGGCGCGCTCGGGGCCCATCCGCCCGCTCATCCCCACCACCGCGGGGGTGCCCGACTACTGCCTCGCGGTCGACCGCGTCCGCTACGTGGGCGAGCCGGTGGCCGCGGTGGCCGCGGTCGATCGCGCCACCGCCGAGGACGCGCTCGAGCGGATCCGCGTGGAGTACGCGCCGCTGCCGGTGGTGGTGGACCCGGAGCTCGCCATCCGGCCCGACGCGCCGCTTCTCTACCCGGAGCTGGGCAGCAACGTCGTCTGGCACGACACGCTCACCTACGGCCCGGTGGACGAGGCGATGGCGCGGGCCGACGGGGTGCTCCGCGAGCGCTTCGCGATCCAGCGCTACGCGTCCACCCCGCTCGAGACGTTCGGGGGCATCGCCGAGTACGACCCGGGCACCGACGTCTTCGAGTTCTTGACGAACGACCAGCGGCCCGGCCTCACGATCTCGGTGCTCGCGGCCTCGCTGGGCGTCCCGCAAGCCCGCGTGCGCCTCTCCTGCCCGGACATCGGCGGCGCCTTCGGCAACAAGCGCCGCCCCGCCTACCTGCTGATCTGCGCGCTGCTCGCGCGCAAGTCCGGACGGCCCGTGAAGTGGATCGAGGACCGCATCGAGAACCTCACCGCCCTGATGCACGCCTGCAACGGGATCATGGACCTCGAGCTCGGCTACCAGGCCGACGGCACCCTGCTGGCGCTCTCCGTCCGCGACATCGCCGACGAGGGCAAGAACCTCATCACCCCGACCCAGCACAACCTGATCAAGCTCGGCAATATCGCCAACGGCTACCGGATTCCCGCGATCCGCTACGAGGCCTGGTCGGTCCTGACCAACAAGTGCCCGAGCGGCGCCAACCGCGGCATCGGCAAACCGTTCATGTGCTTCGCGATCGAGCGGGCGATGGCCCTCCTGGCGCGCCGTCTCGGGATGGATCCGGCCGAGCTGCGGCTGCGCAACTACGTGACCGCGGACCAGATGCCCTACACCACGCCCCCGGGCGCTCAGTACGACAGCGGCGACTACCCGGCGACCCTACACCGTGCTCTCGAGCGGTTCGGCTACCCGGCCCGGCGGGCCGAGCAGGCGCGGGCGCGGAAGGAGGACCGGCTGCTCGGCATCGGGATCGCGACGTCGGTGGAGCCGGCGGGCACGAACCTCGCCTCCTACGAGATCATCACCGGCAGGCGCGCCGCGTCGGGCTCGGCGGAAGCGGCCATGGTCCGCATGGAGCCCGACGGCCAGGTGCGGGTGTCGCTCGGCGATCCCCCGAGCGGCCAGGGCTACGAGACGGTCATCGCCCAGATCGTGGCCGACGAGCTCGGCCTCACGCCGGACGCGATCACGGTGGCCCGCGGCTTCGACTCGATGACCACCCCGTGGCTCTACCTCTCGGGCAACTACTCCAACAAGTTCTCGGTGACCGACGTCGGCGCGGTGGTGGGCGCGGCCGCGCGGGTGCGGGAGAAGTTGCTGCGGCTGGCCGCGCACCGGCTGGAGGCCTCCGTCGCCGATCTGGAGCTCGGCGGGGGCGCGGTCGCGGGGCGCGGCGCGCCCGACCGGCGGCTCTCCTTCGCGGAGCTGGCGCGCACCGCCTACGCCGACGTGCTCGGCCTGCCGCCCGGCGAGGAGCCCGGGCTCGAGTCGCGCCACGCGCACCAGAACCCGCTCGCGCAGCCCATGGACGCCGAGCGCCGGGTCCGCTCCCAGCTCGTCTTCTCCAACGCGGCGCACTGCTGCCTCGTGGAGGTGGACCGGCGCACCGGATTGGTGCATGTCCTGAAGTACGTGGTCGTGCACGACTGCGGGCGCGAGCTGAATCCGCTCATCGTGGAAGGCATGGTGCACGGCGCGACCGCGCATGGCATCGGGGCCGCGCTGCTCGAGGAGTTCCGCTACGACGAGCAGGGCCAGCTCCTCACCTCGACCTTCATGGACTACCTCAAGCCCACCGCGGTGGACGTGCCGCTCATCGAGGTGGACCGGCTCGAGCATCCCTCGCCGGTCACCCCGCTCGGGGCCAAGGGCGTGGGCGAGGGCGGCGCGATCCCCGGGCCCGCCGCGGTCGCCAACGCGGTCGAGGACGCGCTCGCGCGGTTCGGCGTGGTGGTCCGCTCGCTGCCGATCACGCCCGAGCAGGTCTGGCGCTGGCTCAAGTGAGCGAATCCGCGCCGGCCGCGAGCGCCGCGTCCGCGCTGCCCGCGCGGTGGCGCCTGCTCACCGTCCTCACCGCCTCCTACGGCGCCGGCGCCGTCGGCATGCTCGGCATCTCCCCGCTCTCGCCGAGCCTGGTGGAGGGGCTCGGGCTCACCCGATTCCAGGTCGCCTTTCTCATCCCGTCCATCTATCTCGCCGGCCTCCTGTTCTCGCTGCCGGGCGGGCGGCTCGCCGATCGGCTCGGCGTGCGACCCGCCTTCCTGGGCGGCCTCGCGGTGGGCGCGATCGGGCTCCTCGCGGCGGCGCTGGCACCAGGCTTCCTCTCCTTCCTCTTCTGCCTCTTCGTCGCGGGCAGCGGCTGGAGTGTCGTGAACCCCGCGCTGGGCAAGGCCATCATGGACGCCTTCCCGGTGAGCGAGCGCGGCATCGCGATGGGCGTCAAGCAGATGGGCCTCACGGTGGGCGGCCTGATCTCGGCGCTGGCCCTGCCCGCCATCGCGGCCACGCTGGGCTGGCGCTACGCCATCGGGGCCTGCTCGGTGATCGTGGCGGCGCCGGTGGCGCTCGGCTGGCGGCCGCTCGCCGCGTTCCGCGAGGGCGCGCGCGGCACGACGCCGGTCACGCCCGGCGGGCCGGACGCGGGCTCGACGTGGTGGTGGGCGCGGCGCCCCGCGCTGGTCCTCTTCTTCGCGGCCGGCTTCGTGCTCGGCATGGTCCAGGGCGCGGTGCTGAGCTATCTGCCGCTCTTCACGATCCAGGCGCTCGGCTTCGACAAGATCGGCGCCGGGTTCCTCGTGGCCGCCTCGCAGGGAGGCGGCGCGGTGTCCCGCCTCGTGCTGGGCGCGGCCAGCGACCGCTGGGCCACCGGCCGGCGCTCCCTCTGGCTCGTGGTCACGGGCGCCCTGGCCGCGGTCATCTTCGCCCTCTACGCGGTGTGGCCCGCGACCGCGCCCGTCACCGCGGGGCTGCTCGCCTTCCTGGCCGGCGTGGGCGCCTACGGCTGGGTCGGCATCTTCTTCGTGATCAGCGCGGAGGCGGGCGGGCCGCGGCAGGCAGGCCTGCTGAGCGGCGTGGCCTTCGCGTCCATCGTGCTGGGCCTGCTCATCGGCCCCCCGGTCTTCGGCCTCCTGCTGGAGGGCTTCGACTCCTACGCAGTCGCCTGGGCCGTCTTCGCCGCCCTTTCCGGCCTCGTCACCGCCGTCTCCCTCCTCGCCGGCCCCGCCATCGACCGCGAGTCGCACCGCCGCTAGCTGGGGTCAGGTCTTACATTCCAACATCGCACCGCGTCGAAATGTCGGAATGTAAGACCTGACCCCGTCCGGACGCGCTATCATGCGGCACGCGAGGGGGGCGCGCGCATGGGCTACGAGCAGATCCTGTACGAGGTGCGAGAGCGGATCGCCACGGTCACCCTGAACCGGCCCGAGAAGCTGAATGCGTGGACCGGCGTGATGGGGCGCGAGGTGCGGCAGGCGATGGAGGAGGCCGGGCGCGACGAGGCGGTGCGCGTGATCGTGCTGCCCGGGGCCGGGCGCGGCTTCTGCGCGGGCGCCGACATGCAGATGCTCTCCGGCATCGCGGGCGCGGGCCGGCAGGAGCCGGCGGGCTCCTCGGAGCGCGGCGAGCCGGATGACGCGGCCGGCGCCGGCGGAGACGTCCGCCCCGACTTCCGCGGGCCCTACGCCTACTTCCCGATGGTCCCCAAGCCGATCATCGCGGCGCTGAACGGGGCCACCGCCGGGCTCGGCCTGGTCGTCTCGCTCTACTGCGATCTGCGCATCGCCGCCGACACCGCGGTCTTCACCACCGCGTTCTCGCGGCGGGGGCTCATCGCCGAGCACGGGGCGAGCTGGATGCTCCCGCGCCTGGTGGGCCTGCAGCATGCCTTCGACCTGCTGCTGTCCGCGCGCACGATCACCGCGGCGGAGGCGCTCGCGATGGGCCTGGTCGCGCAGGTGAAGCCGGCGGCCAGCCTCCAGGACGACGTGCGCGCCTACGCGCGCGAGCTCGCGGACCTGGTGTCGCCGCGCTCGCTCCGGGTCATGAAGCGCCAGCTCTGGGAGGCGCAGTTCCAGAGCCTGGCGGAGGCGACGGCGGTCGGCGACGACGAGATGCGCCGGAGCTTCACCACCGAAGACTTCAAGGAAGGCGTGGCCCACTTCGTCGAGAAGCGCGCGCCCCGCTTCACCGGACGATAAAGGAGAAACCGCCCATGACATCCATTCGAGTGTTCATCGTCGCGGTACTCGCGGTCCTGTCCGTCGTCGGCATGAGGAGCGCGCCCGCGGTCGCCTTCGACGGCGAGAAGCCGCTCCACGAGGCGGCCAAGAAGGAGAAGGAGCTCACCTGGTACACCGCCCACTACAACTCGGAGACCGCGGCGGCCATCTGCCAGGGCTTCGAGAAGAAGTACCCGGGCGTGAAGTGCAACTACATCCGCACCACCGCCCAGGTCGCCTACCAGCGGCTCGCCCAGGACCAGAAGGCGGGCATCGCCCAGGCCTCGGTGATCAGCTCCACCGATCAGAGCCACTACACCAGGATGAAGCAGGACGGCTGGCTACAGGCCTACAAGCCGAAGACTCTCGGCGAGCTGGTGGACGCCTTCCGGCCGTTCAACGACCCGGAGGACCAGTTCGTGGCCACCGCGGCGGGTCTCGTCCTCATCACCTACAATACGAGCGTGGTATCCGCCTCGGAGGCCCCAAAGAAGTGGGCCGACCTCACCGACCCCAAGTGGAAGGGGAAGGTCTCGATCGGCCATCCGGGCTTCAGCGGCTACGTGGGAACCTGGGTCGTGCAGATGCGCAAGCTCCACGGCTGGGACTACTTCAAGAAGCTCGAGCTGAACAAGCCGCGCATCGGCCGCTCGATCAACGACACCGTGACCATGCTGAACGCCAAGGAGTCCATCGTGGCCGCGGGCCCGTCGGCCACCACGCTGGAGAGCAAGGCCAAGGGCAATCCCCTCGCGGTGGTCTATCCGGAGGACGGCGCGGTGCTGATGGTCTCGGCCTCCGGCATCCTCAAGAACGCCCCCGCCCCCAACGCGGCCAAGCTCTTCATGGAATACCTGCTGAGCCGGGAGGGCAACGAGGTGATGGTGAAGCAGCACCAGGACCCGGTGAACAAGCACGTGAAGCCGATGACGGGCGGCAAGTCCATCGCGGAGGTCAAGACGATCCGGCCCTCCGCCGCCGAGATCGAGAAGGGCATCCCGGAGGTGAAGGAGCAGTTCCGCGAGACCTTTGGTATCTAGAGACAAGTCGCTCGTCGTCTGGCTGCTGCTGATCGCGCTGCTGCTGCTGCTCGTGGTCAATCCGCTCGCCCGTCTCCTGTGGGCGAGCTTCGAGCATCCACAGACCGGCGCCTTCACGCTCGAGAATTACGCGGCCGCCTACGGCCGCTGGCGCAACATCGAAGCGCTGATCAATTCCCTGGTCGTCGGGCTCGCAGCAGCGGGGCTCTGTATCGTGTTCGGGGTGCCGATGGCGTGGGCGGTGTCCCGCACCGACATGCCGGGCAAGGGGCTGGTGTGGGCCTCCGTCCTCGGCACCTTCATCATGCCCAACTACCTGGGCGCGGTGGCCTGGATCCTCATGGCGGGCCCCAACGCGGGCTGGCTCAACCGCATCTACACCGGGCTGACCGGCGCCGACGCCGGCCCCTTCAACATCTACAGCAAGACCGGGCTGGTGCTGGTCATCGCCTGCTATTCGTTCCCCTACATGTTCGTGTTCACCCGCTCCGCCCTCGACCTGATCTCCTCCGAGATGGAGGACGCGGCGAGCACGCTCGGGGCCTCCACGCTCCGCACCACCCTCCGGGTGACCCTGCCGCTCGCGCTGCCCGCGATCATGGGCGCCTTCATCGTGGAGTTCCTGGAGGCGATCGCCCTGTTCGGCGCCCCCGCCCTCATCGCGCTCCCCGCCCGCTTCCAGGTCATGACCACCATGCTGTGGCAGATGTTCGAGTTCCCCCCGCGCCTGCAGGAGGCGGCCGCCTACGCGATGCCGCTGCTGCTGATCACCGTGTTCCTGTTCTGGCTCCAGTACCGCCTGATGGCGCGCAAGGGCTTCGTGGCCCTCACCGGCAAGGGCGGTGAGCGGCGCATGGTGCGGCTCGGCCGCTGGCGCTGGGCCCTGCTCGGCTACTGCCTCTTCGTGACCTCGCTGTCCTTCTTCGTGCCGATGGTGGTGGTGCTGCAGGCCGCCTTCGCGAAGGCCTGGGGCCGCGGCTTCTCCTGGGACAACCTCACCTTGCACAACCTGCGCTTCGTGCTCTTCGACCAGACCGCCACCCGCGCGGCGACCGTCAACACCTTCGTCTACGCGGCGGTCGCGTCCATCATCGCGCTCGGCCTGGCTCTGGCCATCGCCTACATCGTGGCCCGGCGGCTGGTGCCGTTCGGCCGCGCGCTGACCTACGTGGCGATGGCGCCCTTCGTGATCCCGGGCATCGTGCTCGCCATCGGCTTCTACGCCGCGTACACCACGAAGCCGCTCGTGCTCTACGGCACCGCGTGGATCCTGATCCTGGCCTTCGCCACCCGCTTCCTGCCGATCGCGTACACGAACAGCGACGCGGCGCTGCGCAGCATCAACCCGGAGCTTGAGGACGCCGCCCGCATCCTGGGCGGGAGCCGGCTGCTGGCCCTGCGCCGCGTGGTGGCGCCGCTGCTCAAGCGCGGGCTGGCCGGCGCCTTCATCCTCGTGTTCATCCCGGCCACCCGCGAGCTGTCCTCCGCCATCTTCCTCTACACCACCGGCACCCAGGTACTCTCGGTCCTGCTCTTCGACAAGAGCGACGAGGGCAACTTCGAGGTGCTCTCCTCGATGGGCCTCATCCTGGTCGTGGGCACGGTGGCGCTGGTGCTGCTGGGCTTCCGCCTCGTCGGCCGCGATTTTCTCTTGAAGAGGACCGCCTCGTGAGCCGTCTCGTCCTCACCGACGTGAGCCGCCGCTTCGGCAGCGTGACCGCGGTGGACCGCTTCAGCCTCTCCCTGGCCCAGGGTGAGTTCGTCTCGCTGCTCGGCCCCTCCGGCTGCGGCAAGACCACGACGCTCCGGATGATCGCGGGATTCCTCGAGCCGAGCGCGGGCACCATCGCGATGGACGGCCGCACGATCTCCTCGCCGTCCTCCACCCTGCCGCCCGAGAAGCGCAACATGTCGATGATCTTCCAGAGCTACGCGATCTGGCCGAACATGACGGTGGCCGAGAACGTGGCCTTCGGCCTGGAAGTCCGGCGCCTGCCGCGCGTGGAGATCCGCGCGCGGGTGGACAAGATCCTGGGCGTGGTGCAGATGGGCCATCTGGGCGGGCGGTATCCGCAGGAGCTGTCGGGCGGGCAGCAGCAGCGGGTGGCGCTCGCGCGCGCCATCGTGGTGCAGCCCACCATCCTGCTGCTCGACGAGCCGCTCAGCAACCTCGACGCGAACCTGCGTGAGGAGATGCGCTACGAGATCCGCCGCCTGCACGACGAGTTCCACATCACGACCGTCTACGTCACCCATGACCAGGCGGAGGCGATGGTGACGTCCGACCGCATCGCGGTCATGAACCAGGGACGCATCGAGCAGGTGGACGCCCCGCGTGCGGTCTATGCGCGTCCACGTACTCGATTCGTGGCCGGCTTCATCGGCCGCACCAACTTCCTCGACGGCGAGGCGCGGGGCGAGGCGATCGCCTTCGATCACTTCGAGATCCCCCGGCGCGCCTTCGCGGAGCCGCCGGCGGCCCAGGGCCGGGTGAGCTTCTCGCTGCGGCCGCAGTCCATCGTGCTGCACCGCCAGCCGCCCGCCGCCGCCGAGCGGGGCGGCGCGGTCGTGCCCGGCGCGGTGATGCAGCGCGCGTATCTCGGCGAGCACTGGGACTACACGGTGCGGCCCGCCGGGAGCGCGCTGAGCCTGCGGGTCACCGCCCGTCCGCACGAGGTATTCGAGGTGGACGAGAAGGTCTGGCTCGAGCTGGACCCGCGTCAGATGGCTCCGCTGCTGCCCGAGTGACGCTGCTCCTGCTCAACAAGCCGTTCGGCGTGCTCTGCCAGTTCACCGACCAGGCGGGACGGCCGACCCTGGCCGACCACGTGCCGGTACGCGACGTCTACCCGGCCGGGCGCCTCGACCACGACAGCGAGGGGCTCGTGCTGCTGACCGACGACGGCGCGCTCCAGTCGCGCCTGGCCGAGCCGCGCCACGGGGTCGAGAAAGTCTACTGGGCGCAGGTGGAGGGCATGCCGGCCGCGGAGGCGCTCGAGCGCTTGCGTCAGGGCATCGCGCTCAAGGACGGGCGGACGCGGCCGGCGCGGGTGGCGCTCATCTCGGAGCCGCCGCGACTCTGGCCGCGCGAGCCGCCGATCCGCTACCGCGCGGCGATCCCGACCGCGTGGATCGAGATCGGGCTGCGCGAGGGGCGGAACCGGCAGGTGCGGCGAATGACCGCGGCGGTGGGGCACCCCACGCTACGGTTGATCCGGGCGGCGGTGGGGCCGTACTCCCTCGGGGAGCTGCGACCTGGGGAGTGGCGGGAGGTTGTTCCCTGAGACCACCCCCTCACCCTGCCCTCTCCCCAGAGGGGAGAGGGAGATTTCGGCCCCCTCTCCCTTCCAGGGAGAGGGCTGGGGTAAGGGTGGGCGGGCTCAGACCTAAAAGATGGCGTAGCCGCCGTCGATGATGAAGGTGTCGCCGGTGTGGTAGCTGCTGGCGTCGCTGGCCAGGTAGACCGCGATGCCGCCGAAGTCGTCGCCGGTGCCCCAGCGCCGGACGGGCACGCGCGGCAGCACGCGCGTCTTGAAGGCCTCGCCGTGCACCGCCTTCTCGGTCATCGGCGTGTCGATCCAGCCCGGCACGATGGCGTTGACCCGGATCTTGTGCCGCGCGAGGCCCACCGAGAGCGCGCGCATGACCGAGAGCATGGCGCCCTTGCTGGCCGCGTAGTGGGCGCTGAGCGGCGAGCCCTCGAGCGCGGCCTGGCTCGCGGTGACCGCGAGCGAGCCGCCCGCGCCGCGCGCGGTCATGTGGCGGGCGGCCGCCCGCTGGGTGAAGAAGGCGCCATCGAGATTCACCTTCAGCACCCGGTGCCATTCCTCGGTGGTCATCTCCGCGAAGCTCGCGGCGCCGCCGCGGCCCGAGACCCCCGCGTTGACGAAGCAGGCGTCCACCCCGCCGAGGGTCGACACGGTCTCCGCGAACGCGCGCTCCACCGCCGCCTCGTCGCTCACGTCGCAGCGGAGCGCCAGGGCCTTCGCCCCGATCGCGTGCAGACGCGCGAGCGCGTGCGTGTTCTTGTCCTCGTTGGTGCCCCAGACGCAGACCGCGGCGCCGGCGCGCGCCATCGCCTCCGCCATGCCGAGACCGATGCCGCTATTGCCCCCGGTGACGATCGCGGTCTTGCCGGTGAGATCGAAGGCCTGGTACGCCATGTCTAAAGAGCCTTTCATCCCTATATCCCTCTCCCCTCAGGGGAGAGGGCAGGGTGAGGGGTGGGAGTGGTGAGGGGTGGGAGTGGTGAGGGGTGGAAGTCGTGAGGGGTGGGTTGACCGAGCCAGCTCAGGGCCGCATGCGATGGGTGGACGGGCCCGCCTCGCGCAGCGGCGCGGCCAGCTCGGCGAACTCGCAGAGCAGCGGGCGCGTGGCGCGCGGGTCGATGATCTCCTCGATCCAGAACGTCTCCGCGGATCGGAACGGCGAGCGGAGCTTCTGCAGCCGCTCCTCGATCTCGATCATCTTGGCGGCGCGATCGGGGGCCGCGTCGAGATCGGCGCGGTAGGCCGCCTCGATGCCGCCCTCGAGCGGCAGCGAGCCCCAGCGCCCCGACGGCCACGCGTAGCGAGGCCCGTAGCGCGCGCCCGGCTTGTGGGCCGCGCCGGCCACCCCGAACACGTTGCGGATGATCACCGCGCACCACGGCATCGTGGACTGCCAGATGGCGGCCATCGCGCGCACCCCCTGCTTGATCGTGCCGGTCTGCTCGGCTTCGAGACCGATCAGGAAGCCCGGGCAGTCCACGAGATAGATCACCGGCAGGTGGAAGGTCTGGGCGAGATCGACGAAGCGCTCCACCTTCTGGCAGGTGTCGGCGGTCCACGCGCCGCCGTAGAAGTACGGATCGCTGGCCAGGACCGCCACCGGCCAGCCGTCGACCCGGGCCAGCCCGGTGATGATGGCGCGGCCGTAGAGCGGCTGGATCTCGAAGAAGGAGCCGCGGTCCACCACCGCCTCCACGATCGCCCGCATCTTGTACGGCTTGCGGATGTCGCGCGGCACCGCGTCGGCGAGCCACTCCTCGCGGCGCTCGGGATCGTCGGTCTGCGGCCCGCGCGGCGGCAGCTCGTAGACCGACGAGGGCAGATAGGAGAGGAAGCGCCGCGCCGCCGCGAAGGCCTCCTCCTCGGTGTCCACCGCCTGGTCCACCGCGCCCGCCTTGAGCTGGATCTGCCAGCCGCCGAGCTGATTCTTGGTGAGCTTCTGGCCGAGCCGCTCCACCACCGGCGGGCCCGCCACGAAGAGCGCCGACTTGTCCTTGATCATCAGCGAGAAGTGCGCGGCCGCGAGGTGCGCGGCGCCGAGGCCGGCCACCGAGCCCAGGCCGAGCGCCACCCGCGGCACCGTGCCGATGCTGTTCACGACCCACTCCCACCCGGCGACGCCGGGCACGTTGGCGCGGCCGGTGGTCTCGATGGTCTTCACCGAGCCGCCGCCGCCCGAGCCTTCCACGAGACGAATGAGGGGTAGCCTGAGCTCGTTCGCCATCTGCTCGCACTGGTTGTGCTTGCCCTTGATGGTGGCGTCGGCCGAGCCGCCGCGCACCGTGAAGTCGTCGCCGCCCACCACCACCGGACGGCCGTCGAGGCGGGCGCGGCCGAAGACGAAGTTCGAGGGCGTGAGGTCCTTGAGGTCGTTGTTGGCGTCGTAGGAGGCCTTCCCCGCGATCTTGCCGATCTCGTGGAAGCTGGCCGCGTCCACCAGGCGGTCGATGCGCTCGCGGATCGTGTAGCGCCCGCCGTCGTGCTGCCGCTTCACCCGCTCCGGGCCGCCCAGGCCCTCCGCGAGCTCCTCGCGGCGCTTCAGCTCGTCCATCTCGGACTTCCAGCTCATGAGGAGACCTCCGCGGGGATGGTAGCAGGGCGCGCGCGGGATGCCTAGGCGCCGATCACGAGCGCGATGCGGTTGCGGTCACCGTCCCGCCGGTACTCGACCTGCCCGGCCATGGCCGAGACGAGGAGCACGCCCCCGCCCACCGGCCGGTCCTCCACGTCCGCGCCCGGATCGGGGCTCGTCACCGCGGCGAAGGGATCGCGCGGCGGGCCGGTGTCCTCGTAGACGAGCGCAATACGGCCGGGGGCCACCTCGCAGTCGAGCTGCACCGGCGCCTCGCTGTCCGCGCCGTGGCCGTGCACCACCGTGTTGGTGAACAGCTCCTCCACCAGGAGCGTGACGCGCAGGCACACGTCGTGGGCGAGCCCCGCGCCCGCGCACACCTCGGCGAGGAAGGCCTCCACCTGCGGGAGCGCGTCGCGGCGGGCGGGAAAGGTCCGGCGGTGGCGGGTGCCGCTCACCGCTTGACCGCGAGGTCGAGGGGGATCCTGGTCGATTCGTCGGAATGCCGGATCTGCAGGACCGCGGACTGCGTGGCGGCTGGAACCGCGAACTCGACATCCCCCTCCGCGGCACTATCGCCCTGGACCAGCTTGTTCAGTCCACCCACCGGCGCCCTGGGCACACCATCCACGACCAGGCGGAAGGTCTCATCCCAGAAGTTGGTCGGGTACTTCGCGCTGTTGGTCATACGCACCGTGAAGCGCAGGGTCAGCTCCTCCACGTTCCGCCGATCGAGCTGCGCCGCCAGGATCCGATAGGCCGCGCTACCCAATCGCACCTCGGTGCCCGCCGCAAGAGCGCGGGGATACTCGGTGGACTGCCCGCCGGCCGGGGCCGTCGAGGCCCCCGGCACAGTGCCGGCCCCCGCAGGCGGCTTGCTCACCCGCACCGGCGCACTTGGGTTCGTCTGAGATTGAAACACCCCGGCTTGCTGTAGCGCTACGATCAGGCCGGTCACCGCGGTGATGGTGGCGGCTATTGCCGTCAAGATCCCCGGCACGGTCTGCCACCACTTCTGCGGTTTCTGCTCGTTCGTCATCGCGTCACCCGCATGCCCTCAGGCGCGCCTAGCCGAGGCAGGCCGCCCAGTTCACGCCGAAGGTCCCGGACCATGAGATGACACGGCCCGAGTCCGGTGGGGTCGTACTGGCGAGCGATATGAAACCCGGCCTTCTCGAACGCTCGGTGAGCGCGAGTGTTCTCGACCGAGGTGGTGAGCCCGAGCAGCGGGACGTCGGCGTCCTGGCGAAGCTCGGCGGCGAGGACCGCGAGGGCGGCCGGGCCCAGCCCCTTGCCGACGGCCCCTTCGTGGCCAAGGAGAATGTCGATATCCACCGAGTTCGCCGGAACTTCGTGCAGGCCGAGCGCGTCCAGTACGTGGCGGTCCACATGCTGCCAGCGAATATACCCAACCTCTGCCGTTCCCCAGGCGATGATTGCGTGGGACCCGCCCACGGGTGGGTTCTTCGCCCGCGCCAGGTCATCCGCAGACCGGGGGTACCAGCGAGCCACGTGAGGCTCCTCGAGCCAGACCCCCAGGAGCGCCAGATGCGACGGCTGGAACGGCTGCAGGGTAATGGTAGGCGGGGCGGAGTACATCGGTCTCGCTCAGATCCCGTGGAAGTCATAGAACTCCCGCACCGAAGCCTCGGCTGAGAGCACCTGAAAGGGGAAACACCGGCCCAGGTCGTCCAGGCTCGCCTGGCGCTCGAGGCGCTCCAGAAACGGCCGCGTCATGCTCTCCTTGACCTCTCCATGCCGATCCAGAAACTGCCCCCATAGCGGCATACGCTGAAACCGATGGCCGATCGCGTGAGCGGTCGCCACGTACGGGGCCGGAAACAGACGGCGATATGCCTCGAGATTATATAGCCACGACGCCCCAACCACCTGGAGAGGCTGGCCCGCAGTTCGCTTGACGTGCTCGAAGAGGGCGGCCAGGTCCGCCAATCGCCGCCCGACGCGCTCGATCCCCAGTGGGGAGCGCCCATCCGCTTCCGCGTTCTGGAAGTGGAGGCGGATACGGTCACCACTCACCCGCGCGTAGGAGAAGCAGCCAAAGGTCGCCACGACCGCCGGCGCAGCCATGGCCTTCGGTCGCGCCAGGTAGAACCGATACGTCCACCCGCGACCGTCGTTCGTGGCCTGCAGGCCGGCCAGGTACTCCTGCCACACTGGATGACCGGGATCAAAGTCACGCCCCAGGCCGAACCGGACATAGAGATTGGTGTACTCCAATAGAACGCTGGCCAGGGGCCGGCCCGATAAGTCCGCGACTCGGTGCGCGAACTGCAGCTGGAGATCAAAGAACGCCTTGGCGTAGATCACGGGGTTGCGTCTTTCGCGAAAGCATCCGTGGGCGTAACTTGGTGGAATCGCACCTAGGGGAAGCCGTCGACCGCGCCGAGCGGCGGCCCCCCGCCCTCCCCGAGGCGCCGCAGTGGCCGGCCGGCGCGCGGCAGGAGCAGCGGGGGCTCGTGTCCCGCGCTGCAGTACTCCAGCTCGCCGGTGCGCGCGTCCAGGATGCCCGCCAGCACCGTGACGAAGAGCCCCTCCGCGTTGTCGCGCGAGATCTCCGCGTCGGCCTCGCGCATCATGTCCGCGATCTGGCCGTGGCGGCGTAGGGCGGTGCTCTTGTAGAGCGCCTTGCTGATCGCCATGAAGAGGCTGCCGGGCAGGCCCTTGCCGGAGACGTCGCCGATCATGAAGAAGTCGTAGAGATCGCCGCCCACCTGGCGCGCCGGCTCCAGCATCGCGTAGAGATCGAAGCGGGTCTCGCCCGGGAAGGCGGCGGCCGGGCGCGGCAGGGTGCCGAGCTGGATCCGGCGCGCCGCTTCCAGCTCGCCGGCCAGCCGCGCCGCCGCCTCGCGCTGCTGCTCCACCTGGCGGCGGAGGGCGCGCCGCTGGCTCTCCGTCTCGGTGAGCGTCACCGCGAGCATGACGGTGTAGGGCCCGGCCAGGTCGAGCGCGGGGGTGGCCGCGTCCAGCAGGATCCCGCGCTGCATATATATAAAGGAGGAGGCCGAGGGTGAGCAGGGCGGCCACGGCGACCAGGAGCAGGCCGCCGACGTGCGCGGCCGCAGCCGGGGGACCGCGATCACGAGCAGCAGCCCCCCGCGGCCAGCAGGCCGACCTCGAGCCACTGCACGAGGCGGGGTCGGGAGAGCAGCGCGCGGTCCACCACCGCTTCGAGGAACTGGGCGTGGATCTCGACGCCCGACATCCGGTCGCTCACCGGCGTTGCCTGGTAGTCGGTTCAGGCCGAGCGCGGTCGCTCCGATCAGCACGAGCCGGCCACGCGCCTGAACGTGTCCGCGGCCGCGTGGTCGAGCCGCCCCGCGGGAAAGAGCGCCACCGTGTCGGCGAAGCGCTTCGCGGCCAGCTCCATGGTGGCTCCCAAGTGATCGAATCGAGTGGAATCGGGGGGCCGATTCTAACACCGGGCCCGGCGGTGTGGCACACTGGGGCGTCGTGGAGAAATCAGACCTCCTCAGCCAGCTCCGCATCGATCGTGGCGCGGACCGCCCGCCGCGCCGGCGCACCGGTTTGTACGTCGTCGCCGGGCTCGCCCTGCTCCTCCTCGCCGCCGGCCTCTGGTTCGGGTTCTTCCGCGCCCGGCCGCCGGTGGTGCAGACTGCGGTGGCCCGCGCGGTCGGCGAAGGCCCGGGCGCCGGCTCCGTGCTCGACGCCAGCGGCTACGTCACCGCCCGGCGCCAGGCCACCGTGTCCGCCAAGATCACCGGCAAGGTGAGCGAGGTGCTGATCGAGGAAGGCATGCGGGTGCGCGAAGGCGCGGTCCTCGCGCGCCTGGACGACACCGAGGCCCGGGCGCGGGTCGACCTGGCGCGCGCCCAGCTCGCGGCGGCCCGCGCGGAGGTGGCCGAGGTGCGCGCCCAGCTCCAGCAGGCCGAGCGTGATCACGCGCGCCAGCAGGAGCTGGCCGACCGGCAGCTGGTCAGCCCCCAGTCGCTCGACGCGGCCCTGGCCCAGCGCGACACCCTGCGGGCCCGGCTCGGCAGCGCCGAGAGGCAGATCCAGGTGGCGGAGCAATCGCTGGCGGTCGCCCAGGTGGAGCTCGACAACACGGTGATCCGCGCGCCGTTCAGCGGCGTGGTCGTCGCCAAGTCGGCGCAGCCCGGGGAGATGATCTCGCCGATCTCGGCGGGGGGCGGATTCACCCGCACCGGTATCGGCACCATCGTGGACATGGACTCGCTCGAGATCCAGGTGGACGTCAACGAGTCCTATATCAACCGGGTCACCCCCGGCCAGCCGGTGGAGGCCACGCTCAACGCGTATCCCGAGTGGCGCATTCCGGGCGAGGTGATCGCGATCATCCCCACCGCGGACCGGAGCAAGGCCACCGTGAAAGTGCGCATCGCCATCAAGCAGAAGGACTCGCGGATCGTGCCCGACATGGGCGCGCGGGTCGGCTTCCTCGAATCCAGGCCGGCGGGGGGCGCGCCCGCGCCGGTCGTGTCCGGCGTGCTCGTCCCGGCCGAGGCGGTACGGACCGACGGAAGCAACACCATCGTCTTCGTGTACGCGGACGGCAAGGCGGAACGGCGGAGCGTGACCCTCGGGCCGGACACCTCGGGCCAGCGCCGGGTGCTGAGCGGCCTCCGCGACGGCGAGCGCGTCGTGCTCGGCCCGCCCGCGTCGCTCGAGGACGGCCAGGCGGTGAAGCTCGCGGAGGGCAAGTAGCGGTGGCCGACCTCGTCGAGATCCGGTCGGTGACCAAGGTCTATCACCGCGGCCGCGAGCGGATCGAGGTGCTGCACGGCATCGATCTCGACATCCCCCGCGGCGACTTCGTGGCCCTGATGGGCCCGTCCGGCTCGGGCAAGACGACGCTCCTCAACCTGATCGGCGGGCTCGACACGCCCACCGGCGGGAGCATCACGGTGGAGGGCCGGCGCATCGACCAGCTCTCGGGCGGGGAGCTGGCGGCCTGGCGGGCCGCCCACGTGGGCTTCGTCTTCCAGTTCTACAACCTGCTGCCGGCCCTGTCCGCGCAGCGGAACATCGAGCTTCCACTCCTCCTGACAAGTCTGTCCGCGGCCGAGCGACGCCGGCGCGCGCGCATCGCGCTGACCCTGGTCGGCCTCGACGACCGCGCCCGTCACAAGCCCCGCGAGCTGTCCGGCGGGCAGGAGCAGCGCGTGGCGATCGCGCGCGCCATCGTCTCCGACCCCACCCTGCTGGTCTGCGACGAGCCCACCGGCGATCTGGACCGGGCCACCGCCGACGAGGTGCTGCGCCTCGTCCAGATGCTCAACCGGGAGCACGGCAAGACGGTGGTGATGGTCACCCACGACCCCAAGGCGGCGGAGTACGCGCGCCGGCGCGTGCATCTCGACAAGGGCACGATGACCGCGGAGCCGGTGTCCGCATGAGGTATCTCCCGCTGCTCTGGGCCGGCCTCTTCCGCAAGAAGACCCGCACGATCCTCACCCTGCTCTCCATCGTGGTGGCCTTCGCGCTGTTCGGCCTGCTGCAGGCGGTGGAGGTGGCCTTCGAGTCGGGGGCGGACGCCGCCGACGCCAAGCGCCTGCTCACCACCGCGCGCTACTCCATCATCGAGCCGCTACCGATGGCCTACGGGCGGCGGATCGAGCAGGTGCCGGGCGTGGTGGACGTGGCGTCCGCGGACTGGTTCGGCGCCAAGTACCAGAACGAGTCCAACGCGTTCCCGGTCTTCGCGGTCGATCCGGCGCGCTACCTCGACATGTACCCCGAGTTCACGGTGGCCCAGGCGCACCGGGAGGCCTTCGTCAAGACCCGGACCGGCGCGCTGGCCGGGCAGCGCCTGGTCGACCGCTTCGGCTGGAAGGTCGGCCAGAAGCTGCCGATCAGCTCGGAGATCCATCCCAAGGCGGACGGCAGCATGAGCTGGGAGTTCGACCTCGTCGGGATCATCGACGCGGAGGATCCCGCGGTGCGCGGCAACACCGACATGGTGCTGATCAACGTGGCCTACTTCGACGAGGCGCGCCAGTCCGGGCGCGGCAAGACCGGCTGGTACATCGTGCGCATCGCGGACTCCGGCCAGGCCCGGGGCACCTCGGCGGCGATCGACGCGCTGTTCATGAACTCGCCCGACGAGACCAAGACGCAGCCCGAGAAGGAGTTCGCGCTGGGTTTCGCCAAGCAGATCGGCGACATCGGCGCGCTGGTCACCCGCATCCTGATCGCGGTCTTCTTCACGATCATGATCCTGACCGGCAACACCATGGCCCAGTCCATCCGGGAGCGCATTCCCGAGCTGGCCATTCTCAAGACGCTCGGCTTCTCCGACGGCAAGGTCACCGCGCTGGTGCTGGCCGAGGCGGTGCTCCTGCTGGTCCTCGGCGGCGGCATCGGCATGGGCGCGGCGGTGGCCGCCATGCCCGGCCTCAACGGCGCCACTGGTGGCCGCTTTCCCCCGCTCTTCGTCGGCGCCGACACCTGGCTCCTCGCCGCCACCGTCGCGGCCGTCGTCGCGCTCTGCATCGGCCTCCCCCCCGCCCTGCGCGCCAACCGGCTCAAGATCGTCGACGCCCTCTCCGGCCACTAGTCACTACCCGACTGGCTCATGACACGCGCAGGTACGGCATTGTTCTTATTGGGGGGGAGCGGCGGCGCTCCTCCCCCAACCCCCCCCACCGCACTATTCATCTGCCCGGGGCCAGTTCCGGTTCGTGGGCGGACACCCGTCGGCCAACGGCCCGCTTGATGCGCACGCTAGCTCAGGTCGCGGCGATCACCCTCATGAACCTGCGCAACCTGCCGTCGCGGGTCGGCACGTCGCTCGTGGTCGTGGTCGGGATCGCGGGCGTGGTCGGGGTGCTGGTCTCGGTGCTGGCGATGTCCGAGGGGTTTCGCCACACCCTGGCCAGCACGGGGCGCGATGACCGCGTGATCATGCTGCGCTCCGGCTCCGATGCCGAGCTGTCGAGCGGGGTGGACCGCGACCAGGCCACCCTCCTCGCCGCGCTGCCCGGGGTGGCCCGCGACCCGTCCGGGCGCCCGCTCGCGTCCGCCGAGCTGGTCGTCATGGTGGATCTGCCGCGCAAGGGCGAGAGCCACCCCAACAACGTGCCGTTCCGCGGGGTGCAACGAGCCGCGTTCGACATCCGCGACGAAGTGCGCCTCGTGGAGGGGCGTCGCTTCGAGCCCGGCGTCCGCGAGGTCGTGGTGGGCCGCAAGGCGGCCGGGCAATTCGCCGGGCTCGCGGTGGGCTCGCGCATCGGCTTCCGCGACAGCGACTGGACGGTGGTCGGCATCTTCGAGAGCGGCGGCGACGTGCACGAGTCGGAGATCTGGGCCGACGCCGAGGTCGCCATGTCCGCCTTCCGGCGCACCGGCTACCAATCGGTGACGGCTCGGCTCGCCGACGGCTCCGATTCGGGCCTGGCCGCCTTCCGGGACTCGGTGAGCCGCGATCGCCGCTTCTCGATCAGCGTGCTGCGAGAGCCCGAATACTACGCCAAGCAGGCCACCGTGCTCTCCGACCTCATCAACGTGCTCGGCTACACGGTGGCCGCGTTCATGGCGGTGGGCGCCACCTTCGGCGCGCTCAACTGCATGTACTCCGCCATCGCCAGCCGCCAGGTCGAGATCGCCACCCTGCGCGCCATCGGCTTCGGGGGCACGCCGGTGGTGGTCTCGGTGATGATCGAGGCGCTCCTGCTGTCGCTCCTGGGCGGCGCGGTGGGCGGAGCGCTGGCCTACGTCTACTGCGACGGCGCCTCGCTCTCCACGCTCAACTTCAATACCTTCTCGCAGGTGGCCTTCGACTTCCGCGTGACGCCGGGCCTGCTGCTCCGCGGGCTCACCTGGGCGCTGGCGATCGGCCTGGCCGGCGGGCTCCTGCCCGCGGTGCGCGCGGCCCGCGTCCCGGTCACCGAGGCGCTGCGGACACTCTAGCCCGCACGATTCACGAAGGTGCGCCCCACCCTCACCCCGACCCTCTCCCTCCCAGGAGGGAGAGGGAGCCGGTCGGGGCAGGGTGAGGGGGCGCTCGGTTGACGGGCCCCCCGCCCCCGGGCTAGCCTCGGACGGTCAGGCACACCCGATCCCAGGAGGCCGTCCCCGTGCACGATCTCGTCATCGACAACGCCCGCCTCATCGATGGTCTCGGCACCCCCGCGCGCGACGGCAGCCTCGCGGTCAAGGACGGCCGCATCGCCGCGATCAGCGACGACCGCCGCGGCGGCGATCTCGGTGCCGCGCGCGACCGCGTGGACGCGCGCGGCCACGTGCTGGCGCCCGGCATCGTGGACATCCATACCCACTACGACGCCCAGCTCACCTGGGATCCGTTCGCCACTCCCTCGACGTCGCTCGGGGTGACCACGGTGGTGATCGGCAACTGCGGCTTCACGATCGCCCCGTGCCACCCCGCGCACCGCGACCTCATCGTGCGCAACCTCACCCACGTGGAGGGCATGTCGCTCGAGGCCATGCGCGCGGGCATCCAGTGGGACTTCGAGAGCTATCCCGAGTACCTGGCCTCCCTCGAGCGCCGCGGGCTGGTGCCCAACGTGGCCTCGTTCGTGGGCCACTCCTCGGTGCGCACCTACGTGCTGGGCGAGGAGGCGAGCAAGCGGAAGGCCACCGACGCGGAGATCGCGGAGATGCGGCGCATCGTGGTGGAGGCGCTCCGGGTCGGCGCGATCGGCTTCGCCACCTCCACGCTCGAGCAGCACAACGGCGAGCACGGCATCCCGATGCCCTCGCGGCTGGCCGACGAGCGCGAGATGGCCGCGCTCACCGGCGCCCTCGGCGAGGTCGGCCGCGGCGTCTTCATGCTCACCAAGGGGATGACCTCCACGGTGCCGTGGCTCGAGGGCATCGCGGCGGCCACGCGGCGGCCGGTGATGATCGCGGCCATGTTCGTGGATCCGGGCGATCCGACCCGCGTCTTCCGGGAGCTGGGCGAGATCGAGGCCGCGCGTAGCCGGGGGCGCGAGCTGTGGGCCCAGGTGGGCTGCTTCCCCCTCGGCATGGAGTTCACCCTCCGCCACCCCTACCCGCTCGAGGCCTTCATCGCCTGGCGGCCCGCCATCGAGGCCGACACCGAGGCGCGCTACCGCGCCGTCCTCGCCGATCCGTCGTTCCGCGCCGCGCTCAAGACGGAGATCGGCCAGCCGGGCGTGCCGAACCGCTTCAGCGACCAGAACTGGGATCACCTGACGATCGCGGAGGTGCAGCGCCCGGAGCACCGGGGCCTCGAGGGCCGGACGATCGGGGCGCTCGCGCGCGAGCGCGGCCGGCATCCCTGGGACACCTTCCTCGACTTCGGCCTCGACGGCGAGCTGGACGCGATGTTCGACTGCCGGCTGTTCAACATCGACGAGAATGAAGTGAAGCGGCTGCTGCGCCACCCCCACACCGCGGTGGCCCTGTCGGACGCGGGCGCCCATCTCTCCTTCCTCTGCGACGCGGGCTTCGGCCTGCACCTCTTCGGCCACTGGGCGCGCGAGCGCGGCGACCTCACTCTCGAGCAGGCGGTGCGCGCGGTGACCAGCGCGGTGGCCGACGCCTACCGCATCCAGGGCCGCGGCCGGCTCCAGGCCGGCGCCTGGGCCGATCTCATGCTGTTCGATCCGGCGACGGTGGGCCGCGGCGACAAGCGCCGCGTCAACGACCTGCCCACCGGGGCGAGCCGGCTCGACACCCCGGCCGTCGGCCTGCACGGGGTCTGGGTCAACGGGGTCCGGACGGCGAGCGAGAGCGGCCCGGTCAAGGAGTGCGGGCGGCCGGGCCGGCTGCTCCGGGAGTTCTCCGCGTAGAAGCTCCGGCCGGGCCGGCCGAACTCGCCCGCATATTAGGGTTGACAAGGCCTGCTCATTAGGGTTACCTAAGCACCGCCCCGGCATGGCCGGGGCCGGGGGGGGCGCCCCCCCCCCCCCCCCCCCCCCC
>JBBDXN010000134.1:0-4655 GCA_040902305.1 Candidatus Rokuibacteriota bacterium | reverse complement strand
CCGCGCTGGGCGGGGCCCGGCGGCCGGCCCCGAACGGCACGCCCGCCGAAGCGCATTCGCTAGCCAGCCTCCGGTTTCGCGACCCACGCTAGCCAGCCCGGTCACCCCACTTTCCCCGGGAGGCACGGCATGGGTCGGCGTCGGTCATTCGTCAGGCACATCAAGCGCGCCGGTCGGCGCGGCGGCATCTCGCTCAACCGGCTGGTCGGCTCCACCCTCGGCATGGGACTGGCCCTCGCGGCCACCGGGGCGTGGGCGCAGACCCCGGCGCCTCCGCCGCAGGACGGCAAGGACGACGTCTCGCTGCCCGGGGTGGACGTCCGCGGCCAGCGCGACCAGTACAAGATCGAGGAGCCGAGCCTCTACAAGCTGCCGGATCCGATCAAGGACACCCCGCAGTCCATCACCGTCCTGCCCGAGCAGATCCTGGAGCAGCGGTCGCTCTTCACGCTCCGCGAGGCGCTGCGCACCGTGCCCGGCATCGCCCTGGCCGCGGGCGAGGGCGGGGGGCGGCAGGGCGACAACCTCACGCTCCGCGGATTCTCGGCGGGTACCGACATCTTCATCGACGGGGTGCGGGACCTCGGCCAGTACGCGCGCGACACCTTCAACCTGGAGTCGATCGAGGTGCTCAAGGGGCCCTCCGCGGTCCTGTTCGGGCGCGGCGCCACCGGCGGCGTCATCAACCAGGTGAGCAAGGCGCCGAGGCTCACGCCGTTCTCCGAGCTCACCGGCACGGTGGGCAGCGGGCCGCAGGGCCGGGTCGCGGTGGACCTCAACCAGCCGTTCGGCCCCTCGGCGGCCCTGCGCCTCAACCTGATGGGGTTCAAGGGCGAGACGCCGGGTCGGGACTACATCGAGCAGGAGCGCCTGGGCGTGGCGCCATCCTTCGGCATCGGCCTCAACGGGCCGACGCGCTTCATCGCCAGCTTCTACTACCTGAGCGACGACAACATGCCCGACTACGGCCTGCCGTACGTGTTCGGCAAGCCGCCCGACGTCGATCGGGAGAACTTCTACGGCTTTCCCGGCCGCGACTACGAGCACGACGACGTCCACATCGGCACGCTCCGATTCGAGCACGACTTCAACGAGAACCTGCGCCTGCGCAACACGCTGCGGCTCGCCTTGATCAAGCGGGGCTCGATCGTGTCGCCACCCCGCATCGTGGGCACTCCGACGCCCGGCACGCCTCTCAGCCAGATCCTCGTGTCGCGGAGCGGTGCCCAGCGGGACCAGACGGACACCAGCATCACCAACAGCACCGACGTGGTCTTCAAGTTCAACACGTGGCGGCTCAAGCACACGCTGGTCGCGGGGGTGGAGGCCGGCCACGAGACCTCCGACGTGACGCGCCACGCGTTCACCGGCATCCCCACCACCGCGCTCGACGACCCCGACAACTTCCCGAGCCTGGCCGGGATGGGTCGGGCCAAGAACTTCGACGGCTCCTCGAGCGCGACCTCGGTGGGCGTCTACGCGGTGGACGAGGTGTCGCTCACCGAGCAGTGGAAGATCATGGGCGGCCTGCGCTACGACCTCTTCGACGCCGACTTCCGCAACCGCGTTGCGGCGCAGAAGCTCTCCCGCACCGACGAGGCCCTGAACCCGCGTGCCGCGCTGGTGTTCTTGCCCACCAAGATACAGACCTACTACTTCTCCTACGGCACCTCGTTCAATCCTTCCGCGGAGGCGCTGACCCTCTCCCTCAACAACGCGGGGACCGAGCCCGAGAAGAACGAGAGCTTCGAGCTGGGCGCCAAGTTCGACTTCCTGAACGGGGCCCTCGGCCTCCGCGGCGCAGTGTTCCAGATCAACAAGACCAACGCCCGCACCAACGATCCGGTGCTCGGCGTGCAGGTGACCGACGGCCGCCAGCGGGTGCGCGGCGTCGAGCTGGAGCTGGTGGGCCAGATCCTGCGCGGCTGGAACGTCTTCCTCGGCTACACCTACCTCGACTCCCGCGTCACCGAGTCGAACGACGTCGCGAGCGGCATCCCGGTGGAGGGCAAGCGCGTCCAGAACGTGCCCGAGCACTCGGCGAGCCTGTGGACCACGTACGACATCACCAGCCGGTGGCAGGTCGGCGGCGGCGCGACGTTCGTGGACCGGCGCTACGCCAACAACGTCAACACCAACGCGGCGCCCGCGTTCGTGACGGGGGACGCGTTGATCGCCTTCCGGCCGATCAAACCCCTCGAGCTGCGCTTCAACGTGCTGAACCTCTCCAACGCGACCTACTTCGACTCGACCCACCCCGCCCACGTCATCCCGGGCGCGTCCCGCACCTTCCTGCTCACCGGCACCTGGCGGTTCTAGGATCCGCGCCATGCTCCTCCACGTCCCCAAGGTCCTGACCGCCACGCAGGTGGCGCGCGGCCGCACCCGGCTGGATGACGCCAAGTGGGTGGACGGCCGGATGACGGCCGGGCATCTCTCCGCGAAGGCCAAGCACAACCTGCAGGTCGCCGAGGGGACGCCGGAGGCGCGGGAGATGGGCGAGGTCATCGTGACCGCGCTCGAGCGCAATCCGCTGTTCATGTCCGCCGCGCTGCCGCTCCGCGTCTTTCCCCCGCTGTTCAACCGCTACGAGCCCGGCATGGCCTTCGCGGCTCACGTGGACAACGCGATCCGCCAGGTGGCGGGCGCGCCGCTGCGCGTGCGCACCGATCTCTCGGCCACCCTCTTCCTGAGCGCCCCCGAGGAGTACGACGGCGGCGAGCTGGTGGTGGACGACACCTACGGCGCGCACTCGGTCAAGCTCCCCGCCGGCGACATGATCCTCTACCCGGCCACGAGTCTGCACCGGGTCACGGAGGTGACGCGGGGCGCGCGCCTCGCCTCGATCTTCTGGGTGCAGAGCATGGTGCGCGACGACGGAGAGCGCTCCCTGCTCTTCGATCTCGACATGGCCATCAGCCAGGTGAGCGAGCCCGGCCCCGACCACCCCGGCGTGGTCGCGCTCACGAGCTGCTATCACAACCTGCTGCGCCGCTGGGCGGACGCCTGATGGGACTGGCGGGCTGGCCGCTCTGGATCTCGGTGGGCGTCCACGTGGTGGGGTTGGCCACCACCTCGTCCGTCGTCGCCCTCGCGCGGCCCGAGCCCGAGCGCGTGCTCGTGCCCGTGGAGATCGTGCGGGTGGAGCCGCCAGCTCCGCCGCCGGATCCGTCCAAGCCCCCGCGGGTGATCCCGCGGCCGCGCCCGATCGTCCGCTCGGCCCCGATCACCCAGAGCCCGATGCAGCCGGATCCGGCGCCCCGGCCCGAGCGCCGGCTCGACCCGATGCCGACCTCGCCCGACCGCCGCTACATGGCTTCGGCGAACGTGCCCGGCCCCGCGCTGGCGGTTCCCGGCCTGGCCGGCGCGGGCGGGCTCCTGCTCCCCGCGCCGGAGATCCCGGGCGCGAGGCCGGGGCCCCGTGTCGGCGGCGGCGTCGCGCGCGGCACGGGCGCCGGCGTCACCTCGTTCGCCCGCCCGCTGGGCGGCTACCAGACCACCCCTCACTACCCGGAGGCCGCGCGACGCGAAGGCGCCGAGGGCGTCGTGACCCTCCGATTCGAAGTGCTCACGAGCGGCAAGGTCGGCACCGTCCAGGTCCAGCGCTCCGCCGGACGCCCGGATCTGGACCGGGCCGCCATGGAGGCCATCAGGACATGGCGGTTCGAGCCCGCTCGACGAGGAAAGGAGACCGTCGCCGTATGGGTCATCTTGCCGGTCCGTTTCGAGCTGAACGCCCGCTGAGCCGCCGCCCCCGCGGTCGTCACTGGACAGCCGTCGGGCTCGCCTTCTGCGCCATCGCCACCACCGGAAGCGCCGGGGCCCAGGGCATTTGGGACGATCCGGCCTTCGCGCTCTACCGACAGGCCGTCGAGGCCATGGATCGGAAGGACTACGCGAAGGCGAGCGAGCTGAGCGGGCAAGCCATCGCGCAGCAGCCCACGCACGTGCTCGCCCACTACCTGCGCGGGCAGGCCGCGATGTTCCAGTCGCGCTGGGAGGACGCGGCGGCCGCTTTCGGGAAGGTCGTGGAGCTCTACCCGGGCTCGTTCGCGGCCCAGCGAGATCTGGCGGGCGCCAACGAGCAGCTCAATCGCGTGGACGACGCGGCGCGGGCCTATGAGGCGGCCCTCGCCCTGCGCGACGAGGAGCAGCTGCGGGTGCGCCTGGCCTTCATGCTGCTCGAGGCGGGCCAGCAGCCGCGCGCGCTGCCCCACCTGCAGGCGCTCGCCGACCGCGAGACCAAGGTACCCGAAGTCTGGAGCACGCTCGGGCGCCTGGCCTACGACAAGAGCGACCTCGCCGGCGCGGAGAAGTCCTTCACCCGCGCCGCCACGCTCCGCGACGAGGGGCGCGCGTGGTTCAACCTGGGCGTGGTGCGTACCCGCCTCAACGATCTGCCGGGAGCGCTCCAGGCCTACGAGCGGGCCGCCCAGCATCGCGAGACGCGCGAACCCGCGCAGAAGGAAGTGGCGAAGGTCCGCGAGGCCATGAAGGGGCCGAGCACCGGCACCGCGCCTGACCGGGCGATGCCGGGTAGCGCCCCGGGCCAGCCCGTCCCGAGCCGCCGCTACTAGCCCGGACTAGTCATGAACGGACGACGCGTGAGGCGGCCGGGTCCTGTCGCCGGGGGTGGCTCCCGCGCGGCCGGCTCC
>JBBDXN010000133.1:0-15625 GCA_040902305.1 Candidatus Rokuibacteriota bacterium | reverse complement strand
GGGCCCCCCGAGTCCGGTGCGCCGCTCGAAGAGCGGCGATTCCGGCGAGCGGGTGACGAAGCCGCCCGCCGGCCCCGCTCCCCGGCGACAGGACCCGCCCGCCTCGCGCGAGACTCCCGCTGAGCGAGTGGAGAGCTAGCGAGCGACGTCGCGCGCGAGGGAGTCGACGCTGTCGGCGACGATGGTGACCAGCTCGTCCACCTCGGCCGGGGTGATGCAGAGGGGCGGCGCGAGGCGGAGGACGGTGCCGCGGGCGTAGATGATCGCGCCGCGGTCCCAGGCCTTGCGATCGAGCTCGGCGACCTGCTTGGCGTCGAGCGGCTTGCCGGAGCCATCGGGCTGCACGAAGTCCACGCAGACCATGAGGCCGCGCCCGCGGACCTCGCCGACGATCGGCTGCTTGCCGACCGCGCCCCCCAGCCCCTCCAGCAGGCGCGTGCCCATCCGCTCGGCGTTCGCCACCAGGTTGTCCTGCTCCATGATGCGCAGGTTGGCGAGCGCGGCGGCGCACGCCACCGGATGGGCCGCGTAGGTATTGGGGTGCACGTTCTCCTGGGTGGTCGTGTCGGAGAAGACGTCGGCCAGGCGGCCGCGCGCGATGCTCGCGGAGAGCGGAATATAGCCCGAGGTGATTCCCTTGGCCACCGACATCAGATCGGGCACGACCTGATCGTGCTCGCACGCGAACCACCGGCCGGTGCGGCCGAAGCCGGTGATCACCTCGTCGGCGATCATCAGCACGTCCAGCTCGTCGCAGAGCGCGCGCACCGCCTTGAGCCAGCCGATCGGCGGCATGATGAAGCCACCCGAGGAGAGCACCGGCTCCATGATCACCGCGGAGACCGTGTCCGGGCCCTCGCGCACGATCGCCTGCCGCAGCTCATCGATGCGGCGGGCGATGAGCTCCGCTACGCTGCCGCCCTGGAGGTCGCGGAAGGGATGGGGCGGCGCGACCTTGGCGAAGCCGGGCACCTCGAGCGGCGCGTACGCCTGGGCCAGATGTGGCAGGCCACAGATCGCGAACGTGCCCATGGTGGCGCCGTGATAACCGCCCTGGAGCGAGATGACCTTGTGCTTGCGAGACTTTCCGGTGGCCAGCCAGTACTGCCGGGCGATCTGCATCGAGCGCTCGTTGGCCTCCGAGCCGCTCACCGCGAACATGGTGTAGCGGAGGTCGCCGGGGGTCAGCGCCGCCAGCTTCGCGGCGAGCTCCACCGCCGGCCGATTGGAAAACTGTCTGGTCGTCGGGTAGTAGGCCAGGCGCACCGTCTGCTCGGCGATCGCCTCCGCGATCTCGCGGCGGCCGTGCCCCACGTTGACGACCGCGAGCCCGGCGAAGCCATCCAGGAGCTTCTTGCCCTGCTCCGTCCACACCCAGACGCCCTCGGCCCGATCGATGACCAGCTCCTCGTCGGGCAGGAACGGATGGTCCTGCGTCTTGTGCGTCCAGAGGTGCTTGATCATCTTCGCGTCGGTCGTCATGGCGGCAGGTCTCCCGGATGAGGTTGAGCGGCTGACCGCAGTGCGCCGTCATGGTAGCAGAGCGCCCACCGGATTGTCTCCGAGGTGCTCATTTCGGTCAAAAGTCCTGACACTTTACGCTCGGTCATGGCCCAGAGCGGCCTTCTATTAGCTAGTTACTCGTGGCGTGGTCCTTGCTCTCTCACAGCCGGATGCCACCGATGGGCCCCCACTCCGGCGCGGAGATGCACGACGAGACGGCGCTCCATGCGCGCCTGGGCCGGCTGGAGCGCGAGAACGCGCGCCTGCTCGACGAGCAGGAGGCGCGCCTGCAGGAGGCGAAGACCCTCGCCGGCATCGGGCGGCTGCTCTCCGAGCGGCTCGATCCCGACGTGGTCGGCGAGCGCATCGCCGAGAGCCTCCGCTCGCTGCTCGGCGGCCGCTCCGCGGTCGTCTACCGGCTCGACGCCGACACCGGGAGCCTGCTCGCGATCGCGGTCTCCCGGACGCCCTCGCCTTCCACCGCGGGCTGGCGGCCGGTGCGCGAGCTGGGCTCCGGGGCGGTCGGCCTCGCCCTGCGCGAGCGGCGCACGATCACGAGCCCGGACGTCCTGGTCGACCCGCGGATCGAGATCCCGCCGGCCATGCGTGCCGACCTCGAGCAAGGGGTCGACCGGGCACTCCTCGCGGTGCCGCTGCTGACCCAGGATCAGTTGATCGGCGTGCTCGCGGTGCGGACGGTGACCGGCACCGTCTTCGACGCGCGCGCGGTGCAGCTGGCCGAGGCGCTGGCCGATCAGGCTGCGCTCACGCTCGAGCACGCGCGGCTCTTCGCGGAGGAGGAACGGCGGCGACGCGAGGCCGAGGTGCTGGCCGACCTGGCGCGCACGATCGGGGCCGCGCCCGAGCTCGCCACGGTGCTCCGCCGCGTCGGCGAGGCCGCGCAGGAGCTCTGCCACAGCGACGGCGCGGTGATCGGCCTGCGCCTGCCCGGGTCCGACACGGTCCTTCTCCGGTACTGGACCTCATCGTGGTACGCCGATCTGGCCGAGACGCGCGTGCAGCCCGGGCAGGGCCTCGGCGGTTACGTGCTCGCGGAGCGCCGGCCGCTACGCACGAGCGACTACCTCCACGACACCCGCATCACCGCCCACTACGTCGAGCGCATCCGCCGGCTGGGCATCCAGGCCCAGATGGCGGCGCCGATCCTCATCGATGACCGCGTCGAGGGCCTGCTCTACGTGGACAACCGCTCGGCCCGCCCGTTCACCGATCACGACGAGTCGGTCCTGGTGCGGCTGGCCGCTCACGCCGCCATCGCCATCCGCAACGCCCAGATCTTCGCGGACGAGCAGCTCGCCCGCGGCACCGCCGAGCGCCTGGTCCGGGCCCTGCGGGAGAGCCAGGAGCGCTTCCAGTTCGTGGCGCGGGCCACCAACGACGCGGTGTGGGACTGGGACCTGGTGAGCCAGGCGGTGTGGTGGAACGAAGGCCTCGGCACTCTCTTCGGCTATACCCCGGAGCAGGTCGGGGCGGACGTCTCGTGGTGGTACGAGGCGATCCATCCCGAGGATCGAGAGCGCGTGGTGACCGACATCCACGCCGCCGTCGACCGCGGGGCCGAGAGCTGGAGCGCGGAGTATCGCTGCCGGCGGGCCGACGGCACCTACGCCCACGTCTTCGACCGGGGCTACGTGCTGCACGACGGCGACGGCCGTCCCACGCGGATGATCGGAGCCCTGATGGACATCACCCAGCGCAAGGAGCTCGAGGACGAGCTGCGCCAGGCCCAGAAGATGGAAGCGGTGGGCCGGCTCGCGGGCGGCGTCGCCCACGACTTCAACAACCTGCTCACCATCATCACCGGCCGGAGCCATCTGCTGCTCGGCCGGCTGCAGGCCGACGACCCGGCACGCCGCAGCGTCGAGCTGATCCAGAAGACGGCGGATCGCGCCGCCGCCCTCACCCGCCAGCTCCTCGCCTTCAGCCGCAAGCAGGTGCTGCAGCGGAAGGTCTTCGATCTCAATGCCGCGGTGGCCGAGATGAGCGACATGCTGCGGCGGCTCATCGGCGAGGACGTGGACCTGCTGGTCACCCTGGGCGCCGGCGCCGGATCGGTCAACGCGGACCCGGCCCAGCTCGAGCAGGCGTTGCTGAATCTCGCGGTGAACGCGCGCGACGCGATGCCGCGGGGCGGCACGCTCGGGCTCGAGACCGACTGGGTGAGGATCGAGGCGGCTCCGCCCGACCGGCCGGACGCCTTGCCGCCCGGCCCTTACGCGGTGCTCCGCGTGATGGACACCGGCGTGGGCATGGACGCGGCGACCCAGGCCCGCATCTTCGAGCCGTTTTTTACTACCAAAGGACCGGGCAAGGGCACCGGGCTCGGGCTCTCGATGGTGCACGGGGTCGTGCGGCAGCACGGCGGCGCGGTCCAGGTGCGCAGCGTGGTGGGCGGCGGCACGACCTTCGAGATCTACCTGCCCCAGGTCGCGGCGGCGGTCGAGGCCGTCCGCGCCAACGACACGGCCTCACGGCCGGCGACCGGCCACGAAACCATCCTCCTGGTGGAGGACGAGGACGACGTGCGGGCCCTGGCCCGCGAGGTGCTGGAGCGGCAGGGCTACACGGTGCTGGAGGCCGGCGACGGCGTGCAGGCCCTCGGCGTCTGGCAGACGGCGGGCGACCGGATCGACGTCGTCCTCACCGACGTGGTGATGCCGCGCATGAGCGGCCGCGAGCTGGTGGACCGCGTGCGAGCGACCCGGCCCGGCATGCCCGTGCTGTACATGTCGGGCTACACCGAGGACGCCATCGTCCGCCACGGGGTGCGCGACGCGAGCATGCTGCTGCTCGGCAAGCCGTTCACGCCCCCGGACCTGATTCGCACGATCCGCGAAGTCCTCGACCGGGCGCTCGCTCAGCCGCGGACCAGTGGCTCCCCCACCAGCGCCCAGTAGGGCAGCGCCACCGCCAGCACCACGAAGGCGGCGAGCACGGTCATCAGGAGTCCGAAGCCAAAGATCTCTCCGGCGGTGAGGTGCCCCCGCTCGTAGACCACGAGCGACGAGGCGCTCTGGGCCGGGTAGTAGAGGACCGCGTCGCCCGCGATCGTGACGATGAGCCCGCAGAGGATCGGGTTCAGGCCCGCGGTGGTCCCCACCGACATCGCCACCGGGATCGTGGTAGCGAGGAAGCCGGTGATGTTCGGGATCAGCAGCCGCACCAGCGACGAGGCCGCGAGCAGCACCCCCACCACCATCCAGGGCGACTCCGCCACCGAGTGGGCGGCCCCCACCACGCCCGCGGCCAGCCAGTCGCTCGCCCCGGAGCGCGAGAGCGCCTGGGCCAGCGAGAGCGAGGCGGCGATGACGAAGAAGTTCGTCCAGCCCACTTCCTGCTCGAACTGCCGCCAGGTGAGCACACCCCAGCCCGGCATCAGGAAGCACACCCAGGCCAGCAGCGCGGGGAGTGTGGGATGCCAGTGGTGGAGGGAGTCGGTCAGCCAGAGGAGCCCCGCGCCCGCGATGATCAGCGCGGTGCGCAGCTCGACGCCGGAGAGCGGGCGCGGCTCGGGCCGGGGCGGCACCTGCACCTCCGCGCGGAAGCCGTGACGGTAGCGGAGGTAGATGGCGGCGGCGGCGAGAGCGATCAGGGCCAGGTACGGCACGCTCATGAGGACGAGCCAGCGCGTCCACGAGGTCGCACCGATGAGGCCGGCGGCCACGATCGGGGTGATGCCGCCGGTGAGCAGGATGGTGGACGACAGGCGGTTGACCGAGTTCAGCACCAGCATGATGGCGCGGGCCAGAGGGGCGCCGGGCGGCACGCGGCCGAGGGTGAGCGCCTGATCGTAGACGTGGACGAGGATGCCGGTCCGGGTGGTGGCCGACGGCAGCAGCAGCGTGAGCGGCGGGAGCGCGAGGAGCAGGTGCACGTAGAGCGCCCCGGCGCGGCCGCGGCCGCGCGCGAGCAGCAGGTGCGCCACCCGTTCGGCGAGGCCACTCCGCGCCACCGCCACTCCCATGGTCAGCACACCGATGAGGAAGTACGCGATGGGATCCGCGAAGCCCGCGAGCGCCTCGCGGATGCCCGCGACCGCGTGGGTGAGCACCAGGGCCAGGATCGCGACGACGCCGGTGACGCCGGGCGGGAGGGTCTCGAATCCCCAGAGCCCGATGGCGAGCACGAGTACCGCGAGCACTCGCTGGCCCTCCGGGCTCAGGCCGTCGGGCGTGGGCGCGGCCAGCACCGCCAGGCCGCCGAGCAGCGGAATCAGCCACGAGAAGCCGAGCCGAGGATGGCGCACCCGCCGAGGATACTACCAGCGGCTCCCGCGGTTGCCGCCTCGCGGGAACCGTTAGGCGGGGTGCTCGCCGAGGACGACGACGCCCGCCGCGGCGAGGCGATCGATCTCCTCGCCCGCGAGCCCCAGCTCGCCGAGCACCTCGGCGGTGTGCTGGCCGAGGAGCGGCGCGGGCCGATCGATGCGGGGCGGCGTCGCGGACGCGCGGCCCGGGAACGTGAGCATCTTGACCTTGCCCACGCCGGGCTGCTCCACCTCGGCCACGAGCCCCAGGTGGCGCACCTGCGGGTCCTCGAACACCTCGTGGAACTCGTAGATGGGCCCCGCCGCGATGCCGCCCGCCTCGAGCCGCGCCACCCAGTCGGCGGCGTCGCTCGTCCCGAGGATCGCCTCCACTCGCGCCTTGAAGGCGGGGTGGTTCGCCAGGCGCGCCGGGTTGGTGGCGAAGCGCGGATCGGTCTCCATGGCCGGATCGCCGAGCGCCTGGCAGAAGCGGCCCCACTGCTCCGCGTTCATCAGCACGACGTTGACGAAGCCGTCCTTGGCCTGGAAGGCCTCCGCGGGCGAGAGATGCAGGTTGCGGTTGCCCGCGCGCTTGGGCCGCTCGCCGCTGTCGAAGTAGATCGCGACCGGGTCCGGCAACAAGCCGAGGCTTGCTCCGACCAAGCTCACGTCCACGTGCTGGCCCTCCCCGGTGCGGAAGCGATGCACCAGCGCGGCGTTGACCATGCCGAAGGTCATGTAGGAGGCGGCCACGTCGGACACCGAGCCGCCCACCCGCGTCGGCGGATCGCCCGGCATGCCGGTGAGCGCCATGAGCCCACTCATCCCCTGCGCGATCGTGTTGTAGCCGGGCTTGCGCGCGAGGGGGCCGGTCTGGCCGAAGCCGGTCACCGAGGCGTAGACCACCGCGGGATTCACCGCGCGCACCACCGCGTAGCCCAGGCCGAGCTTCTCGGCCACGCCGGGCAGGAAGTTCTCGATGACCACGTCGGCGCGCCGCGCCAGGTCGAAGGCGAGGCGGGCACCGTCCGGCTTCTGCAGATCCAGCGCGATCCCGCGCTTGTTGCGGTTGACCGCCGCGAAGGACGCGCTCATCTGGCCGTTCCCGCGCAGCGCGCGCAGGTCGTCGCCGCGGCCGGGGCGCTCCAGCTTGATCACGTCGGCGCCGAGATCGCCCAGCAGGGCCGCGCAGTAGGGGCCGGCGATGACGCGCGAGAGGTCGAGGACGCGGATGCCCTGGAGCATGGCGGCCCGGGCATGGTGCCGTGGACGGAGGCCCCGAGTCAAGGCCGGGCGCTCCCGACGCCTTGACGAGAGCGCCGCCGGTGGCTAGGCTCTGTCCACACGCGAGAGGTGAGCCGTCCACCGGCCAAAGGGGGCGTCATGCGCTACCAACGGATCTCCGCCGACTGCCACATCGACCTGCCCTGGATCCCGCCCGATCTGTTCACTGCGAATGCGTCGGCGGTGCTCAAGGACCGTATGCCTTATGTGAAGGACGGCCCCGACGGGCCCTTCTGGACCGCGAAGAACGGCACCAGCTTCGGTCTCTGGGGCGGCGTGGGGCCGGCCGGGTCGAAGTACATGCCCGGCCAGCACCACCGGGTGGACGTGATGGCGGCTACCGGTCTTTACGATGACGGCCGGAAGGGTATCGCCCGTCCGACGGATCCGGCGCTGCGGGCGAAGGACATGGACCGCGACGGCGTCCAGGCCGAGGTCATCTACGGGATCCTGGGCGCGGCCACGCGCCTCAACGACCACGAAGCGGCCACCGAGATGTTCCACATCTACAACGACTGGCTGGTGGATTTCTGCGGCCACGACCCCGACCGCTTCATCGGCCTGGCCTGCCTGCCCTACGGCGACATCGACGCGGCGGTGCAGGAGGTCTACCGCGTGGCCAAGCTCGGCCTGCGCGGCATGGAGCTATCCTGCTCGTGGGACATGGAGGCGATGTGGCATCCGTCGTGGGAGCCGCTCTGGAAAGCGGTCAACGACGTGAGCCTGCCGCTGCACTTCCACACCTTCCCGGCCCTGCCCCCGTCGGTGCTGGAGAAGCAAACGGGCCTCACGCGGCGCGCCGCCTTCTTCACGGTGGTCTCCGCCTTCCAGATGAACCTGGTCAATATCCTGGCCGCGATCATCGGGGCCGCGGTGCTCGAGCGCTATCCGAACGTGCGCATCGCCTTCGGCGAGAGCGGCATCGGCTGGGTGCCCTACGCGCTCGACCGCATGGACTTCGAGTGGGAGGACCGCTTCCACGATCTCGGCCTCAAGATGAAGCCGAGCGACTACTGGCGGCGGCAGTGCAAGGCCACCTTCCAGTACGACCGCATCGGCACCAAGCTGATCGACGACATGGGCGTGGAGACGCTGATGTGGGGCTCCGACTACCCGCACGGCGACGGGGTATGGCCGGACTCCTCCAAGTACATCGCCGAGCAATTCGGCCACCTGCCGCCCGACGTGATGCACAAGATGACCTGCGAGAACGCGGGGAAATTCTACGGCCTGATCAAGTAACCGCCGGGGTCAGGTCTTACATTCCGACAATGTGTGAATGTAAGACCTGACCCCGGGGTGTTCCTCGGAGTGATCAGGCCCGGACCTCGAGGATCATGTTGGCCGGGGTTTGAGCCACGCGCTGCACGCGCGTGAAGCCCGCCTCGGTCATCACGTCGCGCAGGCGCTTCTCTCCGGCCTGGGCGCCCAGCGCGAGGCCCACTTCCTGGCTGAGCGAGGCCGGCGTGCAGAGCAGCGTCGACGCCGAGTAGTAGAGGCGCCCGATCGGATTGAGATTGTCCTCCAGCCGGTCGTTGGCGAAGGGCTCCACGAGCATCCACGTCCCTCCGGTGGCGAGCGACTTGCGCACGTGACGCGCCGCCCCCACCGGATCCCCCATGTCGTGCAGGCAATCGAAGAACGTGACCAGGTCGTAGCCGGTACCCGGGTAGGCCTTGGCCGCCGCCACCTCGAAGGACACCCGGTCTCCCACGCCGGCCTTGTCGGCGGCGCGGCGCGCGGCCTCGATGGACGCGGGATGGTAGTCGAACCCGCTGATGGTCGCGCGCGGGAACGCCTGCGCCATGATGATCGTGGACGCGCCGTGGCCGCAGCCCACGTCCGCCACCCGTCCGCCCGCCTCGAGCCGGGCCTTCACCCCGTCGAGGGCGGGAATCCACTGGCTGACGAGATTCATCGCGTAGCCCGGACGGAAGAAACGCTCGCAGCCCTCGTACACCCCGGTGTCATGCTCGTGCCAACCCACCCCCGCGCCGGTGCGGAACGCGTCGGAGATTCTCGGCTCGTCGCGAACCGAGCCCACGCTGAGCTGAAACGCCCCCGGCAGGTCCGCGTCGAGCAGCAGGAACGCGTGCTCCGGCGGTAGCGTGAAGCTGCCGGTCGCCGGGTCGTAGGTGACGTACCCGCCGGCGGCCTGCGCGGACAGCCACTCCCGAACGTACCGCTCGCGCGCGCCGGTGCGCTTGGCGAGCTCCGCCGGGGTCAGCGCGCCGGCGCCCGCCATCGCCCGGTACAGGCCGAGCTTGTCGCCGATGAGCACGAGGCCCGCGTGGAACGTGGCCGCGACGTCCTGAATCGCCTTGCCGAGGAACTCCTCCACCTTCTTCTGGTCCAGCGTTGCTTGCTCGGGTGACATCATGATCCTCCTCTGGGCGGTACGCCCGCCTGATGGTCGCCAACACCCGGACGCGTTGCCAGCGGCGTGCCAGCGCGTGAGCGACCATAAGCTCGCGTCGCACGGACGCTGTCGATCGCGTCGAGGTCGGCCCGTGCAAGCCGGGGTTGCGAGCCGACGTGTCCCCGGAGCGCGCGCGGGCCAGCCGTTTCAGTGGCTTGCATCTACTCGGACCGTGGAAGCGGAGGATGCGGGAGGCGCAAGGCGGGCTTGCGGACGGTCAGTGGCATGGCGCGCTCCCTCCAGATGACGCTCCATGGCGAGATGACGCTCGACGAGCGCGTTGATTCGATCGGGGTGGGTGACCGGGCCCATGTGTCCGACGCCGTCGACCTCGACCGTGGTCACGCGCGGCAAGGTCTTCGTGAGCAGCCGGGCCACCGCCCTCGCCGAAGCCGGAGACTCCGAGCCGGTGATATAGAGGACCGGCACGTCGAGCGCCGCGAAGGCCGACAGCGGCGTCGGCTCCCGGAACGCGGCATCCCATTCGGCCTTCACCGTGCTCATCGCGGCGGCGAGTGCCTCGCGGCGTGGCTCCGGCATGGCCGCCCACGTGCCGGCCCCCATCCAGTAGTCGACGAACCGGGCTCCGGAGGCGTTCGGGTTCCCGCGGTCGAGCGCGGCCACCGTGTCCTCGCGCACCGCGGCGATCTCCCGGGCCGCGGGTTGGGTCGGATCCTCGGCGACCAGCAGCGAGAACATAACGGGCTCGAACAGGACGAGGGACTCGATCCGATCCGGCTCGGCGAGCGCCGCCGCGAGGGCCACCGCGCCCCCGTAGGAGTGGCCGACCAGATGAAATCGCTCGCCGGCGGCCGCAAAGACGGGACCGAGCAGCGCCACCTCGTCGGCGAGCGACAGCGGCCGCGCGGCCGGCCACTTCGGGCTTTTGCCGGAGCCGTACAGGTCGGCCGCGAGCGTGCGAAAGCGGCCGGCCAGGCGGTCCATCAACGGCCGCCACTGGGCCGAGGAGCTCGCGCTCGAATGAATGCAGACGACCGCGGCGCCCCGGCCCGCCTCGCGGAAGAACGCGCGGGCGGGCTCCATCACGAGGGCGCCTCGGCGGTGGTGGGGTCCACCATCCCCCGCACCTCCGAGACCCGGTTACACGGGAAGCCACCCCGGGCGGCGTGCTCCTTGATCAGGTCCGGGCCCGGCGCGATGTAGACGCAGTACAGCCGGTCGCCGGTCACGTAGCTGGTCAGCCACCGGATCTCCGGCCCCAGCTCGCGGAGGACGGCCCGTGACTTCTCGGCCGCCTTCTGCCGCTGGCCCGCGCTCCATGCGCCGAGCCCCGGCATCTCGCGCTCGATCACGAACTTGGGCATCGCCGGCCTCCTTCCCCTACTTCTTCTTCCGCGGGTCGTCGGCGGGATTCACGAACCTGAGATCGGACGGGCCCACGCCGTGCACCTGCACGACGGTCTCCTGATCGCCCGCCCAGGCGAAGTGCGCGTGATCCGGCGGGATCGAGACGAATCCCCCGACCGGCAGCCCCTGACCCGCGCCCTGATCGAACTTCTCCCCGACCCCGATGAAGAACACGCCCGAGAGCACCGTGACGTTCTCGCTGGCCTTGTGGAAGTGGGGCGGGATCTTGTACTTTGCGGGCATCTTGAGCCGGTAGACGAACAGCCCCTCCTTGCTCGGATCACCCTGCACGACGGCGAGCCGCGCCCCGGGCAGCACCCCGGGCTCGACCCACTTGAGTGTCTCGGGCATGGAGATCGTGTGGGCGTGCTGCTGGGCCTGCACCGGGAGCGCGACCAGGACGGCGAGCATCAGGAACCCGAGAACAATACGATGCATGGTCAAGTCCTCCTCTTCACGGGGTTGGCGTTCGATCCACGCTGTCAATGAGCAAGCGTCGTGCCCCGCCCGGGTCCCCGGATTCTCTGGCCGGTTCGCGGACGCGGAAGCAAGGTGGGCTTGCATCACGGGGAAGCCGGCTGCTCCGCCCGCACTTGATCTCGGGGCCTTGGCCCCGCAAGCTCTCCTGGCGCTCGGGGCAATGGTCACGCAAGAACAGATGGCAGGGAGCCTGACGAGAACGCGGCCGCACCGGCGCGGAGCATCCCGACCTTGCACGCTCGGCCGGCCGATCCGCCGCGTCACCTTGCAGCCCTTGCCGGCTATCCCGATGCGGCCTTGCCGAGCAGCGGGCGCCGCCCCGCAAGGCCGCCTTGCATCCGGGGCGCGGCGGTCGGCCATTCTGAAAGGGGTTTCATGGTGGCACAGGGCTTGCGAGAGTGGGCGCGTATGACGATCCCGACGGATCCGATGGTCGGAGTGGACGTTGGAGCCACGACGATCTCGGCGGGGCTGGTCTGCCCCGACGGCACCGTCCTCGCCACTGCGCAGGCGCCCACCCGCGACGGCGGCGCGGTGGTGGCCACGATCCTCTCGCTGATCGATCGCGCGCTGGCCTCGGCCGAGGAGCGCAAGCTCGCCATCGCCGGGATCGGCGTCGGCCTCCCGGGCCTCGTCGATGTCGAGAAGGGATTCATGCGGTCGATGCCGTTCACCTGGCTCACCGACCTGGGCGACGTGCCGCTCGTGTCGCTCATCCGTGAGCGCAGCGGCCTCCCGGTCTTCGTGGACAACGACGTGAATGCCCTGGCGCTGGCGGAGTGGATGTTCGGCCTCGGCCGGGGCGCCTCCTCGCTGGTCACGGTGGCGATCGGCACCGGGATCGGCGCCGGCCTGATCCTGGACGGCCGGCTGGTCTGCGGTCATCTCCACGGCGCGGGGGAGATCGGGCACCTGGCGGTGAGCCTCACCGGCCCGTCCTGCGTCTGCGGCGGCGTCGGCTGTCTGGCGACCTATGTGGCGGGCGGAATGATCGCGGAGCGGGCCCGCGAGCGGCTCAGCCGCTACCCGGACTCCGCGGTGCTGGCGCGCGCCGGGGGTGACCCCGAGCGGATCAGCGCGGTGGTCCTGTTCGAGGCCGCGGCCGGCGGCGATCCCCTCGCCCGCGCGGTGGTCGAGGAGGCCTGCGAGGCGCTCGCGATGGGCATCGGGGCACTCGTGAACCTGCTGAACCCGGAGGTCATCGTGATCACGGGCGGGGTCGCCGCTTCACTGGCCCCGCTCCAGGACGACATCCTGCGCCGGGTCCGGCGCCGGGCGCTCGCCGCCGCGCTCGACGCGACGACGGTGCACGTGGTGCCGGCCGACAAGCGCGGCACCGTGCGCGGCGGCGCGGCGCTCGTCCTCTACGAGATGGCCCGACGCCAGAATGTTCCCAGTCACCCTCTCCCCTCTGGGGAGAGGGCAGGGTGAGGGGGGAGGGCTAGCGCAATGTACGTTCACCAGCCGGACGCGAGCATCTTCTACCACGTGACCGGCACCGGAGCGCGCGATCTGTTCCTGCTCCCCCAGTGTCAGGTGGTGACGTACAGCCGGATGTGGAAGCACCAGATCCCGTACCTGTCGCGCTACTTCCGCGTGATCACGATGGACCCGCGCGGCAATGGACGATCCGACCGGCCTCCCACCGGCTACGACCTGGACACCCGCTACGGCGACCTGGTGGCCGTCCTCGACGAGGTCGCGCGGCCGCCCTTCGCCCTCGTGGCCTTCTCGTGCGCGGCCCCGCTCGCGTTCCGGTACGCGGTCGACCATCCCGACCGGCTGTCGCACCTGATCCTGCTCTCCGGCCAGTACGCCGAATCGGTGCCGCAGCCGTTCGAGGACCGCGTCGCGCGGGTGATTCGCGAGGACTTCGACAACTGGCGGGTCCGCCTGTTCAAGCGGATCTTCCCGGAGCCCCACTCGCTCAAGGGCATCGAGGACTGCGTGGCCTGGGCGGGCGAGACCACGCCCGAGGTCCTGATCGAGTCCCTGCGCGCCATCGACGGCATCGATCTGTACGATCTGCTCGGGCGGATCTCTGTCCCGACACTCGCCCTGCACGGGACCCAGGACAAGATCGTGCCGTATTCCCACGCGCAGAAGATGGTCGCGGCGATCCCGGGAGCCCGTCTGGTTACGTTCGAGCGGGGCGGCCACGGCCTCTTCGGCCGCGACGCGGTGAAGGTCAATCGCCTGATCCGTGACTTCGCGCTCGGGCGCGAGGTCCTGGAGACCACGATTCCGGCCACCACCGAGCGGAGGGTCCCCGCGGACACGCCGCGACCCGAGCCCCGGCGCTCCCGACGCGGAAGCGAGCGACGCGTGCTGTGGCTCTCGAGCCCGATCGGCCTCGGGCACATCCAGCGCGACCTCGCGATCGCCCGCCGGCTGCGAGAGCGGCACCCGGAGGTCACCGTCGACTTCCTGGCCAGCGATCCCGCCGACCGCGTCGTCCAGCACTGGGGGGAGCGCCTGCATCCGGCCACGCGGCTCCTCCAGAACGAGTCCAAGCACTTCGAGGGCTGGGCGGCCGATCACGAGCTCCACGCGTTCAACGCGCTCTGGGACATGGACGAGATCCTTACCGCGAACTTCATGACCCTCGCCGACGTGGTGGAGCGCGAGCGGTACGATCTGTGGGTCGGCGACGAGGGCTGGGACCTCGACTACTTCCTCCACGAGAACCCCGATCTCAAGCGGGCGCCCTACGCCTTCCTCACCGACTTCATCGGCCTGCTCCCGATGCGGGAGGACCGGACCTCCACCGAGTTCATCCGCTGCTGGGAGAAGAACGCCGAGAACATCGACCACCTCCGCCTCCATCCCGACGTGCGCGACCTGTCGATCCTGATCGGCGACGAGGACGACGTGCTCGACCGCGAGTTCGGCCCGGATCTCCCGAACATGCGGCAGTGGACGCGAGAGCACTTCCGCTTCTCCGGCTACACCTTCCACTTCGACCCGCGGGCCCTGCGGGACCGCGCCGCCCTGCGCGAGCAGCTCGGCTACCGCCGCGATGAGCGCGTGATCCTGGCCTCCGTCGGGGGGACGCGGGTCGGGCGGAGCCTGCTGCGCAAGTGCGCGGAGGCCTTCAGCCTGATCGCCTCCCAGATCCCGGAGACGCGCCTGGTCCTGGTCGGGGGCCCGCGGCTCGCCGAGATGGAGGCGGCCTGGGGGCCCCGGGTCGAGGTGCGATCGTTCGTGCCGGACCTCTTCAAGCATCACGCCGCCGTCGATCTCGCGATCGTGCAGGGCGGGCTCACCACCACGATGGAGCTGGCCGCTCTCCGCACCCCGTTCCTCTACTTCCCGCTCCGCCACCACTTCGAGCAACAGCTCCACGTGGCGCGCCGCCTCGACCGCCTGGGCGCCGGGGTCCGCCTGGACTACGACCGCACGAGCCCGGAGGCCCTGGGGGCCGCGATGCTCGAGCACCTGGGCAAGCCGGTCCACTCCGCGGAGATGCCGCTCGACGGCACCGACCGCGCCGCGCGGCTCATCGCCGGGCTTCTCTAGAGAAGACCGCCGCCATGCGGGCACGTCAGCCGAACCGCGAGGGCCACGTGAAGTCACACGGCACCCGGATCTTCTGGGAAGAGCACGGCGAGGGCGCCCGCGCGGTCCTCTTCATACCGCCGTGGCAGATCGTGGACCGCCGCGTCTGGAAGATGCAGGTCCCCTACTTCGCCCGCTACTTCCGGGCGCTCACGTTCGACCCGCCGGGCAACGGACGCTCCGATCGGCCCGCGACCGGGTACGACCACGACCGGATGGCCGATCACGCCCGCGCCGTGCTGGACGCGGCGGGCGTCGAGCGCGCGTCGCTCGTCTGCCTCTCGCGCGGCACATGGGCGGGCGCCATCCTGGCCGCGCAACACGCGGAGCGGGTCGATCGGCTGGTGCTGACCGGGGTGGCGATTGCCGACCGCGGGCTCGCCGGGCCGGACTTCTTCGAGCCGCGCGACCGCTACGAGGGATGGGAGAAGTACAACGCGCACTACTGGAGGGCGCACTATCGCGAGTTCGTCGAGTTCTTCATGGCCCAGGTCCTCACCGAGCCGCATTCGACGAAGGCCCGCGAGGACGGCCTGGCCTGGGCGCTCGAGACCACGCCCGAGATCCTCATCGCCACCGTCCGCGAGTGGTCCGGCCGGTCCTCCGCCGCCGAGCTGCTGGCCCGCGTCCAGGCGCCCACCCTGATCATCCACGGCACCGAGGACGCGGTGCGGCCGTTCCGGCTCGCCGAGCTGGCCCACGCCGCCATCGCGGGGTCGGTCCTGATGCCCTTCGAGGGCTCGGGC
>JBBDXN010000132.1:6401-15800 GCA_040902305.1 Candidatus Rokuibacteriota bacterium | reverse complement strand
CGGCGACGCGATCTACACGCCGGGGACCATGCTGTTCTACCCGGATGCCCACTACGAGGAGGCGCTCTCCACCAAGACGGGGGGCCAGATGCTCTTCGTGCAGTACCAGGGGCCGACGACGGGCGGGCGGCCGGTCTACGACGGGCGCTTCAACATGAAGGAGCGCAAGGCGATCGCCGAGGAGAACGTCGAGCGGTAGACCCTTCGGACCCCCTCACCCTGCCCTCTCCCCCTCGACGGGGGCGAGGGTACTCGAAGGGTGAACCCGAGTCCTCTCTCCCCTCAGGTGGAGTGGGTGAGCCCGAGTCCCCTCTCCCCTCAGGGGAGAGGGCAGGGTGAGGGGTCGTGTGAGCTAGAGCGCGGCGACCTCGACGCGGCAATCGTTGTAGCAGGCGCCCCCGCAGATGTCCGCGTGGTGGGCGGGGGCCAGCGCGGACACGGTCTGGCCGTTGTCGCTGGTCTTCATCCACGCGCCCTTGAGGCTGCACAGCACGCCGGGCCGGATCTCGGCGGTGATCTTGAGCGGCAGGTGCACCTCGCCCAGCTCGTTCCACACCCGCACCATCACGCCGTTCGCGAGCCCGCGCGCCTTCGCGTCGTCCGGATGCATCTCGAGCGGTGGCGTCGCGTCGCCCGCCGCGAGCCCGCCGAAGGTGGACGTGATCCGCTCGTCCGACGCGGGGGTGATGAGGAGCAGCGGGAACGGCGTCTCGTAGGGCCGGTAGGTCGGCAACCGGCTGCCGTACTTCTTGTCGAGGTACTCCGAGGCCAGCTCCACCTTGCCCGAGGCGGTCTTGGGGAAGACGTTCTTGAACAGGATGGCCGGCTCGCCGCCCACCGTCATCGCGGTGGCCCGGTCGGTGGGCAGCCGGCTCGGCGTGACCCCGCCCAGCCGCGGGTCGGCGCCGTCCATCGCGTCGTCCATGAGCTGGGCGTCGCTGGCGGTGAAGATCGGGTCGGTGAAGCCGAAGCGGGCGGCGAGGCGCCGGAAGATCTCGGTATTGGGTAGCGACTGGTGCTGCGACGGGATCACCGGCTCCGCGCGCTGCAGCCACTGCTGGCCGTAGGCCGCGTAGAGATCGTCGTACTCGAAGTGGCTGGAGGCGGGCAGCACCACGTCGGCGTAGGCCAGGGTGTCGGTCATCACCACGTCGCAGCCCACGAGGAAGAGATCCTCGCGGCTCAACCCGCGCCGCATGCGGTTCTGGTCCGGGTGCACCACGAGCGGGTTGTGGTTGTAGACGAAGAGGGCCTTGATCGGGGGCGAGAGCGCGGGATCGAGCAGGTGCGCGCCCACGTCCACGATATTGAGGGTGCGGGTGCCCGGGGGCAGCAGATCGGGGCGCTGGAGCCGGGCGGGCGTCTTCGGGAACGCGAAGCCCGCGCCGTTGACGAGGCCGCCGCCCTGCACCCCGAACTTCCCGGCCAGCGCGGGCAGCGCGAAGATCGCGCGAATGCCGCTGCCCCCGTTCTGGTTGCGCTCGAGCCCGTTGCCCACGCTGATCGCGGCGGGCGAGAGCGTGTGGTACCACTCGGCGAGCTGGCGGATCTCGCCTTCCGGCAGCCCGCAGATCCGCGCCGCGTCCGCCACCCCATACCGGCGCGCCTCGGCCATGTAGGCCTCGAAGCCCTCGACATGCTGCGCGATGAACGCGCGATCGAGGCCGCCCCGTCGCTCCAGCTCCGCCGCGATGGCCCAGGCCAGCACCACGTCGGTGCCGGGCTTGAGCGCGAGGTGCAGGTCCGCCTGCTCGGCGATCTTGATGCGCTTGGGATCCACCACCACCACCTTGGCGCCGTCGCGGCGGGCCGCGTTGATGATCGGCGTGAGGTGGAGGTTCGACCACGTGACGTTGTTGCCCCACGCGACGATCAGCTTCGAGTGCCGCACTTCCTCCGGCGCGATGCCGGGCACCGTGCCGAACGTGCCCAGCCACGCCTGGGTCCGGATGCCGCCGCACAGCGGGGGGCGATCGAGCAGCGAGGCGCCCAGCTTGTGGAAGAAGCGCAGGTCCATGGAAGCGTACGCCAGCATGCCGTGCGGCCCCGCGTAGTTGAACGGCAGCACCGCCTGGGGGCCGTGGCTCGCGATCACGCTCGTCACGCGCTCGTGGACGAGATCGAGCGCCTCGTCCCAGGACACCGCGGCGAAGCGGCCCTCGCCCTTGGCCCCGATGCGACGCAGCGGGGTCTGCAGGCGCCCGGGCCCGTGCACCCACTCGGGGTACGAGCCGGCCACCTTGGTGCAGATCACCCCGGCGGTGTAGGGGTTGGCCCGCGAGCCGCGGATGCGCACGATCTTGGCGTGCTCCACGGTCACGGTGAGGCTGCAGGTGTCGGGGCAGTCCAGCGGACAGACGCTCGCATGGTCGCTCATGGGCCGCATGGTAAGGCAACCCGGCCCTCGACGCCACCGGGGCCGGGTAAACGGGGCAGGGGGAGCATTCGTCTATACGGGCGTCCAGAGCGGTAAAGGGCAGGGTTACAAGCTCCGGAAAGGAGATATCCTCATGAAAAAGCTGATCGCGCTGGTCCTCGCTCTCGCGGTCTTCATGCCCGGCCTGGCCTTCGCGGGCCCGTCCACGGACGCGGCGCTGGGGCTGGGCGCCTTCGCGGTATTCAACCAGATCCTGGGCGGCGTCGGCATCTTCCACCGGGGCCACGTGGTCGCGGCGCCCCCGATCGTCTACGCGCCGCCCCCGCCCCGCTACGTGCCGGCCCCGCGGGTGATCGTGAAGCCGTATCCGGTCTACGTCCCGGCCCCGCGCCACGTGGTGGTCCACGAGCGGCCCGCGTTCTGCCCACCCGGCCACGCGAAGAAGGGCTGGTGCTACGGCGGGCCGAAGTACCATCGCGACCATCACCACGGCCGGCGCCACTGATCACGTAGCCGCTCCGCTCTCTGATGCCCTCTCCCCCCGGCCTGGGGGGAGAGGGTGCTACACTCCAATGGCCATGCCGGTCCCGCGCTCGCTCGAGACCTCCGGGTGAGGCGCGTCTCTCTCCTGCGGCTGATCGCGGTCTTCACCTGGACGGGCCTCTCGAGCCTCGGCGGCGGCCGCAGCGCTTACTTCCACGACGCCCTGGTGCGCCGCCGCGGCTTGCTCCGCAACGACGAGTTCGTCCAGGACTTCACGCTGAGCCAGGTGCTGCCCGGCCCCAACTTCAGCAACCTCGCGGTGGCGCTGGGCTACCGGCTCGCCGGCATCCCGGGCGGCGTCTGGGGCCTGCTCGCCATCGTGCTGCCGGGCGCGCTCATCCTGGTGGCGGTGGCCACCCTCTATCTGCGCGGCGCCTTCGGCCCCAGCGCCACCGTCTTGATGCGCGGCCTGAGCGCGGCGGTGGTGGGGCTCGTGCTCGTGACCACGCTGCGCATCATGCGCGGCTCGCTGCGCGGCGGCCGCGGGATCCTGGTGGCCGCGCTCACCTTCGCGGCGGTGGGCCCGCTCCGTCTGCCCACCGTCGGCGTGGTGCTCGTGATGGCGACGCTGAGCCTGGCGCTGCACTGGTTCGCGCCGGCGCCGCCGCCGGCGAAGGCCCCGCCCGAGGAGATCTGCTGATGGCGGAGCTGGCGCTGCTGACCTGGACGTTTCTCTGGCTGAGCCTGCTCTGCGTGGGCGGCGGCCTCGGGGTGATTCCCGAGATGGAGCGCCAGTCGGTGACCATCCACGGCTGGCTCACCGCGCGCGAGTTCGTGGACGGCTACACCCTCACCCAGCTCACCCCGGGGCCCAACATGCTCATCGCGGTCTTCGTGGGCTACCGCGCCCACGGTCTGCTCGGCGCCCTGCTGGCCGGGCTCGCGATGTTCCTGCCCACGTCCATCGTGGCCATGGTGATCTCGCATCACTGGCAGCAGTGGCGCACCCGGCGCTGGGCCGCGACCGCGGAGCGGGCGCTGATCCCCGTCGGCATCGGGCTGATGGCGGGTGGCGTCTACACACTGGCCCGCACCGCGATCCACGACGGCGTGACCCTGACCCTCGCGGCGGTCACCGCCCTCGCGGTGGCCACCGACCGCGTGCCGCCGGTGCTCGCGGTCCTGGCCGCGGGCACCCTCGCCTGGCTCCTCACCCGCTGACCCCCCTCACCCTGCCCTCTCCCCCCCGACGGGGGCGAGGGTGGAAGCTATCCCTCTTCCCCCCCGGCGGGGGCGAGGGGAGAAGGTATTCCTCTCCCCTCTGGGGAGAGGGCAGGGTGAGGGGCGAAGCGCCCTCGCGGTAAGATAGTCCCCGCGATGATCGTCCCGGTCGAGCACGCCCCGCTCGCGCCCCACTGCAGCCTCCGCGTCGGCGGCGGCGCCCGCTTCTTTCTCGAGGCCCGGGACGAAGCCGCGGTGCTCGAGGCCGCGGACTGGGCGGCCTCGCGCGCGCTGCCGCTGCGCGTGCTCGGCGGCGGCTCCAACCTGGTCATCGCCGACGAGGGCGTGGACGGCCTCGTCCTCAAGATCGGCCTGCGCGGCGTGAGCGCGCGCGAGATCCCCGGCGCGGTGGAGGTGACGGCCGCCGCGGGCGAGCCCTGGGACGACTTCGTGCGCCACTCGGTGGAGCGCGGCTGGGCGGGGCTCGAGTGCCTGAGCGGCATCCCCGGCCTGGTGGGCGCCACCCCGATCCAGAACGTGGGCGCCTACGGCCAGGAGGTGAGCGACACCCTCGCCGCGGTGCGCGCGCTCGACCGGGCGCGCGGCTGCGTCGTCACGCTCGCGCCGGCCGACTGCGGCTTCGGCTATCGCGACAGCTTCTTCAAGAGCCGCGCGCCCGGCCGCTACGTCGTCCTTGCCGTCACCTACCGGCTCATCCCGGGCGGGGCGCCGTATCTCGGCTATGCCGATATCGCGCGCGAGATCGGGACCGCCTCCCCCGCGCTGGCCACGGTGCGCGAGACCGTGATCCGCGTGCGCCGCTCCAAGTCCATGGTGCTCGACCCCGGCGATCCGAACGCGCGGAGCTGCGGCTCGTTCTTCCTGAATCCCATCGTGGATGTGGCGGCCCTCCCCGTGATCGACGCGCGCGCGGCCGGTCTCGCCATGCCGCGCTGGCCACAGCCCGACGGCCGCGTGAAGCTCTCGGCGGCCTGGCTCATCGAGCGCGCCGGCTTCACGCGCGGCCAGGCCGACGGGCCGGTGGGCCTCTCCACGCGCCACACGCTCGCGATCGTCTGCCACGACGCCGCCCGTGCCCGCGACGTCGCCGCCTTCGCCCGCCGTTTACGGGCCGGCGTCGAGCAGCGCTTCGGCGTGCGCCTGCAGCCGGAGCCCGTCTTCTGGGGCGGGCGCGGCCTCGACTGACGCCCTCGACCGGAGGAGATCCCATGCGCATCACCACCGTCCGCGCCACCTGGCTCCGCGCCCCCATTCCCGCCGAGCACGCGCACGTCAGCGACTTCGGCAAGAACGACACCTTCAACATGTGCCTGGTCGAGATCGAGACCGACACCGGGCTGGTGGGGCTCGGCGAGGCCAAGGCCGCGGTGGGCAATCTCGGCAACTACGCGGCGATGGTCACGCTGATCCGCGAGGAGATGGGGCCCGCCATCGTGGGCCGCGACCCGCGCGACGTCACCGCGATCTGGGAGCTGCTCTACAACGGCTCCCGCGCCCGGTACGCCACGCGCGAGGGGCGGACCTTTCCCACCATCGGCCGGCGCGGCCTCGCGCTGAGCGCGATCAGCGGCATCGACATCGCGTGCTGGGATCTCCTCGGGCGCTCGGTGGGCCAGCCGGTGTGGCGGCTGCTGGGCGGGCAGTACCGCGACCGGATCCCGGCCTACGCGAGCGGGGGCTGGGCGCCGGTGGGCGCCATCGGCAAGCAGATGACCCAGTACGTGGAGCGCGGGCACCGCGCGGTGAAGTTGCGGGTGGGGCTCCAGGACAAGAGCGTGGACGATTCGGCGGCCCGGGTGCGCGAGGTGCGCGAGACGCTCGGGCCCGACGTGGGCATCATGGTGGACGCGCACGGCACCTGGAGCGTGCGCGAAGCCATGCGCTTTGCGCGCAAGATCGAGGACTGCGACCTCGGCTGGCTCGAGGAGCCGGTGTCCCCCGAGAACCTCGCGGGCCAGGCGGAGGTGCGCGCCTCCACCGACATCCCGATCGCGGCGGGGGAGAGCGAGCAGACGCGCTTCGCCTTCCGCGACATGATCGCGGCCCGGGCGGTGGACGTGTGCCAGCCCGACGTGGCCATCGCGGGCGGCATCACCGAGACCCAGCGCATCGCGGCGCTCGCGGCCGCCCACGACCTCACGGTCGCGCCGCACCTCTGGGGCTCGGCCATCCTGTTCGCGGCGGGCTTGCACCTGGCGGTGTCCACCCCGTGCGTGAACCTGCTGGAGTTCTCGCGCGGGCACAACCCGCTGCTGAACGATCTCGTCGAGGAGCGCGTGGAGCTGGCGGACGGCCACGTGCTCGCCCCGCCCGGCCCCGGGCTCGGCCTCACGCTTCGCCGGGACTTCGTGGCGCGGGTCGCGGTCCAGGCCTAAGCGCCCAGCTTCGCCCGCAGCGCCTCCAGGAAGGCGTGGATCCGGCGCGCGTTGGTGCCGAGGTCGCTGCGGCCCACGCGAGAGACCGAGCGGACGTCGATGCGGCTGCCCGCGCCGTCCGGCCTCACGCGGACCACGACGTCGTCGCGGAAGCCGAACCAGCGGGTGCGGTCGGTGGCCTCGAGACGGCCCTCCGCGGGCGCGGTGGCCACGATCTCCCAGCCGAAGCTCCGGGCGACGTCGATCGCGCGCGGGAAGACGCGCTCGGGCGGCGCGCTCGATCGCAGCGGTCCGAGATCCGGATAGCCCGCGCGCTGCTGGGCGGCCAGCGCGGGTCCGCCGTGCGCCGCCTCATTCGGCGCGCCCCGCCGCCGCGGCAGCACCGCCACGAAGCGCGGAGGATCGTCGAGATCGGTGCTGATGTCGTGGATCGGGGGCACGCGGCCCGCGGCGCGGAGATGCGTGACCGGTACCGCCCCGACCGCGGCCAGCAGCGCGAGGGTCGCGAGCGACAGGAGCGCGATGCGTCCGGCCCGCGCGAGCAGCGCCAGCACGAGGCCGGCCAGCGCGACCACGATGGCGACGAGCCCGCCGTAGAGCGTCCAGCGGAAGATGAGGAATCCGGTTCGGAAATCCCACCAGTCCCAGCGGCTGCCCACTCCCGACAGCACGAGCATGAGGGCGCCGAGCGCGGTCAGCGCGAGCCCGGCGCGGGCGACGATTTGCGCGATGCGCTTCAGACGAGTCATCGAGCGGACATTCGCTTACTTCCTCAAGCTCTTCAGCTGCGGGGGCCCAGACATGGCCCCCGCACTCCCCCAATGGCGGACAACCGGATCGGCGGACCGCCGGCGGTAGGCGGACAACCGAGCGTGCGGCCGGGTTCCGCGGCGGCTTGACAACCGCTCGTGGTGGTCCCTAGAGTCGCGGCAGACATCATCCACTGGGTTGGCCAGGAGGCCTCCGTCATGCTGTACGAGCTTCGGACGTATCACGCGATGCCCGGGCGGCTCCCCGATCTGAATCGACGTTTCGCCGAGATCACCATGGACTTCTTCAAGAAGCACAATATCCAGGTGGTCGGTTTCTGGACCAACGAGCTGGGCGGCTCCTCGGACCAGCTCATCTACATGCTCGCCTACGACAGCCTCGCCGACCGCGAGAAGAAGTGGAGCGGATTCTTCGCCGACAAGGATCGGCTGGCCAAGTTCGCCGAGACCGAGAAGAACGGGCCGCTGCTGCGCCGGCTCACCGCCCACATCCTGCGGCCGACCGCGTACTCGCCGATGCAGTAGCCGGGCCGGCTCAGTCCACGCGGAAGACCAAGTCCGGGGTGAGCCCGCGCACGCTCGTCTGCCCGGCGAGGGCCATGGAGGTGCGCAGCTCGCGCCGCAGGATGTCGAGCGCGCAGGCCACCCCGGCCGCCCCGTCCGCGGCCAGCCCCCAGAGCGCGGTGCGCCCGATCGCGACGGCGTCGGCGCCCCGCGCGACGCCCTTGACCACGTCGGTGCCGCGGGCGAAGCCGCCGTCCACGATGATGCTGGCCGCGCCGCCGACCGCTTCCGCCACCGCGGGCAGCGCGTCGACGCTGGCCTGGGTGGCGTCGAGCTGCCGACCGCCGTGATTCGACACCCAGATCAGCTCCACGCCGGCCTCGACGGCCCGGCGGGCGTCGCGCGCGGTCATGATGCCCTTGAGCCCGATGGGCAGCTTGGTGGTCTTGCGCAGCCAATCCACGTCGGCCCACGTGAGGCGGGCCGGATACGCCGGATCGGGCGGCCGCGGATTCGGGGCCTTGAGCATGGACTCGCGCGGGCTGTAGCGGGCGACGATGTCCCGCTCGCGCCGGCTGTAGACCTGCACGTCCACCGTGAGACACACCGAGAGATAGCCGGAGGCTTCCACGCGGGCCAGCAGGTCGGCCACCCACGCCCGGTCGCCCATGTGATAGAGCTGGAACATCTTGGGGCCGGGGGCGGCCGCGGCCACCGCTTCCACCGACCACCCGGTGGCGCCGCTCAGGAACTGGAGCGTGTCGCCCTTGGCGGCGCCGCGCGCCATCTCGCGATCGCCCTCGGGATGGAAGAGCACGAGCCCGCCCATGGGCGCGATCACCACCGGCCAGGAGAGCGGGATGCCGAGTAGCGACGTCGTGAGGTCGATCTGGCGGACGTCCACCAGGATGTCCTGGCGGATGGCCAGGCGCCGGATCGCGCGCCGGTTGCGGCGCAGCGTGGTCTCGGTCTCGGTGCCGCCCGCCCCGAAGTTGTACGCGTTACGCGGCAGGCGCGCCTTGGCCGCGCGATGGATCTCGGGAAGCGTGACGAAGGGCTCGATCATGGCGGGTACCATAACATGACCCCCAAGTGGCGCGTGCCGCTCCCGCGGGTGCCGTACCGGAGCCTGCGGGTCCTGCTGCGGCGGGAGCTACTCACCACGGAGGACCCGGGCACCGCCGCGCTGATCGCGCGGCTGGCCCACGTCAAGGCGGCGGGCCGCTTCACGCGGGCGGAGTTCCTGGCGATGTGCCGATGGAAGAGTCCGCGGTCCCGGCGGCACTACGAGCGGAACAGCGCGGCGGCGATCCGGCGCGCCTCGGCCGCGGTGCTGGCCACCCGCAGCGAGCGTCTCCGCATGGCCCGGCTCGTCGCGCTGCCCGGGGTGAGCGTGGCCACCGCATCGGCGATCCTCACCTTGATCGATCCGCGCCGCTACGGGGTGCTCGACATTCGCTGCTGGCAGCTGCTCGGGCGCATCCGCTCCGTCGCGGGGAACCCGCGCGGGCGCGCGTTCACGGTCTCACAATGGGAGGAGTATCTGGAGAGGCTGCGGGATCACGCGCACGCGCTCGGCGTCTCCGCGCGGATGATCGAGTACACGCTCTTCCACTGCCATCGGCAGCTGCAGCGCGGGCGGCGCTAT
>JBBDXN010000132.1:0-6391 GCA_040902305.1 Candidatus Rokuibacteriota bacterium | reverse complement strand
CGAGCTCCGGTCAGACCGCGCGGACCAGCATCACCGGGATCGGGGAGGCGTGCAGGAGCTTCTCGCCCAGTCCGCCGCCGGTGACGCGACCGAGCCAGCTCCGACGGGACGTGGTCAGCACGATCAGGTCCGCGTCGAAGGCCTCGGCCTCCACGAGGATCTCCCGCTCGGGCTTGCCGAACCGCACGACGCTCTCCGCGGGCACCGGGCCGAGGCGCGTCTCGACGGTCTCGAGATAGTCGCGGCCCTCGGCGCTCAGCCGCTCCATCTCCTGGTCCGCGTAGGCCACCACGCGGCCGCTGTCGCTCACGCGATGCTCGGGGACCGGGTGCACCTGCAGCAACCGGACGTCGCCTCCGCTGCCGCGGGCCAGATCGGCGGCCAGGGTCGCCGCCGCTTCCGCGGACTCACTGCCATCCAAGGGAACAAGAATACGCTTCGCCATCATCGGTTCGTCCTCCTGTACGCCCCTTGGGATGGCGGCCCGGACCCGATGGATTCCGTTCTTCACCGTCGGGAATCGTCGGAATCTCCCGGAGGGCCGCTTGCATCTCAATGCGCGGAAGGAGATCGTCATGATCGAGATCGCGGTGGCCTCGCTGATCGGGCTGACATTAGTGGTCGGACCGTTGCTCTGGCGCGTGCAACGGGATCGTCGCGAAGAGCGCGCGCTGTCGATCCGCGCCTATGTCCAGTCGCTCGTGAACCGGAAGCTGGGCGGCGAGTCGTTCGTGTCGGTGCAGGTGACGCCGCGCGGGCTGTGGCGCACGGGCCAGGTCGTGGTCGCAGTGCCGAGCGGCTGGGAGTGGCTGCTCGAGGAGGTGTGGCCGGTGCTGATGGCGCGCGCGCCGCGCGGCTACGAGCTGGTGGTACGCCGCGGCGAGCCCGCCGCCGTTCCCGAACGCCCGCTCAAGCGCGTCGCCTGATCCCCGCTTGCCGGTCGGGTTCCCCCTCGCGTAACATCCGGGCGAGGGGGAACCCACCATGCACGTCGGGATGGCCGCCGTCTTCCAGAACCCGGGCCAGGCGCAGAGCGATCGCGACGTCTATCTGAACGAGCTGCGGCTGGCCGAGCTGGCCGAGCCGCTCGGGTTCGAATCGGTGTGGGGCGTGGAGCATCACTTCACGGACTACACCATGTGCCCCGACGTCCTGCAGTTCCTCTCCTACATGGCGGGCCGCACCGCGCGGGTGCAGCTCGGCTCCATGGTCGTCGTGCTCCCGTGGCACGATCCGATGCGGGTGGCCGAGGAAGTCTCCATGCTCGACAACCTGTCGGGCGGCCGCTTGATCCTCGGGATGGGCCGGGGAGCGGGCAAGGTGGAGTTCGACGGCTTCCGGCTCTCCATGGACGAGTCCCGGCCCCGCTTCGTGGAGTCGGCCGAGATGCTGCTCCGCGGGCTGGAGAGTGGCTACTGCGAGTACGACGGCGCCTTCGTCAAGCAGCCGCGGGCCGCGATCCGGCCCGCCCCGTTCAAGTCCTTCCGCGGGCGCACCTACGCGGCGGCGGTCTCCCCGGAGTCGGTGCGCATCATGGCCGAGCTGGGGGTCGGCATCCTGATCATCCCCCAGAAGCCCTGGAAGGAGGTCGCGCGCGAGCTGGACGCCTACCGGGAAGTCTACCGCGAGGTCAACGGGGTGGACGCACCGCCGCCGATCTCGGCGGGCTGGACCTTCTGCGACGCGAGCGCGGACCGCGCGGAGGAGATGGCCCGGCGCTACATCGGCGGCTACTACCAGACCGTGCTGGACCACTACCAGTTCCAGGGCGACCACCTGGCCCGGACCAAGGGCTACGAGTACTACGGCAAGATGGCGGAGAAGATCCACCAGTACGGGACCGACACCGTCATCGACTACTTCATGAACCTGCAGGTGTGGGGCACGCCCGAGCAGTGCTACGAGAGGATCCTCGACATCCACGCGCGCACCGGCAACAGCCACTACGTGGGCGTGTTCAGCTACGCGGGCATGCCCTATGAGGACGCGGAGCGCAACATGCGCCTGTTCGCCAGGGACGTGATGCCGCAGCTCCAGAAGCTCGACACCCGCGCGGTCTCCGCCGGCCGCGTGCAGGCCGCCGACAAGCCCGGCGTCGGCCTCCTGGGCTCCTAGCATGACCCTCTCCCCTCAGGGGGAAGGGCAGGGTGAGGGGCCTTACGCCGTGGAGCCTCCGTCCACCGGGTAGATCCCGCCGGTGATGTAGGCGGCGTCGGCGCTGCAGAGGAACGTCACCAGCGCCGCCACTTCGTCCGCGGTGCCGTAGCGCTTCATGGGGATCACCCCGGCCATGCGCTCGTGGACCGCGGCCGGATTCGTGGGATTGTTGCCCTCCTCGAGCCGCCGCACCATGTCGGTCTCGATCGGGCTCGGGCACACCGCGTTGACGCGGATGCGGTCGGGCGCCAGCTCGAGCGCGGCGGTGCGGGTGAGGCCGACCACCGCGTGCTTGCTGGCGATATAGGCCACCAGGTTGGCGCGCGAGCCGCGCAGGCCCGCGATGGACGCGGTGTTGACGATGACGCCCCCGCCGCGGGCGCGGAGCAGCGGGGCCACCGTCTTGATGCCGAGCCAGACGCCCTTGACGTTGACCGCGAGGACCCGGTCGAAGACGTCCTCCGGATAGTCGACCAGCGGGCGGACCGCCCCCAGGATGCCCGCGTTGTTGAAGAAGCAATCGATCCCGCCAAACCGCTCCGCGACGGCCGAGGCGTAGCGCGCCACGTCCGCGGCCCGCGTCACGTCGGCCTCCACGGTGAGGCCGATTCCGCCCACCTTCTCCACCGCGGCCAGCGACTCGCGCAGGCCCTCGCGCGCCACGTCCACCAGCCCGATCCGGGCGCCCTCCGAGGCGAAGCGCACCGCGGCGGCGCGGCCGATGCCGCCGGCCGCGCCGGTGATGAGCACCACCTTGCCGTCGAAGCGCGCCGCGGCCAAGGGCGGCCTCAGATCGCCGCGACCACCATGATCTCGACCAGGTACCTGGGCGTGGCGAGCCGCGCTTCCACGGTGGCGCGGGCGGGCGTGTTGGCCGGATCCACCCAGGCGTCCCAGGCCGCGTTCATGTCGTTGTAGAGCGCCATGTTGGCGACGTAGATGGTGGCGGACAGCAGCTTGGACTTGTGGCTGCCCGTCGATGCGAGGTGGTCGTCGATCTTCTTCAAGATCTGCTCGGTCTGGCCCTTGGCGTCGGCCGACGGATCGCCGGCGACGATGCCGGCCAGGTAGACGGTGTTGCCGTGAACGACGGCCTGACTGAGTCGGGGTCCGACGCCGTGACGCTTGATGCTCATCGCGCGCTCCTTGGTGGTTGAGAGTGGCTTGGCTGAATGCCGCCGGGCGGCGTATGATTCTGGCACAATTCGGCCCGCGGGTCGGGATTTCTCGCGCGGAAAGGACGGAGCGGTGAACATCGGCAGGGCGGTGGGTGTGGCGGGGCTGGCGCTCGCGCTGCTCGCGTGCGAGCGCGAGGAGAAGATGGTGCGCGAGGACCTTCCGTTGGCCCGCGCCACCAGGGTGCGCGCCGATGCGCAGGTGATCGCGACCGCGGTCAACACGTATCGCGTGACCTGTGGCGGGGTGCTGCCCGAGTCGCTGGAGGCCCTGACCACGCAGACCACCGTGTCGGGCGCCCCCTGCGGCCCGGTGCTCGCCTCGATTCCCTCGCCGCCCCCCGGCTGGTCGGCCTACGTCTACACGCGCCGGGGCGACCACGAGTTCACCGTCGCGTCGAGCGGCGGCGGCGTCACCGTCACCGCGCCGTAGGAGAGCGCGTGGCCGTTCCCACCCACGAAGCCGTCCGGAGGACCCGCCCATGACCGCGATCACCGAGCTCGAGACGCCCGCCGTGACGGTCCACCTCGACGTGATGGCCGACAATATCCGGCGCGTGCAGGCGCACCTGGCCCGGCACGGCCTCGGCAACCGCCCGCACATCAAGACCCACAAGATCCCCGCCATCGGCCAGATGCAGATGGCGGCGGGCGCGGTCGGCATCACCTGCCAGAAGCTGGGCGAGGTCGAGGTCTTCGCCGACGCGAAGGTGGCCGACGACGTGCTGCTCACCTACAACATCCTGGGCCCCGCGAAGACCGAGCGCCTGATGGCGCTGGCGCGCCGGGTGCCGCGGCTGTCGGTGGTCTTCGACAACGAGGTGGTGGCCCGCGAGCTGTCCGCGGCGGCGGCGCGCCACCACGCGGACCTCGAGTTCCTCGTCGAGTGCGACACCGGGTTCCGCCGCACCGGCGTCCAGACCCCGGACGAGGCGTTCGCGCTGGCCCGGACCGCGATGAAGCTCCCGGGCCTCCGCTTCAAGGGCCTCATGACCTTTCCCAATCGCGATCCGGACAGCCGTGAGTTCTTCGAGCGCGCGCTCGCCCTGTTCGAGCAGGCCGGGGTACCGGTGCCGGTGGTCTCGGGCGGCGGCACCCCCGCGCTCGCCACGGTGGACCGCTTTCCGATGCTGACCGAGCACCGCGCGGGCACCTGCGTCTACAACGACGCGATGGTGGTGTCGAGCGGTACCGCCACGTGGGGGCAATGCGCGATGCGGGTACGCGCCACCGTGGTGAGCCGGCCCACCGACGACCGCGGCGTGCTCGACGCGGGGAGCAAGGTGCTGACGTCCGACCTCTATCACATGAAAGGGTACGGCCACGTCATGGAGTACCCGGAGGCGCAGGTGGCGCATCTCTCGGAGGAGCACGCGGTGGTGGATCTCTCGGCCTGCGCGGAGCGGCCGAAGGTGGGCGAGGTGGTCAACGTGGTGCCCAATCATTGCTGCGTGGTCACCAACATGGTGGACGAGATCTACGGGGTGCGGAACGGCGCGATCGAGGTGGTCTGGCCGGTGGCCGCGCGCGGCCGGGTGCAGTGACCGGCGTGACCCGCACCGGCGCGCACCTGGTGGTGGAGGCGCTCGCCGCCGCCGGCGTGCGCCACCTGTTCTCGCTGTCCGGCAACCAGATCCTGTCGGTCTACGACGCCACGCTCGGCAGCGGCCTCTCCATCCTGCACACGCGCCACGAGGCGGCCGCGGTGCACATGGCGGACGCGTGGGGGCGGCTCACCGAAGAGCCGGGCGTGGCGCTGGTGACCGCGGGGCCCGGCCACTGCAATGCGGTCTCCGCGCTCTACGGCGCCTTGATGGCCGAATCCCCGGTGGTTCTGCTGAGCGGGCACGCGCCCACCGGCCAGCTCGGGCGCGGCGCCTTCCAGGAGATGGACCAGGCCGCGGTGGCCGCGCCGGTCTGCAAGGCCTCGTGGATGGCGAAAGACGCCGCGCGCCTCGGCGAGGACATCACGACCGCGCTGGAGCTGGCGCGCAGCGGGCGGCCCGGGCCCGTGCACGTGAGCCTGCCCGGCGACCTGCTCGAGGCGAAGGCGGGCGCGGGCGCCGCGCGGGCGCCGCCCCGCGCGGCGGCGACGACGGCCTCCGGCGCGCAGGTGGAGCAGGCGCTGGCCCTGCTCGCGGGAGCGCGGCGCCCGATGATCCTGCTGGGCGCGGCGATGGCGCGCGGCGCCCGGCGCGACCCCGTCGCGCGCCTCGTCGAGGCGACCGGGGTACCGGCGCTGCCCATGGAGAGCCCGCGCGGCTTCAACGATCCGTGGCTGCATTTGGCCGCGCCGCTGCTGGCCCAGGTCGACCTGCTCCTCCTGCTGGGCAAGAAGCCGGACTTCGTGGTCCGCTTCGCGCAGCCCCCGGCGGTGGCCGCGGACTGCCGGGTGATCCAGGTGGATGCCGAGGCGACCTCCCTGCGCGCCGGCGCCGCGCTCGGGATCGTCGCCGATCCGGCCGCGGTGGCCGATCAGCTCGCGGGCCCCGCCCGCGGCCGGGTGTGGACTCATAGCGCCTGGGGTGACGAGGTCATACGCGCGCGGGCGACCGTGCCCGCCGAGTGGGCTGCCGCGCGCCGGTCATCGCAGGCGCCGATCCATCCGCTGCGTGTCTGCGCGGCGCTCCAGCCGTACCTGGACCGGGGCGCGATCCTGGTGGCCGACGGCGGGGAGTTCGGCCAGTGGGTGCAGGCCGGCCTCGAGGCGCCGGCGCGGCTCATCAACGGCCCCGCCGGCTCGATCGGCAGCGCGATCCCGATGGCCATCGCGGCCAAGCTCCGCTATCCCGACCGGCCGGTGATCGCCGCGCTCGGCGATGGCACCTTCGGGTTCCACGCCTTCGAGCTGGACACCGCGGCGCGCTACCGCCTGCCGGTGGTGACCGTGATCGGCAACGACGCGCGCTGGAACGCGGAGCACCAGCTCCAGATCCAGCACTACGGCGCCGACCGCACCGTGGGCTGCGAGCTCGAGCCCTCGCGCTACGACCTGCTCGCCACGGCCCTCGGCGGCCACGGCGAGCACGTCGCCGGCCCCGACGCCCTCGCGCCCGCCC